>UGTZ01000001.1:1057500-1712500 GCA_900455085.1 Providencia rettgeri | reverse complement strand
ATGTTCCAGACGTTGTGTTCGCAGAAAAAATTGTAGGTGACGGTATTGCGATTAAACCCGCAGGTAACAAAATCGTTGCCCCTGTAGACGGTACAATTGGTAAAATCTTTGAAACTAACCATGCGTTTTCTATTGAATCAGATGATGGCATAGAACTATTTGTTCACTTCGGTATTGATACTGTTGAGCTTAAAGGTGAGGGTTTTAAACGCATCGCCGAAGAAGGTCAAGCAGTGAAAAAAGGTGATTTAATCATTGAGTTTGATTTAGCACTATTAGAAGAGAAAGCAAAATCGGTTCTAACTCCAGTTGTCATTTCTAATATGGACGAAATCAAAGAGCTAAACAAACTGACGGGCTCAGTGACAGTGGGTGAAACTGTCGTCATGCGTATTAAGAAATAACTCAACTACCCATATTTAGCTTAAACCATCAGGCTTGCCTGATGGTTTTTCATTGATGGGGTACTTTATTGCACGCCAGTGGCAATTAAATTATCTCACTCATTAAATACACCTGTTGATAAATAGCGGTCTCCTCGGTCACAAATGACTGCCACAATCACCGCTCCTGGATTCGCTTTAGCCACTTTTAAAGCACCGGCAACCGCTCCACCTGAGCTCACACCACAAAAGATACCTTCAACCTTCGCTAAGGCTCTCATGGTTTCTTCGGCTTCTTGCTGGTTGATGTCCAGTACGCTATCAACTAATGAGCTATCGAAGATGCCGGGCAAGTAACCCGGTGACCAGCGCCTAATACCCGGAATTTGGCTTTTTTCAGCAGGTTGTAAGCCAACAATGTGCACGTCCGCTGACTGGGATTTTAAATAGCGGCTAACCCCTGTAATGGTCCCCGTGGTTCCCATACTCGACACAAAATGGGTAATTGCGCCGTGAGTTTGCTGCCAAATTTCAGGACCCGTTGTTTTAAAATGGGCTAATGGGTTATCAGGGTTATTAAATTGGTCTAAAACTTTCCCCTCTCCTCGCTGCTCCATTTCTTTAGCAAGATCCCGTGCACCTTCCATACCGACAGCCGTACTTACTAAGATAAGTTCTGCACCATAAGCTTGCATAGAGGCTTGTCGCTCTTTACTCATGTTATCTGGCATGAGTAATTTTAATTTGTAGCCTTTTACTGCGGCTATCATCGCAAGGGCGATACCGGTATTACCGCTAGTCGCTTCAATTAGCGTATCGCCTGGCTTAATTTCACCCCGTAATTGCGCTTCATTAATCATTGAAAATGCCGCACGATCTTTCACTGAACCCGCGGGGTTATTGCCTTCAAGTTTTACCCAAATTTCAGCTTCAATCCCTTGTGTTAAACGCTGAAGTTTTACTAATGGGGTATTACCGATAAACTGTTCCAGAGCCGACACTTTACCATCCTTATAATTTTTATATATAAATAAGAAAGAATAGAGATAAGATATTACCCCAATATTGAAATGTGAAAATTGAAATCTCTTCACATTAATATTAGAAAAATAGATTATCTTAATTACCATTTCTGATATAGCTAATTGATATATTATATTACAATAAGTTTATAGAATTGCCAGTTATATTTCCCATAAAAATACAATAATTAATTATTTGATATCAAATGGTTATGCGAAAATTAAACATAGAGAGATTAGACTTAATATTTTTAATATAAAGTCTAATCATCGGGAATATACCTAGAAAGTAATAGAGAAGGTAACACCAATAATATATTTATTAGTGTTATAAATTATTGAATTTTATATTCATGCACTTTCAGCGAGTTGTGGAAAAATTAACGCCTGATCACCTTGATAAATCTTTGCCTGCTGGCTACCTAAAAAGTAACGTTCACCTCGAGTGGGTATTGTTTTCTCAGACTGCCAAATCACTGACAACGGCTCTTTCCCCCCAACCTAACGGTTGAACGGTTAATTGCCAAAAATGCCCTCTTGGTCCCGATTCCGTGACCCTTACAGGTAAACGGTGCTGCTCATCCACTTCAGCTTGTAATGAGATATCCCAAGGACGTAAAAATACGTCGACTTCACCTTGTTGAACACTGGTATGGTTCAGTGGAAAGTCATAGCCACCGATATTTAATGTTGAACCTTTGATATGGGCAGAGATTTGGTTGACTTCCCCCATAAATTCAAGGACAAATCGTGTTTCTGGGCGCTGCCATATATCACTTGGTGTGCCAACTTGCTCGATATGACCTTGGCTCATCACCACCACTCTGTCTGCAACTTCCATGGCTTCTTCTTGGTCATGAGTCACAAAAACACTGGTAAATTTTAATTCATCATGTAATTGACGTAACCAACGGCGTAATTCAATACGTACTTGTGCGTCGAGCGCGCCAAAAGGTTCATCCAATAATAAAATTTGTGGATCAACGGCTAAAGCTCTTGCTAATGCCACTCGCTGTTTTTGCCCCCCTGAAAGTTGTGCAGGGTAACGTGAAGCTAAATGAGCGAGTTGAACCATCTCCAACAATTTTGTTACTTTATCTTTAATAGCCTGAGCGGATGGGCGCTGTTTTCTTGGTAAGACAGTTAAACCAAAGGCTACATTATCAAACACTGTCATGTGGCGAAATAGTGCATAGTGTTGAAATACAAAGCCAACATGCCTATCTTTAGCATGGATTTTACTGACATCGTGACCATGAAAACGTAATAGCCCCTGACTTTGTTGCTCAAGCCCTGCAATAATCCGCAATAAGGTTGTTTTTCCTGAACCGGAAGGCCCTAATAGGGCAACCATTTCACCCGATGCAATATCCAGTGAAATATCGTTAAGTACTTGGGTTTTACCAAATAATTTACCGATTTTTTCAATTTCAATACTCATGATTAATGGACTCCTGATTCAGATTGCTGGCGACTCAAATGCCACTGCAATGCACTTTTAAGTATTAAGGTGACAATTGCCATTAGTGCGAGGATCCCTGCGGCCGTAAATGCGCCCACCGTATTATAATCCTGATGCAATAATTCAACTTGCAACGGTAAGGTGTATGTTTCACCGCGAATAGCCCCTGAAACCACCGAAACTGCACCAAATTCACCAATCGCACGGGCATTTGTTAGAACGACGCCATACAACAATGCCCAGCGGATATTCGGTAATGTCACACGCCAAAACATCTTCCATCCTGAGGCCCCAAGTAAAACCGCCGCTTCATCTTCTTGGCTACCCTGACTTAACATTAGCGGGACTAACTCACGTACCACAAATGGGCAAGTGACAAAAATAGTCACCAATGCCATACCGGGCCATGAAAACATCAGTTGGATGTCAAAACCTTCAAGCCATCCACCCAACCAACTGTTTGAGCCATAAAAAAGTAAGTACAGCAAACCCGCAACAACAGGTGAAACCGCAAACGGAATATCAACTAGGGTTAGTAATAATTGGCGACCAGGAAACTGAAATCGCGTCACTAACCACGCCATCATGGTACCAAAGACTAAATTTACCGGAACCGTAATTAAAGCAATTAATACTGTTAAACCAATGGCATGTAGCATATCAGGGTCTGCCAAATTCAGTAAAACAGAATCTAACCCTTTTTGAAAAGCTGTAATAAATATCCAAACAATTGGAATAACTAATAGTAAAAGTGAAAACAATAAACCTATCGCTATTAATAGCCATTTCCCCCAGTTTATTTGGGTACGGCTAGCAGTATGAATGGGGGTAATTTGTGCCATTACTTGCCTCCTAACCGTTTACCGAAGCGACTTTGTACTAAATTGACACTAAATAACAGTAACAATGAAACCGATAAAATAACTGAGGCGACAGCACTGGCGGCCGGATAATCAAATTGTTGTAACTGACTAAAAATCATTAATGAAACAACCTCGGTTTGCCACGCAATATTACCCGCAATAAATATAATGGCGCCAAACTCGCCTAAACTACGTGTAAAGGATAAAACCGTTCCGGCTAATAAGGCTGGTGAAAGCTCCGGTAATACCACTCGACGAAAGGTTTGCCAACGGCTTGCACCTAGGGTCTGAGCAGCTTCTTCGTACTCAGGGCCGAGCTCTTCCAACACTGGTTGAACCGTACGCACAACAAACGGAATACTGGTAAAAGCCATTGCAACCGCAATTCCCAGCCAAGTATTAACAACTTTAATATCAAATTGGTGCAGATATTGCCCATACCACCCTGAGGTTGCAAACAAGGTTGCTAATGTTAGCCCTGCCACAGCGGTAGGTAACGCAAAGGGTAAATCCACTAAACCATCTAAAAACAAACGCCCAGGAAAGCGATAACGCGTTAAAATCCAAGCTAATAGCATGCCAAATACCGCATTAAACAGACTTGCGACTAACGCTGACAGTAACGTCACTTTATACGCAGCAACCACTTGTGGGTAACTTATGACGGCCCAGTATTGCTGCCATGTCATTTCTGATAATTGAATCACCAATGCACTCATGGGTAATAGCAAAATCAAACACGTATAGAACAGACTGCTACCTAGCGTTAGCCCAAAACCCGGCAAAAAGCGCTTTCCTGAACGATTCATTAACGGCGCCCTTCTGCCATTAATTTGTCAAATTCCCCACCAGTGACGAAATGAACATCCATCACTTTTGGCCAGCTCTCAAATTGAGATTCAACCGTAAACAGCTGAGTTTCAGGAAATTTATCCTTATTCGCATTCATTACCGCTTTATCATTCACCCGATAATTATACTGAGTGATGATTTCTTGCGCCTGTGGGCTATAGAGATAATTTAAGTAAGCTTTAGCGACGTCTTCAGTCCCATTTTTTTGTACATTCTTGTCGACCCAAGCGACAGGGAATTCCGCTAAAATATCCACTGGTGGCACAATAACTTCATAGTCTGATTCACCATACTGAGAGCGAATATTATTCACTTCAGATTCAAAGCTAATCAGGACGTCACCAAGCTCCCGCTCAATAAATGACGTTGTTGCACCACGCCCTCCGGTATCAAATACCTCGACATTTTTCAAAAACTGTTTCATTTGCTCACGGGTTTTCGCTTTATCACCTTTATTTTCTTGATTAAAAGCCCCCCATGCAGCAAGGTAGGTATAACGACCATTTCCTGAAGTCTTTGGATTTGGGAAGATTAATTTGACATCTTCGCGGACCAAATCATCCCACGTTTTAATTCCTTTCGGGTTTCCTTTACGAACTAAAAACGCCATTGTTGAATAATACGGTGAGCTATTATTTGGCAAGCGAGCTTGCCAGTCTGCTGGGATCAAATTGCCTTTATCATGCAAAATTTGCACATCGGTGACTTGGTTGTAGGTCACCACATCTGCTTTTAGCCCTTGTAAAATCGCTAAGGCTTGCTTTGATGAGCCTGCGTGTGATTGTTTAATCGTTAGTTTGTCGTCAGGGTGAGCCTCATTCCACTGTTTTTCAAATGATGGGTTCAACGCCACAAATAGTTCACGTGCAATATCATAAGAACTGTTAAGCAGTTCAGCTGCAATTAGTGGCGAGCTGCCGAGTAATGAGACTGTTGCCAAACTCGCGAATGCCGTTTTTTTCAAAAATGATTTTTTCATTCCACACCTGTTCGTAACTAAACCCAAATGGCTAACATTGGAACCACTGTATATGTTTTGGTTATAACTGTGTAGCTATCAATCACCTTTTTATATATCAAATTAGAATAACAAAGAAATGAACGTCATAAGCAGGAAAATTAACTGATTTTTTAATTAGTTAGTGATATGAATATTACTCAATGGAGGGGCATTCTATAAGTTAAATCATTACTAGGTAGTAAGTAGGCATTAATGATAACGGGCTAATAATAATAGAATAAATACAAATCATTATGTTTAAATTGCTAAGTATAAACAGTTACTCTAAATAATTTGTGTTACAGCTAGGCGGCAAGGAAGATTAGCCCTAGGAGCATACAATAGTATGTGACTAGGGTAATCTTACGTAGCCAACAACGCTGTAACGCAAAGAATGACGAGTAACGCTACAGAGACGTCAATGTCTCAATCGACGGAGCATAGTAATAACTGCCCGATACCGCTTTCGTCATTCGCAACAAATCATCGTATTTGCCGTCTTTTTCACCAAACATACTTAATAATTGCTGTTCGATATTGTGTAATCTTGCACAATAAGCCACAAAGAATAAGCCGTGCTTACCGCTTGCTGTTCCATATGGCAAGCTGTGACGCATGACTTCAAGCTCTTCACCTTCTTCTTCAATAACCACACGGGAAACATGAGAGGTAACATTACGAGCATCTTCGTCCAGCTCAATACTGTCTTTTTTCGTCCGACCAATCATTTTTTCTTGTTCATGTTCCGAAAAACGATCCCATTTTCTTAAATCGTGTTCATAGCGTTGGACTAAAACATAGCTTCCGCCTTTATCTTCACCGTCTTCGATTAATGTGACCTCCGCAATTTCTTCCCCTTGCGGATTTTCGGTTCCATCAATAAAACCACTTAAATCTCTATCATCTACCCAACGGAAACCATGAATTTCTTCAACCACAGAGACAGATTTACCAAATGCTTTTAAAGCCGCCTGTGCTAATGAAAAGTTAATATCGTGGCGCAGTGATTGAATATGAATAAACATATCCCGTTGAGTGGCTGGAGCGAGTCCTTTACCTAGCGTGCGAAATGGTTTCAATTCAGGGGCACTATTTGCCTTACCGAGCTGTTTCCAGATGTCAGAGCCAAACGCGATAACCGCGCCGAGGCGGTCATCTGGGTATTGGGCTTGTAATTTAGTTAAAGCCTCGACAAAGCTTTTACATCCAGACTTAATTTCATCCAGAGATCCCTCTTGCACTTGCGCTTCAATAAAAATACCAAAACGGCTATGTTCTTTCAAAATACCACTTTGAGAATGAGACATACGGTAAACCTCGTAAAATGAATATGTTATATAACCTATTTCTTATATAAAACGATATTAATATCCTATCTTATCGCCATGATGTTCACCTTGTTTTAACGCAAGGGAATATAGGTTTCAGGCCTATTATAAGAAAGAAAATTTAAGAAAGGGGAAATTTCTTTGAAAACAACGAAAAAGAAGTATTAATGGGAAGATATCGCCAGTCTGAATAGGCCCGGCGATATCATTAACGAAATAAAACTATTTATGCCAAATAATTTGTGAGATTTGCCATGTTTTTAGGTCATCATCTGGAGGCATTAAATCTTCTGGCCCTTGCCATTTACCTGTAAAACGGTAGACCACTTTATTTGATTGCGGTGAATTACATTCAATAGTCGGAACGTCATTGACTCGTTCACCTAAGCCGCAAATACCGAAGGCTTTTTGGTAAATTTCGCTAAATTCAGTACCAATTGTAGGCCCCCATTCGGTGACGATATTTGGATCACTCACCGTAATACGTGAGACATAACCGTGCTCAGGGCCCACTATTTCTAATTTTACTTCATTGTCATCCATACCTTGGAAAACTGTGACCACATCCCCACTTTCCATTTGCATACCGCTGCGTAGTGTATAACGGTCATTAAGCTGTTTCTTAATGATATCCGCTTGCATTGGTGTAAAACTGGTCACTTGGCCAAGCCCTGAGCTAGAAACTACCAGAGGGCCACTAAACCAAGTCGATGGCGAAAAAACCTTCACACCCGCACACCCTGATAACAAGGCGGCTCCACAGAGTAGAGAAACCTTCAACAACGGCGATAATCCATTATTACTGTTCAACTTTGCATGTTGGGACATATCATCCTCTTTTATGAGTCGCATAATGCATATTGTGACAATCTATTTACTAAAACATTCCCATAGAAAGTTAAATAAATAGTCAATTAACTTAAAAATCCGTTTCGTGCGTTAATTTTTTCGAATAAATCAAACGTTCAGGTTGTTCTTCTTCATACAACATTTTTTCAAACATACAAATAGCCGCATCAGACTCTTCACTCACTAATAACTCTATTCTTCCGCAGCCTCTGGCTATCAGTTTTTTTTCTAGTCGACTCACTAATGCATTAGCAATACCACGACCGCGATATTCAGGGTGAACAGCAAGATAAACAGCGGTACCACGAATGCCATCGTAGCCCCCCATAATAGTACCGACAACTTCACCGGCAACTTCAGCCACTAAAAATAAGTCGGCCCCACACTGTAATTTGCGTTCAATATCGAGTTCAGGATCACCTGAAAATTCATTGAGAGCACAACGCTCCCATAAGGTCAGGACGTCTTCATAATCACTTTGCCGAAAGACTCGTATTTCCATCTCATTTGCCTACTTAAGCTAATCTTTCTGCCATTATCTCTGCTTTTGCAACACAATCAATATTCAATATGCCTTTCTTCGAGCAAAAGGGTATACTTTAACCATTATTTTTTTGCTATGGTTCTATTATAAAACAATGAATTACCCAGATATTGATCGCGTAAAAGCCTATTTGCAGAACTTGCAAGAGACTATTTGCCAAAAAATTACTGAGCTAGATGGTAAGGAAACTTTTCTAGAACAAACATGGGAGCGAGCTGAAGGTGGTGGCGGTCGTAGCCGAATACTAACGAAAGGCGCATTATTTGAACAAGCTGGGGTTAACTTCTCACATATTAAAGGAGAAAAGTTGCCAGCATCAGCCTCTGCACATCGGCCCGAGCTTACTGGCCGTAGCTACCAAGCAATGGGCGTCTCTCTTGTTATTCACCCTCTGAATCCTTACATTCCAACTACCCATGCTAATGTTCGTTTCTTTATCGCTGAAAAAGAAGGTTGTGAGCCCGTTTGGTGGTTTGGTGGCGGTTTTGATTTAACCCCTTTCTATGGTTTTCATGAAGATGTCATCCACTGGCATACCGTTGCTCGTGATCTATGTCGCCCTTATGGGGCTGATGTATATCCTAAATATAAAAATTGGTGCGATGAATACTTTTTCCTGAAACATAGAAATGAACCTCGAGGTGTTGGTGGGCTATTTTATGATGACCTTAACCAAGGTGGTTTTGAGTCTTGTTTTAGCTTCACTCAAGCCGTGGGTAATGGTTTTTTAGATGCCTATGTCCCGATTATTGAAAAACGCCGAGCTCATTCATGGGGTGAAAGAGAACGTCAATTCCAATTATATCGTCGTGGTCGCTACGTAGAATTTAACTTAGTATGGGATAGAGGTACATTATTTGGCTTACAAAGCGGAGGCCGCACAGAGTCAATTTTAATGTCAATGCCACCGCTTGTTCGCTGGGAATACGACTATCATCCAGAACCTAATAGCCCAGAAGCTGCCCTCTATACTGAATTTTTAGTCTTAAATAAAGAGTGGGTTTCGCCATAATTGATAACACTGGTTTATAAATTAAGGTAGAAAAATAACCGTTCTACCTTTCTAACATAAAATAATAATTGTTGATTATAAATCTTAAATATCAAGTAGTTACAAGTCAATCACGACAGATTATGATTCCATTTCACCCAACTGAATGGAGTTGTAATATGAATCAAATTTTAGGCCGTTCATTATTATCACCTTGTTTATTAGCAAGTTTAGTCACTAAATCAGGCCACACAGACTTAAAATCAACGCTCACGCATATCAATGATATTATGAGCCGAACCTATTCACATGAAGATGCATTACTCCACCGCAATAATCTTTCAGCTTGCCCTATAGATATGATAGGAAAGCGCTATAATCGCTTTATTCGCGATGCTCAACGCCCTGTCCCACATAAAAACCACTGGCATTCCGACCTGCCAATTTGTGAACGTTCAGGACTTTCACCTGATAGCCATATGCCACATGATGACTACGCGGTGATTATGCGCGAAGAAGATACTCATGCGCCATCAGAACCAGCGGGGCAAGTATTTAATTCAATTGGCATTATCCGTACCTTTTTTAAGGAAAAATTAAATATTGACCAAATTTTTGGCTGTTCTGCTGATATTAATGCGGTTATCCATTATGGAACAAACTACGCTAATGCATTTTGGAATTCTCAAGCTATTTTCTTTGGTGACGGGGATGGAATCGTTTTTGGCCCATTCTATAATGACATCGATATAATCGCTCACGAACTGGCTCACGGCTTTATTAGTTCAAAAGCTGATTTTAGATATACTTGCCAATCTGGTGCGCTCAATGAGTCTGTCGCAGATGTACTTGGGATTATGGTGAAACAATATTTAAATAATGAAACAGCCGATACTTCTAATTGGCTACTAGGCGAAAATTTATTTATTGACCAAATAAATGCGCCGGCACTACGTTCTATGATAAATCCTGGGGATGCATATTATCTTTCTGACGATGATAGAGATCCGCAAGTTGGTCATATGTCTCAATATCAGGATTTACCTATTTTTATTGACAATGGCGGCGTACATATTAATTCAGGTATCCCAAATAGAGCCTTTTACCTATTAGCTAAGAGTCTTGGAGGTTATACATGGGACATCGCCGGTAAAATTTGGCTTGAAGCCGTGTCTGACAATAATGTGACAAAGAGAGCCAACTTCATCGAATTTGCTAATGCAACGATCCGAGCGGCTAACAAACTGTTTGATGGTACTATCGCACAAAAAACACGACAAAGCTGGTTAGATGTTGGGATTGAATTTGATTCACAATAATATATATCGCTAAATGGCATTAAACTATTTTTGGGATTAATTTTTCTTAAAACATGAAGGCCGATACTAAAGAGCTTGAAGCGGCTCTTTCATTCAGCCTTATTAATCAAACCTGCACGTTAACGTTTTTTCTTTTTTCTGCCTGGTTGTGTAAACTTTTTGCGTGTCGGGTTTTCTGGTTTTACTTTGGGTTTACTTGGCGAAGTCTGCTTTGTATTACTTTTATTCGCAGAGGCTGACTTCTGTGGCTTTTTCGATTTTACGTCTGATTCAGATTTTTCCATCATATCAAATAATTCAATCAATTCATCATCGGTTAAATCACGCCACTCCCCGACAGGAATGCCTGTCAATTTAACATTCATGATGCGAACGCGTTCAAGTTTGGTGACCTCAAAGCCAAAATGCTCACACATACGACGAATTTGACGGTTTAGTCCCTGCACAAGCGTAATTCTAAAAACAAAAGGAGCCTCTTTCTTAACCTTACATTTTTTCGTCATTGTTCCAAGAATGGGTACTCCAGCCCCCATTCCACGAATAAAATCATCTGTTACGGGTTTATTGACGGTAACTAAATACTCTTTCTCATGAGAATTACCTGCCCGTAAAATTTTATTCACCAAATCCCCATGATTAGTGAGAAAAATTAGCCCTTGAGAGTCTTTATCTAAGCGGCCAATTGGAAAAATTCGGGTGCTGTGGTTAACATAATCAACAATATTATCTTTTTCACCACTCTCTGTCGTACTGACAATACCGACTGGTTTATTGAGTGCGATTAACACTAAATCTTCTTCATTACGCGGTTCGATTAATTGCCCATTAACTTTTACTACGTCACCAGAGAAAACTTGGTCGCCAATTCCTGCACGCTTACCATTAATAAATACATTACCTTGTTCAATATAACGGTCAGCTTCACGTCTTGAGCAAATACCACTTTCACTAATATATTTGTTTAAACGTGTAGAAGAACGAGTGTCCATAATTTTCCTCAATCTTTAATTCTTACCCTACATCCATCATGATACATGTTGGTAACGTAAGGATGATATTCATTCTTAAAGTATTAACCCAGGTAATATCAAAAAGCCGTAACATAATAATTTTGTTACGGCTTTTATGCATTCATAGGGTTAATTAAACCTTCATTAGCACCTTATTGATTAGCGTTTTTTCAAGTGTTGCATCAAACGCTTACGCTTACGCAACTGGGTTGGCGTTAACTTATTTTTCTTATCTGCATAAGGGTTTTCTCCCTCTTTAAACAGAATTCGAATTGGTGTGCCCATCACTTGTAATGAACGACGGAAGTAGTTCATCAAATAACGTTTGTAGCTGTCTGGCAAATCAGAGACCTGGTTGCCGTGGATCACCACAATTGGTGGATTGTGTCCCCCAGCATGGGCATACTTCATTTTAACACGACGACCACGAATAAGTGGCGGTTGGTGCTCATCTTCTGCCATCTTCATGATACGAGTTAATAATGCAGTACCTACACGACGAGTTGCAGACTCATAAGCTTCTTGCACTGATTCAAATAAATTACCCACTCCACTACCATGTAGTGCAGAAATAAAGTGAATACGCGCGAAATCAACAAAACCAAGACGCAACTCAAGCATATCTTTTACGTGCTCGCGGTCTTCTGGCTTCATACCATCCCATTTATTGACTGCAATCACCAATGAGCGCCCCGCATTGAGGATAAAGCCAAGTAAAGATAAATCTTGGTCTGAAATACCTTCGCGTGCATCGATAACTAAGAGTACGACGTTCGCGTCTTCAATCGCTTGCAATGTTTTGATAACAGAGAATTTTTCCACTGTTTCTGTAACTTTTCCACGCTTACGCACACCAGCGGTATCGATTAAAATATACTCACGCTCATCGCGTTCCATTGGGATGTAAATGCTGTCACGTGTGGTTCCTGGCATATCAAACACCACAACACGTTCTTCACCTAAAATACGGTTGGTTAATGTCGATTTACCGACATTCGGACGGCCAACGATAGCTAATTTAATCGGTAATGTTGTTGGGTCAAAGTCATCTTCTTCGTCTTCATCAAGCTCACCTTGAGCTTCTAACTCAGCCCAATATGCCGCATTTTCTTCTTCCTCGGTCAACTCAACTTCTTCCTCGTCTTCTTCCACAAAAGGTTTCAACGACTGTTCAATTAACTGAGTAACACCGCGACCATGTGATGCCGCGATCGGATGAATTTCGCCTAGGCCAAGCGAGTAAAAATCTCCGATTGCCGTAGTTACATCAATTCCATCGGTTTTGTTCGCGACTAAATAGGTTTTTTTCTTGCGACTACGAAGGTGTTTGGCAATGCCTTCATCAGCGGGCATTAACCCAGCTCTTGCATCAACCATAAACAGAACAATGTCTGCCTCTTCAATTGCTTGCAAGGACTGTGCGGCCATGTGTGTTTCTACGCCTTCCTCAGTCCCATCGATACCACCCGTGTCAATAATAATGAACTCGTGCCCTTCAACTTCAGCACGACCATATTTACGATCACGAGTCAGACCGGGAAAGTCCGCTACTAATGCGTCACGGGTACGGGTTAAACGGTTAAATAACGTGGATTTTCCTACGTTTGGACGCCCTACCAGCGCTACGACGGGTATCATTTTTAGATGCCTCACAACTTTTATTAACTAAAGGAATTCTGAGGCTTTAACTCAGAAAACAAAAAAACGAAACGGCTCCTATCTTCAGGAACCGTTGATTTTATCGATAAATTGGCGGTTTGTCAGAAAATTAACGTGTTAACAGGTAAACTGTTCCGTTTTTTGTCTGAACCATTAGCTTATCACTTGCAACCACTGGACGACTGTGGATACCGGAGCTGTTTAATTTGTTTTGTGCTACAAACCCGCCCGTACTCATATCTAACCAATGCAGATAACCTTCTTTATCACCGACCACAAGATAGCCATTATACATTTCTGGCGCAGATAGCCCGCGGTTTAGCAGTTCTTCCTGTGTCCACAGCGTTACACCATCGCTTTTACGAACAGATAACACGCGATCATTCTGGTCGACAAGATACAGGTTTTCACCTGACATCACCATGTCATTGATTGAGCCAAGCTCGCGTTTCCACAGAATTTGACCTGAACGCATATCCAGTGCGGCTAAAGTACCATTATAGGCAATCGCATACACTTTACCGTCATCAATAATTGGTGTCATATCGACATCATTTAAGCGACCGATTTCTGTCGAACTTGTCACTTGAGAAATACGTTGTTGCCAAATTAACTGACCTTGAGACAATAGCACCGCACTGACACGGCCATTATCCCCACCGACAATCGCAGCACCAAAAGCAACCGCAGGAGCAGATTCACCACGTAATGACAACGACGGGGTATCCATATTAACGGTCCACTTGATTTCACCACTATTGACATCTAAAGCTTGTAGTTGACCATTACTGGTGTGAATAATAACAAAGTCGTTACTCACAACAGGTTTAGAAAGGGCTTCGCCTGCAACTTCGACATCCCAAGCAACTTGGCCATCTTCTTTGTTCAGAGCAATAACGGTTCCGCGCTCAGTACCCACAAAAATTTTATCACCATCAACGGTTAAACCACCTGATAGCAATGCCGATAAGTTAGCAGAAAGAAAACCCGTGCGTTTAGATAAATCGACTGACCACAGTTCTTTGCCACTATCGAGTTCAAAGGCTTTAACTAAACCTTTGCGGTCTGCTGCATAAACCGCTGAACCATCCCAAACAGGTGATAATTCAGAATAAAATTGTTCAACACCATTTCCAACCGATTTATCCCAAACAATTGATGGGGTGAATTGATTTTCAACCTGTGGAAGTGGCGCCATGATAATAGAATCAGTTTCGCTGGAACAACCGGCAAGTAAAGCTGAAGCGACTAGGCCAACTAAAAGTGTTTTGCGCAACTGCATGTTTGTCGTTTCCTTTCTTCTTATGAATTAGATACGTTGTTCAACTTCAGAGTCAAAATACCTCTAATAGATTGAGAGCCTTCACTTTCTAACCCCTGAGCATAAGCGGCTTTTGCACCAGCTTTATCGCCCTTATGGAGTAAAGCATCACCACGGACATCCTGTGCCGTTGCTTGCCATGATTTACTTTTAATATTTGCAACTGACGCTATCGCGCCATCAGCATCACCTTGGGCTAATTGGACTCGAGCTAAACGCAAGTTAATTAAATCTTGCATATCCACGGTTTTTGCCTTGGCTAGTGCATTGGTCAATGCAGTTTGTGCATTAGCTAAATCGCCTTTATCCACCGCGATTTGTGCAAGCTCTAAGCCCATCATCGCACTGTATACATCGTCGGTTTCAGCCGCGAATTTTTGCGCTGCAACAATGCCTTGCTCTGAGCCTGAACGTAATTGGCTATTTACTGCTTCAAACTTTTGAGCGCTTTCCTGCAGTACATTCGTTTTATGAGACTGCCAGTAGTTCCAACCAAACACACCACCAACGCCAATTACAAGGCCAACAACTAATGCCACGCCATTATTCGCAAAAAAGCGTTTAATCGCATCGACTTGATCATTTTCGTTTGTATAGACTTCCACTTGTCTCTCCTTAACCTAATAACTCGGCGATGCGTGACGCCATAAGTTGCTGCGAAATAGTTTCTTGTACGCCTGTGCGTAAATCTTTCAATGTGACTTGGCTATTTTTAATTTCATCTTCCCCCAAGATCAGTGCAATTTTAGCGCCTTGTTTGTCCGCTCTTGCTAACTGTTTCTTGAAGTTACCACCACCGTGGTTAGTCATTAACCGTAGTGTTGGTAGTGCATCACGTACTTTTTCGGCTACTAATATCGCTGCTTGTTGGCTATCTTCGCCAAAAGAAGCAAGATAAACATCAGCAACTGAAGCATCCGCTGTAAATTCTGGGTTCACTTCTTGGACTAATAACACCATCCGTTCCATACCCATGGCAAAACCAACCGCAGGTGTTGCACGACCGCCTAATTGTTCAACTAAGCCGTCATATCGACCGCCCGCGCAAACTGTGCCTTGTGAGCCCAGTGCCGTTGTTACCCATTCAAAAACGGTTCGGTTGTAGTAGTCAAGACCACGAACTAAGCGTTGATTAACGCGGTATTTAACCCCTGCTGCTTCTAATAACTTACATAAGCCATCAAAGTGCTCACGTGATTCGACATCAAGGTAATCAAACAGTTCAGGTGCATCATTCAATAAAGCCTGAATTTCTTGATTTTTAGAATCCAAAACACGTAGAGGATTTGTATACATGCGACGCTTACAATCTTCATCCAGCTTGTCTTTATGCTGTTCTAAGAAAGCAACTAAAGCCTCACGGTAATTGGCACGCGCTTCTAATGAGCCAATCGAGTTCAGCTCTAAAGTCACATGCTCACTAATGCCTAACGCTTTCCACCAGCGTGCCGTCATTAAGATGACTTCAGCATCGATATCAGGACCCGCAAGACCAAAAACTTCAGCCCCTAACTGGTGAAATTGACGATAACGGCCTTTTTGTGGGCGCTCATAACGGAACATAGGTCCTAAATACCACAAACGCTGTTCCTGATTGTACAGCAAACCATGCTCAATACCTGCACGGACACAACCTGCGGTATTTTCAGGGCGTAATGTCAGACTCTCATCGTTACGGTCATTGAAAGTGTACATTTCTTTTTCAACGACATCCGTCACTTCACCAATCGCTCTGCGAAATAGCGGGGTCTGCTCTACAATCGGGGTACGAATTTCACTAAAACCATAACCCTGTAAAATATTTTTCAATGTTGCTTCGATTTTCTGCCATACACGCGTGTCAGCTGGTAAGTAATCATTCATACCGCGAATGGCTTGGATATTTTTTCCCACTTTATTTCTCTATTTTCAGAATTACATAAGTTTGATTATAAGAGCGAAATATCATCTGGTTCAATCAACAAACACCAATTACTGATACTAATCGGGATTTATCTGTCAATTTGTACGGTGAGCGACCGATTTTAGAAAAAAATGCGGATGATTGATAGAGTGTTTGTTCTAAACATGCCAAACGACTCGGTGAGCCGCTTAGCAGTAGAATACACAAAATTAGTCTTTTAAGTTGACTTCAATCCGCTTGCTTTCATCCATCATCGCCGCTTTGGCTCGAATTTTAGCCTCTAACTGGTCGATAATGTTGTCATTATCAAAACGCTCTTTTTGTCGTTTACCGTCTTCATAAAAACCGCTCTTGGTTTTTGCCCCTGCAACGCCTAGCGTAGAAACTTCCGCTTCACCGGGGCCATTAACCACACAGCCAATAATCGATACATCCATTGGTGTAATGATATCTTCTAAACGCTGTTCTAATTCATTCACGGTACCAATCACATCAAACTCTTGCCGTGAACAAGTTGGGCAAGCAATAAAATTAATACCACGTGAACGAATTCGCAGTGATTTTAAGATATCAAAACCCACTTTAACTTCTTCAACAGGGTCAGCAGCTAAAGAAATACGCAAGGTGTCACCGATACCTTCAGACAATAGCATTCCTAAGCCAATTGCAGATTTTACTGAACCTGCACGGGCACCACCGGCTTCGGTAATCCCTAAATGCAGTGGTTGATCGATTTTATTCGCTAATAAACGGTAAGAGCCGACAGCAAGAAATACATCTGATGCTTTTACACTAACCTTAAACTGATCAAAATTAAGCCTATCCAGGATGTCCACATGACGCATTGCCGACTCAACCAATGCTTCAGGTGTTGGCTCGCCGTACTTCTCTTGAATATCTTTTTCAAGGGAGCCACCATTAACCCCAATACGAATTGGAATATTGTAGTGGCGTGCGCAATCAACAACTTGGCGAATTCGTTCTTCGCTACCAATATTACCTGGGTTAATACGCAAGCAATCAACGCCGTATTCTGCCACTTTTAATGCAATACGATAGTCAAAATGGATATCCGCCACCAATGGAACGCTAACTTGCTGTTTAATCAATTTAAATGCTTCAGCGGCATCCATGGTAGGAACAGAAACACGCACAATATCAACACCCACACGCTCAAGGGATTTTATTTGGCGAACTGTGGCTTCGACATCAGTTGTACGGGTATTAGTCATTGACTGGACAGCGATAGGAGCGCCATCGCCTACGGGTACGCTACCTACATTAATACGGGTGGATTTACGTCTTTTTATCGGTGATTCATTATGCATTTTGGTTTAATTCTCCGAACGTCCATGTGCTCTTTGTTACCGTGGTACTCTTTATTACCGTGATATTCTTTGTTACCGCGATATAGTTTTAACGATTATTTTTATACGCTCAACTATACACAAGAAAGCAAACTATAGCCTATCAAAAAAGATGTTTTCGGATATAGTTTGCTTCTTTTTACCTGTCTGTTTTTAGGCTTCAGGTAACTTCAATTTTGCTGGACGTTTCGCTTTAATGAAGCGGCTTAAATCAACAGTATTGCCTTGAAACTGTACAGTGACATTCGCTGGTGCACCAATATTCAGGCGATAAGGTTGCGGCCCATCAAGTTCCAACTTATCACCATTATTTTTGGTGCCACTAAATAAGATTTTATTATTCGCATCACGAATTTCTAACCAGCACTGGCCAGTAAAATTCAATACTAGGGCTTGGCTGCTTGCAGCAACAGGTTCAGCCGTTTCTGTATTTTGTGTTCTGTCTAATGCAACTGAAGATTGCGGTGCATTAGGTAATGGAATTGTTTTGACAGGCTCGGCAGCAGAGTCAGTCGCTAATACGGGCTCTTGAGTTTGTAATTCAAGAGTATTTTCCGGTACAACAGGCGCCGTGTCAGTTGAGACGACCTCTGTTGATGTCAGTAATTCAACCGGTGTGGTGTTATTATCTTGCTGGGACAAAATCAAATCATTTTGATTTGCCATTGAAACTAGCTCATTTTTTTGAGCGTTATGATCCTGCCACCACCATATGCCAACCATTGCGATAAGAACAATCACAATCAACCAAGTCAGCTTCATTAACCAACCTTCGCGCTTTTTGCGTTTTTTCCCCAAAGAATAACTTTGCATAGGAGAAACTTTGGCTAACGTAACGGTTTCTTCCGTTTTCATATACGTTTTTAATTCGCTTTCGGGTATACCTACCATACGAGCGTAAAGACGAATATAGCCTCGTAAAAATGTTGGTTCCACGCCAGCGGGAGCAATATCTTGTTCTATCTCTTTTACCGTACTGATTTTAAGGCACAATCGTTCTGCAACAACATCTTGGGTTAGCCCCATGCGCTCACGTGCTTGCGTCAATAATTGTCCTACTGTGGTCGTAGCTTGTTCGGTATTATTTTCGATAGTCATTTGCTGGCAACACTATTTCCAAGTTTAAAAGATATAAAGCAAACATTGAGCAGCTTTATTCGTCAATAATTTATCATCATGTTGAAACAACAATTAAATTTTTCTTATTGCTTCAACTATTGTAGGTGAACAAAGGCGTTTTGCCTAACTCTAAAACGCCCTAAATCATCACCTAATTCACTGATTCAAGCCTATTTATAAATCAGACTGTTTTTACCTTGATAGGTTCCCCTGCTAAGCGTTTTTTCAACGTTCGTTTTGTTCTGTCGATCACGTCACCAGCAAGTTGCCCACAGGCAGCATCAATATCATCACCGCGTGTTTTGCGCACTATCGTGGTAAAACCATATCCCATCAATACTTTACAAAAACGGTCAATACGACTGTTCGAACTTCTACCGTATGGCGCCCCTGGGAACGGGTTCCATGGAATTAAGTTAATTTTGCTCGGTGTATTTTTTAAACATTCCGCTAATTGATGTGCTTGCTCAACACTGTCGTTCACGTGATCTAACATCACATACTCAACAGTTACTCGCCCTGCATTAGCATTCGATTTCGTTAAATAACGATTTACACTGTTGAGGAAGGTTTCAATATTGTATTTTTTATTAATTGGAACGATATCGTCACGGATATCATCTGTTGGCGCATGCAATGAAATCGCTAACGCAACATCAATCATATCCCCTAGCTTATCCAGTGCAGGCACAACACCTGAAGTGGAAATCGTGACACGGCGCTTAGATAGACCAAAGCCGAAGTCATCTAACATAATTTCCATCGCAGGGACGACATTATTCAAATTCAGCAATGGTTCGCCCATTCCCATCATCACAACGTTGGTAATTGGACGACGTCCACTGGATTTCAGTGAACCAATAATTTTGGCAGCTCGCCAAACTTGACCAATAATTTCTGAAACACGTAAGTTACGGTTGAAGCCTTGTTGCGCCGTAGAGCAGAATTTACATTCCAATGCGCAACCCACTTGTGAAGAAACGCACAATGTTGCACGGTCTGCTTCTGGGATATACACCGTTTCAACCAGTTGGTCACCCACTTTGATTGCCCACTTAATGGTGCCATCTGATGAACGCTGTTCATCAGCGACTTCCGGTGCACGGATTTCCGCGACTTCTTTCAGTTTTGCTCTAAGGACTTTATTAATATCGGTCATTTGGTCAAAATCATCATAGCAATAATGATAAATCCATTTCATGACCTGATCCGCGCGGAACGGTTTTTCACCCATTTGAGCAAAGAACTCGCGCATTTGCTTGCGGTTTAAATCAAGTAAATTGGTTTTTTGGTTCGTTTTTTCTGGTGTGACAGAAATAGCGGAAGAAGTTGCACATTGTGCATCTGTCGTCATATCAGACATGGTGTATTGCCTCGTTGTTACACTTTCGGCAGTGCTAGTGGTGAGTATAGCACGACGTAATTTTTGCGGTCTTAAAAATATAATCGCCCCGCTAATCATAGCAGGGCGTCGCATTGTACAAACTTTATAACAATAATGCTAATGCATTAGTTAAAGAAGTCTTAGCGTGGGCAGATTTCATCAGCAGTGAAGAAATACGCGATTTCACGTGCAGCAGATTCTTCAGAGTCTGAACCGTGAGTTGCGTTTTCAGTGAAACTGTCTGCGTAGTCTGCGCGTAAAGTACCCGCTAATGCGTTATCTGGGTTAGTTGCGCCCATCAGGTCACGATGACGTTGGATTGCATTTTCACCTTCTAACACTTGCAGCATGATAGGGCCTGAAGTCATGAATTCAACCAGACCTTCAAAGAAAGGACGGCCTTTGTGTTCAGCGTAGAAGCCTTCAGCTTGCTCACGAGTCAAATGCATCATTTTAGCAGCGATGATTGTGAAACCCGCGCTTTCAAAACGGTTGTAGATTGCACCAATAACGTTTTTCTTCACAGCGTTTGGTTTAATAATAGAAAATGTACGTTGAACAGTCATAAATAACCTCTTAGCGATTCATTAGGCCTTTATTCTTTATTCTTCCCTGTAACTTAGGATGCAAGAACTTAAAATAGGCATGTTGTAGTTTTTTATATTATTTCTAATTCTATTGTTAGGCCTTTAGACTTCAAAAGCAACCATATCTAGGAAAAAGAAAAATAAGGCGATGATTATAGGGGCTCTGATTACAATTTCCTACAGTCACAACAACATTTTGTTAAACTTTTTATAGCAAAAAACACTATTTTTTCGGGTAAGTCACGTTTTTCATCTATTACTTCACTCTAAAGCTCATTGCCGTCACTTGGCCGCTTAAATCTAATACCGAAATTTGGTAGTTTCCACTTTTATCGAGTGTCAGCAAAATAGAACCGTTTTGCTCAGTTGTATTCACTTGTTCTCCGTTTAAAAACCACCATTTCTGCCCTTGCCCACCCTGCGTGACTAAACGTAAATCTAAGCTGGTTTTCCCAGGTAGACGCTGTAAAACCTCCCCATCACGGATACCAAAAATCAATAATGGCGGCATTTCTAGCTTCATCGGTGGACACGATAAATCCGCTTTGGGTAAACGGTTCTCACGTTTTTCACTTGATGGCAACCAAGATTCGACGGTAATAGGCCATAAATGTACTTCTTTTTCTTGGGCATTTGGGCAATCTGCCGCGACTTGGAGCCCTTTTTCATTCACCCAAATTTTTTGTCTTAATCCTAATAGAGACTCTTGATCTCGCGCCATTAAAGTAGGCGGAATGGTATTATCCAAGATCCAACTAAGACGCCTTTGGCGACAATTATTATCGTCTTTCAGTAATGAAGTTCCTCCCGGCCAGCAGATCACCGCTTGGCTCACACTGGCAGGTTTTACATCTTTTGGTAGTGGTTCGTGGGATTTATAGATTTTGCTCAGTAACATGCCATTAATTTGGTTCATAATCGGAATGGCGGTTGCAAAGCCTAGTTGTCCCGCAACGGGTGTCGCATCAGGCCGCCCAACCCAAACACCGATGGTATAACGTGGATTAACACCAATCGCCCACGCATCGCGATAACCATAACTGGTTCCCGTTTTCCATGCCAAATTGAGTTGCCCTGATAAATTAGCCTCAGGAACAGGGCGTGCTTCCCCCCCCATAATACGGCGTACTATCCATGCAGCTCCCGGTGACATCAACGCTCTATCGCGAATTTCATCGGTTGGTTTAAAACGTAACGGTGACACATTACCTTTTCGCGCAAATGCGCTATAGGCAGAAACTAAATCTTCCATCCGTGTGGCTGTGCCGCCTAAAATCAGCGACAAGTTTGGTTCACTACCTAACGGAAAACGCAGCTCAGTCCCAACATTGCGCAGTTGAGCCGTAAATCGTTTGCTGCCATACACATCTAACAACTGAACCACCGGTAAATTCAATGAACGAACGAGCGCATCGCTAACACTCACTGGCCCATTAAAACCACTGTCAAAGTTCCCCGGACGATAATCATTAAAGCGCCGTGGAACATCTTGTAATAACGATTCCGCATGGATGAGCCCGTCATCCATAGCTAATGCGTATAAGAATGGTTTTAACGTTGAGCCTGGAGAGCGCCAAGCACTAATCATGTCCACATGACCAAAACGGCTATCATCCTGAAAATCAATTGAGCCAATATACGCTTTCACTGCCATATCTGTATGATCAACCACCAAAATTCCCAATGATGTTTGTTTTGGTAGTTGGTTTTTCCAATTCATGGCCATGTCTTCCAGTTGCCTTTGCAAACTGGCATCGATAGTGGTTTCAATGATGGACTGTTGCGTATCTTTGGTCACCCGCCTTGCAAGCAAAGGGGCTGAATGTGGGTTCTTCCTCGGTGCTAACCAAATTTGTTCTTGTTTAATATCGGCAACTTTTTCAGAGCTCCAGACTTGGTATTCTTCTAACCTATCCAATACTTTATCACGGGCGGCTTGTGCCCTTTGTGGATAACGGTCTGGCCTTAAACGGCTAGGGGCTTGAGGTAGAACAGCAAAGAGAGCCGCTTCACTCACCGTCAATTTTGCCGGTGACTTATTCAAATATACCCAGCTAGCTGCGCCAATACCTTCAATGGTTCCGCCATACGGAGCACGGTTTAAATACATTTCTAAAATTTCATCTTTCGAATAGTGATATTCGAGTTGAGCCGTACGCCAAAGCTGTTTCAGCTTACCGCCCAATGTTCTTTCATGGGGGTCAATTAACCGTGCAACTTGCATCGAAATGGTACTTCCGCCCGACACAATACGCCCTGAACTCACAAACTGCCCCGCTGCCCTAACTAACGAAAACGGATTTACCCCCGGGTGACGGTAAAAATGGCGGTCTTCATACGTTAATAACGCTTCGATAAAATCAGGAGAAACCTCTTCGAGTGTAACAGGAAAGCGCCAAATTCCTTCTTTGTCTGCAAAGCGCCACAATGGTGTACCATCCGCTGCAACCACGGTCCGTGCCATTTCAATTTGCTTAATCGGCAACGGCCAAATTTTATCAGCAGCTAAAAAAGCCAGTGGCAAAATAATGACCAACAGAACCAGTGTGATGCCTGTGCGACGTAACCATTTTTTCATTGATGGGAGTACCGAAAATAAATTAAAAAAGCCCTTATATCTGAGTATCAATATAAGGGCTTTAGAAGGTGATTAGCGAACGATTTCTAATTGGCCATCCGAGTAGCCAGTCGCACGCCAGTCAGGGACATACATTGATTCAACTTGTGGTACCGGAATACTATACACACCCGGCGTCACCGCTCGCGCTAAGTAGACTAAGGTCGTTGGGCGGTATTGCTGAACTTCAACCGCAGCCACAAAACGGTCATCACGGTATTCCATATGGCGTATTTGCGATTGCTGCATGTCATCAATTAATTCTTGCAGGTTCGGCGCGGACTCACTCAAATTAGCGCTACTGTTAGCTAAATTTTGGTTTTCCAGTTCTAAGCCTGCGGGCAGCAAGTCAACCACTAACGCATCCGGCACACTTTGGGATGCTTGAACTTCCAGTTTAACCACCACCATTTCACCGCTTCTTAATCTATCTAATGAAATGCGATTGCCTTTCATATCATAGTAGCTACGAGTGATACCTAATACATTCGAGCTTGGTTTTGGTGAATGTTGCGGATAACCCACCACATTTAAGCGTGTATACAGAGTATTCGTTCCGCTGTTTTCGATGCTATAACCTGTCTCCAATTGATTTTTACTCAGGAATTCACTTACAGGTTTATCTGAGACCATCGGGGGTTCTTGGCCATTAATCGTAGCTTTCCACGGTGCTTCACTTTCATTTAAGTAGAAACGACCTGCTAAATATAACGCATTGCTCTCTTGTGTTGAGAAATAACGTTGAGAAGTCAAATTATTAGATAAAGTTTGAAGTTTTTGGTCACGGGATTTTGGCATTAAATTATATTCATTTAATAGCGCAACAATCATCGCGTCATCACGGATCACCGAACCGTAATCCCCTACATAGCTATAGCGGTTACGTTGTTTTTTCAGTCCGTCAATCACTGCACTCTCACCACGTGATTTATCACCCATCAAGTTCAATGCAACTCCAAGCTGAACCAGAGGTAAACCACTTGCTGCAGAGTTTCTTTGGTTATAAAGTTGACGTAATGCGCCTAACGGTGCTTTTTGCTGTGATGCTAACACTAAACCTGCATAGGCCTGAGTAGCAAAACGAGCGCCCTCTTGGTTTTCCGTATACGGGTAGTTGATTTGACTACCATCCTGTAAATAGCTCAGTAGACGCGTATTGGCGTTACTTATCGCCTCTTGCGGGACAGTAAAGCCACGTTGATTGGCTTTATTCAAGAAATCCGCCGCATACGCAGTTAACCAATACTCTTCGCGACCGTTCCTATCCCATAATGAAAAACCGCCATCATTACGTTGCATACTTAACAAATGTGGAATACCAATTTCAATCGCTTTATGGCGGTCCGCATCTGTTTGCGTTTTAATCCCTAACTTATTCAGTTCGGCTTGGGTTGAGAACAATGAAGGGTATAAACCACTGATAGTTTGCTCTAAACAACCGTATGGATAAGCAAATAACTCTCGAATATAACGTGAGATATCTAATGGCGGACGGCTGGTTAATAGAACTTGCCCTTCAATGGTATCCGGTTGCAGGCCTGCAATTTGGTTAGTTGGCAGTGCCCATGAAGTACCTGGCTCAATGGAAGTGGCAAAAGAAACCGTTTCTGCTGGCTGTGCCGGACGAACACCCACTTTCCAACTATTGCTGTAGTCTTTATTGGCTTCGCCTTGAATTTTCACGCCATTAATGGTCATCGAAACTTCGCCTTCACCGAAGCCGTAGTCTGCTCTGATAGGTAAATTAATGGTGGTGCGTTTGCCTTTTGGTAACTCCAACTCTCGGCTGCTGACGCCATCAAGTTTCACCATTCCTGATGCCTTGAAATTAACAGTCACATTTTGTGTGTTATCCGTCATATTAGTCAAATCAAGCGCAAAGTAAGACTTATCACCGCCCGCCATAAAGCGAGGCATCGACATTTGTGTCACTAATGGTGCCGCGACAATCACTTTGCTATCCGCATGGCCGAACTCTTTTTCATTCCATGCTTGAGCCATCACACGTAATTCCCCGTTAAAATCAGGGATAGCAAGGCTAATTTCACCCTCACCGTCTTTATTTAATGTGACAGGTTTGGCTTGCTCCGCAATGATTTGCACTTCAGTGAGTGGCTTCATACCACCACGCTCTAATGCCGCATCCTCGCTGTCACCACCAAAGCGTAAGTTAGCAATCTTACCTTGTCCTTCAATTAAGTGACCATAAACGTCATACTGATCAACGCCATAGCGCTTGCGGCCAAAAAAGGCGTCATACGGGTCTGGGGTTTTGAAATCCGTGATATTTAATACACCAGTATCAACTGCAGATAACAGCACATTCACTTTTTCAGGTAACGGTTTGCCATCTTGCGCTGTCGCTTTAATTTTTACCGTTAAGTCTTGATTAGGGCGCATTTTGTCTGGCGTCGTTAAGGCCAACGCAATCTTACGGTTTTCATCTGCAATTGGTAAATGCAACACACCCACCGCACGTTTCACCGTGGCTTCTTTAGAGTCATCACCTGGACGAACAACGACGGCAGAAACGTATAAATCATGACGAGCCCACTCTTTATTGACTGGGATTTCAACGTCTAAGCCCTTTTCTGGTACATCAATTTCTTCCCACCACAGTGGGCCATTACTCGACTCGAGCAATATATAGCCTTTGCCGGCTTTAGGGGATTCAATGCGAACTTTGGCTTTTTCACCCGGTAAATATGCAGGCTTATTCAGGCTGAGTTTCACTTGGTCAGGACGAACTGAGCCGCTTCCCCCTGTGTTATCTTGCCATGAATACCCCGCCCAGAACTGGACGCTGGAAACGAGCTGATTCTCTGGGTTTAATACCTCTAAACGGAATGCCCCCCAATCCACAGGGAAGGAGACTTTCGCTGTACCGTCTTTGGCGATGGCAATATTTTCATTCGCCATAACAAGGTCTTTTTGGTCATAATTTGAAGACCAACCACCACTTTCAGACCAACTCCAATAATAATCACGGCGTTCATACACTAAACGCACGGTTAAGTTTTCTGCTGCCAGTTTATTACCCGCCGCATCCGCCATGACTAATTCAAATTCTGCGAGTGAATTTTCATCCACATTGTGGCGTTTGACATAACGATCTGTGCGGTAATCGTAAATTTCTTTTTTGGCGAATAATGGACGAATACCGACTAGTTTTTCCGCAGGCCAAATGGCTTGCTCAGCACGACGCGTCACTGGACGTCCGCCAGCTTCGAGTAAACTTGCTTGTAAAACGGCCGAAATTGGTGAACGTGTTGAGCTCCAATTACTGTTTGGAATTGAAATTACAGTTTCGCCGTTGCTGTCCAGCGTCAAGTCAAACTCATCTAATTTACGAGGTAAGCCCTCTTCATTGACAGCGCCAAATTCAAAACCAGGTAATTTTGCTACCGCTTCACGGTCTGCTTTTAAAACAATTTGGCCTTGCAGTTGGTTGTCTGCTGCAGGTGCTCCGTATAAATAACGGCCTTGAATATCAAAATCAACCGACTGGTCAGTTAAACGAGGAACATCACTGCCAACAATTTCCAGCGCCATGCGTTCTGGCATGAAATCTTCAACATTGAATTTGTAATAGCGTTGTGGTGAACCGTCACCTAAATCAAAACGTAACGACCAACCGCCGGTTTCTGCATTTTTAGGAATTTCAAATTGGTATTGATATAATCCATTTTGGTTTTCTTCCGGCTGCCACACGAAACTACGAACCACTTGCCCATCTGTTTTTAATACATCAACTTTAACCGGCTGAGTTTTAACTGGGTTACCATCGCCATCACGCAGTAAGCCATTCACCAGCAGCAGTTCACCCGGACGATATAAATCACGCGGCCCAAAGGTGAAAAATTGTTTTGCATAGCCTTCTGGCCCTGAAATATCAAATTCAGACAGATCAAGTGCCGGCTGCGTGAGATCAATCATACTGGTTTGCCCTTCATGGGTTGCCAGTAATAATTTTCCACCCGCTAATTTATCTAATTGAGCGTGACCATCACCATCTGTGGTGCCTTTTGTCACTAACTGACCTTTTTCATCCAAAATACGTAGCTCAACGCCTTTAATGGCAGAGCCTTTCGCTAAGGATTGCGTGAAAATATCGACTCGATCTTGGTAACTGTGTAGTGACACGCCAATATCACTTAATGTGAAGACGGTTGCAGGGAATTGATAGCTATAGCTGCCTGCTTTTTGCATGATGGCCAAATATACGCCATCTTGCTGTAATTCTTTGACATCTTTCAACGGCAGTAAAATAGTTTGGCGAGTATTTTTATCTGGATTTAAATCAAAACGGCCGGTATAAGCCAGCTCCACTTTGTCGAGAAACTCTTCTGAATACCAATACTCATAATTACTACGATACTGCCACTGCGCTAAAAATTGTGGCAGCTGCTTTTCATCCACACGGAAGAAATTAACATCAACCTTATCAACATTCAGCGCAATCACAGGTAAACCCTGTGCGACCTTACTCGGTAATAAAGAGCCTTTACTTGCAAAACCAACTGTTGGGATGATTTGCGCCGTGGTGAGTTTTTTCTCAAAACTTTCGGTCATTGTACGCTCATTAACCGCTTTAATGCCCGGGTTAATGGTGAGGTTTAATTCTTTAGACGGTGGAAGGTGACGAAAACGTAATTCCATTTGGTTATCAGACAGTTCCCAAGCGCCATCTAACTTACCGGTTTTAACATCAATGAGGTTTATGTACTGGCCAAAATCTTGGTTTGCTTGTAATGGAACGGAGAATGTCACCACCATGGCACTCGCACCATCAAGCTGCAATTCAGACGCATCCAAAATGGTGAGATCTTTCCCTGCATATTTTTTTACCATTTCTTCAGTGGAAAGTTTCGGTGCTGCTTTTCTCTGCTCTGCAACTGGCGCTGTTTTAGTTTGATTTTCTGGCGCTGTCGTGGAAACATTTGGCTCATTTTTGGTTGCTTCTTCTGTATTATCACAACCGGCCAATGCCACGACAGATGCCAACGCAAGTGCTAAATAACGCTTTTTGGTTTTTAGACCCGCCAATGAAGCCCAACTAGATTGTTGTTTCATTACCGCCCGCCCTTTAATTAGTTAAAATTTATTCTGTTTTTTTAAGGTTTTAACAGGAGGTTAAAACCCACTATATACTTGGAAATGGCTAAAAACACACACAGATAAATGCTGCTGATATTGTTTCAATTATCAATATAATTTAACAGAATGTGATTAGAACACCTATCAGACAAAACGGAAAAAATGATGGGCGAGAAAAACAGTGAAATGAAATAATATTTTTTAAATAGTAAGCAGAATATATATTTAATAAATGAGCAATATGCCTTTTATGAGTGAGAAAAACATTTTTCTCACTCTATACATGGAACTATTAGGTGTTTTTTACTGGGATTGTGTCTCGTAAGAAGCTACCAAGGCGACGCTGATAAAAAGGCTGAATATGTTGAGTAATAAAGTGGCTGACACCTTGCTCATTCTCATTTACCACACAAAAATCAATAGATTCGTCATCGGCTAAAAACTCACAAGCAAGTGTCCCCGCCTCATGAATAATGGAATCAATATTTTCTGCCCCTGCAGTAAACTCTAACGCTATCATTAATATTGGCGTTTCTTCAGTGTTATCACTCTCTACTGCGGAGACCATAAAACCGCGTCTCACGACTTTGTGTTGTTTAAAAAATTCGCTAAGCGCATCAACAATAGCCTGCGGCTGTTCTTCTAACACACTTAATTTAAGTGATGAGCCTTTCGGTACGGTTAACTCAGTAAATTGGATCTCAGTTTCTTGGGTGGAACTGTTATTATTCGATTGCTGCGACATTGCCAATCCCCTGCTATTAAAAAGAAGAGCTTATTATACTCGCAAATACATCTAGATAAAAAATAGGCACGAAAAGTTACCTTCCCGTGCCTGTTATTAATCAAACATTCACTACTTTGATTTACTGATTAATAAGTTTGCTAATGTTCTTACACCTGTACCCGTAGCGCCTTCTGCCCATAAGCTAACTGCAGATTTACGGTAAGTCGCGGAGCAGTCGATATGTACCCAATTTTGACGATAATTTTCGACAAAATGCGATAAAAATGCCGCAGCAGTGCTTGCGCCTGCAGTGTGCGATGGTGCCGCGATGTTGTTCAAATCCGCAAAGCCAGACGGTAATTGTTGGCGATGGAACTCTGCCAAAGGTAAACGCCAGAACAGTTCAAACTCAGTGTCTGAAGCGCTCATCAAGTCAGCAACTAATTTATCATCGAAGCTCAACACTGAATGGTAGTCATTGCCCACGGCGGTTTTCGCCGCACCCGTCAAGGTTGCAGCATCAATGATCAGCGTTGGTTTTTCTTTGCTAGCATCAATCAGGCCATCAGCTAACACAAGGCGGCCTTCAGCATCCGTATTCATAATTTCAACGGATTTACCATTACGGTAACGAATAATATCCCCCAATTTGAATGCATTACCGCTAACCATATTGTCAGCAATGCACAGGAACATTTTGACGCGTTTTTGTAAGCCACGAGAAATCGCCAATGCCAATGAACCCGCTAAGGTTGCAGCACCGCCCATATCCGCTTTCATTGAATTCATGGAAGACGATGGTTTGATGCTATAACCACCTGAATCGAAAGTAATACCTTTGCCGACTAACGCAGCAAAAACAGGGGCATTTGGGTTTGCACCTGGGTTGTAATCTAACGCTAAAAAGACAGGTGGACGACTTGAACCGCGACCGACCGTATGAATACCAGTATACCCCTGTTCTAATAAGTCATCGCCTTTAATAATGCGGTAGCTAATGTCTTGTGCGCCCACAGTGCAGAGTAAATCAATGGCGCGTTGTGCGAGTTGTTCTGGGCCTAACTCTTCTGCAGGTGCGTTAATGACATCACGTACCCAATCAATGGTACGAATACGGTTTTCTAATTCTTTGCGGTCTGCTTCAGGCAATACTGGCCATTCAATCGTTCTCGCCCCTTTTGGCGCACGAAAACCTTGCCAAAATGCCCAGCTTTTTTCTAAATCCCATCCTTCGCCAGCCAAAGCAACATTGCGGATCCCTTGACCATCTAATTTACGGCCAGCGCTTTGTACTGCACATAATTTACCTGCATGTTTCAGGTGGATTGTCATCCCTTTATCACTAGAGCTTAACAATGCGCCTTCACCCCAACAAGGTGCAGCAGGCTCACAAGAAATCATTACTGGCATAATTTGTTTTGTCATCGTTTTTCTCACTTTGTCTATTTTTGCAGACAGTAAAAACCCATTGATTCTGTCGGCAGATAGCATTACCTTAACTGATAAATACCAATAGGGATATCATTATAGTGCTGATATAAAATAAAAAACCGAGCACTATTTCTGACAGTCACTCGGTTTTTAGGGTAAAACTCTACTTATTCGAACTCATCCAGCCAAACTAACAAAATGGCTTCTAGGATTTTCTCATTCGATTTTTGCGGGTCATCATTAAATTCTTCTAAATCGCAAATCCACTGGTGCATATCAGTAAAGCGCACCGTTTTAGGATCAACATCAGGAAATGCGTCGTACAGTGCTTCACCGATTTCGCGGCTATTTGACCATTTTAAACTCATGTTCTCTCACCAATTTGATTATTAAATGATTTTTACCATTGATGCTCTACGTTACAACGCCAAACATGCCGAGCATTTCAATTTTTTAAATAATTCACATTGTAGCTAGGCGGCGATTGAGCTAATCCCTAGGAGCATACAGAAGTATGTGATTCGAGTTAGCGAAAGAAGCCAACAACGCTACAGTATGAAGTATGACGAGCGTTTCTATTTTTTAAATAATTCACGTTGTAGCTAGGCGGCAAGTTGAGCTAATCCCTAGGAGCATACAAAAGTATGTGACTAGGGTTAGCGAAAGAAGCCAACAACGCTACAGCGTGAAGTATGACAAAAATCAGTGTTCGCGGGCGTGATTGATAGTATAACGAGGGATCTCTACCACTAAATCCTCATCCGTCACCAATGCTTGGCAACTTAGACGGCTTTCAGGCTCTAACCCCCATGCTTTATCTAACATGTCATCTTCGAGTTCACTGCTTTCTTCCAGTGAATCGAAACCTTCACGAACAATACAATGACAGGTTGTACAAGCACAGGATTTTTCACAGGCGTGCTCAAGCTCAATACCGCTGCGTAGCGCAACATTTAAAATAGATTCGCCTTCTTGTGCTTCAACTACTGCACCGTCTGGACATAAATCACTATGAGGTAAAAAAACTATTTTAGGCATAATTATATCTCATCCACAGAATGACCTGACAACGCTTGGCGAATGGAGGTATCCATGCGACGCGCTGCAAACTCCTGCGATTGCTTATCCAGTTGTTTAATGGCATTTTCAATTACGATTGGGTCTGTACCCTCAACCGCTTTAATTAACTCATTGACTGCATTATCAATTTCTGACTCTTCTTCTGGCGTCAGTAAATTGCCATCTTGGGCTAATGCGCTCGTTAAACTTTCAAGCACTCTTGCAGCTTCAACTTTTTGCTCCGCTAAGCGGCGCGCATTTAAATCATCTTGCGCGTTAGTCATTGAATCTTTAATCATGTTTGAAATTTCGTTATCCGTTAACCCATACGATGGCTTAACTTGAATCGATGCTTCTACACCTGTCGATTTTTCCATGGCGCTAACACTCAACAGCCCATCGGCATCGACTTGAAAAGTCACACGAATATGTGCCCCACCTGCGGCCATCGCTGGAATATCACGCAAGGTAAAGCGAGCTAATGAACGGCAATCTGCCACCATTTCGCGTTCACCTTGTACGACATGAACGCTCATCGCCGTTTGACCATCTTTAAAGGTGGTAAACTCTTGGGCTCGAGCAACAGGGATGGTGGTGTTACGCGGGATCACTTTTTCGACTAATCCACCCATCGTTTCCAAACCAAGAGAGAGTGGGATCACATCTAACAACAGCATCTCGCTATCAGGCTTGTTTCCGACTAAAATATCCGCTTGAATTGCAGCGCCAATGGCGACAACTTTATCTGGGTCGATGGATGTCAGTGGTGATTTACCAAAAAACTCCCCGACTTTTTGACGTACTAGTGGCACACGAGTCGAACCACCGACCATCACGACATTCAGAACATCTTCAGCCTCAACACCCGCATCTTTTAACGCACGGCGACAAGCCATCAGAGTGCGCTTTACGTAATTTTCAATTAACGTTTCAAACTGCTCACGACGAATTTCCCCTTGCCAGTTGGCAAGCTGAATAGTCACTGTTTCTGCATCACTAAGCGCAACTTTGGTTTCTGTCGCCACATTTAATAACTGACGATTTAAATGATGATCACCTTGTAATGAAACCCCTGCCTGCTCAGCAATCCACTGAGCCAATACTTGGTCAAAGTCATCACCACCAAGCGCGGTATCGCCGCCCGTTGCTAACACTTCAAAAACACCACGGCTCAGGCGTAAAATGGACACATCAAAAGTGCCACCACCGAGGTCATAAACAGCAATCACACCTTCTTGCCCAGAGTCTAATCCATAGGCAATCGCAGCCGCAGTCGGTTCATTCAGCAAACGCAATACATGTAAGCCTGCAAGGCGCGCTGCATCTTTGGTCCCTTGGCGTTGTGCATCATCAAAATAAGCCGGTACTGTGATCACTACGCCATCCATTTCCCCACCTAAGGTTTCTTCAGCACGTTTTGCTAGTGTTCTTAGAATGTCAGAAGAAACTTGGATTGGGTCAACTTGGCCAGCCACGGTTTGAATAAACGGCAAACCATTTTCACTGGCAGTCAATTGATAAGGTAAGTCAGGGTAGCGTTTTTGAATATCGGCTAATGAACGCCCCATCATGCGTTTCACTGAAATAATGGTATTGACCGGGTCTTGCTCGGCAAGTTGTTTCGCTTCCCATCCCACTAATTTGCTTTCGGGTTGATAATTAACAATCGATGGTAATAAAAAGCGCCCTTGGCTATCAGGCAAAGCTGCAGCTTCACCACTGCGCACTGTCGCAATCAAAGAGTGGGTGGTACCTAAATCAATGCCTGCAGCCAATTTGCGTTGATGCGGAGCTGCTGTCATACCGGGTTCGCTGATTTGTAGTAACGCCATAATCGTTTTCTCTTAAAATTCATCTAGTAATCGTTCTTCGAGTTGCTCTGCTTGCTGCTGAAGCTTGTCGAGAAAACGTAGTTTACGTACGGTATCAGCGGCTTTTTCCCACTGCATGGCATCTAGCTCTGTCACCATCAGTGCACTTCGTGCTTGCTGCATTTGCTTGACGCTCTGCATAAATTTAGCCAATAGATCAAGTGCGTCATCACTGTTCTCAATATTGTCTAACTCTTCGCGTAGCTCAAGTTGCTCCATCAAAAATGCCGTATCATGCATGGTATGTTGTTCGTTATTAATATCAAAACCATGCAATGAAAGCATATATTCCGCGCGTTTTAGCGGATGACGGAGGGCTTGATAAGCAGCATTAATGGTTGCTGCTTTTTGTAGTGCTTGCATTTTCTCCTGTTCAGAACAGGTTGCAAAACGGTCAGGATGGTATTGACGCTGTAAGTCTTGAAAACGTAACGTCAGTTGTTCGCTATCGATGGCATAGATGGGAGTCAACCCAAAAAGAGTAAAATAATCCATAAGTGCTCAGTTTCTCGAACCGGTTACCAATACCACTAATAAAATAAAATTAGTAAGATTGGCCAAAAATTAGGCTTAATAAAACGCATTATACGTGAAAACTTTCACCGCATCCGCATTCACTATTGACGTTAGGGTTATTAAATTTAAACCCTTCGTTTAAGCCTTCTTTCACGAAATCCAGCTCAGTACCATCAAGATAAACAATGCTCTTGCCATCGATGATGACTTTCACACCTTTATCTTCAAAAACTGTGTCTTCTTCATTGATTGTATCAGCAAATTCAAGAACATAAGCCATTCCTGAACAACCTGAAGTTCTTACACCTAAACGCAAGCCTTCGCCTTTCCCACGATTTTGTAGAAAGGATTGAATACGCTGCGCAGCACTTTCTGTAAGAGAAATAGACATTGCAAACCTCACTTTAGAAACAAACAAGGCAGATGCTACTCATGAGTCGCATCCGCCTTCAAATTATTTTATACCCACCCTATTTCTAAACTAAGAAACTCAGCGATGTTTAGCCTAGACGCCGTGGGTATTGTGCCAGTTATAGGACGATAACTTGTTGTTATTTATTAATATGGGTTGTCCTATAGACTGATTAAAAACTTATTTGCTTTGGCGTTTGCTTTTGTAATCAGCAATAGCAGCTTTAATTGCATCTTCAGCCAGAATTGAACAGTGAATTTTCACTGGTGGTAATTCTAACTCTTCGGCAATCGCTGTATTTTTGATTGACTCCGCTTCGTCCAAACTTTTGCCTTTCATCCATTCAGTCACGAGTGAACTTGATGCAATTGCTGAACCACAACCATAAGTTTTAAAGCGTGCATCTTCAATAATGCCGTCATCATTTACTTTAATCTGTAATTTCATGACGTCACCACAGGCAGGTGCGCCTACCATACCGCTACCTACGCTTGGGTCGCTGTTGTCAAACGAACCAACGTTGCGTGGGTTTTCATAATGATCGATAACTTTTTCACTGTAAGCCATTTTTAAACTCCTGAAACCGTCTGATTAATGGTGAGACCATTCGATGCTGTTAAGATCTACGCCGTCTTTGAACATTTCCCATAAAGGAGACAGCTCGCGTAAGTGGCCAATTGCGCCATGAATCATTTTGATTGCATAGTCAATTTCTTCTTCTGTCGTGAAACGACCTAAAGAGAAACGGATTGAGCTATGTGCCAGCTCATCATTCATCCCTAAAGCGCGCAGTACATAAGAAGGTTCTAGGCTTGCAGAAGTACATGCAGAACCTGAAGATACAGCCAAATCTTTTAATGACATCATCAGTGATTCACCTTCAACATAGTTGAAGCTGACGTTCAGAATGTGCGGCGCACCGTGTTCTAAATCACCATTGAGGTAAACTTCTTCGATATCTTTAATACCGTTCCACAAACGTAGCCGTAAACCGCGTAAACGCTCAGATTCCGCTGCCATTTCTTCTTTGGCAATGCGGTAAGCTTCGCCCATACCCACGATTTGGTGTACAGGTAATGTTCCAGAACGCATACCACGTTCATGACCACCACCATGCTGTTGCGCTTCAAGGCGAATACGTGGTTTACGGCGAACATACAATGCACCAATCCCCATTGGCCCGTAAAGTTTGTGAGCAGAGAATGACATTAAATCCACTTTTAGCGCATTAAGGTCGATAGGCAATTTGCCCACACTTTGTGTTGCATCAACGTGGAAAATAATTCCTTTGCTACGGCATAATTCACCGATAGCTGCGATATCCTGCACAACCCCAATTTCGTTATTAACATGCATAATAGAAATTAAAATGGTGTCTTCACGAATAGCGTCTTGTAGGTCTTGCATAGCAATTAAACCATTGCTTTGTGGTGACAGATAAGTCACTTCAAAACCTTCACGCTCTAATTGGCGGCAGGTATCTAAAACGGCTTTGTGTTCCGTTTTACAGGTAATAATGTGGTTGCCTTTCTTTTTATAGAAATTAGCAGCGCCTTTAATCGCTAAGTTATCAGACTCAGTTGCGCCTGAGGTAAATACGATTTCACGTGGATCAGCACCCACTAATTCGGCGATTTGATTGCGAGCAATATCCACCGCTTCTTCAGCTTGCCAGCCGAAACGATGAGAACGGGACGCTGGGTTACCAAAGTTCCCATCCATTGTTAAACATTGCATCATTTTTTCAGCCACACGCGGGTCAACCGGTGTTGTTGCTGAATAATCAAGATAAATTGGTAATTTCATTGCTCACTTACTCCAAAGGACAAGCTAACTTGCCTTTAATTTTTAAAGATACAAATGGCGGAAATTAGCTCTTCGTCCAATAACTCACCAAAATGTACCGACTGCAATTTTTTTAATATTTTTAAGCACGTACATTGATAATCGATTCAGGTGTAATCCCATTTGGCATGGTCTTACGCTGTTCGTTATCTTGTCTATCAGCAACAACCATGACTTCTTGGTTTTTAACCAGTTCATCAAGGCTAATGCTGCTAAGGAAACTTGTAATTCTATCGCTTAAATCGCGCCATAATGCGTGAGTTAAGCAGCGATCACCATTTTGGCAACCTTCTTTATTACCCTGACAACGGGTGGCGTCAACAGATTCATCTACCGCAGCGATTACTTCAGCAACAAAGATTTGGTCTGCGTCTCTACCAAGCAAATAACCGCCACCTGGACCGCGCACACTCGAAACTAACTCGTTTTTACGTAAACGAGAGAAAAGTTGCTCAAGATAAGAGAGGGAAATTCCCTGACGTTCAGAAATGTCAGCTAAAGGCACTGGACCTGACTGAGAGTGTAATGCGACATCTAACATCGCAGTTACTGCGTAACGCCCTTTGGAAGTGAGTCTCATAACATATTACTCCATGGTAAATTATGGTCAGATTGTGACATTCCTGAGTAATTTAGTCAACTATTTACCTGACTAATTTACTCAAGTATTATTCACCTGATTTTACCACGGATTTAACCTCACTTTTTCGCCCATTTTTCCATTGACGTTAAGATACCCCGCAGGATATGTAACTCTTGGGTTTCGATATGCGCTCGAGTGAATAAACGGCGTAATTTATTCATAATTAAGCCAGGGTGCGCTTTACGAATAAAACCTGATTCATTCAACACGCTCTCGAGATGGACATAAAAACGTTCAACATCTTCTGACGGTGGGTATTCTACCTCATCATCAGCGGAAATTACCGTATTTTTTTCATCCATTGAAAGATACGCCATGCGTATTTCATAACTCACCAATTGCACTGCCATCGCTAAATTCAAAGAACCGTATTCTGGGTTTGTGGGGATATATAAATGATATTGGCATTTTTGAAGTTCTTCGTTGGTTAAGCCCACTCGCTCACGGCCAAATACGATAGCAACAGGTGATTCTTTGGATTGCTCAACAGATTTAATGCCGCATTCACGTGGTTCAACCATTGGCCAAGATAAGGTGCGAGAACGTGCACTGGTACCGATCACTAACTTACAGCCTTCTAAAGCTTCATCGAGAGTTTTAACTATTGTCGCATTACCAATAACATCACTTGCCCCGGCAGAAAGCGCAATAGAGTGTGAATCAGGTTCAACGAGAGGATTAACGAGGTACAGATTAGAAAGCCCCATGGTTTTCATGGCACGAGCTGTTGAGCCCATATTACCAGTGTGTGAGGTTTCAACAAGAACAATACGGATGTTATCTAACATGATTTATACGTTTAATGAAAAAATTATTGCAATAGCTTAACACAAAATTGCTTATTGTGACGAACATCTATATACTTTGGCACTCAAGTTTTTCGTTCTTTAACATTCCAGTGGAAAAAGCCCATGCATCCGATGCTTAACATCGCCATACGTGCAGCACGTAAGGCCGGTAATCACATAGCTAAAAACTATGAAATGCCTAGCAATATTAAAGTCACTCAGAAAGGCACTAACGATTTCGTTACTAACGTTGACCAAGAATCTGAGCAACTGATTATTGAAATCATCCGCAAATCATATCCTGACCACACTATTATCACTGAGGAAAGTGGTGAATTAATAGGTAAAGATGATGATATTCAATGGGTAATCGATCCACTGGATGGCACTACCAACTTCACAAAACGTCTCCCCCATTTTTCTGTTTCTATCGCTGTGCGCGTTAAAGGCCGTACAGAAGTTGCTGTTGTTTATGACCCAATGCGTAATGAATTATTTAGCGCAGTACGTGGGCAAGGCGCTCAGCTTAACGGTTATCGTATTCGCATCGACGAAAAACGTGACCTTGATGGCGCTATCGTTGCGACAGGCTTCCCTTTCAAACAAAAACAACATGCACCTGTCTATATGAACATCATAACTGCGATGTTTAACAAATGTGCTGATTTTCGTCGTACCGGCTCCGCAGCATTAGATTTATGCTATGTGGCTTCTAGCCGTGTTGATGCTTTTTTTGAAATTGGTTTAAAACCGTGGGACTTCATGGGCGGTGAGCTGATCATGCGTGAAGCTGGCGGTATCGTGACTGACTTTATTGGCGGTCATAATTATTTAGCCTCAGGTAACTTAGTTGCTGGTAGCCCACGTGTTGTTAGAGACATACTGTCCGTCATGAAAGATGAGCTATCAGAAGCATTAAAGCGCTAACACATCCTTTCTAGAGACGAACTAAAAACAAAACCCACTTTTATTGTGGGTTTTTTTGTTGTTATTTAAAGATAAATTGTTATTTAAAATAAAATAACACCTTTAATTAATTCACGATTATTAATAACATCACTTTCATAAATATCACCAATGGTATTAAAATCAAATTGATGCGTTAGCATCATACTACTAGATAACTTACCTTCTGCCATTAACCTTGCAACTTTATTGAAATCTTCAGGAGTGGCATTTCGGCTTCCCATCATTGTTGTCTCTTTCTTATGAAAATCTGGATCTGGAAACGATAAATTACCTTTAAATAGCCCAACAAATACAATTAAGCCACCATGACGAATTAAATTCACCGCGGTGTTCATTGCGTGTTGATTCCCCGTTGCATCAATAACTTTCTCAGCAAGCATACCTGAAAAATGGTGTTCAATACTTGATAAGTAGTTTTCATCGGCTGGGTCACACGTTTTTAAGCCTAATACTTTTTCAACATGTTGACGACGTGCCTCGCTGGTATCAGCCACTAATACGTTAGCACCATCCGCTTTAGCAATAGCAGCAACACCTAGCCCTATAGGCCCTGCCCCTACAACTAAAACAGTATCTTGAGGTTTAACCTGCGCACGCCTGACGGCATGAGCACTGATTGAAAATGGTTCGATTAAGGCGCCATCAATATCTGTAACTGTATCTTCAATCGCTAATACATTTTTCTCTGGCACATTTAAATATTCACAAAAACCACCATCTTCGTGAACGCCAATAACTGAAATTTTTTCGCAGCAATTTGTTTTTCCTTCCTTACAAGCACCACATTCATAGCAGGCAACATAAGGCATTACAGCAACACGCTGACCGACTTTCCATTGTGTAACGTCAGGTGCAACATCACAAATAGTTCCAGAGATTTCATGTCCTAATACTCGTGGATATTGAAAAAAGGGCTGATTTCCTCCCCAAGCGTGAATATCCGTTCCACATATTCCAACCGCATGTATTTTTATTTTTACATGCCCAACTTGTACTGTAGGTTCAACGACTTGTTGATAGACTAATTTTTTAGGTTCCTGACAAATCAATTGTTTCATATTTTCCTCCGTCAATTCATCTGTCTTTTTTAATTTAAAAAACATAGACTAGATACTTAACAACCGAATTTTGTGATTAAATGTTTTTAAATCGGTTTTAAATCGGTCTTTAAAGAATAAAAATCAGATTAAGGAGTGTTTAAATGGTGAGGAGTAAAAATATACGCTATGGATCAATTAATGAATTTTTAGACGCTATACATAAAAATTTATTAACATCCCCCTTTCCCTCACAATCTTCTTTAGCTGAGATGTTTAATATCAGTCGAACCACAGTGAGACATACCCTCGAATATTTATTAGAAAAGAAAATCATTGAAAAACAAGGGAGTGAATATCATGTTATTCGCTATCCCAATAAAACTGATTTCTTTCCTGTTGAATCAAGTCTTCCTGATCAACAAATCGTCTTATTCGAAAAAGCGTTTTATCAAATGATTAAACGCAAAGAATTGATGCCTGGGGATACTTTTACTGAATTACAACTAGCAAAAAAAAGCCATGTAAGTTCTAGTATTGTTCGGGAGTTCTTAGTGGAGTTTTCTCGTTATGGGTTAATTAAAAACACCCACCGGGGGAACTGGCACATGATGAAATTTTCGCGTGAATATGCAGAAAAGCTTTTTGAGTTCAGGGAATTGCTAGAAACCAATGCTCTGACTCATTTTTTAAATTTACCACCAGATGACCACCGTTGGATTTTAGCGAAAGAGCTATTACTCAAACATAGAACACTACGGGAAACCGTTACTATTAATTACCGCGACTTTTCCCAACTAGATTATGAACTACATAGTCTTATTTTATCAGGTGCCAATACCCCGTTTTTTAATCAGTCTCTTGAAATCATCACTGTGATATTTCACTTTCAATATCAATGGGATGAGTCAGACTTAAAAGAAAGAAATGTACTGGCAATTGAAGAACATATGACCATTTTAAGTGCTTTGATTAGCCGTAATGATATTGTGGCGATGAATGAACTTCGACATCATTTAGATACCGCTAAAAGAACTATGATTAACTCCATACAGCAAACTTATAAATAAATAACATTAAGTTACAAGGTCAATGGATGGTCAACGATGACTTACTCTTTGGCTCGATAATATATACATCAAATAAAACCTGAATTTTTTAGTAAAAAAACAACTTAACCGTGAAATCATTACGTTCCCAAATTACAATAAAAAATAAACAACCTTAATTTTCAATCAATTAGCATGTATAGTTATGATTTAGGTTTGATGAATCAATAAAATACCTGTCTTTAACTAATAAAAAACAGATTAAAAACATCAAAAAGCCATTCATTCCACAAAATTGATGCAATTAATAGTCCATAGAAAAAAATACTTCTAGTCTGAATCAACACCGGATGATTAATACACATAATAACTAGAGGAATGGTCATGGATTACTTAAATAGACAGTCAATGGCTAATAAGCAATACCCAGAGAGAATTTTGCAATTCGGAGAAGGTAATTTTTTACGTGCTTTTATCGACTGGATGGTTGACCAACTGAATGAAAAGACAGATTTCGATAGTGGCATTACGCTTGTCAGGCCAATTGACTCATCACATCCCTCAATTAATCAGCAAAATGGACTTTATACTGCCATCACCAGGGGAATTAATGAACAAAAACAAAGTGTTTCGAATATAAGAATTATTAATTCGGTTAACCGTGAAATACTGATTTATTCTGAATATGATAAGTTTCTAACATGTGCAGAAAATCCCGAATTACAATGGATCTTCTCTAACACGACGGAAGCAGGGATCGTATATAAGCACGACGTACGCTTAGAAGATGCACCAGCAAGTAGTTTCCCTGCGAAACTTACTCAGTTTTTATTTCACCGCTTTCAACATTTTAATGGTGATAATAGCAAAGGGTTGTTCATCATCCCCTGTGAGTTAATTGACTATAATGGCGATAAGTTACAAGAGTTTGTGAATCAACATGCGCAAGACTGGCAACTCCCCGCAGATTTTATTGCTTGGCTAAATAGCAGTAATACGTTTTGTTCTACGTTAGTCGATAGGATCGTTACTGGATACCCGAAAAATGAAATTGAGAAACTGGAAAAAGAATTAGGTTATAAAGACGATTTTCTCGTCACTGCTGAATATTTCTATTTATTTGTCATTCAAGGGCCAAAAATACTAGAGCAGAAGCTAAAACTGAATGAATTACCATTAAATATCAAAGTAGTCGATGACATAAAGCCCTACAAAGAGCGTAAAGTTGCAATCTTAAATGGTGCGCACACCGCGATGGTTCCTGTTGCTTACTTGGCAGGGATCAGAACTGTCCGTGATGTCACTAGCAACCCAATCTTTTTAGCTTTCATTAAAGATTTAATTGATAATGAAGTTATTCCTGTTTTATCTCAAAGCCCTTCGGAGCTCGCGGCTTTTGCCTCCGCAGTTATTGACCGCTTTAATAACCCATATATAGAACATGAATTAATTTCAATATCTCTAAACTCGTTAACTAAATTTAAAACTCGCCTATTACCTCAATTAATCTCTTATGTTAAGCAATACAATAAAATTCCTTATTGCATTTCATTTTCACTTGCTGCACTTATTGTTTTCTATCGAGGAAAACAGGCTGAACAACTCATTCCTTTAAATGATGATGATTATTTACTTGAACGCTTTAAAGCTTGGCATGAACTCTATGACTCAAATGTAAAACAACTTACTGAAAATGTGCTAGCAATGTCTGATTTATGGGGATTAAACCTCAACGAAATACCACAATTACAAGATGATGTGAGCCAAAAAATTACTGAAATTCTGAGTAGCGGTACAGAATCAATGCTACGCAGAAAATACATTGGTTAGAAAAAGAAAATAAATACTTAAAACAATAAATCCCCCTACAGGAGATACCTTTATGAAACTGAGCACATTAAACGGAAAAAAACTTCTTAGCTTAACACTCAGCACAATGCTATTAATGGGCAGCATGACAAATGCCGCATTTGCAGATGCTAAATATAAGTTAAAAGTCGCTTATGAAAATAACCCTGGAGAGCCTTTTGATTTAGCTATTCACGAATGGGCAAAAAAATTCAATGAAAAAACTAATGGTGAAGGTGAATTAATTCCTTATCCAAGCTCACAATTAGGCTCCAAAAAAGATGTCATCGAACAAATGAAGTTAGGTAGCCCACTAATTACCTTAGCAGATGGTGCCTTCTTTTCTGATTATGTACCTGATTACGGCATTATGTTTGGGCCGTATTTAGGACTATCTTATAAAGATATTTTTAAATTAAATGCCTCACCTTGGTATGGTTCCTTAGAACAACAGTTAGATAAAAAAGGCCTTCACGTGGTTTCTAAAGATTGGTTATATGGTTCACGCCATATCTTAGCCAATAAAATGATCCAAACTCCAGATGACCTAAAAGGTTTAAAAATTCGCGTCCCCAATAATAAAATTCAAATTAAAGGTTTAGAGGCAATGGGTGCCACACCAACACCATTACCTTTAGCAGAAGTTTATACTGCACTTAATCTTAAAATTATTGATGGCGCAGAAAACCCAATTCCTGTGCTATATGGGCAAAAACACCATGAAGCGGCCAAATTCTTGATTTTAACGGGTCATGTAGAGAACGTAACCAACCTAGTCATGGGCAGCAAAACCTACGCTAAATTACCTGAAAATATTCAGCAGGCTTTAGTTGAATCAGGAAATGAAGCTGGGCAATTCCTAACAGATTTAGTCTTACAACAAGAAAAAGAAATCATTGAGAAAATGAAAAATGAAGGTGTTACTGTTGTTGAAGTAGACAGAGCGCTCTTCAAAGAAAAATCTAAGCCTTTCTATAATGAATTCCCTGAATGGTCTGCGAATTTATATCAACAAACTCAAGATATTATTAATAAGTAACCCTATTACTTGGCGGTTAATACCGCCAATATTTTTACAATACAAATGGTTAACTATTATTCTCGCAAGGATCTTTTATGTTTAAATTTCTGGGGAAATTAAGTGATATAGTGGCTTCTCTTGCTGTTGCCGCTATTGTCATTATTACCATTCTTGCTGTATTCATGCGTTGGCTTCTTAATGACCCTTTAATGTGGAGTGAGGAAGTTTTAATCATTTGCTACATTTGGTTGGTGATGATTGGCGCAGCATCTGCGGCAGGCAAAAGAATGCATGTCAGTATTGATGCAATTACCTCTTTATTTCCTGAAAAAGTACAATTAGCTATTGCGGTCGTTACTCATATTATGGCCATTATTGCTTTATCAATTTTTGGTTATCTTGGATATGAACTCTCTATTATTGCAGAAGACAAAATAACACCAATTATTGGTGTCTCTTATTATTATATCGACCTTTCTGTACCCATTGGCGCATCCATCATGGTGTTATTTTCTATCCAACATTTACTGGAAGACATGAGTAAATTACTAAAAGGAGATAAACCATGTCAGTAATTATCGCCTGTATCGTATTAATATTCTGCTTTTTAATTAATGTTCCCATTTTTTTAAGTGTACTGATTGCATTACTCACCTACTTTTTCTCTGCGGGTGACATTTCTCCCCTCATTGCGGTACAACGCATTATTGGGGCTGGGGAAAATGTGACGTTACTTGCTATCCCTTTCTTCATTTTGTTAGGTAACCTTTTGAATTACACTGGTATTACTAGACGAATGTTGAAATTTACTGGCACTCTGTCTGGCCACTATCCAGGAGGACTTGCCCAATCTAACGTATTATTAAGTACAATGATGGGTGGGCTTTCTGCATCTAACCTCGCTGACTGTGCAATGCTATCTAAAATGTTAGTGCCAGAAATGACAAAATTAGGTTATGGAAAAAGCTTCTCTGCCGCTGTCACTGCCGCAGGATCATTAATAACACCTATAATTCCACCGGGTATTGCATTAATCATCTATGGATTTGTCGCTGACGTCTCTATTGGTAAGATGTTTATGGCTGCAATCATTCCTGGATTAATGTGCTGCGTTGCTTTAATGGTTGCAATTTATCTGATTGCAAAAAAACGTGGATATAAGCCTGCTAGAGATAAAGCACCTACATTTGCTGAAGTTTACCAAACAGGTAAAGGAGCGATGTCTGCTTTCCTATTAGTTCTCGTCATTATTGGTGGAATTCGCTTTGGTATTTTTACACCAACAGAAGCTGGTGCTATTGCTGTACTTTACGTTATTGTAATTGGTACCTTCTTTTATCGTGAAATGAAGTTAAAAGACATTGCTGCCTCATTTTTAGAAACAGCCCGTTCAACAGCAAGTATCATGCTCATTATTATGACTTGTTCCGCATTAGCATGGGTATTGACGAACGAACAAGTGGCGCAAGATGTTGCCAGAATGATGACCAATTTTTCTGATAACCCGTATGTCTTCTTAATGATTGTCAATGCGGTGTTGTTAATCCTAGGTATGTTTATTGAAGGAAATGCTGCAATTATTGTCCTTGTTCCATTATTAATGCCTACAGTAAAACTATTAGGGATTGACCCTATCCATTTTGGCATTGTCATGATCCTTAATTTTGGCCATCGGCTGCTTAACACCGCCAATGGGAACCGTCATGTTTGTAGCCACATCGATTACTGGTGTCCGTATTTCTGACTTTATTCGTGAAGTTATGCCCTTGTTCTTTGCATTAATTATCGTTTTACTCTTAGTCACCTTTATGCCTGTATTTACTACTTTCCTACCAAGCTTATAAGATATCTTTCAATGGCAAATCATTTTCTATGATTTGCCATTTTATTATCAATTTATTTTTTATAAATTAAATTTTATTTAATTTTATGAATTAATATTACTTCAGTTTATTATTAAGTTAATTGATATTTATCCTTGTCACAATAACATACACAACGAGAAATATTCAAAGCGATAAACCAACAATCGCCAACAAATACACCCACCATGAGTTAACTTGAAATAATTTAAAAAATAATATCACATTAAATTCATACATATAAAAAAGACATCAATCTCATTAAATATATTTTTGGTTTTTAATTTGAAAAAAATGCACTTTATATCTAGCATAAAACAATACAGCTAATTTACATTAAGCTGTTAATCAAAGTTATATAACTTTATTTTATTTTTGACCTTATGGGGTTAATTATGTCTAGATATATACTACCTCTGTCTTTACTTTCTTTATCTTTTATATCAGGTTCAGCACTTGCAATAACGAATAGTGCTGGGGGAATTATTTCAATTTCTGGAGCAATAAGCGATACAACTTGTACCATTAATGGCGGAAATAGTGCCGATATGACTGTTGTTCTTGATCCAATAACCGTAACAGATGCAGGAACAACTGCCGCAACGGTTATTTCTAAAAATCAAAAACAATTTTCTTTAACTTTCTCAGATTGCGCACCTGCGAGCAATCCTGTAAGTAATCTGAAATTACACTTTTATTCATCAAGTAACATTTCCCCTTCCGGTTTGTATTTAGTGAATACTTCCGTGAATGAAAATGACGCCTCCGTTGCCAAAAACGTCGGGTTTAGTTTATCTAAAACCAGTACTCCAAACACCGCAATTCCACTCAATGTGGCTTTTGATACTAACCTTACAGGGGCTGATACTGGTGGTACGACAGGAGCTACTCTCAATTTAATTGCCAGTTATTATAAAACTAATGCAACTGCCGCCAAAGTCGGTCTTTTGCAATCAAACGTAATATATACAGTTTCCTATTTATAATTATGACTTAGCCAGGCTTTTATTAGCCTGGCTTTAAATGGATGCTATTATGAAAATTCTAGTTTTATTACTCACTATTTTATTTTCGAGCGCAACACTTTCTAATGTTATTATTACTGGCACTCGAATTATATATCCTGCTGACGCTGATAGTATTGCTGTACAATTAACCAATAACAGTAAAACATCGTCTCTTGTTCAGTCATGGATTGATAACGGTGATGAAAATTCCACGCCTGAGAATTCTGAAGCGCCTTTTTATTTATCCCCTCCTATTGTTAAAATTGAAGGTTTACAAGGTCAGCAACTAAAAATTAAAAAAATACCCGGAAAACTTCCTGAAAATGTTGAAAGCGTATTTTTCTTAAATGTTTTAGATATTCCTAAAACGCCAGAGTCTGCTAAAGGCAAAAATGCAATTCAGCTAGCCACACGTTCACGAATTAAAATTTTTTATCGTCCTATTGGGCTAACTGAATCTCCCGATGAGGTTATTAATAATGCAAGCTATCAAATTAAAAATAATAAAATATTAGTTAAAAATAATTCACAATACCATTTAACTATTGCAGCTATCGCACCATCTAACGATAAAAATAACTCATTAACTGATTCTGCCATGATTGCCCCTATGTCTGAAAAAGAATTACCTATTAAAGGAATAATGAAAAACCACGATCTTATTTTAATGTATGTGGATGACTATGGTGTTTTCAAATCTAAAAATATTAAACTTTAATAGAAGAAATCATCGTGAAAAAAGAAAATTATCTCTATCTCCTAATCTTAATAGGACTACAAAGTTATCAAAAGAACTCAATAGCGGACGAGTTTGAAACTTCCCTATTGGTAGGTAAATCTGCACAAGGAGATATTTCACGATTCTATACTGACAATAACATTCCATCAGGTAAACAATTAGCCGACCTTTATGTCAATAATAATTGGAAAGGTCAGTTTGAAATTGATATCAATAATGATGGCAAACTGATTAGCCTTGCTGCTGATGATGTACAGAAATTAAACCTAAATTTATCTGCTGAGGTGATTGAGCAAACCGAACAACAGCCATTTGTTCCTATTGATGATTTAGTAGCCAATATAAAGTATAAATTCAATATCAACAACCTACGACTCAATATTACAGTTCCTCAAGTCGCTCTGAAAAAACTCGAAGCTAACTATGTTGACCCTAGCCTATGGAATTATGGCGAGCCTGCAATTATTTTTTCTTATAATACAAATTATTATAGCTATAAAGAGAAGAAAAACTCAAAAACCAGCAGTGACAATTTTTATGCAACCTTAAATTCAGGTGTTAATTTGGGCGCCTGGCAATTTAGAGATGAATCCAGCTATCGACATAGCTCTCATGGTAGCCAAAAATGGAAAAACAATACCCGTTATATTTATCGCCCCCTTAGTGCAATCAAATCCGGGTTGAAATTAGGTGATTTTTATACACCTGCAGCCCTATTTAATAGTATTCGAGTTCGAGGCATTGCATTGGCAACAGAAGCCAATATGTTGCCAAATTCAAGTCAAAATTTTGTCCCCATTATACGCGGTGTCGCTCAAACAAATGCCTTAGTCAGCGTATACCAAAATAACAATCTGGTTTATCAAGAAAACGTTCCCCCTGGTGAGTTCGCATTTAATGACCTTCAGCCTAGTGCTGGTGGTGGTGACTTATTCGTCGTTGTCCAAGAAGCTGATGGAAGGCAAGAAACCTTTACTGTGCCCTATTCTGCTGTACCTGATATGCTCAAACAAGGCGTTTACAATTACAGCCTCATTGCTGGGCAAACAAAAATCGACAATACCCATTATCAACCCAAATTTACTCAAGGTGAGTTTCACTATGGTTTAAATAATTTAGTGACACTTTATGCAGGAATGTTATTTAGCGAAAAATACTATTCCGGCGTTATTGGGAGTGGTTGGAATTTTAGTTTTGGGGCCATTTCAGCTGATATTACGCAAGCAAATACTAAATTAGATTCAGGCGATCATAGTGGTCAAAGCTACCGCTTGACTTATAACAAATATATTAACGCAACGTCGACCAATTTAACCTTGGCGTCATATCGTTATTCGACTAGTGGTTACTATAGTTTTATTGATGCCATTTATTCTCAAGATAATTATCGCGCTTGGAAAGCTTATCAAGACCAGCTATCAGAAAAACTCGGCAATAATATTCCACCTGAACTTTCACTCACTAATTATGACGCCTTACGCGGTTCACGTGCTAAAAACACATTTACATTGAATTTAAACCAACAACTAGCTGATGGTTATGGTTCGGTATTCATCTCGGGGACACATCGTGATTATTGGAATACAAACGGTAATAGCCGTGAATATCAAGCTGGCTATGCCAACAACTATAACGATATTTCCTATAGTGTATCTGTGTCACGTGTTCGTAATTACGACAGTGAAGAAGAAACGCGTATCTATGCCAATTTTAGTGTTCCTTTTTCTTTATTTGAAAAACGCGCCAATATTAGCATGGGAAGTTATTACACTGACTCTCGTTACCAACAAACTACGCTAAGTGTTAGTGGTATTGCAGGTAAAAATGACCAAGTCAATTATACGCTAACTGCAACGAACCAAAGTGGTGGGAATAACTTAGTTGGTGGCAACGCCAGCTATCAGCTCCCCTCTAGCACGCTTTCAGGATCTTACACAGAGGCCAATAATTACCGCCAAACTGGTTTAGGCGCCAAAGGAACTCTGGTTGCTATCCCTGGGCATATTGTTTTTTCAGGGGAAACAGGACAAACCTATACCATCATTGATGCTCCAATGGCCAGTAACATGATGGTCAACGCCGATAAAACTACCTTAACCAACCAACAAGGTGTCGTTTTAGTTGCTAATTCCACACCGTATAGAACCAATACATATACCTTGACGGATACAGAAAAAACCGCAGGTGCAGAGGTACTCGGTAATATGGCAAATGTGAGTCCATATCAAGGAGCGGTGAATTACATCAAACTCGACACCGACACTCGACAAACTTATATCATCCGTGGCGTTCTTGCTAATGGCGATAGCTTACCTTTTGGTACAGAAATTACAGATGCTAAACAGCAAAGTGTTGGTTATGTCGGTCAATCTGGCGTGATGTATATCAAAAGCGAGCAATTACCAATGGTATTGCATATAAAGCTTAAAGGGAAAAAGACATGTGTTATTGAGCCACTACTCAATACGATGGATAAGAATAAAAACCTCTGTCGATAAAGGAAAACATGATGAAAAAAATTACTTTAGCACTGATGCTTTCCAGTATATTGGCTTATAGCCAGTATTCCTCAGCACATTGTAGACAAACATCTACAGTGACGGCTCCCGCTCTTGCTTTTGATTTATCGACAGAACTTACCAGTACATCGACTCAAGTTAGTAAAAATAGCAGAACCATCTACCCTGGAACTTTTACCTGTACTGCGAGAGGATTGCTTTTTCCTAACTCTATCGGTATAGCATCCCCTTTCCAAGGCAGAACCGCTACTATTGGTTTTAATGGTGGAAAGCAATTTGTCTCAATTACAGTCACTGCATTAGAAAAAGATAGGGTTGTCGGCCTTACGGAAGGTATACATCAAGGTAGTGAGCTCGATACAAATTTTACCGTTCAATTTAATTTGCTCACAGCCAAACCCGGAACCAACTATGTCGAAGTATCAGGAAGTACCGCCACAGTTACCCCTATTGTACTCGCCTCTGATGCATCCAGCTTGGGAATTCTACAGTGGTTATTAGATATTGTAGTCAAATTAGTCACTTTTCTGTTAACGCTACAATGGCCAACCAGTGCCGATGACATCTACTTACAACCAATTACCTTAACTTATAATCCCATTCTCACTACCTGTAATTTCATTAACCAAGGTTTAGTCGTTGCACTACCCCCAGTAAGTATCAATGCGGTGAAAACTGTAACTAGAGCAGGCTACACGCCATTTACGCTTAATTTTACCTGCCAAGACTTTTTAGCAGGCGGTAATGCTTCTCGTGATGTATCTATTTTTTTATCCAGTAGTAATTTACTCTCAAATGATAAAACAACCTTGAATAATACCATTAGCCAAGGTGCTAAAGGCGTTGGTTTCCGATTAGTTAGCGCAAGCAATCTCAATACACCGTTAGTACTTTCGGATAGCGTAGCAGCTAAAAATGGCGCGACAAATATTTTTACTGTCCTTAAAGGAAATCCGATTTCCCCTTCTTTTTCAGTAAACTTAGGTGCTTATTACCATGCATACAACCCAAGTAGTGTCACTCAAGGACAAGTCTCAAGTACTGCAACCGTAGTAATGTCATACAATTAGAAAGGAAAATATTATGGACGGAATAATTAAAATCACAGGGTTCGCTACGTTACTATTTTTTAGCGTCCAAGCATGTGCGAGCCTTGTTTTACAAGGAACACGAATTATTTTTCCTAGCGATAAAAAGGCCGTCGGGATTCAACTGACTAATTACAGTGAACAAGCCACATTGACTCAAAGTTGGGTGGATGAAGGTAACCTCGATTCAACACCAGAAACAACGAACGCGCCATTTATTGTGACCCCCCCCGTCACTAAAATCGCGGCAAATGACGGGGTTCAATTACAAATACGTTTTATTGGCGACAAGCTCCCTACGAATAAAGAGTCTGTATTTTATTTAAATGTATTAGACATTGCGCCAAAGCCAAAACAAATAAATAGTGCAAATATGCTGCAGTTTGCCATTCAAACACGGATTAAAGTTTTTTATCGCCCTACAACCCTCACGGAAAAGCCAGACAATACCATCAAAAACATTCAATTTCATTTAGCTAAAGACGGTATTATCGTCAACAACCCGACTCCTTATTTTTTAAATATTGCGAATATTTATCTGGCTAATAACGAAAGCCGTTCTATTGCAAAAAGTTCGATGGTTGCGCCATTTTCATCACAAACTTTCTCTTCAACCGCAGACATTAATCACGGAGAAAATATAACAATGATTTATATTGACGATACAGGGAAACAAATTCAGTACCAAACCAAGCTATAAAAATAGGTTTAACCCCTTTTATAGCTTGGTTGATAAATACTAGGATTGAGCTACAACTTTAGGGCGGATAAACACAGCAGGAACAGCAAGAAGCGCCATTAAATAGAAAACTACACCATGATGAGCAGGCACTCGCTCATAAATATACCCCACAATAATAGTCAGGACGGCTAACCCACCACCAGTTGCGAGGGCAGAGTAAACACCTTGTAATGGGATAATTTCATTTTCTTTTCTTGCGCTGATAAAGCGCATTGCCGCTAGATGACAAATCGTAAAAGTCCCACTGTGAAGAATTTGCACTACAATTAACACAGGTAATGCAGTAAACGCCCCCATCAACCCCCAACGGATAATTCCACAAAATGCGGATAGCAGCAGTAAATTACGCGCACTCCAACGCCGGAATAAACGGTGACTTAACATAAATACAATGACTTCAGCGACCACACCCAGTGACCATAAATTACCGATCACTAAATCTGAATAACCGGCTTCTTTCCAAAATAGGGAAGCAAAACCATAATAAGCCGCATGAGCCCCTTGTAATAAGGTCACACAAATTAAAAACCTAACGACGTTTTTATCGGCAATCAACTGTTTAAAAGTGACTTTATTGCCACCTTCAATTTTCGCTGCTCCCATTGGCATAATTGCCGGTTTCAGCATTGCGCCTAGTAATAATGCTAAACAGCTTACTATCAACGCCACCATGATGGCTTTATTACCCCAAACACCTGCTAAATATCCCATCAATGAGGAGCCAATAATAAATGCTATCGAACCCCAGACGCGAATTTTGCCGTAGTCAAAGGTAAATTGTTTCTGCCATGTCCCCGCTAGTGAATCTCCCAGCGGAACCATTGGTGCAAAAAATAAGTTAAAGCCTATCATTACAAATAGCAGCCATGCCCAATGAGAACCCAAAGCAAAACCAACAGAGAAAATGAGTGAAAGCCCTGCAAGTAAACGTAGTGCAGTAATTAGTTTCGAGGGCTCTTTAACTAAAGGAGTAATGAACATCGCGCCAAGGAAACGAGCTGCTAACCCTACCCCTAACAAAACACCAATCATTTCTGCATCAATTCCCTCACCTTGTAGCCAAACTGACCAAAATGGTAAGAAAATACTGTAGGCAAAAAAATAGGTAAAATAATCAATGGCTAGCCAACGCGTTGATGGAATGACCATCATCCCTCCGTTTTTTCAATGCAAAAAACCCGCTCATACATGCATGTAGAAGCGGGTTTTAATCACGAATTGTCGTTTAAATTATGCGTAAACTGGGTATTTCTTGCAAATTGCTAATACTTTTTGTTTTACGCTCTCAATGGTCGCTTCGTCATTGAGGTTGTCTAGGATATCACACATCCAGCCCGCTAGCTCACTCGCTTCTGCTTCTTTAAAGCCGCGGCGTGTAATTGCAGGAGAACCGATACGTACACCAGACGTTACGAATGGGCTCTTAGGGTCGTTAGGTACACTGTTTTTGTTAACCGTGATATTTGCACGGCCTAGTGCAGCATCTGCATCTTTACCTGTGATGTCTTTGTCTACTAAATCCACTAAGAACAAATGGTTTTCCGTTCCACCAGATACGACTTTATAGCCACGTTTTTGGAAAACGTCGACCATTGCTTTGGCATTTTTAGCCACTTGTTGTTGGTAAACTTTGAATTCTGGTTCCATCGCTTCTTTCAGAGCAACCGCTTTACCTGCAATCACATGCATTAAAGGGCCACCTTGAGAACCTGGGAATACAGCTGAGTTGATTTTTTTGTATAACTCTTCGTCACCACCTTTAGCTAAAATTAATCCACCACGTGGACCTGCTAAAGTTTTATGTGTTGTTGTCGTCACAACATGTGCATGAGGCACTGGGTTTGGATAAACACCAGCAGCAATCAAACCTGCTACGTGAGCCATATCCACGAACAAATAAGCACCAATGCCATCTGCGATTTCACGCATTTTTGCCCAATCAACCACACCTGAATACGCAGAAAAACCACCGATAATCATTTTTGGTTTATGTTTTTCAGCTTGCGCTTTGATATCATCGTAGTCAATTTTACCGCTTTCATCGATGCCATAAGGCACGATGTTGTACAGTTTACCTGAGAAGTTAACTGGTGAACCGTGAGTTAAGTGACCACCATGTGCCAGATTCATCCCCAGAACAGTATCACCTGGCTGTAATAACGCCATGTAAACAGCAGCGTTAGCTTGTGAACCTGAGTGTGGTTGCACATTCGCATAGTCAGCACCAAATAGTTCTTTCGCACGGTCAATCGCTAATTGTTCTACCACATCAACATACTCACAACCGCCATAGTAGCGTTTGCCTGGGTAGCCTTCTGCATATTTATTGGTTAGCTGAGAACCTTGAGCCTGCATGACTCGTGGACTGGTATAGTTTTCAGAAGCAATTAATTCAATGTGTTCTTCTTGACGTTGTACTTCTTGCTCCATTGCTTCCCATAATTTTGGATCGTAGTCAGCAATATTCATTTCACGCTTTAACATTCGCTTCTCCTGCCTCAGCAATTCAATAGGTTGAAAATCGATTCATCGCAATGACACACAGTGTAAACTCTTTTTCTCTCTTGAGATAGCCCTAAAGAAAAAATATACGCAAACGATTGCATTAATTTTTTTCACTTCATTTGCTTCTGAAGGCTCCACTATAAAATAGCTTAAATTTTAATTTTTAACGTAGAAACATCCAGATTTGCTAGCCCCTTCTCATTGTGTGCTTAATTCCGACATATTTTCCCAGTTTGAGTCTTTACATAAAACCTTAAATATTATAAGTTGTATTTAAAATACATGTTTATAAATAAACTTTATGTCTCGCAAAAAAGAGTGATTTATTGGGATGAAATATACTTATCCCAATGATGTAAAAGGATATGTTTGTACAAAACTAAAAACTGACGCCTTACGATCACTACGATGAGAACATGAAAATAATTCAGGAGCACCTGTATGCTAGATAGCCAAACCATCGCCATTGTTAAATCCACCATTCCTGCCATTGCTGAAACAGGGCCAAAACTAACCGCACATTTTTATGATCGGATGTTTAAACAACACCCTGAACTAAAAGATATTTTTAACATGACTCACCAAATGAATGGCGACCAACGTGAAGCTCTATTCAACGCTATTTGTGCTTATGCGGTAAATATTGAAACCCCTGAAGCACTGATTTCAGCGGTTGAAAAAATTGCCCAAAAACACGTTAGTTTAAATATCAAACCTGAGCATTACCCTATTGTTGGGGAAAATTTACTGGCGGCTATCGATGAACTACTTAGCCCAGGCCAAGAAGTACTTGATGCTTGGGGAAGAGCTTACGGGGTCTTAGCTGATATCTTTATTGGCCGTGAAGCAGTAATTTACCAAGAGAATGCAGATAAAATTGGGGGCTGGGAAGGTTTACGTGAATTTAAATTGAAACAAAAACAGCCCCAAAGTGATGTGATCACCAGTTTTGAATTCGTACCTGTCGATGGGAAACCTGTCGCGGATTACCGCCCAGGCCAATATATCACTATTTATGTCAACAACCAGGGATTTGAAAACCAAGAAATCCGCCAATACTCACTGACGACTGCGCCTAATGGCCGTAGCTACCGTATTGCAGTAAAACGTGAAGAACAAGGCTCAGTTTCTAATTTCTTACATCAACAATTAAATGAAGGTGACCATGTACTACTCGCCCCACCCTGTGGTGATTTCTTCATTGATGTTGATGGCCAGACACCTGTTACCTTGATCTCTGCAGGCGTTGGTTTAACCCCAATGCTGAGTATGTTAAATCATCTAACAGAACAAGGTCACAATGCTCAAGTTAATTGGTTCCATGCCGCTGAAAATGGTGCTGTTCATGCCTTTAGGCACGAAATTCAACAACTATTAGCAAAACAACAAACCAGCCAATCTGCGATTTGGTTTAATCAACCAAGAGAGGAAGATCGTCTCGGGTTTGATTACCAATATGAAGGTTTAATGAATTTAGAATTGGTACGTGAATGGATTGAGCAACCGAACATGCAATTCTATTTCTGTGGCCCTGTTGGTTTTATGCAGCACGTAGGCAAACAGCTAATTGCAATGGGTGTCGATGCCGATGCTATTCACTATGAATGTTTTGGACCACATAAAGTATTACCCCTCAATTAATGGATAAAAAATGCTCTTCTGTTTAGAAGAGCATTCTCTGAAACATATTAACTGAAGAAAATGGTTTAAATGGTTAAGTGTTTGCCATTTTTCTAAATTTAGCGGTAACGGACTCGCATAATAAATACGCAATTCTAATCCCATTCCTGTGTATTTTCCGTTACCGCTTTTTCACATAACGTAATTTATTAAATCGCTTCTTCATCTTGCTCACCGGTCCGAATACGGATCACTCGAGCTACATCATAAACAAAGATCTTCCCATCGCCAATTTTGCCCGTTTGGGCCGTTTGCATAATGGTTTCGACACAGTTTTCAACAATGTCATCAGGGACAACAATTTCAATTTTAACCTTAGGTAAAAAATCAACCATATACTCTGCACCACGGTAAAGCTCAGTATGCCCTTTTTGACGTCCAAAGCCTTTCACTTCAGTTACCGTCATTCCGGTAATACCCACTTCAGCCAATGCTTCACGAACATCATCAAGTTTGAATGGCTTTATAATTGCATCAATTTTTTTCATAAATAATTCCTGTTATGACCAGTTTTTACGGCCAAAACCTGAGGTGATCGGATAGCGGCGATCTTTACCGAAATTACGCATCGTAATACGTGGCCCAACAGGAGCCTGACGGCGTTTATATTCATTAATATCAACAAGACGTACAACTTTTCGTACCACGTCTTTATCAAAACCAAGTTTGATTAAATCATTAACTGACAAGTCTTTTTCCACGTAGCCTTCCAATAATGCATCTAACACATCATAAGGCGGCAAGCTGTCTTGATCTAATTGCCCTGGAGCAAGTTCTGCTGACGGTGGCCTATCAATCACACGTTGAGGAATTGCTGGAGATAATGTATTACGATATTTAGCTAACTCAAAAACAAGGGTTTTAGGCACATCTTTTAACACATCAAAACCACCTGCCATATCGCCATATAATGTTGAATAACCAACAGCAGATTCACTTTTATTACTGGTAGTCAACACTAAGCGACGACGTTTATTTGACATTGCCATTAAAATAACCGCTCGGCAACGTGCTTGTAAGTTTTCCTCAGTGGTATCAACCGCGGTTCCTTCAAACATCGGCGTTAACTGAGCCATAAAGGCATCAAACATCGGTTCGATGGATACGATATCGAATTCAACCCCAAGCAAATCAGCTTGCTCTTTAGCGTCGTGAATACTCATTTCAGAAGTATAGCGGAATGGCATCATGACAGCTTGCACATGCTCTTTCCCTATAGCATCAACCGCAATAGCCACCGTTAGCCCTGAGTCAATACCGCCTGATAGCCCTAAAATTGCACCATTAAAACCATTTTTATTGATGTAGTCACGAGTTGACATAACTAAAGCTTGGTATACCTGAGCAACTGGGTCATTCTCAATAAATACGCTACCTTCGCTCACCAATGCAAGTTCATCAAATTGAACTGTGATAACTTGCTCTTTAAATTCTGCCAATTTAAAGATTTGTTTACCTTTATTTGCAATGACTTTTGAGCCACCATCAAACACCAATTCATCTTGCCCACCCACTTGGTTGAGATACACAATTGGCATATGAGTGCGTTTGCAATGTTCGACTAATAAGTCGGTTCGAATATGTTCTTTATGAATATCATAAGGAGATGCATTGATGGTTAATAATATTTCAGCACCCGCCCCTTTGACTGCATCTACTGGCTCGTCATACCAAATATCTTCACAAATTAATAAACCGAGCTGATAACCTTTAAATTCAACAACACAGGATTTTTCATCTGCAGTGAAATAACGAGGTTCATCAAACACACCATAATTTGGCAACTCTTGTTTAAAATAGCGAGCGTGCAATTTGCCTTGATAGAAAAAGGACAGCGCATTATAGATATCATCCCCTTCATACCATGGGTGACCAACAATAATCGCCGTTTCTTGGCTGGCTTTTTGCAAACGGTCGAGTTGTACTAAACAACGGTCCTCGAAATCAGCTCGGAAAATTAAATCTTCTGGTGGATACCCTGTCAAAGACAACTCTGAAAACATGACAATATCTGTGTTTGGTGCTTGTTCACTCACAACTTGCAGCATGCGATCGCAGTTGCCTTCGATATCACCGACTAACCAATTAAGTTGTGCTAGTGAAATATTAAGCTTACGGCTCATAAGGTACTTTTTCTCCCGGAGCGTGAATATGAATTGCCTTATTCCACATAATGTAATCGATAACAACCATGTGGTAAATAATACTTATTTATTCTTTAAAATCATTAGCTTCTAAATCATGACGGCCAAGTAATTTATAAAATTCTGTACGGTTTCGTCCTGCCATTCGGGCAGCTTGAGTAACATTTCCTTTCGTCATTTGTAATAACTTACGTAAATAATTCAATTCGAACTGATTGCGAGCTTCAACAAATGTTGGTAGCGCCGTATTTTCACCTTGAAGTGCTTGGCTAACCAGTGCTTCGCTTATAACAGGAGACGTCGTTAATGCAACACATTGTTCAATCACATTCACTAATTGACGGACATTGCCCGGCCAGCTCGCTGTTATTAAGCATTTCATTGCATCACTGGAAAAACTTCGTACGAAAGGTTTATGACGTGATGCAGCTTCACGCAATAGATGATTAGCTAATAATGGAATATCTTCTGAACGTTCATTTAACGCAGGAATACGTAAGTTGACCACATTTAAACGATAGTAAAGATCCTCACGAAACTCATTTTTTTCCATTGCTTTTGGTAGGTTACGGTGAGTTGCAGACAGAATACGTACATCAATATCTAAATCACGGTTGCTACCTAAAGGACGAACTTTGCGCTCTTGCAATACCCGCAGTAATTTAACCTGCAATGGCATTGGCATATCACCAATTTCATCTAAAAATAACGTCCCACCACTGGCTGCAAAGAATAACCCTTCGCGATTACTAACTGCGCCAGTAAAGGCACCTTTTGCATGCCCAAATAGTTCAGACTCTAATAATTGTTCAGGTAGTGCACCACAGTTAATGGCAATAAACGGCTTACGCGCCCTAGGGCTAGCTTTATGAATCGCCTGCGCTAAAACCTCTTTACCTGTACCACTTTGCCCGTTAATCAATACGCTAACATCAGATTGTGCCACCATATGCGCTTGTTCTAACAGGCGTATCATTAAGGGGCTACGTGTGACAATACCAGAGCTCCACTCTTCATCACTTATGGGTGTTGAAGAGAGCGCGAGTGCTTCATCAATCGCTTTATATAATGCGTCTTTGTCGACTGGCTTAGTTAAAAAACTAAATACACCTCGTTGTGTTGCCGCGACGGCATCAGGAATCGAGCCATGAGCTGTTAATATAATGACAGGCATGTTTGGATGGGCTTTTTGTATCTCATCGAAAAGCGCCATGCCATCCATTTCATCCATACGTAAGTCACTGATCACTAAATCTAATTTTTCTTTTTGTAAGATTTTTAGCGCTTCAGGGCCGCTCTCTGCGGTAGTGACTTTAAAGCCTTCACTACTCAAACGCATACCTAACAGTTTCAGAAGACTTGGGTCATCGTCAACTAGTAACAAATTTGCTGACTTACGATTCGTCATTTTTGTTCATTCTCCGATGAATTTTGCTCTACTGGAGAAGATGCGCTGCTATCAGGCTTTGGCTCTTCAGAGGAAATAGGTTTATCTCCTTCAACCCCATTTTCTACCTCTTTTTCGGTTTCGTTCGTGCTTTTCTTACGAGAAGAAAGCTGACGTTCAATATCCGTTAAGTTTTCAAGCTTACGGGAGGTCGTATTCAGTTCGAAAGCCAATTTAGCATTATCTTCTTTCAAGCGGTCGAGCTTTGTATCCATTTCTTGTTGTAGGCGCTTATAACGAGCCCCCGCATCTGACAAGTTGATAATTTGCACCTGTTGCTCACGCCATAATTGCAATAATGGCCGTACTGCTGTTGGAAAATTCAAACTATACGTATTAATGCTATCCAGCATTTTGCGACGTTCAGCAATAGACGGATCTGCAGAATTCAACAAAATGTTCTGTTGAAATGCACTCGACCAGTTTGTTACCTCGATTTTACCTGCTTCCTCACGTGCTTGACTGGTTTCAGTGCGATCGGCACAATCCATCATTCGCAACCAAAATAGCGCGTTTTCCCGTGCAGTAGGTTGGTCATTGTTCCAGATCGTTTCACATGATGTATACCGATAGTCCGTAACTTTTACCTCAGGCACAACGACTTGCGCTAGAGTTTCGAGCGGTGACTGGCCATTTTTAGCGACACATCCACTTAAGATTAGGGAAAATAAGACCGCCCCTAAATTGAGCCCTGTACGTCTCATCACATAAGGTACTCTTCGATTATTTTTACTTAACGATGCGTTACGGTAAAGTACCGCCCAAACACCTGTAGACCGATTTACCATTATTCATTCTCTGCGGTTAGAGGCAGTTCAATTCTAAAACAGACATCTGCTGATTTAGTGGGAACAAGAGAAAGCTCGCCCCCCATTTGTTTAATACAATCTTGCGCAATACTTAGCCCTAGCCCACTTCCTTTAACAGCACCTTTTCTTTGTAATGAGCCTTGATAAAAAGGTTCAAAAATCATGCTTTGCTCAGATTCAGGAATTGGCGTACCCGTATTCGCAACTTCAATTAGCAATTTATTGCCTGTTTGGCGACTAGAGATCCAAATATTACCTGATTCGCCACCATAGTGCACCGCATTGGAATAGATATTATCAATAACTCGCCCAAGAAGTGAGGGTTCAGCTAAACAGCTATCCACTTTTAAACGCACTTCTGTTTTGATGTTTTTAGCCCGTGCGGGTAAGTTATGTGCTTTGACGATATCTTCAATGAGCTTTTGTAAATCAACAATCTGTGCTTCTGGTGGGTCATCTACAAGCTTACGATTATAGTCAAGTAATTGCTCAATAAGTTGCTGAAGATGCTTACTACTGTGATCCAAAATTTCTACAACTTCTTTTTGAGACACCGTTAATGGTCCAGCTACCTCATCAGCAAGTAACTCCGTTCCTTCACGCATACTTGCAAGAGGTGTTTTTAATTCATGTGAAATATGGCGAAGAAATTCATGACGCTGTGATTCAAGCCATGCTAATCGCTCACTTAACCAAATAATACGCTGCGCAATTGTCCGTAATTCCCTAGGGCCTTTAAAGCGCTCAATATTATTGGCTATCGTGCGTCCAGTTCCAAGACGGTTAATCATTCGTTCGATAGCTTTAACTGGGCCAATAATCATCCTTGTGAATAATGCAACTAGTAAAGCGCTTAATAAGAATAAAATTAAGCTCTGCCAGCCAAATAATTGACCTTTATTCGCAATTGCTTTTTGTAACTGTTCTCCACGGCTAAAAATCACATCACGAGTTTCTTGCACTAATGAGGCATTTTCGGCAGAAAACTGTTCTAAAGCTCGTGTAATTTTTTCTGTTGGCTCATTGTTTTCACAAGCGACCGTTTTAAGTGCATCCAAAGTGTTAGTCAATGCGGAGGTGTCTGACGAAGTGGGTAAGATTGTTTTCTGACGCTCGAACATTTGCTGATAATCTGCAAACTGTTTCTGATATTGCGTTTGCAAGGTGGGATCTTGTAACACACAATATTGACGATAGCTCCGTTCCATTTCTAAGGCGAGACTACTCATCACTTCACTACGCCGTGCGTCAAGCAACGTGGTTTTATTGATATTGGCAGCTTGGTTACTAAGTTGCTCCAGACTTTGATATGCCTGGTAAGCGAGTACTAATAAAGGAAGTAGTACAAGCCAAAATGCCATCACAACGAGTTGGCGCAAGGAGCGCGGGAAAAAACGCCATTTACTCAATACATTCATCTCATACCCATTCAACGTATTGCAATGGTAGCAGAACTCTTTGTCATGCGAAAAGCACAATCCAAATTATGTGTCCCATAGCGTTAAAATCAGACTAAGTGTAACAACTAAAAGCAATGAACGTGCCAATTTAATTGGTAAAAAATGATAATTTTCAGATAGGTATGTTCATCGCTCCGGATGTTCCTTTTTCGCATAAACGAAAGCATAAAAGAATCGATAGATCTTATTAAATGAATTCTTTCGTCTTTTCTTTAGTTTTTGCTTTAAAAATAAAACACTCAGCTATGCCCTAAATAATTCGGATTGCAGCTAGGCGCCAAGTGAAGATATCTCTATAAGTATGTGATTCGGGTAGACGAGAGCAGCCAACAACGCTGTGGTTCAAAGTATGACGGGCATTATGGTGGGCATAAAATAGGAAGGCGGGATAAAGGACTTACCTTTACCCCGCCAGCGATAACAACTACTCTGATGGTTACTACTTTTATATAATTATGTCTTTACATTAAAGATAATTATATAGGTGGTGCCTCACTCCACGTGTCGCCCTGTGTTTGATAAGGCCCTAAGGCGAATATCTGTGCTGTTGGACGGTAGGCACCTTACTTTGGCGTCATTCTTGGTTTATGTGGTATGTACCCAACTAATTTTGGACCTACATAAGAAGTTGAATGAGCAACTGAATATAATTATGCACATGCCGTGCCAACTTTTCAATTTATTTTTTAATACATTAAAAAATAAGACAATTTATTTTTTACCGTCTATTCAATGATTCTGGATACACTGAAACGGTTTATCTCTTTCTCAATATTGTCGCTAATTTAAGACACCCTAAACATCAAATTTATAAATCTATATTTATCAATAAGATAAATGTCTCCTTTTGGCGACACCCCAAAGTGGCGTCTGTCGCTATTTTTATACACCTTGTTTTTTGGTCATTTATTATTCAATATGAATAAGTTTGCGTGAAAATTTTACCCCAATAAAAAAATTGCTCGTCATTATGGATGAACAGCAGAATTTTACATTCTGCTGGTAGCTAATCTTTCTCGATATTGATATAAGATTTCCCAATACCCTACTCATCAAATTGATAAAAAATATGATAAAAATCGCTTTAGTTGATGACCACGTGGTTGTGCGTTCTGGTTTCGCTCAACTTTTAACACTGGAACCCGATATTTCTGTTGTTGGGCAATATGCGAATGCCCAAGAAGCTTGGCCTAATTTGCTTAATTTGGATATCGATGTCGCCATCATGGATATATCGATGCCAGATGAAAACGGTTTACAGCTTTTATCACGTTTACGTCAAAAAAAACCTGATTTTCGCACCATTATATTGAGCATTTATGATACCCCAGCCTTTGTGCAAAGTGCTTTAGATGCGGGAGCCAGCGCGTATTTAACTAAACGTTGTGGCCCTGAAGAGTTAGTGCAAGCGGTTCGCTCTGTCCACCAAGGCGGCTGCTACTTATGTGCCGATGCTATGCGAGCACTACGCCACTCACCTCAACAACAGCAAAGCCTACATGAATTGACACCTCGGGAACGGGAAGTATTTGATTTATTAGTTGCTGGCTTGAGTGTAAAAGTGATCGCAGAGCAACTTGAATTAAGCCATAAAACCGTGCACGTTCACCGCGCAAATATATTAGGCAAATTGCAATGCGAAAATACCATCGACCTTGTTCACTACGCGCTAGAACATAATCTAATTTCACGGTAATTTAGGCATGAATAAAAGCTTACGGTTAACGCTGCAATCCATCTTCTTATTTTTTACTTATTCGCTGTTATGGATTGGGTTGTGGATCATCGGCTTTTATTTAAGTCAAAACAGTTTTCAGGCAACTTTATTTCTGCCGCAAGGCTTACGCCTAGCATTGATGATTATCCTTTGGCGACGCTACTGGCCAACACTGCTACTTAGCGAAGGGATATTAAATTTTTGGTTATCATCAGAGCAACTTCTCTTCCAACCTATTTTACTGTTATCACCGTTATTAAGTCTCGGTGTTGCTTTTGTTATTCAAAATATCTGGTGGCGTTATACGTTATATTGGCAGCGGTTATTATTATTACTCGCAGGCGTTGCGGCAAATAGTGTATTACATGCTTTATTATTCAGTGGGTTATCATCTTATTCCATTAGCCAATTATTCCTAACAACATTCACCGGAGGGATACTGCTTTCTCCTTTTGTTTACCTTATTTATGAATATCTACACGAACAGCACTACCAAATGCTCCTTGATTATGGGACGCCAGATAAGCAATTACGAACCTCTTTAATTGTTTGGTGTTTTCTATTTTGTGTCGTTGGGCTCAGCGCCCAAGTATTTTTTGCTCCCGAAATTGAACGATTAATTGTCTTACTGGTGTTTATTCCTAACGTTTTTATGGCTTATCGTTATGGCTGGCAAGGTGGCGTACTTTCTGCATTATTAGGTAGTTTAATCATTACTTTTGCTCGGCAATTTCACGGTGCATTTGCTGATTTAGAAGAATTAGAAATGTTTCTCAGCACTCAAGCCTTAATTGGTATTGGCCTTGGGATAGCAATTAGCCGACAAAAACAGCTGGCGAGTAACCTACAACGTTATCGCCAACGCTTAGAAGAAGAACTAAAAACACGGCGCGACTTAATGTTGCAGCTCGTGCATACCGAAGAAGATATCAAAAAAGCGATTGCCCGTGAGCTGCATGATGAAATTGGGCAAAATATCACCGCGATTCAAATTCAGTCGATGTTAGTGAAAAAAACAGCAACAGATGACATCAGCCACCAAGCAGCAAGTCAAATAAATGAATTAGCGCAACAAATTCATCAATCTACGCGGCAATTATTGCGCCAGTTGCGCCCTCCTGTGTTAGATGAAATGTCGCTTGAAAATGCACTAACACACTTAATTGCTGAATTTTCTTTTCCACAGAATAATATTCAATGCCACTTTCATTATGGCTTACAAACAACACCGATCAATGAAACAGTGTTGTTTACGCTTTATCGCCTCGTCCAAGAGTTACTTAACAATATCAGTAAACATGCAAAAGCCACACAAATCCACATATCTCTTAAGCAAATAGGTGACTCGATCCAGCTTGTTGTTAATGATAATGGCGTCGGCATTCCATTTAGCAAACGCACTAGTGGCTTTGGGTTGCGCGGTATTGAGGAGCGAGTTCGAGCCTTAGGTGGTGATTGGACATTAACAACCCAAAACGGAACACAAATAAGTGTTAACTTGCCCACATTTTAAGATAAAACATCGCAAAACTAGGAATAATTCCTAGCCCTCTAATACCTTCTCTCATCCTTTTTGTTAAAAACTTGATTACATTTTCCTTAACAAGAGAAACCGCCCTATGACAGGTAAAGACACGTTGAGTCTGGATAACACGTATCGTTTTTGGCGTCGCCGCTTAATGCTATCAATGATTATTGGTTATGCCACTTTTTACCTCACACGAAAGAGTTTTAACTTCGTGATGCCTGTTATGCAAAACGAACTGTTTCTCGATAAAAGTGACATAGGTTGGATAGCGACGTCGTTTTATTTGACTTACGGAATCTCCAAGTTTCTTTCAGGGATTTTCCACGATATTACAGGATACCGTTGGTTTATGGGTGTCGGTTTAGTGATGACAGGGCTACTGAATATTATTTTTGCCTACTGCTTATCATTTCCAGCGTTATTAATTGTCTGGACACTAAACGGCTTTTTCCAAGGTTGGGGATGGCCACCTTGTGCACGCATTCTAACGCACTGGTATTCACGTAATGAACGTGGCTTTTGGTGGGGATTATGGAATATCTCCATCAACCTTGGGGGAATGTTACTGCCCTTGCTTACCGCATTATTGGCGACCCAATACAGTTGGCAAATGGCCTTAATTGTCCCTGGTGTTATTGGTGTCATTATTGGGCTGTGGTTGTGTCGTCAATTACGTGGCACACCGCAAGAAGAGCAGCTTCCAAGCGTTGGGCAGTGGCGACACGATGTTTTGGAGTTACGCCAAGAACGCTTATCGCCGCCAATGCCAATGCTAGTGATATTAAAAGATGCCATCATTTTTAACCGTATGATTTGGTTACTGGGCTTCTCCTATATTTTGGTTTATCTCATTCGCATGGCGATAAATGATTGGGGAAATCTATGGTTAACAGAGAAACATGGCACCAATTTACTCAGTGCGAATGCAACATTATCGTTATTTGAGCTGGGCGGATTATTAGGGGCACTCTGCTCTGGTTGGGGCTCTGATATTCTGTTTCGTGGCCAACGAGCGCCTATGATCCTGCTGTTTTCATTGGGTCTTTGTGTCTCAGTAAGTGCCTTATGGTTAACGCCAATTCATCACTATGCTTTATTGGCTGCGTGCTTCTTTGCGATTGGCTTTTTTGTTTTTGGACCACAAATGTTAATCGGTCTAGCTGCAACAGAATATTGTCATAAAAAAGCAGCTGGAGCGGTAACAGGTTATCTCGGTTTGTACGCCTATTTAGGGGCGGCGATTGCCGGGTGGCCACTCTCTCAAGTCATTGCACATTATGGTTGGTCAGGCATGTTTTCCTTACTTGCCAGTGCCGCGGCTTTGATGGGATTACTGCTAATGCCTCTATTGATTGCCAATGTCAGCAAACGAGAGCATTTGGCGGGTACTGTTTCACCCTCTGATAATAAAACCTGAATAAAGGACTGACAATGAAACTGAAAACTCTCTCTACGCTTGTTGCTGCAGGCTTATCCCTTGCAGCTATTACTACCACTGCAAATGCTGCGGGCCGTTTGGTTGTTTACTGTAGCGCCACTAACGCCATGTGTGAAACTGAAACACAAGCTTTTGCTAAGAAATATGATGTCAAAACCACCTTTGTACGTAATGGTTCTGGCAGTACGTTAGCCAAAATCGAAGCTGAAAAACGAAACCCACAAGCTGACGTGTGGTACGGCGGTACATTAGACCCACATTCACAAGCAGGGGAAATGGATTTACTTGAACCATACAAATCGCCAAATCTGGCTGAAATCATGCCACAATTCCAAGACCCTGCAAAACGTAAAGGTAATTACTCTTCCGCAGTTTACATCGGTATTTTAGGGTTTGGCGTTAACAAAGACCGCCTAAAAGAGAAAGGGTTACCTATCCCAACTTGCTGGAAAGATTTAACCAAACCTGAATATAAAGGCGAAATTCAAATTGCAGACCCACAAAGTTCAGGAACTGCTTATACCGCATTAGCCACTTTCGACCAATTATGGGGTAATGAGCAAGCCTTTGATTACCTGAAAAAATTAAACTCAAATATCTCTCAATATACTAAGTCAGGTATTGCCCCAGCACGTAACGCCGCTCGCGGTGAGTCCGCCATTGGTATTGGCTTTTTACATGATTATTCATTAGAAGTGGAAAATGGCGCGCCATTAGAGCTTATCGCACCATGCGAAGGTACTGGCTATGAAATTGGCGGGATCAGTATCCTGAAAAATGCACGCAATATGGATAACGCGAAACTGTTTGTTGATTTCGTCTTATCGAAAGAAGCCCAAGAGTTAAGTTGGAAAGAAGGAAAATCTTACCAAATCTTAACCAATACGACAGCTGAGTCATCTCCTATTTCTTTAAAACTCAATGAGTTAAACCTAATTAATTACGATATGGACAAATACGGTGATGCTGATGTCCGTAAGAACCTTATCAATAAATGGGTAACAGAAGTCAAAATGAGCAAATAGCTATCTCGTGTGGTGGCCATCCACCGCACTGAGCTCTTACTAAACTAAAATAAAAATTAAATTTAATTAAGCTCTGAATAATTTGAGTTGTCGCCAGCGCCGCATGACGTTATCCCTAAACGCATACAAAAGTATGTGACTGGGGTAATGGAGTGAAGCCAACACTGTGACAGCGCAATATATGACGAGCTTAGGGGGAACTATGTCTCAAACCCTAACCTTATCGACCTCAACCAAAAAAGATAGCATATTTTTTTGGCTGCTGATTGCTTGGCTAGGTTTCGCGTTGCTGCCTTCTTGGAGCTTAGACTATGGCGTACTTGACTCAACACAAGACGAAATCATAGCGGCTTATGGTTGGAGCAGCCTAAACATTAGCTGGCTCTGGTATTTATTGCCTTCTATTTTATTTATTCGCCCGTTAACACCAGCGGATCGTTACCATAAAACCCGCCATTATTTCGATATTGGCGTGGCGGTTGTCACCGCAACCGTGGTGATCTTAACCTCCTATTTTGAAGGAAAAGGGTTAGGTTACTCAACTATTGTACTATTTATCGCCTTGGGTATGGTGATGACACTGGCGTTAACTCGACTTGAGTGGCTCGGTGGAGACCAATTCGTTATTGGCTCGCTGATCACCGTTGTGGCCTTAATAGCCCTATTTATTGTGTTCCCAAGTGTCGCTATTTTTATTCCGATGTTTACTGATGGAAATGGGGACTTTGCACCATTCGCCTTTGTGGCAATTTTGACGCAATCGCATATTGTCCAAGTTATTATTAACTCAGTATTTTTATCATTGGCCGTAGGTGCTGGTTGTACTTTCTTTGGTTTGATTTTAGCCATTTATACTTCACGCATCGCCAAACGCTCCGCTATTATTGGTCGCGTGTTTTCTATTTTGCCTATCGTCACCCCCCCCTTCGTTGTCGGTCTAGGGGTCACGTTGATGATGGGGCGTTCGGGCTATATTACTGAATTCCTTGCGACCTATATGGGGCTTGAAAACACCAACTGGTTATATGGCTTTACGGGTATTTGGTTAGCACAAGTACTGGCATTTACGCCGATGTCATTCATGATTTTAGACGGTGCAATTAAAACCATTCACCCATCTTTAGAAGAAGCGTCTTATACTTTACGTGCCAACCGTTACCAAACTTTCTTTAATGTATTTATGCCATTATTGAAACCTGCTTTGGCAAACGCATTTTTAATCGTTATCGTACAATCGCTGGCTGACTTTAGTAACCCATTGGTTCTAGGCGGTAACTTCGACGTACTCGCGACGCAAATTTACTTCTATATCACTGGCTCCCAATTAGATTATCAAGCTGCCAGTACCTTAGGTGCGTCATTATTAGTGTTCTCACTATTAGTGTTCTGCGTACAGTATATGTGGATAGGTAAACGTTCCTATGTCACCGTATCAGGGAAATCTTACCGTGGTGATGTTCAGCCTTTACCAACGTCATTAATTGCCACTGTGACCACTTTCTTAGCGATTTGGGTTGCATTTAACGTATTGTTATACGGCAGTATTTTCTACGGTAGCTTTACAGTTAACTGGGGTGTTGATTACACCTTAACCTTCGATAACTTTATTAAATTATTCGGTCAAGGAATGAGCGATGGTGCGTGGCCATCATTGTTAGATACTCTTCTGTACGCCGGTATTGCCGCCCCCATCACCGCGATCCTCGGTTTATTAATTGCCTATATCGTAGTTCGCCAAGAGTTCCGCGGTAAAAAGACTATCGAATTTACCACGATGCTGTGCTTTGCCGTACCAGGAACAGTTGCGGGCGTGTCATACATCTTAGCCTTTAACGATTCCCCGTTTTATTTAACGGGAACTGCCGCTATCGTTATTATATCAATGACCATGCGTAACGTTCCTGTCGGGATCCGTGCAGGTATTGCAGGCTTAGGCCAAATTGATAAATCGTTGGATGAAGCATCACTCAGCTTACGAGCGGGTTCAATGCGTACCATCTTCTTTATCTTACTGCCATTGTTGCGCCCAGCCATTTTATCAGCGCTGATCTATAGCTTTGTCCGTGCGATCACCACGGTCAGTGCGATTGTATTCTTGGTTACTCCTGATACTCGCGTCGCTACAGCCTATATTTTGAACCGTGTAGAAGACGGTGAATATGGCGTTGCCATTGCCTATGGCTCAATCCTGATTGTCGTAATGCTGGCAATTATTTTCTTATTTGACTATTTGATTGGCGAAGCCCGTGTTTCACGTTCCAAAGCCAAAAATGCAGAGTAATCACGGAGTAACTGACATGACACAACATAATTTTGTTGAACTAAAAAATGTGACTAAACGCTTTGGCAACAATACCGTCATCGATGATTTAAGTCTTTCTATTCCACAAGGCAGCATGGTCACCCTACTCGGCCCATCCGGCTGTGGTAAAACCACCGTATTACGCCTTGTCGCAGGGTTAGAAAAACCCACCGAAGGCCGTATGTTTATTGATGGTGAAGATGTTACTGACCGTTCAATTCAACAGCGTGATATTTGTATGGTTTTCCAATCCTACGCCCTATTCCCACATATGTCGTTAGGGGATAACGTCGGTTATGGCTTAAAAATGTTAGGCTTACCCAAAGCGGAAATTAAAAAGCGGGTTGATGAAGCATTGGAGTTAGTGGATTTGGCCGGCTTTGCTGACCGTTTCGTTGACCAAATTTCTGGAGGTCAGCAGCAGCGTGTAGCCTTAGCTCGTGCATTGATACTCAAGCCTAAAGTGCTATTATTTGATGAGCCATTAAGTAACTTGGATGCAAATTTGCGTCGTAGCATGCGTGAAAAAATTCGTGAGTTACAGCAACAGTTCAATATCACCTCTTTATATGTCACCCATGACCAAAGCGAGGCTTTTGCGGTTTCGGATATGGTTCTAGTGATGAATAAAGGGAAAATCATGCAGTTAGGTTCACCGCAAGAGCTATACCGCCAGCCAGCGTCAAAATTTATGGCGAGCTTTATGGGAGATGCAAATATTTTCCCTGCAACTCTTAGCGCTGACTCGGTGGATATTTTCAATTATCGTTTACCGCGTCCAGAGCAGTTTGTTACAGATAAAACTGCGGTGACTGTGGGGGTTCGTCCTGAAGCCATCACACTGAGTTTGCAAGGCGAAGATAGCCAATGCTGCACAGTTACTCACGTTGCTTATATGGGACCTCAATACGAGGTCACTGTTGATTGGCACGGTCAATCTATGTTACTGCAAATTAATGCGACGCAGTTGCAACCCACTATTGGGGAAAAACTTTATTTGCAGATCCACCCATACGGCATGTTTATCTTAAACGAAAAAGAATAATTTCTAATTCAATCACTTAAACCGTCACTTCATGGTGACGGTTTTTTTCGTTATTAAGTCCAATTAAAAAAGCAGAAAAGTTTCCCCTTCTGCTTTTCTTAACAAACCAATTAATTATAAAAATGCTTTATATGGTAATTCAGGTTCATTTTTGAAAATATCACTAAAGCCACGGAAATGTTGATAATGCATGCGGTCTTTATCTGTTGGATAAGTATATCTCCCACCCACTTGCCAGAAGAACGGGGCAAATTTATATTGCAAACGCTCTTTTTTCATATTCCACAACACTTCTATTTCACGCGGGTCATTTTGGAAGTTTGCCCAAATATCATGGTGGAATGGAATAACCCGCTCACAATCTAATGATTCTGCTGCACGTAAAATATCCGATGACGTCATTTTATCCGTCACACCACGTGGGTTTTCGCCAAAAGAAAGCAGTGCGACATCAATATTGTAACGGTTACCATGCGCCGCATAATAGTTTGAATAATGTGAATCGCCGGAATGATAAATAGAGCCGCCAGTTGTTTCTATCAAGTAGTTCACCGCACGAGAATCCATGCCATCTAAAATTTGCTTATCAGTGGAAGAAACACCCTGTGGCAATGTCACCAATGCTGTGCGGTCAAATGAATCTAACACACGGATTTTCATATCCCCTACTTCCAGTACATCGCCAACTTTGGCGACTACACAACGCTCTACTGGTACGCCCCACTTAATCCATAAATCTACACAGGCTTGAGGACCAATAAATTTAACGTGGTCGCCGCAATTTTGCATTACCGCCGCCGCCACATTCACATCAATATGGTCAGCATGGTCATGAGACGCTAAAATCGCATCAACATTTTTAATGGCAAACGGGTCTAAAGGGAAAATCGCAGTGCGTAAGTTTGGTTGTAGCGCTTCAACTCCCCCCATACGCATCATTTGATGTTGCTTATTCATCAATGGGTTTTTCTGTGTTTTCTTTCCAGTTCCACACCAAAAATCAATGCAAACATTGGTATTTCCCTCACTTTTTAACCAAATCCCTGTGCACCCTAGCCACCACATTGAAAAAGTATTAGGTTCAACAACCGTTTTTTCAATTTCTTCATTTAGCCATGTTCCCCACTCAGGAAATGTACTTAAAATCCAAGATTCACGTGTGATTTCATTAACTTTGCTCATAGTCATAATACCTTTTTCAAGAATTTTAGATGTAGGGAGCCTGATGCCTTAATCGAGAAATTAAGGCATGAAGGCTGAATTGGTTTAAGTTTTAAAAATTAGGTAGACGGTGGAATTAAACCAGTATCACTCGCGTGCCCTGTGCAGCAATCGCTTTGATAACCTCAGAGTTGGCATTTCTTCCAGTGATAAGAACATCTATCTTATTAGCTGGGCAAAATAACATCCCGGTTCGATGACCCACTTTTGAACTGTCTACAACAACGACTAATTTATCAATTTGGTCAAGCATTTGTTGTTCTGCTACCGCAGTTAGCATGTCAGCTTTATATAAGCCAGCCTCTGTTAACCCTTTCCCTGATGTGAACATCCAGTTACCTGCATAACCCATTAACGTGTTCAAAGCCGGATTCAAAAAAATGTTTTGTGCTTTGTTATACTGCCCACCTATTAGAATTACGTCATCATGGTCTTGGTCAATCAAATAGCTCGCTAATGGAAAATAATTAGTCACAATTTGCACGTTTTTTCCGCATAATTGCTGCCCTAACATAAACGCGGTGGAACCACAGTTAATGACAGCGCTTTCCCCAGGAAGACAAAGCGCTGCCGCTTTAATTGCGATTTCAGATTTTTCTTCATAGTGCTCAGTACTGTTAATGTTTAACGGTGTCCACTTACGTTTTTTATTTTCAATACGTTCAGCACCATTACGGATTTTTCGCAATTTACCTTGCTCATCTAACTTTGAAATATCACGACGAGCTGTTGCAGGAGACACACTAAATTGTTCGGTAATATGAGAAACATTGATCACTCGATGTGTTTCCAATAACGACAATATTTCATTGTGTCTTTGCACTTCATTCATAATCATCGCCTTATTAGTTAATAATCACCTTGATGATGGATTATGATTCAAAATGATTATTGGTGATTAGTTTTGATTCTATTTATCTCACTTACTATTGTCAACCTTTGCTCAGGTAAAAAAACAACATTTGACAAATATAAATTTATTCCATTGATATATAAGATAATTTTAAATTTTACGTGATCAGGTCGCCATTTATTTATTTTTTTGCTGGTAAAAAAACGCACAAATGAGAACAATCAAAAAAGAGCAATTAATGATTACATATGATCACATTTGATTTTTGCGAGACTGATTAGTCGCTTTAAATGATTATATCGCAATAACACCAGATACGATCAATATGATTAATCTCTGACCCAGATAAATTACAAATACAATTTGATTAGAGGTAAAAATATGGATTTTTTATACGACGCTTTCTATATTTTTTACAGCCAAGTAATGACAAAAGCGCCTCTATTATTAGGCTTAGTCACATTTATCGGTTATTGGCTATTAAAGCGCGATGGCACGACAATCCTCAAAGGGACAATCAAAACGATTGTTGGTTTTATGCTAGTTGGCGTGGGTGCCAGTACCTTAGTGTCCAGTTTTAAACCCGTCATCGAAAAAATGTCTGAATACCATGGACTTACAGGGTCAGTTATTGACCCATATACATCAATGATGGCCACCATGGAAGCGATGGGAGATAACTATTCATGGGTGGGCTATACCGTGTTGTTAGCTCTCGCAATTAATATTCTTTTAGTCCTTTTCCGCCGCGTCACCGGTATTCGTACCATTATGCTGACAGGGCATATTATGTTTCAACAAGCAGGCTTGATCGCTGTTTTCTATTTTGTACTCGGGACGAGCATGTGGGAAACCATTATTTATTCTGCGGTATTAATGGCGCTGTATTGGGGGATTTCTTCCAATATTATGTTTAAACCGACGCAAGAAGTGACGGGTGGAGCCGGATTCTCAATTGGTCATCAGCAACAATTTGCCTCATGGATAGCAACCAAAGTTGCTCCGAAACTGGGCGATAAAAAAGACAGCGTAGATAATTTAAAACTGCCCAAATGGTTGCATATATTCCATGACAGCATTTCCGCCACCGCCATTGTGATGACCTTATTCTTTGGCGTTATTCTGATTTCTTTTGGCATTCCCAACCTACAAACCATGGCAGGTACCACTCACTGGACTATTTATATCATTGAAACGGGTTTAAAATTTGCCGTTGCCATCCAAATCATTGTTACCGGTGTACGCATGTTTGTCGCTGAATTATCTGAAGCTTTCAAAGGTATTTCAGAGCGCGTGATCCCCAATGCTGTTCTTGCGATTGACTGCGCCGCTATCTATGCATTCTCCCCTAATGCCATGGTATTTGGTTTTATGTGGGGTGCTATCGGGCAATTTGTTGCGGTACTCGGTATGTTGGCATTCAACTCCCCCATTATGATCATTCCAGGCTTTATCCCTATGTTCTTCTCGAACGCCACTATCGGTATTTTTGCCAACCATTTTGGGGGTTGGAAAGCCGTCATGAAAGTGTGTTTCGTGATGGGTATCATTGAAGTATTGGGTTCAGCTTGGGCAATCAGCTTAATTAATAGCCAAGGTACGGACTTTAGTGGTTGGATGGGTATGGCCGACTGGGCGCTCGCCTTCCCTGTCATTATGCAAGGTTTGTCCTTCTCTAAAATGTTCTTCTTTGTCGTTGTCGCCCTCTCCCTTGTCTATATGTATTTTGCTGCAAAGAAACTTCGCGCCGAAGAAGATTCACAAAACCCAATCGAAACTGAAATGGAAACCAATGAAGAAGTCGAAGCTGCATCTATTGAACATAATGGTACTAAGCCTGTACGTATCTTAGCGGTTTGCGGCAATGGACAAGGCTCGTCCATGATGATGAAAATGAAAATTGGCCAGTACCTCGAAAAGAAAGGCATTCCTCATGTGATGGATTCTTGTGCAGTCTCCGATTATAAATCGAAATTACCAGCAACTGATATTATCGTTTCCTCTAAACACCTTAGTGCAGAAATGGATCCGGGTGATGGTAAATTCATTCTTGGCGTACAAAATATGCTCAACCCCAACTCATTCGGTGATGAACTACTCGATATCATACATACCAATTTTATAGGAAATAAATAGCCTAAGTCATAGGAGTCGATATGGCTCATAACGGTATCGACTCCCTTAACGTTGAAAAATAGGAAGGCAATGATGGGATTTAAACAATCACTAATCGACAATAATTCGATACAGCTACAAGCATCCGCTGATAACTGGCGTGATGCCATTAAGATAGGCACAGACTTGCTCATCGCTTCAGGTGCGATAAAACCTAGCTATCATGAAGCAATTATCAACAGTATTGAAAAACTTGGGCCTTATATTTGTATCGCACCTAATTTAGCGCTTCCTCACGCAAGGCCTGAAGACGGGGTACTAAAAACCGCTTTTGCTTTAGTCACACTGGAAAAACCCATTGTTTTTGATGGCGAAGATGAGCCTGTTGACGTACTTATCACCTTGGCAGGCAGTTCATCCGATGAACATATGGAAGGTCTGATGGAAGTCACTCGTGTTCTCGATGATGAAGACAGTGAAACGGGTGTCGATCTTGAAAAGCTACGCCGTTGCCGCACGATTGATGATGTTTATCAGGTTATTGATCAAGCATTATGCTAATTTAATGAAAATAAAAGAAAATCATTAATTAGCGATAGAGGTAATCAACTATGTATAACGTATTAGCGCTTGATTTGGATGGAACGGTTTTAACTCAAGAACATACGATCCACCCTGCAGTCAAACAAGCTATTCAACAAGCAGCAAAACAATGCCACGTCATGATAGTCACTGGTCGCCACCATACTGCTGCCCGTCCCTACTATGATGAACTCGGGCTAACTACGCCGATTATTTGTTGCAATGGTACTTATATCTATGATTACCAAAATGAAAAAGTTATCACGCACAATGCCCTTACCAAAGAGAATGCACTGACATTCATCGAATTAGCACAGAACGATAAACTGAAAATGGTGATGTACATCACCGATGCCATGGTGTATTCAAAAATCGACCCTATCGATTACATGAGTGCAATGGAACAGTGGGCTAACGACCCAACCATGGCTCATCCACCGAAAATTTATCGCATTGATTCATTTGAAGAACAAGTCCAGCAGGCTGACTATATTTGGAAGTTCGTCGTCGAAGGTGAACCGTCTACGTTAGAACGTTTCTTAAATTCCCCTTGGATTAAACAAACTTTTAATGCCGAAAAATCATGGTCAAACCGTTTCGACTTTGCCGCAAAAGGCAATAACAAAGGAACGCGTTTAGCAGAATATCTTAACTCTCAGGGTTATAACTCAAACCAAGTTATCGCTGTTGGTGATAACCACAACGATATCTCCATGATTGAGCTAGCGGGCCTAGGCGTAGCAATGAAAAATGCCGATGACACGGTGAAATCCCATGCGAATGCTATCTGTGCTACAGATAATAACGGTGATGGCCTTGCGCGTCTAATCCATGAAAATATTTTAGGACAATCACAATGACAAAGCCTTTGATCCAAATTGCATTAGACCAAACCAACTTACCTGCTGCACTCGAAGTGGCTGAAAATGTACATACTTTCGTTGATATTATTGAGGTGGGTACAATTTTAGCGTTCGCTGATGGCATGAATGCGGTCTCGACTTTACGTCAAAAATACCCTAATCACATTCTGGTTTGCGATATGAAAACCACCGATGGGGGAGCCATTTTATCGAGAATGGCATTTGAAGCAGGAGCAGATTGGATCACAGTCTCAGCCGCGGCGCATATTGCCACTATTGCTGCCTGCAAAAAAGTTGCCGATGAGTTTAATCGTGAGATCCAAATTGAAATTTATGGTAATTGGACTTTTGAAGATGCCAAAAATTGGGTCGATTTAGGTATTTCCCAAGCGATTTACCACCGCCCCCGCGATGCTGAACTCGCCGGTATTGGCTGGACCAATGAAGATATCGAAAAAATGCGAAAACTGTCTGATTTAGGGCTAGAACTGTCCATTACTGGCGGTATCGTGCCGGAGGATATCCATTTATTTAACGGTATCAAGGCCAAAGCCTTTATTGCTGGCCGTGCATTAGTGGGCGATAAGGGTAAAAAAACGGCAGAAGCATTACGTGAGCAAATCAACCGTTTTTGGAAATAGTAATTAGGAATAATTCTGATTCAAAAACCAACCTTTCCGTTTAAAACTAGCTCGATTAAAATTCAGGCCAGCAAAATAGCTGGCCTTTTCAACAATCTATCGAGCTTGTGATTTATTAACCTAATTGCTTACGTGCATTACGGAAAATCCGCATCCATGGGCTGTCCTCTCCCCAATTTTCAGGGTGCCATGAGTTGCTTACCGTACGGAAAACACGCTCAGGATGCGGCATCATAATCGTTGCACGGCCGTCTTTCGATGTCACCGAAGTAATTCCATTAACTGACCCGTTCGGGTTAGCTGGATATTGCTCTGCCACTTGGCCATAGTTATTCACGAAACGCATCGCCACCAGCCCGTTATCTTCTAATTGCTGTAAATGTGCCGCTGCACGTGTTTCCACTTGCCCTTCACCATGAGAAACCGCAATAGGCATACGAGAGCCTGCCATATCTTGCAGTAATAACGATGGGCTATTCGCAATTTCTACTAAACTAAAGCGCGCTTCAAAACGTTCTGAACGGTTACGTACAAAGCGAGGCCAGAATTCCGCACCTGGGATCAGCTCATGTAAGTTCGACATCATCTGGCAACCATTACACACCCCAAGAGATAAGGTATCTGGGCGGTTAAAGAACGTAGCAAATTCATCACGAACTTTATTATTGAATAAAATAGATTTTGCCCAACCTTCACCCGCACCTAATACGTCCCCATAAGAGAAACCACCACAAGCCACCAATGTTTGGAATTGTTCCAAAGACAAGTTACCTGCAAGTAAATCACTCATGTGCACATCAACCGCATCAAAACCAGCACGGTCAAAAGCGGCGGCCATTTCCACATGCGAGTTCACGCCTTGTTCGCGTAAAACAGCCACTTTAGGGCGCACGCCTGACAAAATAAACGGCGCTGCGATGTCTTCTTCAATGTCATACGTCAGTTTCACATTCAAACCAGGGTCCTGGTTATCCTGTTTCATCGCATGCTCTTCGTCTGCACACACTTCGTTATCACGCAAGCGTTGCATTTGCCAAGTAGTTTCAGCCCACCATTGACGCAATAAACTACGAGATTCACGATATACAACCGTATCTCGGCTATTAATAATCACGACATCATCATGTATTGCAGAACCTAAATAATGAACGCAACCTGCCAGCCCTGCTTGCTCAAAACATTCCGCTACATACGCTCTATCGGCTTCATTAATTTGAATGACTGCTCCTAGCTCTTCGTTAAATAACGCCGCAAGCGTGTCTTCATCAAAAGAGCTGATATCAACATTAATACCGCAATGACCCGCAAAAGCCATTTCCACTAAAGTGACGAATAAACCACCATCTGAGCGGTCATGGTAGGCTAGAAGTTTTTGCTCTGATAATAACTTCTGAATTGTATTAAAGAAGCCAAGTAAAACTTCAGGACTGCGTACATCAGGGCTTTATTACCTAACTGACGATATACCTGTGCGAGCGCAGAGCCGCCCAACGCATTATTGCCTTGCCCAAGGTCAATTAATAACAAGGCATTATCATTAGTTACTTTTAATTCAGGTGTCACTGTCAAGCGAACATCTTCAACACGACCAAATGCACTAATCACCAAAGAAAGTGGCGAGGTCATTTCGCGTTCTTCGCCATCTTGCTGCCAACGCGTTTTCATTGACATGGAGTCTTTACCAACTGGGATAGTTAAACCTAATGCAGGGCAAAGTTCTTCTCCTACCGCTTTAACCGCTTCATATAGACCTGCATCTTCACCAGGGTGCCCCGCCGCTGCCATCCAGTTAGCCGACAATTTAACGCGTTTTAAATCTTGCACATAAGAACATGCGATATTAGTTAATGCTTCCCCAACTGCCATTCGTGCTGATGCAGCAAAGTCCACCAATGCTACTGGTGTTCTTTCACCTATTGACATGGATTCCCCATAGTAGCTATCTAAGCTAGCGGTGGTTACCGCGCAGTCAGCAACAGGAATTTGCCATGGGCCAACCATCTGATCACGTGCCACCATACCCGTCACTGTGCGATCACCAATGGTGATTAAGAATGTTTTTTCAGCTACTGCAGGCAAATGTAGAACACGCTTCACCGCTTCATTTAAATTAATCGCTGTTCTATCTAATGAATCGGGCTCTGCCTTTAATGTTGTTACATCACGCAGCATTTTTGGTGTTTTACCCAGTAAAACATCCAAAGGCATATCTATAGGTTGGTTAGAAAAGTGTTCATCATTCAGTGTTAAATGACGCTCTTCAGTCGCCTCCCCAATCACGGCAAATGGCGCACGTTCACGTTCACAAATTGCCGTAAAGACAGAAAGCTGCTCAGGTGAAACTGCCATCACATAGCGCTCTTGAGACTCATTACACCAAACTTCTAGCGGGCTCATGCCCGGTTCATCATTAAGAATTTTACGTAACTCAAAACGTCCACCGCGGCCACCATCACTCACCAGCTCAGGCATGGCATTCGATAAACCACCTGCGCCCACATCGTGGATAAATAAGATAGGGTTATCATCACCAAGCTGCCAGCAACGGTCGATAACTTCTTGGCAACGGCGTTCCATTTCGGCGTTATCACGTTGTACCGAAGCAAAATCGAGATCTGCGTCTGATTGGCCTGATGCCATTGATGATGCAGCCCCGCCACCTAACCCAATGTTCATTGAAGGGCCACCGAGTACAATCAGTTTTGCACCAACCGTAATCTCGCCTTTTTGTACGTGATCTGCACGGATGTTTCCGATACCACCCGCTAACATAATAGGCTTATGGTAACCACGTAATTCTTCACCATTGTGGCTGTTAACTTTTTCTTCGTACGTTCTGAAATAACCTAATAGCGCAGGACGACCAAATTCATTATTGAATGCCGCCCCACCTAATGGCCCTTCCATCATAATATCCAAAGCCGTCACAATGCGCTCTGGTTTACCAAAATCTTCTTCCCAAGGCTGTTCAAAACCGGGAATGCGTAAGTTAGAAACAGAAAAACCGACTAAACCAGCTTTTGGCTTCGCGCCACGCCCTGTTGCGCCTTCATCACGAATTTCACCGCCAGAGCCTGTTGCTGCTCCTGGCCATGGTGAAATCGCTGTTGGGTGGTTATGAGTTTCCACCTTCATTAAGATATGAGCATCTTCTTGGTGGTAGCGGTATGTACGTCCTTCAGGTTCAGGAAAAAAGCGGCCAACAGACGAACCTTCCATAACGGCAGCATTATCTTTATAAGCAGATAAAACATGGTCAGGTGTTTTTTCAAACGTATTTTTAATCATTTTAAACAGTGATTTAAGCTGTTTTTCACCATCAATTACCCAGTCTGCATTAAAGATTTTATGGCGGCAATGTTCTGAGTTTGCTTGCGCAAACATATAGAGCTCAACATCCGTTGGATTACGTTTTAACCCAGTAAATGCCTCTAACAGGTAATCAATTTCGTCATCAGCCAACGCTAGGCCCATTTCCCTGTTTGCTGTTTCCAATGCAAGGCGGCCACCCGTAATCACATCAATGGACTTCATTGGTGCTGGCTGTTGCTGCACAAACAGTGCGCTCGCTTGTTCAAAAGAAGAAAAAATGCTTTCCATCATGCGATCATGCAAAATAGCGATCACTTCATGCCACTGTTCTTGGGTCAATGCATCACCTTGAACATAATAAGCAATCCCGCGTTCGATACGCTTTACTTGGCGAAGACCACAGTTATGTACAATATCGGTGGCTTTTGAAGACCACGGAGAGATAGTTCCCGGACGAGGAGTGACTAAAATAAGCTTACCGAATGGCTCGTGCTCAGCCAGAGAAGGACCATACTTTAACAAACTGCTCAGTTTGCCTTGCTCACTATCACTCAACGGCGCTGATAATTCAGCAAAGTGCATATACTCAGCATAGATATCCGTGACAGGAAGCTGTTTTTCTGCAAACAGCGCCAAAAGGCGGGTAATACGAAATGCTGATAGAGCAGGTGAACCACGCAAAATTTCCATCGTCTTAATTTCTCTCTTTTAAACGCCAGCCCTGAACATGAAAGCAGGGAAACCGGAACACATTATAGAGCAATGTTCATCAATACGAAACCGTTTGCGTGATTAAAAATAAAGCGATTAGTTAAATATTATTCTGTGCTAAATACGATAATATAGGTTGCACCGTTCCTAAATGTTGAGCAAAATAGCCGACTACTGGAATTATAACCATTACTTAGCCATACTCTTTTATGGACATACAGCACCAGTCAATGCACGAGAAACTATTATTTGAATAACTTAAAAGTTAACTATTTAATTATCGTGGTCATCGCGCTACTAGCAACTATGGTCATCGGTTTTAACGTCCGCTGGCCCAATACGCAGAATTCACAAATTAATAAAATTATTTCTCAAGGTGAATTACGTATTAGTGCCGTTAGCTCGCCACTTATCTATATTGATGAGCAGAAACAGCTGCGTGGGTTCGACTACGAGCTGGCTCAAGGCTTTGCCTCATACTTAGGCGTTAAACTCAAGATAACCATCCGCCCAACATTCGAGCAAATATTTGATGACCTTGAAAATGGCGATGCCGATATCGCGGTTGCGGGTTTACTGTATAACAAAGACCGTTTAGCCAAAACAAAAACTGGTCCAAGTTATCTTAATGTCACTCAACAACTTGTCTATCGTAAAGGAACAAATCGCCCCAAAAACTTCAATGAAATAACGGGTAAATTATTGGTAACAGCGGGTACGGCGCATGCAAGTACCTTGAAGGAGCTCGCCAAGGAATACCCAAACCTAAAGTGGGAAGAAACCTCAAAATACAATACCAATCAAATCCTTGAAATGGTTGCCGATGGTGAGGTTGACTACACATTAGAAGACTCTATTGCCGTTGCACTACAGCAACGTATTCACCCGCAATTAGCGGTTGCTTTTGATTTATTGGATGATCATGCTGTTACTTGGTATATGCGTCGTAGTAAAGAAAACAGTTTAGATGCTGCGTTGCTTGATTTCTTCAACATCAGCCATGAAAGCGAATTACTTGCACGTCTTAATGAAAAATATTTCAGCCATGTAGAGTCTTTCGATTATTTCGACACAATGGCATTTATTAAAGCCATTGATAATAAACTCCCCGAGTATCAACCTCTATTTGAAAAATATGCTCAGGTAATTGACTGGAAATTATTAGCGGCTATTGCATGGCAAGAGTCCCATTGGGATCCTTTAGCGACCTCACCTACGGGGGTACGCGGGCTAATGATGCTAACAAAGCCAACCGCAACAACAATGGGTATTGCGGATAGGTTAGACCCGGAAGAAAGCATAAAGGGCGGCGCCGCTTATATTGCTTATATTATGGAGCGTTTACCTGAAACCATCGAAGAGGATGACCGTATCTGGTTTGCCCTTTCCGCCTATAACATGGGGTATGGGCATATGCAGGATGTCCGTAAATTAACTGAAATGTTAGGCGGAGACCCTAACCGGTGGTTAGATGTAAAAGCCCGTTTACCTTTATTGACGCAGAAAAAATATTACTCACAACTCACTTATGGTTATGCACGTGGCCACGAAGCTTATCGTTACGTTGAGAATATTCGTCGTTATCATCAAAGTTTAGTTGGCTACTTACAAAGCCAAGAAAGAAAACAGCATGCACTTGATATTGCGCAAAAATCACTTATTTATTTGATTTCTCCTGAGAACCCTACCACAACTGAATCTCAAGCAATGCAAAATCAGTCCCCTATTCCTGACAAAGTTAGTGTAATCAATCTAGAAAAAATGAGCTCTGCGGCGCAGCCATCTAAAACTCTTGATGAAAAAAGACTACCATTAGGAAAGTATTTACTTTCATTACACCCATCACAAAATACCGATAAGAGCGATGATGAAACAGTTATCTCGCCACCAGAAGCTCCTGAAAACCCGCTATAAATCATGCTGAAATAAAATAAGTGCGCTAAATTTTACTGTGTTAGCGCTTTTGTTCTTTTTTTTGCGCTCTACGCAATTTAAAAAAAGCACTCAGCATTGAAGAACATTGAGCTTCTAGAACACCACCAGTCACATCCACATAATGGTTTAACCCGGCTTGCCCCATAATATCTAGGTAGGAACCACAGGCGCCAGTTTTAAAATCCTTAGCACCATAAACGACACGATTAATACGGCTGTGGATCATTGCGCCTGCACACATAATGCAAGGCTCTAATGTTACATATAATGTGGTATCCAATAGCCGATAATTTGATAGCACTTGCCCTGCTTGCTGCAGAGCCATAATTTCAGCATGTGCTGTTGGGTTATGGTCAATAATCGAACGATTCCAGCCTGAAGCAATTAAACGATTGTCTTTAACTAAGACCGCGCCAACAGGAATTTCGCCGAGATCTTGCGCCTTTAGCGCAAGTTCAATGGCTTGTTGCATCCAATACTCATCAATTTCAATTTGCGTCACTCTTACCTCTGGTTAATGCGTTTTATTCTCGATTATCCTCAAATATTAGAATGACCGCAATTAAAATGCTTTTGTCTCTGTAATAGCAACCTAATTTTAATTGCTAAAAATCGCTAATTTAGCTGCAAACCCCATAAAGAAAGCGCCTACAGTACAATTTCCAAGCTTTGCAAGGAGTTGTTTTTCACGCAAAAAACGCGCAATCAAATAGCCACTAAAAATCAATAAGCTCAGGTATAAAAAACTCACTAATTCTAAAATCGTCGCAAGTACAAGGTAAGGTACCCATGCATGTGAGTAATTAAAGTCAACAAATTGTATAAAGAAAGAAATATAAAATAAAATTGCTTTCGGGTTTGTTAAGCTCAGCACTAGAGCGCGAGTAAAGTGTTTTTCTGTTTTAATTGGGATAGCATCAATACCGTTTGGCTGCGATTTTTTATACATAAATGTGCTATATAAAATCTTACCGCCTAAATATAGTAGATAAGCCGCACCTAAATAGCGAACTATCATAAATAATGTCGGGGATGCTTTAATCACTGAAGCGACACCGATAAATGACAGGAAAATTAATATTGCATCTCCAGTAAATACCCCTAGAGCAGCCCGATAACCAAACCGAGTGCCACTCGATGTACTTGTTTTTAATACATATAATGAGTTAGGTCCTGGTACAATAATGATTAAAACTAACCCTGCCAAATAAGTCCAGAAGTTAAGAACGCCAAGATTTTCGAACATATTTTTGACCCTTTATCTTTTTTATTATTTTTATCATAACTTTCACTCTTTGTGAATATTTATTCAATTAATTAGATATATGAAATGAACTGATAATAAAGATTATTTTAAATCAAACTTATTTATGATTACTAGGCTTATTCATTATTAACAACGGAAGGAATAAATATATGCTTATTATTAGAACCTTAGTATAAAATGGAGCATTCGAAGATTTCTATCCAACAACGATGACCTTTAGTGCAGCTAAACGTAATTATTTTTTAGGGCACTCAAAAGATAAAACTTACGTTGTATACTCTATGGCAGATAATGGTAAAGTTGCCCCGAATGCTCCAGTACAAAAAGGAAAACTGAAATCCTACCTTAGTAACATTCAAGCATTCTATGATTCAGTAAAAAATAAACAATATTTATGTGATTATAATTTAAATGAAAAAATTGTCGAATTGTACCAAATAGATGATAAAGCGGGTATACAGCCGATCTATGTTGATAACTTCAATGTTAGAGATACCATTCAATCAGCAACGCTTTATATCGCTAATGGTCTTATTCATATATATAGCTAAGCAGAAAAAAATAAAAACTGGAAAACCCATAGCTATTCAATAGAGGAATAATAACACCGAATTATACTTCTGTTAAAATTCAGAATACATAAGGGTCAAGTATAAGGCTCTTATTGATAATAATTAAACATACTCCCCATAAAACTCGAAAAAATTTTTTTATCATTGATTAATAAATAAATAAATAAATAAATAAATAAATAAATAAATAAATAAATAAATAAATAATATTTTAACATTAAGATTTTTTAATTAAAAACAACTTCCTTTTCAATTTTTTAAATCATGCATTTCCTATTAAAATATAATTCATTTTTAGCTAATACTAAATCCATAACCAAACAGCAATAAAAAACACTAATAAAACCAAATGATTCATTTACATTCCATTAACAAAACCATTTGATTTGAATATTCCTATTTTTCAGAAGAAAGTAGCCATTCTGCATAACAATGAACTTAAAAAAAATTACATTTAAATAATATGAAAAATAAGTATTGTAATTTAGTATTACTTTTTCAAGCTTTTCAATGTAAAATGGTTGCACAAAAACACAAAAATTGAATAGAAGTAACGAATAGGTGCAAGGTATAAGTTACTATTTTTTAACTTAGTCGAGTATAAGTCACTGATATGTCTTTATTAATTACAAAACGCTGTATCAATTGTGATATGTGTGAACCTGAATGCCCAAATGATGCAATTTTTATGGGTGACGAAATTTATGAGATTGACTCAAACCTATGCACTGAATGTGTAGGGCACTACGATAAGCCTACCTGCCAATCAGTATGTCCCATAAACAACACTATCATTATTGACCCCAATCATATCGAAAGCCAAGATCAGCTATGGGATAAATTTGTTATGATCCACTACGCAGACAAAATTTAAATCTCTATTATTACTTTAAGAATTCATCATTATAAAAAATAAACATAATAATATTTAGTAGTAGCTTACTTCCTATGATGAATTCTTATCAGTTTAAGCTTATATAAGTTTTCGCTTATACAATTTATTACCAAAGATTAATAAACATTATATTCTGATAATATTTATTACTATTACAATAAATATTTTCTGATACATTAACCCCTCGCATTTACCAATTTTCAAAGAGGGATATTATGACCAAATCAAGTGAAAGCGTTCAAAAATGTAAATTTAATAATTATTACAGCACAAGTTTAGTTTATACTGTAAAAGACTATAATTACTTTATTGGTATAGCTAAGAACAAGTCTTTTGTTATTTATGAAATAACAAAAGATGGAAAAATAGATCTTAAAAATTTTGTACAAGATGGAGTGTTAGATACTTTCCATGATGACCTCCAAGTTGTTTATGAACCAAATCAAAACAAACAATTCCTTATATGTACAAACACCACTGAGTCTAAATTAGATATATTTACTATTTATGCAAATGGTTCTATAAAACTATTTGACTCTCTTGACTATAAAAGAAACTCTAAACAAGGAACAGCAATTTATGCTGAAAATGGATTTTTCTTCTTTTATGAACAATCTCAGCGAACTTTAGAGTGGGAAATTAGAAAATTTGTAAGAGAATAATATAATTTCACCATGGAAAATAGTTTTTAATTAAACTAATTACAAAGCGATGTATTATTAGCCAGTCAATTCTTTATTAACTGATTGAATGGCCATTTTATTTCATAGCGTTAACCATAGATATTTAACTTAAAATAAGTATTGTATTCTATTTTCAGATAATATATCTTTTATTTTAATAGGTTATTTATTGGCTAATCAAACAAGCAATAAATAACCTATATTTTTCTACTACTTAGAAAGACTTTAATTCTTCATAGTACTTTCAATTATCACAGTAGCTACCGCATAATGCCGCTCATCGGTAATCGAAACATGAAAGTGTGTTGCATGTATGCAGTTAGCCAACGTTAATGCTTCATCACTTAAGCTCAATAAGGGTTTCCCAAGCTTGTCATTAGTGACTTCAAATTGATTAAACGCTAGACCATTGCGAATTCCCGTACCTAGTGCTTTTGCTGCAGCTTCTTTAACTGCAAAGCGTTTTGCTAAAAAGCGAGCTGGCTTTGATTGTTGTTGGTACTGGACTAACTCAGCCTCCGTTAAAATGCGTTTAGCAAGGCTGTCACCTGTACGTTCAATCACAGACTCAATACGAGCAATTTCCACAATATCTGTGCCTAACCCTACAATTGCCATTATTTACGCGCTTCCAACAGAATTTTTTTCATATCAGCAACGGCTTGAGCTAACCCACTGAACAATGCTCGGCCAATAATTGCATGACCAATATTAAGCTCATAAATTTCAGGTAACTGAGCAATACGTTGAACGTTATGATAGGTTAAGCCATGACCTGCATTGACTTTAATTCCTTTACTCGCCGCATATATAACGCCATCATGAATACGGCGAAACTCAAGTTCTTGCTCCTGTTCTGTTTTAGCATCTGCATAGGCTCCTGTATGGATTTCAATAAACGGAGCACCACACTCTTGCGCAGCATCAATTTGTGCGTGGTCTGCATCAATAAACAATGAAACTAAAATACCCGCTTCTGTGAGGCGTTTAACAGCATCTGCAACTTTCTGTTTTTGCCCTGCGACATCTAAACCGCCTTCCGTGGTCACTTCCTCCCGTTTTTCAGGTACTAAACAGCAGAATGCAGGCTTAATACGACAAGCAATCTCTACCATTTCGTCCGTTACCGCCATTTCAAGATTCATTCGAGTTTGAATGGTTTCATTTAGCAATGTGACATCTCTATCTGTAATATGACGGCGGTCTTCACGTAAATGAATGGTGATACCATCAGCTCCCGCTTGTTCAGCAACGAACGCAGCTTGTACAGGATCTGGATATTGAGTTCCTCTTGCATTTCTAACCGTTGCAATATGGTCGATATTTACGCCTAACAAAAGCTCTGCCATTTTTTATTCCCCATTAGTAAACGCTAATAAACTTATCTGCCTACTATCCTACTGTAATTTCCTGTGCTGAGGGAATAAATCTCTCATCATTCGAAGTAAATTCCAATATACATACCCTATTTCAGTCGTTGTATTTAATTTTTGCGAAGCGCTTCGTAAGATTTTATATCGACAAAAAAATATATTGTTTGATAAAGCCAGTTCAGCTAAAAAGATACATGAGAAAGGGATATATAGAGGTATTAGGGGTATTAGCGGTATAACAAACTAGGTAAAAATAAAATTAAAAACAATTTCAACTCTGTTTGTTCTGCACAACTGGCGAATAAGTAAACTGGCGAAATAACTCTCGGCTTTTTAAAGGTTTTCCACCTAAATAAGGCTTTAAAGCAAGTCGAGTAAAACGTTTTGCTGCTTTAAGCGTATCTGCATCAGGAAATTCGCGACTTGCCAGTGCTTTAAGTTGTTTACCCGTAAAACTAAGTTGGTCAACAACCAAACTACCAATAAATCCCTTTTCTTCTCTATACCGGTAAGTCATTGTGTCAGAAACAGGTTCTCCACTACCAGCACAATGTAAAAAATCAACACCATAGCCAAGATAGGAAAGCAGGGCCAGTTCAAATCGACGCAATGCAAATTCGGGTGTGTGTTCACTTGCGGCAAGAATTTGTAAACAGGAGAGATAATCAAAAAAATAGTGCAGAATATGGTGTACCAAATTCTAATACACGCGCGGTTAATTCATTAAGATATAAACCGCTATATAGAACGGTTCCTGTTAAAGGGAGGGCTAAAGATACAGGGTCTGCATTAATTAAGGTTTTGATTTCACCTTTGCCTCCCCAACGGATTAGCAAAGGTGTGAAGGGCTGTAAGCAGCCCCTTAATGGTGAGCGATTACGGCGAGCGCCTTTTGCAAGTAAACGTATTTTTCCTTCGCCTTCAGTAAAAAAATCGAGTAATAAACTCGTCTCACTGTAAGGCCTTGAATGGAGTACAAACGCACGCTGCCAACCACTCACTTTGCCACCTGCTATTTTAGGTCGTCAACATAACCCAGGCTACGTAATGCTCTTTCGTCATCAGCCCAGCCTGATTTAACTTTAACCCAAAGCTCAAGGTGCACCTTGTTATCAAACATTCTTTCCATATCGATACGCGCTTCGGTACCGATGGTTTTCAGTTTGCTACCTTTGTTACCAATAACCATTTTCTTTTGACCTTCACGCTCAACAAGAATCAAGCCATTGATATGGTAAATACCCGCTTCTGTTACCTTAAATTGTTCAATTTCAACCGTTACCGAATATGGTAGTTCATCACCTAAGAAACGCATGAGCTTTTCACGGATAATCTCAGATGCCATAAAACGCTGCGAACGGTCAGTAATGTAATCTTCCGGAAAATGGTGTACTGCTTCAGGGATATGCTGTTTAACAATTTTAGCAATTGTATCCACACCAGTACCTTTTTCAGCACTAATCGGAACAACATCTAAAAAATTCATTTTCTGACTGATCATACTGATATGAGGCAATAGTATCGTTTTATCAGTCACATTATCAATTTTGTTAATTGCTAATATAACAGGGCAACGTAAGCTAGATAACTTGGTCAATACCATTTCATCATCAGCGGTCCAATTAGTCCCTTCAACGACAAAAATAACTAACTCAACATCACCAATTGAACTGGATGCAGCCCGGTTCATTAAACGGTTAATTGCACGTTTTTCTTCAATATGAAGTCCTGGGGTATCAACATAAATAATTTGGTAATTATCTTCTGTATGGATCCCCATAATACGATGGCGAGTCGTCTGTGGCTTTCTCGAAGTAATCGAAACTTTTTGCCCCAGTAATTGATTCAATAATGTCGATTTACCGACATTTGGCCGTCCAACTATGGCAACAAAACCACAGTGGGATTGTAATTCACTCATTCAAGCTCCAAAATTTTCAATGCTTGCTCTGCTGCTGCTTGCTCTGCTTTACGACGGCTTGAGCCAACACCATTAATCGGTTGGTCAATACCACTAACTTGGCAGTGGATCGTAAATTCTTGATCGTGAGCTTCACCTTTAACCTGAACAACCAAATAATTAGGTAGTGGTAAATGGCGCCCTTGCAGATATTCTTGTAACCTTGTTTTCGGGTCTTTTTGCTTATCACCCGGACTGATCTCAACCAGTCTACTTTGATACCAATCTAAAATAATTCTTTCGATCGTTTGGATATCACTATCTAAAAAAATACCACCGATCAGTGCTTCAACAGTATCAGCAAGGATAGATTCGCGACGAAAACCACCGCTTTTTAATTCCCCCGGCCCTAAACGTAAACACTCACCGAGTTCAAATTCACGTGCGATTTCTGCTAATGTATTTCCGCGTACAAGCGTTGCTCGCATACGACTCATATCACCCTCGTCCACTTTTGGAAAACGGTGGTATAAGTCATTTGCAATCACAAAACTCAAAATTGAGTCACCTAAAAACTCTAGACGCTCATTATGTTTGCTACTTGCACTTCTATGTGTCAATGCTTGGATTAATAACTCGTTCTGTTTGAATTGATAACCAAGCTTACGCTGTAATTTTTTCTAATAAAGAGGGGTTCATGTGCGCCCAACCATTTTTTATTTGATAAAAAAGCACACGCAACAGACCTGTAAAATTCACCATTTTACAAAACTGTTGCGTTTGCACTGACTCCTTATGCTTCCATATATTTTACAGCTCAGTGGAACTAATTATAAAAATTCATTAGTTACAATAAGTTAAAATAGGAGAGTTAATAATTGGGGAGCCAATAATATTAATTAATCTATATTGTACACTGGGTAAAACAATAATGCTTCGGTTAATGCGGATTTTCAAATGAAAACCCGCATTTCCAACATTTGGCTAGACCCACTATTCAAATTATAGTGGACCAATTCGGCTAAAGCGAATACCTGTCGGCCATTCGTTTTCTTGTTTATCAAGACTTAACCAAATAAATACTGCGCGACCGACTAAATTTTCTTCTGGTACAAAGCCCCACATACGGCTATCAGAGCTATTATCCCTGTTGTCACCCATCCATAAAGTAGTGTTTTTCAGGAACAATCCATTCATTCTTCGGCATACCTGGTTGCAGATATTTAGCTTCAGTAATTGCTTGACGAATAATTAAAATTTGATGCTCAACCGTATCCAACTTTTCACTACGCTCATACTGACGTAACGCATTCCTTGGTAAAGGTTGGTCTAGTGGAATTTCATAATTTCCCTTTTGGTTATCAACAACAGAACCGATATCAAGGAACATGGTCCATTCACTCGGCGCCAGAGGACCATAAACAATAGGTAAGGTCTCTGTACATTTGTTATCTGCACAATTCGGGTAAATTGTTAATTCCTTTGCATCTGGGTTTATAAATAATTTTATCACCCGGCATTCCAATAACTCGTTTTACAAAATCAACATTAGGATCTCTTGGGTATTTAAAAACTGCGATATCGCCACGTTTCGGTTTACCTGTTTCGATTAATGTCGTTTGTGTAATTGGGTCTTTTAAACCATAAGCAAATTTCTCAACCAACATAAAATCACCAACTAACAACGTTGGCATCATTGACCCTGAAGGTATTTGAAATGGCTCATAAATAAATGAACGCACAATCAGTACAATCGCCAACACAGGGAAAATAGACGACCCTGTTTCAAGCCACGATGGGCGGCGGACAGCATTTGCTACATCCGCTTCACTCACTGCGCCATTCGTTGCATCCTGTAACTGCTTGAGTTTTGCTTTACGCGCAGGTGCAAATTTAAACTTGTCTAAACACCATATAATCCCTGTGATTAATGTTGCCAGTGTTAGGATCAAGGCAAAGGTGTTAGCCATCGAAGCTCCTTGTAAACTTAGTCTTTACCAACGTGCAATATAGCAAGGAACGCTTCTTGTGGTAGCTCAACGTTACCAACTTGCTTCATACGTTTCTTACCATCCTTTTGCTTCTGCAACAGTTTTTTCTTACGGCTAACGTCACCACCATAACACTTGGCAAGTACGTTTTTACGCAATTGTTTAACTGTAGAACGAGCAATAATATGGTTACCAATCGCTGCTTGAATCGCAATATCGAACTGCTGACGCGGGATTAGCTCTTTCATTTTTTCGACCAGTTCACGACCGCGATATTGAGAATTCGCACGGTGTGTGATCAAGGCCAAAGCATCAACACGTTCATTATTAATAAGAACATCAACACGCACCATATCTGATGCTTGGAAGCGTTTAAATGCATAATCTAAAGATGCATAGCCGCGAGACGTTGATTTTAAGCGATCGAAGAAATCCAATACTACTTCTGCCATTGGGATTTCATAAGTCAGCGATACTTGATTACCATGATAGACCATATTGGTCTGAACGCCACGTTTCTCAATACAAAGTGTAATAACGTTACCTAAATATTCTTTAGGCATCAGCATGTGACACTCTGCGATTGGTTCACGTAATTCTTCAATATTGTTCAATGCCGGTAGCTTAGATGGGCTATCGACATACACGATATCACCGTTAGTTTGCTGCACTTCATACACGACAGTCGGTGCAGTGGTAATCAAATCAAGATCATATTCACGTTCTAAACGCTCTTGAATGATTTCCATGTGCAGTAAACCAAGGAAACCACAACGGAAGCCGAAGCCTAACGCAGTCGAAGTTTCTGGTTCATAAAATAAAGATGCGTCATTTAGACTTAATTTACCTAATGCATCACGGAATGATTCATAGTCATCAGAACTGACGGGGAATAAGCCTGCATATACCTGTGGTTTAACTTTTTTAAACCCTGGTAACGCTTTATCTGCCGGGTTGCGAGCCCCAGTTAATGTATCCCCAACTGGGGCGCCAGTGATATCTTTAATCGCACAAACTAACCAGCCCACTTCACCGCAACTTAATACATCGCGGTCGATTTGCTTCGGTGTGAAAATCCCAAGGCGGTCTGCGTTATACACTTGCCCTGTGCTCATAACTTTAATTTTATCGCCTTTTCTCAATGTTCCGCTCTTAATACGGATCAAAGAAACCACGCCTAAATAGTTATCAAACCAAGAGTCAATAATCAGTGCTTGTAACGGAGCATCTGCATCACCAACAGGTGGTGGAATCTCTTTAACAAGACGTTCAATCACATCTTGAACACCAATACCGGTTTTTGCAGAGCAGCGAACCGCATCATGCGCATCAAGGCCGACAATATCTTCGATTTCATCGGCAACACGTTCAGGATCAGCAGCAGGTAAGTCAATTTTATTTAAGACCGGAACAACTTCTAAGTCCATCTCGATAGCGGTATAGCAGTTTGCCAAAGTTTGAGCTTCAACACCTTGCCCTGCATCAACCACCAGCAAAGCCCCCTCACAGGCAGCTAATGAACGAGACACTTCATAAGAGAAGTCAACATGACCCGGTGTGTCAATGAAGTTTAATTGGTAAGTTTCACCATCTGAAGCTTTATAATCAAGCGTCACGCTCTGTGCTTTAATAGTGATCCCACGCTCACGCTCTAAGTCCATCGAGTCTAAAACTTGTGCCGCCATTTCGCGGTCGGTTAAGCCACCACAAATTTGAATGATGCGATCTGACAAGGTCGACTTACCGTGGTCGATATGTGCAATGATGGAAAAGTTTCTTATATTATTGATTTTCAAGGTAATATCTTCTTTTAAATTGCCTTACAAAATCAGCTTTGTGCAAATATTGCAACAAAACTAAAATGCTATGATTATCACAAGATTGTTAATTAGCTGCATTTTACATATAAGAACCCGCTAACACAAAGATTCAATGTAAAACAACTGTAAACCTGCATCAGGTTATAGATTAGTTGCCGTAATTCATCATTAATACAACTCACGCCAACCACTTCTATAGCCATAGTCAATCTATTGTAATTTCTAACTCAAAACAGACAAAATAGGTTAATAACTTTGTTCGCCATAATACTATTTGTTTGTTAATTAACTCTAATCCACAAAAAAGGGAAACATAAGTTTCCCCTTTCTATTGATAATATCAAATTAACCTTCTAACTCAATATATTGAAATTTAGCAATTAATTTGTACTGAAAGCTCACTCGGAGGTAGCCCTATCTGTAAAACAACAGGTTGAAAAGCTTCATCATCACGCCAATTTGAGGCTAGTCTACGCGCAATATAAAAGCCAATAATACCACCAATTATACCTGAAATCGCTATCCAAAACTGCTCAAAATCAAACGCCTGAGCTAAACCTGCAAAAATAAACAACCCCAAAATAGGCGTTAAGTAAACTAATAGCGCTGAACGGATCAAGCTTCCCTCCGGGATGCCCACTTCAATTTTTTGCCCTTCAACTAGCGGTTGTTCAATCGCAATTTCTAATTCATGTTCCGTATTTGGCCCTATTTTGCTTAAAGCATAAGAACCACAGGTTTTACGAGCACCACAACTGCCACAGCCGGACGAAGAACCATAGCGCAATAAAGCCCTACCGTTTTGCCAACGGACTACTGTTGCCCACTCTTTTACCATAATTTACTCCCGAAACTGAATACTACCTGCTACCACTTGCGCTGTTGCTAACGGTAATTCACCAATAATAGTGATAACATTTTGCTTTTGCGTCATCGTATAAATAGTACGACGCCCATTTTGAAGCGGTTGATCAAGTAACGGGCCTTTAGTCGATTTTGTCACATTTACAGAAAAGGTAAATAAACCATCACTAAACATTGCGGTTTCTACTACGTCGTCTTCAGCTAATTTTCGCGAAGAACGAGATATTTCTTCAAAACCAGGAGGTAACATGCCAACTTGCCATTTAAAAGAAGGATTTCCATTTTTAGGGGAAATCAATAATGGCGGCATATTTACCTTACTTAATGCGAGTAATGAGTCTTTCACTGTTTGGCTATCTAGCACCGTCGAGATCACACGAAATTGTTCTAATGTTTGGCTATTATTATCGAGAAGGTCGATACGTAATGGCAATTTCGTTTCTTCATCGATTAATACTACATAGTTAAACCGAGAATTGTCTTTCGATATTATGCGAATCACTAACGCAGGCCTATCACCAATATGGGTACGTCCCGCATCAATAAAATTATAATAAGGTTTAATTTGCTGATAATTGGCAAAAACTACTGATGGTAAATTATCAACTATATATTTGCCGTTTAAACTGAATGCATCAAAACCAGGCTCAAAGTAACTAATACTATTGCCTTTTTGAACAATTTCACGACGCGATGAGTCCATTTGGATCATTTGTGAAACAGGTTCACCATTAATGATTGCATGGCGATAACGTACAGGCGTTATTGATTGCGGACTAAATGTCATATAAGACATTTCGTAAGAAAGGTTCTGGGCAGCATTCCCCATTTCTTTAAAAAGAACATCGGCATCTATTTCAGATGCCGAAGCTTGATTAGAAATAATCAGGCTGCCCGTCAGGCAGATGACGGATAACCATTTATTCATTATTGCAATTTAACTCCTGCTGAAGACGCAGGTTGTGCAGACTCTTGATATTGCTGGTTGAGCATCGAGCGTCTTTCAATTTCATACTGTTGTAGCATCGCATTAATGCGTTGATTTTGTTGTTCAACTTGTTGAAGTTGCTGCTCATTACCAAATAATTGGTTATCTGAGATATTCAAGCTAACTGGTGCCCCGCTGCCGACAGGAATGGTATTGAACATTGGCTCATCAACCGGTGAGTCAACCGCATTACTTTGGTTGTATTGTTGAACGCCAACAATTACAGCCAAAGACACACAGGCTGCAACACCAATTTGAGTTAACTGGCTCGCCCAAGGACGAATTTTGCCCCAGAATGGGAAAGCCCCCCAAGTCGCAGGCTCTGGCTGCGATTCGACAACTACCTGAGGATTAATACGCACAGCTTCATTCTCTAATGCTGCCGCAACTTTACTTGCAATATCAAAATGCATGACTTCACTAGTATCGTTACGTAGAGTATCACGAATAAGATGATAGCTCTCCCAACGTTGTTTTAACGTTGAATCACGTGAAATAGCGCTGACCAGTTCTAAGTCTAGTACTTCGCCATCCATCATTGCGGAAAGTTTCTCTCTTTGCATGCCCAATTACCTTCAGTTAATTGCATCACAATTATGTTTAATTGACTGATTTAACATACTAATACTGTTGAATCAGTGGCTGAACTTTATTATCAATCGCTTCCCTTGCCCTAAAAATACGAGAACGTACGGTGCCGACTGGGCAATCCATTATTTCTGCGATTTCTTCATAGCTCAAACCATCTAACTCGCGGAGCGTAATTGCCATTCTAAGATCTTCAGGCAGCGATTCGATGGTCCGGAAAACAACTTTCTTTAATTCATCAGACAACATTAAGTTCTCTGGGTTCGAAATTTCTTTTAAGGCACTCGCGGTTTCAAAGTTTTCTGCATCACTCGCTTCCAAGTCCGACGCAGGTGGGCGCCTATCTTGGGCAACTAAATAATTTTTAGCTGTATTTACCGCAATCCGATAAAGCCAAGTATAAAATGCGCTGTCACCACGAAACGAACCAATGGCGCGATAAGCTTTTATAAATGACTCCTGCGCAACGTCAGGCACATCTGCTTGCGGTACATAGCGAGATACTAAGCTCGCGACTTTATGCTGATATTTTATCACCAATAAGTTGAAAGCTTGTTGATCGCCTTTTTGTACCTTTTCAACCAAAATCTGGTCGGTCAATTGCTCGCTCATTCTAGGAAGTATCTCCCGAATTCAGGCCGATAATATGTTAACTTGATCATGTTCTCCCTTCCTAAAGCAAGCACTACTTTGAGTAGTAGAACTCGTTGAAGTTCAATTTAATCTAAAAAAATAGTCAAAATTTACAAAACTGATGAAAAATTACTTGGTTGATCTTAAAGATCCTTATTAAAACAACTAACTACAAGATCCAGAAGACAGCATACAGATTTTAGGCACGAATGCGATAGCTATCACACTAAAACCATTTGAATACGTAAATAGCGCTAGGTCAATATACTGTACCTTAACAGCCATCCACTCATAGCAATAGGACACTCGATAGGCTAACATAAAAAACTCAATACATACTATTATATACATGCAAACACTTATGAACGAATCCACACAGCATTACACTGATATTTTAATCATTGGGAGTGGTGTCGCAGGACTTTCAGCTGCCTTGCGGCTCGCCCCCTTTCATCAAGTGACCATTCTTAGTAAAAGCAGCCTTAGCGAAGGAGCATCTTATTACGCACAAGGCGGTATTGCTGCAGTTTTTGATGACACTGACAGCATCGAATCTCATGTAGAAGATACACTAATTGCTGGTGCAGGTATCTGCCAGAAAGAAGCTGTTGAGTTTATTGCCTCCAATGCAAAACACTGCGTTCAATGGCTTATCGACCAAGGTGTTTTATTCGATACAGAGATTACCGAGAACGGCGAAACACAGTATCATTTGACCCGTGAAGGCGGCCATAGCCATCGACGAATTCTCCATCATGCTGATGCGACAGGAAAAGAAGTTGAAACCACGTTAGTCGACCTCGCTTTTGCTCACCCAAACATTCATATTAAAGAACGCTATAATGCCGTCGACCTAATCCTTTCTAGCACAGCTGAATCACCGCGAATTTTAGGTGCTTACGTTTGGAACCGCCAAAAAGAACAAGTTGAAACTATTCGAGCGAAAACGATTGTTCTGGCTACGGGTGGAGCGGCTAAAGTTTATCAATATACCACGAATCCAGATATTTCTTCTGGTGATGGCATTGCAATGGCATGGCGAGCTGGCTGCCGTGTTGCTAACCTTGAGTTTAATCAATTTCACCCAACTTGTTTATTTCATCCACAAGCACGTAATTTTTTATTAACTGAGGCATTACGTGGTGAGGGAGCTTACCTCAAGCGCCCTGATGGTAGCCGGTTTATGCCAGATCACGACGATCGTGGTGAACTTGCCCCTCGCGATGTTGTTGCACGTGCTATTGACCATGAAATGAAACGCCTTGGTGCTGATTGCATGTATTTGGATATTAGCCATAAGCCTAGCGATTTCGTTAAAAACCATTTCCCGACTATTTATGCGAAATTGATGACTTTAGGGTTAGACCTCACTCAAGAGCCCATCCCTATCGTACCAGCGGCCCATTACACATGCGGTGGTGTAATTGTCGATGAAACGGGTATGACTGATATCACGAATCTCTATGCAATTGGCGAAGTGAGCTACACCGGCTTACATGGTGCAAACCGTATGGCATCCAATTCGCTATTAGAGTGCTTGGTATACGGCTGGGCGGCAGCTGAAAACATTAATAAAACGATCAAACAGATCGATGATATTCCCTATTTATCTGAGTGGGATGAAAGCCGAGTACATAACTCAGATGAACAGGTGGTTATTCAACATAATTGGCATGAATTACGTCTATTTATGTGGGACTACATGGGGATCGTCAGAACGACTAAACGCCTTGAACGTGCATTACGCCGCATCCATTTACTTCAACAAGAGATTCACGATTATTACGCCAACTTTCGTATCTCAAATAATTTATTGGAACTACGAAACCTAGTTCAAGTTGCTGAATTAATGGTTCGTTGTGCATTAGAACGCAAAGAAAGCCGGGGATTACATTACACCTTAGATTACCCAGAAACACTTCCTAATTCAGGCCCCACTATTTTACAACCTGAATAACGTGAGCTAGGGCCGGCCTTAAGTGCCGGCTTTAGTATTTCACATAAAATGGCTGAATTAGTTTACGAAATTCATCAGTATACTCACCCTTTTCATCTTTGAGTGCCAGCGATGTCACTTGTGTTTGTGTCTCTTGCAGTTGAATGCCCAATAGCATGCGATGGTAGGCTGTTGTAGGTTTATCACTAACATTAACGCGAAAAGCAGTAAACCAGCCTGAATTCTCAGCCATCTTCTGCATTTTTTCACCGACCTCATAGGGCAGCACTAAACAAAATAGTCCATGAGATAGAAGACAGGATTTTGCACTTTCTAGTAATACATCATGAGTTAATGTCGCGGTATATCGCGCTTGGTCTCGTTTTTCGTCCCGACACGCAACAGCAGGTTCGAAATACGGTGGGTTACTCACAATCAAATCATATTGAACTGAATGCAACTGACTGTAGCTGACAATATCTTGGTTGATAACATGCAAACGCTCAGCCCATGGCGATTCAGTAAAGTTTCCCTGCGCTTGCACTGCGGCATCACTATCTAATTCGACCGCATCAACACGTAACTTTGTATTTCTTTGCGTTAACATCAAGGCTATTAACCCACTACCACTTCCAATGTCTAATACAGATTGAACACCGTCCACGGGAGCCCAAGCCCCCAATAGCACGCCATCCGTCCCCACTTTCATCGCACATCGGTCATGAGCCACAAAAAACTGTTTAAATGTAAAACCGCCTTTACGGTAATTCTTTTTTTGCTCACACATGCAAACACTCTAATTGGCTAATACTTGTTCGAATATTCTCATTCTAAGCAAATAAAAGTCATAAATTAACCTATTTGCTACAATATAATTCTCATATTATGGGAATTATATTTGAGACGAAAAAAATTTACTGATAAGTTCGAAAAAAAGGAGATGCTATGAACAGTATAAATAGAACCTTAGACATCTTGTCTTACATCACAACTTGCGCATCTCCAGTGACGCCACAGTCTATCTCATCAGCGTTAGAGATCCCATTATCAACAGTCTATCGTTTACTAACAATTCTCATAGATTGGGAATTTGTATCTCACGCAAAACAATATGGCACATATTGTGTCGGCTCGCAGAGTATCAAAAATCAAGAAAAATACTATCACCACAGTTTATTGATGAGCGCATCTAAACAAGAACTGCAAACTTTAGCGAAAAAAACCCAAGAAACGGTGGCAATTATTACCTCAAATTTACGAGAGACCATTTGTGTCGACATGATTGAGAGTGAACAAGCGCTACGCTGTTCTTTTATTATTGGGCGAGGCAATACTTTAGTTAAGGGAGCAAGTGCGAAAACCTTGTTAGCTTTTCGTCATGAACTCTATCAAAACCAAGTACTTGAAGCTCATACAAAGCAGTTAACCACTGAACAACAAAAAATAAAGCTACAACAAGATTTACAACAGATACGCAAGCAAGGTTACGGCATGTCTGTGAGTGAAATCGATGAAGGCGTACTGGGGGTATCTGCACCGATTTTCAAAGGAAATGATGTGTTAGCTGTCGTTTCAGTTATGGCACCTGAATTCCGCTCTACACATCGCGTGGATGAATTTATCACGCACACCTGCCAAACAGCGCATAACATCACTAAATTAATTAACTTGGAGTAACTATGACACAACCTTTCCAATGGCAAGGGCGCACAGATGGTGAAACACAAGAGCATTTGCGCATCCATCAAGTCATTAATAAACACACACCTGCTGAATTTGCATTAATTGGTTTTGCTTCTGATGAGGGCGTTAGGCGCAATAAAGGCCGCCAAGGCGCTAAAGCAGGCCCAGATGCAATTCGCTATCAACTGGCTGGGTTACCTATTCATCAACCGCTTGCAATTAAAGATGTCGGTACAATTAGCTGTGATGATGGCAATCTGGAAGCCGCACAACGTCGTTTATCCGACCAGCTTATCGCACTGCTCGCTGAAAACCAAAAGCCGATTGTACTTGGCGGTGGCCATGAAGTCGCATTTGCAAGCTTCCAAGGCCTGTTTGACTATGTTTGAACATTATCAAGCAGGTAAAACGATCGGTATTATTAACTTTGATGCGCATTTTGACTTACGCGAAGCCCCTATCGCGACTTCTGGTACCCCATTTTTACAATCTGCCATGTTGTGTCAGCAGCACCAACGCCCTTTTCAATATTTATGTTTAGGCATCGCAGACCACGGCAATACTAAAGTATTGTTCGATACCGCTAATTCATTAGGTTGCCAATATATCCGTGATAAAGAACTTGCTTATTCTAAGCTTCCCTCAAGCAATTGAAAAAATTAAAAATTTATTGACGGCGTAGACTATTTATATGTCACCGTTGATTTAGATGTGTTTTCTGCTGCCATTGCGCCGGGCGTTAGCGCACCAGCACCGAAAGGTATTTTCACTGAAGTTTTTGATGAACTGTTTGCCATTATCAAAAGTAGCCAAAAAATGGCTGTTTTTGATATCGCAGAATGCAACCCTGAATTTGATATTGACAACCATACCGCCAAACTCGCGGCTTATTTGATTTACCAATATTTATTCTAATAAAACAACACAACAATTCGACTGATAAATACACTGTTTCTCACGCTGTTAAGATAATTAATTTTCAAACACCACAATAAAAATAGCTTTGAAGTTGATTATCAAACTAGCTGTAGCACGATAACTTAATGGTTTTTAACTATTGAATTTCGCGTTACAGCTAGGCGGCAAGTGACGTTATCCCTAGAAGCATACAAAAGTATGTGACTAGGGTAACGGAGCGCGGCCAACAACGCTGTAGCGTGAAAAACAACAGTTAAAAAGGGAAAAATATGATTCTACACCTCGACACACTCTCCACCCTCTTCCTAACGGTGATCTGCCTACTCATGGGATCCACTTAAAAAAACGTATCGAATGGCTACAGCGCTTTTGTATCCCTTCTCCCGTCATTGGCGGTTTTCTGGTTAGTTTTGATTATTTGGGGACTCAAATCATTTAACCTTGCTGAAATCAATTTTGATACCAGTTTACAAACTTTTTTAATGGTCGCTTTCTTTACCACCATTGGTATTGATGGCAGCTTCCGCATCTTAAAAAGCGGTGGCCGGTTACTCTTTATCTACCTGTTTATTTGCTGGTTTGTCGTTATTTTCCAAGACACTTTTGGCGCAGGCCTGGCGCATTTACTCGGTGTTGATCCCGTTATCGGTATCATGGCTGGTGGCGTGTCTCTTACTGGAGGCCATGGCGGTGCGGCTGCCTTCGGTGGCATGGCTGAAGGCCTTGGTGTGCAATCCGCAACGGTTGCAGCCATTGCTGCGGCAACTTTTGGCCTAATTACAGGAAGCTTACTCGGTGGCCCTATTGCAACATTCTTAATTAAGAAATTTAACGTTCACATTAAAGCTGATGAAAACGTTGAGCGAGTTCAGGTTCCTGAAACTATCGCGGGGAAAATTGAATCTATCGATGCGCACGCTTTTTTAAAAATGCTTGCTCTCGTTCTAGGGATTATGGTTATCGGTCAATTCGCTTCAGCGCAATTTACCAAAGCCACTGGGTTTTCATTACCCAGCTATGTCGGGGCGATGATTATTGCAATAGTTATCCGTAATATTAATGACCAAGTCGAATTATTCCGTATTAACCAAAAATCGATTGACCTTATCTCTGAAGTTTCACTTGGTCTATTTTTGACTATGGCTATGATGTCATTGAAAATATGGGAGCTAAAAGCCGTTGCTTTACCATTATTCACCATCCTATTAGCACAAGTTATTATTTTAATTTTGTTAGTTGTCTTTGTCATTTTCCGTTTATTAGGCAAAAACTACGATGCTGCTGTAATGTGTGCTGGCTTAATGGGGCATGGTTTAGGTGCGACGCCAAACGCAATGGCAAATATGTCCTCGGTTTGTGAACGTTACAAACAAGTTTCGATGAAAGCTTTCATGATTGTGCCACTCAGTGGTGCAGTACTCATTGACTTAGTGGGTATCCCTTATCATACATGGTTAATTAATATGCTTAGCTAAGCATACTGAAGGAGGAGCTCTCTCCTCCTTCAACTATTTGCCTTCTTTATATTTCACTCATATCCATAGATATATCGCTCCCTGTCCGTAGTGAAAACAGTTACACTTGAGCAAAGCTGATTTTTTCAGGTGAACAATTTTGCTAACCTGTTTATAATCAGCGCCCCTAATAGAGGTATATCATGACTGCATCCACTTTTACTGAACTTGAACTTGATGAAAGCCTAATTAATGCGCTTTCAGACAAAGGCTATCAACGTCCGACCGCGATTCAAGCGGCAGCAATTCCTGCTGCAATGGATGGCCGCGATGTATTAGGTTCAGCCCCGACAGGAACAGGTAAAACCGCCGCGTTTTTACTGCCTGCGATCCAACATTTACTTGATTTCCCGAGAAAGAAATCAGGGCCACCTCGCGTTCTGGTTGTCACGCCAACTCGTGAATTAGCCATGCAGGTTGCTGACCAAGCAAAAGAATTATGCGCCCATAATCACCTAGATATCGCTACCATCACTGGTGGTGTTGCTTATATGAACCACGCTGAAGTTTTCAGCGAAAATCAAGATATTGTCGTCGCAACAACAGGCCGACTACTCCAGTATATTAAGGAAGAAAACTTTGACTGCCGCGCAGTTGAGATTTTGATCCTTGATGAAGCTGACCGCATGCTCGACATGGGCTTTGCCAATGACATAGAAACAATTGCAGGCGAAACACGCTGGCGCAAGCAAACCATGCTGTTTTCTGCCACTCTTGAAGGCGAAGCTATTCGTGACTTTGCTGAGCGTTTATTAGAAGATCCAATTGAAATTGATGCCGACCCTTCACGCCGTGAACGTAAAAAAATTCAGCAATTTCATTACCGTGCTGACACACTAGAGCATAAAACAGCCTTACTGTGCCATTTGTTAAAACAAGATGAAGTCACCAAAGCCATCGTCTTCGTACGTAAGCGTGAGCGTTTACGTGAATTAGTCCAATGGTTACGCGAAGCGGGTATCGAACCTTGTTATCTTGAAGGGGAAATGCCACAAGCTAAGCGTAATGAAGCTGTACGCCGCCTCGTTGATGGCCAAGTTAAAGTACTGGTTGCAACAGATGTAGCTTCTCGTGGCTTAGATATCGAAAACGTTAGCCATGTTTTTAACTTTGACTTGCCTAGAACTGCAGATGTCTACTTACACCGTATTGGCCGTACTGGCCGAGCTGGGCGTAAAGGCACGGCAATTTCTTTAGTCGAAGCGCATGACTTTCCATTATTTGGTAAAATAACTCGTTATATTGAAGAGCCTATCAAGATTCGCGTTGTTGATTCTTTACGTCCAACAACTAAAGCCCCTTCAGAAGCGATGTTAAATAAACCAAAACCATCAAAGAAAGTACTTGCTAAGCGTAAAGAAAAGAAAAAAGAAGAACAAGCTAAGAAAAAAGAAAAAGTACGCCATCGCGACAAGAAAAATATTGGAAAACGTCGTACTCCTGTTAATTCTGCTATATCAACATCTAACGATAAAAGCTAATGACTAAAAACGGGTTTAGGCCCGTTTTTTATTTAGCCCATCATTTGCAAAACTTTCTCTCGAATTTGTTTTCCTTCATGAGTCAGCAAATCAGGCTTAATAATATGGTTGCCAAGTATATCCTTACAATCTAGGCCTTTATTATTTTTAATACGCCAATCAGCTCCATTTTCCAATAATAATGTAGCAACATCGAGTGCATGGCTATTTAAAGCATCATGTAAAGGCGTATTTCCTAAACTATCCTTAATGTTTACTGTTAATCCATTTTTCAATAAAAGCTGCGATTGTATAAGACGGCCATTTTGCGCAGCTAAATGTAAAATACTTTTTTGCCCTTTTGATTGAAGCATTTTAATTGTTTGACCATATCGAGATTCAATTAAAGCTTTAATAAATTGCCCATTGGCAGTTCTGACTGACTGTTGTGCCAATACATTAATATTACAAGGTTTATGATCTAATGATAAGAGTGCTGAAAATTCAGTTATATTTCCTTTTTTGATTGCACTTTCACAACATTCTTGCCAACTTATCCCCTGTTTTTCTTCTTTAATAGGAAAAATTTCTAGTGGTATTTCTTGTACCTTATTATATTCACCTGTGATTGCATTCCAGTTATTCCATGGTTTATATTTGCACATAACCTTAATAATTTTAAGCATTGAATGAGCTATAAAACTTCTTGTTATTAAACGGGTCGGTAACCAATCTTTCCAAGAGTTATGTTCGCTATAAGCCATTTTAATACAATTTCCCAAAGCAGAAGGGATCGGTAAAGAGTTTTGCAATCTATCGAGCCAGTCATATTGTACCGTGTAATAACGTATCAACCCTTCTTGTGCAATTTTTTCAGCAACGTGATAATCAATCCCAATATTATTAATCGTGTTTTTTGCCAATCCTGCAGGACTGAATACAATACAAGGTGATTGACTCGCTAACGCCGCAATTGAAGCCAATCCCCCACCTAATGAATGCCCCGTACAAATCGTATTTCCATTTACTGCATTGAATAAAATATTCATCAAACCAACAGCTTGAAAATATTGAGACTCATAAAAACCAAGTCCTTGACGGATATTACTATAAAAATCGATAATATCGTTAGTACCTGCAAAACAAAGGACATATAAGCCATTGAATCGACAAATATTAGCTTGAAATCCCGTTTGCTCGTCATTTAATAATTCCGCATTAATTCCGAGATCATAAATATCTTTATTACTTAATTTTTTCAATACCCTGTATATACCGCCAATTTTTATGATAAGCGCCTTGTGCTAGTAGAGCTAATATATAATCTTTTGATTGTGCCTGAGTTCCTAAAAAATCTTTTCTTAATACATCTTTAGGCCATAACTCTGTTATACATGATTTAATATCTTGATGTTGGTGCCGTAGATAAATATTTAAATTTTCTCTAACAAAAATATACTCATCTTTTTTTGATAGTATTTGTTGTGTAGATAATGACATGATTTCTCCCTAACAAGTGTATTTGTTGGAAGAATATTGAAATACAAATAACCAAGGTGGGAAATAATCAACTTTATTAGTAACAAATAAAAAGCCATTGATAACAATGGCTTTAGAATTTAATATATATTACTAGATGTAATTATGTCTAATATTTATTACAGACTTTCAGTGAAAGTACGAGTAATAACATCACGTTGTTGTTCAGGCGTTAATGAATTAAAACGCACGGCATAACCAGAAACACGAATTGTTAATTGCGGATATTTTTCTGGATTTTTAACTGCATCTTCTAATGTTTCACGGCTTAATACGTTAACATTTAAGTGCTGACCGCCTTCAACACGTACGGTAGGTTTCATTTCTAAAGGAACTTCGCGATACTCAAAAGCACCTAATTCATCTTTAGCAACAATTTGCCCTTCGTTGTAATCGGCTTTCGCACAAACACAACGAGCTTCATTTTTTTCATCATCCAGTAACCAAAACGAATTCAACAATGCTGCATTATCAGTTTTAGTAATTTGAATACCTGTAATCATGTCGACCTCCACGTTCGAGCTAGATTGCATTCGATTTGTGTAATAAATCGAAGCTACATTAACCATCAATCTTATGAAAACTTGTAATTGGATATTTGGTCTAACCAATGTATATAGGTATTTTATACCAGCTAGATCCTCCATTTTCTTTGATATTTATCAATTATTCCACTTAGCAACTAATTCAATCACCTCAACTTTATGATTTAAATCAAAATTCACAATTTATTTTTTTAACTATTTTTATAAATTTTCAATTTTTTTAAAATTAATAGTTAATATCAGGGCTTTATCTCTCTCTCATGAACCAGTAAGCTTATAGCTATCAACTGGTTCATATAATTGTTCCTTCCCAAATTCATTGTTATGGAATATTTCATGTCAAACTCCATTACGTGGCACGATGTTATTGGCCCTGAAAAATCAAAACCCTATTTCAAAGAGACACTGGCTTATGTGGCAGAACAACGCAAAAATGGTAAAATTATCTACCCTGCTCAAGACGACGTTTTTAATGCATTTAGGTATACCGAACTTGCCGATATTAAAGTCGTTATTCTAGGACAAGACCCTTATCATGGCCCAGGACAAGCCCACGGCCTCTCTTTTTCCGTACTCCCTGGTATTAAGCCACCACCATCATTAGTGAATATGTATAAAGAATTAGAAAAGGATATTGCTGGCTTTCAAAGACCTAATCATGGATATTTGCTCAGTTGGGCTCAACAGGGTGTTTTACTCCTTAACACCGTTCTCACCGTAGAACAAGGCAATGCTCACTCCCATGCCCATTTAGGTTGGGAAACCTTCACGGACAAAGTTATTGAAGCAATCAATGAAAATACACAAGGCGTTATTTTTCTACTATGGGGTTCCCATGCACAGAAAAAAGGTAAAATAATTGATACAAAGCGCCACCATGTACTCAAGGCTCCTCACCCTTCCCCACTTTCTGCTCATCGAGGATTTTTAGGTTGTGGCCATTTCTCACAAACTAACACTATTTTAGAACAACAAGGTAAAACACCTATTGATTGGAACCCTGTAATAGATGAGCCAAATCTGCAACCTTAGATGATTTTTTGGCACTAAGTCATAAAAAAGGGAAATCAATTGATAGATTTCCCTTTAGTAATATTCTATTGGGGGCATTTGCCTCCATTTAAATAACGATGCTCTTTATTTAGAGACAATCACCATTGCAGGTCTTAGTAAACGGTTGTTTAATGTATACCCTTTTTGCATAACTTCAATCACATGATTAGCTTGGTGATCTGGTGACTCAATCATCGTTATCGCTTGATGAACGTCAGGGTTAAATGGCACATTGATATCACTGACAGGCTCGATACCAAACTTAGCCACTGCATCTAAAAAAGTTTTTAGCGTTAAATTTAGCCCTTCTAACATCGCTTTAGACTCTTCACTTTCGTGATCTGCTGCATCTATCGCACGTTCTAAGTTATCAATCACTGGTAGTAATTCATTTGAGAATTTTTCCAGTGCGAACTTATGTGCTTTTTCGATATCTTGCTCAGTTCTGCGGCGAATATTTTCAATTTCTGCGTGTGCACGTAACATCGCTTCACGTTCAGTTTTTTGTGAGGCTTCTAACTGTTGCTCAAGCTCAGCAATACGCGCGGCTAACGCTTGCTCGTCTGCTTGTAATTCAGCAGCTTGTTGAACGCTGGCTTCTTGCTCAGTTTGCACTTTTTGTGATTCATTTTGTTCAAAAGCTTGCTCATCATGCATGTTTTGGTCTTTACTACTCATGAATATCTCCGCGTATTTAGCATTAATCCCATATATGAGAGTATTATGGGGATCTAATACAGGGATTCAAGGGAAGTCATACAATCAGAGGCCAAAAAAGTATGCGAAAGGACACTAATACACCACTACCACATTTTAAAACGATAGGCATTGTCGGGCACCCTAGGCACCCTGAAGCATTGGCAACTCATGAATTAATATACCATTGGTTAATTTCAAAAAACTATCAGGCCATTATCGATAAACAAGTTGCTAAAGATTTAAAATTAGTCAATGCCAATACTGGGACATTAACTGAAATAGGCCAACAAGCTGATTTAGTTGTTGTTGTTGGGGGGAGATGGCAATATGCTCGGCGCTGCTCGTATATTATCTCGGTATAATAATAAAGTTATTGGTGTAAATCGTGGTAATCTCGGTTTTCTTACCGATTTAGACCCAGATAACGCACTACAACAACTTTCACGTGTTCTCGAAGGTGAATACCGCGAAGAAAGACGTTTTTTGCTAGAAGCACAAGTCATTAAAGCTAACCAAAAAGCACGTAAAAGCACCGCAATTAATGAAATTGTTCTACACCCTGGCAAAGTTGCTCATATGATCGAGTTCGAGGTCTATATTGATGAAAAATTTGCATTTTCTCAACGCTCTGATGGTTTAATTATTGCTACACCAACAGGTTCTACAGCTTATTCACTTTCCGCTGGTGGCCCCTATTTTAACCCCGAATTTGGATGCTATTGTATTGGTTCCAATGTTTCCACATACCTTATCCTCTAGACCTCTGGTGATTAGCAGTGACAGCAGTATTCGGCTGAAGTTTTTACGAACAAATATTGATTATGAAGTCAGCTGTGATAGCCAAATCATGCTCCCTATTCAGGACGGTGAGGAAGTCATTGTCAAACGTAGTAATAAAAATCTTAATTTGGTTCATCCACAAGATTATAATTATTTCAACACGTTAAGTTCAAAATTAGGATGGGCTAAAAAAACTTTTTAATTTTTTCAATCTGCCTCTTTACTGTATAAAAAAACAGTCATACACTGTATTAAAACACAGGTGTGTATTTTTACAGGAGAGCGCCGATGCTTACCCAACTAACAATCAATAATTTTGCAATCGTACGTGAATTAGAAATTGATTTCCGTAATGGCATGACAACCATAACCGGTGAAACAGGTGCGGGTAAGTCCATTGCTATTGATGCACTTGGCCTGTGTTTAGGCAATCGGGGTGAAGCCAATATGGTGCGCCCCGGTGCACAACGTGCCGACCTCTGTGCTCGCTTTTCCTTAATGGATGCTCAACTGGCTGCCAATTGGCTTACTGAGCACCAACTCGATAACCAAAATGAATGCCTATTACGCCGCACTATCTCTCCTGATGGCCGTTCACGTGGTTTCATTAATGGCGTTTCAGTTCCTTTATCGCAACTTAGAGAGTTAGGAACATTACTGATCCAAATCCATGGTCAGCACGCACACCAACTCTTACTAGATAGCGCTCATCAAAAATCCCTGCTTGATGCCTATTCAAACCAGCAAGAGCTAATTGCTCAAATGAAAAAAGCATGGCAAACATGGCACGATTCCTGCCAACAATTAGCTGTATTTCAAAAACAAATGCAAGAACGTGAATCTCGACAACAGTTGCTAGAATATCATCTAAAAGAACTGAACGAATTCCTCCCTGTTCAAGGGGAATTTGAAGAGATAGACCAAGAATATAAACAACTCGCTAATCATGGGCAATTTTTAGCTATTGGCCAAACAACAACGCAAATACTATCTGAAAATGATGATGCGAATGTTATTAGCTTATTAAATATGGCAAAAAATGAATTATCTGATCTAGTCGCTCTCAACCCTAAATTTTCAGAGCTACTTGATATGCTTGAAGAAGCATCGATACAAGTCAGCGAAGTCAGCGATGAAATAAAGCATTATTGTGACCAATATGAGCTTGACCCTAATCGCTTGTTTGAACTAGAAAAACGCATTTCTAAACAAATTAACTTAGCGCGTAAACACCATGTCACTCCCGAAGCTTTACCCGAATTATTTCAGCAATTACTGAGCGAACAAGAACTAATAGCCAGCCAAAATGAAGATTCTGAAACGTTAAATGCGCAAGTACAAGTAATCATCATATTGCTCTCGAATGTGCGGAACGTTTACACCATGTACGTTTACATTATGCTCAAGAATTAAGTACATTAATTACCAATAGCATGCACCAACTTTCAATGCCTCATGGTCTGTTTACTATTGATGTAAAATTTACTCCAGATCAACTACAAATTGATGGTGCCTGTAAAGTAGAGTTCAATGTGACGACTAACCCAGGGCAGCCACACCAAGCACTTGCGAAAGTGGCATCGGGCGGTGAGTTATCACGTATAGCACTAGCAATCCAAGTGATTACAGCTAAAAAAATGGATACGCCCGCATTAATATTTGATGAAGTCGATGTCGGTATTAGTGGACCAACAGCAGCAATTGTAGGGAAGTTACTACGTGAATTAGGTGAATCAACGCAAGTTATGTGCGTTACACATTTACCCCAAGTGGCAGGGTGCGGTCATCACCACTTTTATGTCAGTAAAGAGACAAATGGTGTAGAAACAGAAACTCGTATGCAATTATTGGATAAAAAATCTAGATTACAAGAGCTTGCGCGTCTCCTTGCTGGATCTGCGGTAACAAAAAATACGCTAGCCAACGCAAAAGAGTTGCTTGCAGCATAATTTTTTGACAACTTTTTTACGCTCATGTGGTCTTAGAGTCGATAAGGAAGGTTTTAAATTGTATCAATGTCGATTATCATTGATGTTTCTGACTCCAAAAGGAATGAGATATCCATGCGTTATAAAATTGTTAACTGCTGCCGCGCTATCACTCGCATTAATGTCTACGGGCTGTTCAATGATGGAACGTCTTGTCTATCACCCAGACATTAACCAAGGTAATTACCTCACAGCGAAAGATGTCGCTAAGATCCAAAAAGGAATGACACAGCAACAGGTTGCTTATACTTTGGGCACCCCAATGTTATCTGACCCGTTTGGTACTCAGACTTGGTATTATGTTTTCCGCCAAGAACTTGGGCATGACCCAGTTCAGCAAGAAACTTTGACTCTTATCTTTGATCGTAATGGTATTCTTACTGACATCAAAAATGAGAAAAATCTTGCCGCGCAGGAATCAATGGAAGCTGTTGAAACAAAAGCATCAGAAACTAAAACAGCTGACTAACCATAAACACTAAGAACCACCTAGTGTGACAATAACAACCTGTTTTCTGAAGGACTTATTCAGGCAGGTTGTTGTTATGAGTATCTTTATTAAAAATTATTTAAAAGCATTTTGCACAAATAAATTTAAGACAAAAACCGAGCTTTTGCTCGGTTCGCTACATAAAATTAATTTACTTATTTTTAACTTCTTTAGATTTTTCAGCTCTTTTACGCCGTAATTCTTTTTGGGTCTGCAATCAAAGGTCGATAAATCTCAACTCGATCTCCATCTTGCACTAAATCTGTCAATTTAGCGGGACGACTATAAATACCAATCTTGTTTTTTTTAAGATCAATATCATCCCTAAGGGCTAGGATACCAGAAGCAAGTATCGCTTCTTCTATTGTCGTCCCCTCTTTTACTTTGACTGATAGCAAAAATTGCTTTTCAGGAAGCGCATATGTCACTTCAATATTCAGCTCAGACACTGTATACATCCTTTGCTCTTAAAGTGAAAGCTTGAACCATATTATTTGCTAGTTCCTTGAAAATTTTGCCAAACGCAAGCTCTATCAATTTATTTGTAAATTCAAAATCAAGATGAAACTCGATTTTTACAAGCGTCTGCACTTAAAAGGAATAAATTTCCAACCACCACCAGCTAATTTTACTAAATGGCCCTTCAACAAGTTGCATGTGTATGCATTTATTATCCTCAAGCACATTTTTTGTGACAAAAGTTTTGCTAATACCTGCTTTTGACACTTCAACAGAAGCGGTCATTTCTTCAGAGCTATGACTAATAATTCGGCTACCTACACACCCCGGCAAAAAGCTTGGATATGAAATAACGTCATTAACGAGTTTATACATTTGTTCTGCGCTAAAAGGGACCAACGCAGAGCGACTAATCTGTGGCATATCAATTCCTATCCCCAAAAACTGAGCGTATAATACCATCTTTGATTGGTTAAACAAAAAACAAAACCCACATAGGGCAAGATTTGCACAATCAAAAAAATATCAGCTTAGAAAGATTTCTTTCAACTCAGCTTACAGTATAATGATTGCACTATGACAAAGAAAAAACCATATAAACCCGGTTCAGCAACAATTGCTATGAACAAGCGTGCTCGCCACGAATATTCTATCGAAGAGGAGTTCGAGGCGGGTCTATCCCTACAAGGTTGGGAAGTCAAATCACTCCGTGCAGGCAAAGCCAACATTGGAGATAGCTACGTTCTTTTGCGGGACGGTGAAGCTTATTTATTCGGTGCAAACTTCACACCACTGACTGTTGCATCATCGCATGTTGTATGCGACCCAACTCGTAGCCGTAAATTACTTTTAAATCAACGCGAATTAGATACACTCTACGGTAAAGTTAATCGTGAAGGTTATACCGTTATTGCACTTTCTCTCTACTGGAAAAATGCATGGTGTAAAGTTAAAATTGGTGTTGCCAGAGGTAAAAAATCTCACGACAAACGTTCTGATATTAAAGAACGTGAATGGCAACTCGATAAAGCACGTATAATGAAACATTCTAACCGCTAACCTCTAGCTTTATAGAGTATTTTTCTGTTATACTGCGCTCAACAACTTGGGGCTGATTCTGGATTCGACGGGATTTGCGAAACCCAAGGTGCATGCCGAGGGGCGGTTGGCCTCGTAAAAAGCCGCAAAAAAATAGTCGCAAACGACGAAAACTACGCTTTAGCAGCTTAATAACCTGCTTAGAGCCCTCTCTCCCTAGCCTCCGCTCTTAGGACGGGGATCAAGAGAGGTCAAACCCAAAAGAGATCGCGTGAATGCCTTGCCTGGGGTTGAAGCGTTAAATTTAATCAGGATAGTTTGTTAGTGGCGTGTCTGTCCGCAGCTGGCAAATGAATTTAAAGACTAGACTAAGCATGTAGTACCGAGGATGTAGAAATTTCGGACGCGGGTTCAACTCCCGCCAGCTCCACCAAATTATCTTCTAAGGACGTCCAAAGAAGACTGAAAAGCCCGCTAACTCAATGAGTTTCGGGCTTTTTTATGTCCTACGCTGTCCTATTTTATCCCACCAAAGCTAATTCCTTTAGGGCCCATTGATAGGGCCCAACGAAAAGAACTAACATCTTTGTTGGGCCTAAACGCATGGAGATTTTTCATGGCAAGAAAAACTAAGCCATTAACCGATACCGAAATCAAAGCAGCTAAACCGCAGGACAAGGACTATCAGCTGTATGATGGTGATGGACTCACACTGTTAATCAAATCTAGTGGAAGTAAGTTATGGCAATTCCGTTACTACCGCCCGTATACAAAACAAAGGACCAAACAAAGTTTTGGGCCTACCCTGCGGTCACACTTTCAGATGCTAGAAAACTTAGAGCAGAGTCTCGCTCATTACTGGCAAAAGATATTGACCCTCAAGAATATCAAAAAGATCAAATAAGAAACTCTCAAGAGGCTAAAACCAATACCTTTCAACTTGTCGCTGAACGTTGGTGGGAAGTGAAGAAGTCCACCGTAACCGAAGATTACGGTAACGATATTTGGCGTTCACTTGAACGAGATGTGTTTCCCACTATAGGTGATGTCAGCGTTACCGATATCAAAGCCCATATATTGGTTCAAGCAATACAACCGGTTCAAGCTAGAGGTGCATTAGAAACCGTTCGTCGCCTTTGCCAGCGAATCAACGAAGTGATGATCTATGCTCAAAACACTGGCTTAATTGATGCCGTTCCAAGTATCAACATTGGTAAAGCTTTTGAAAAGCCCAAGAAAAAGAATATGCCAAGTATTCCTCCTGATCAGCTACCAAAGCTCATGCAGACAATGCGTACAGCTAGTATTAGCCTATCGACTCGATGCTTGTTTATGTGGCAGCTACTCACCATCTCGCGCCCTGCTGAAGCCGCGGAAGCTCGTTGGGACGAAATCAACTTTGAAACCAAGGAATGGAAAATACCCGCTGCCAGAATGAAGATGAACCGTGAGCACACTGTTCCGTTATCTGACGCTGCTTTAGCTATCTTAGAACTAATGAAACCACTCAGTGGTAATCGTGAGTTTATCTTTCCTAGCCGCATCAAGCCTACCCAACCTATGAACAGCCAAACCGTCAATGCTGCATTAAAACGCGCCGGGTTTGGTGGTGTATTGGTTTCTCACGGTTTACGTTCAATTGCCAGTACCGCACTCAATGAACAAGGCTTCCCTCCTGATGTTATCGAAGCCGCCCTAGCCCACGTTGATAAAAACGAAGTTAGACGCGCCTATAACCGTAGTGATTACCTAGAGCAAAGACGCCCTATGATGCAATGGTGGGCTGATTTTATTGAAGCGGCTGATAGGGGAAGTATTATTGAAGGCGGAATAAGAGGGATATCGCTAGTTGGGTAACATGTGTACCAGCTCAGATTAGAGCTGGTACTATAACTACACTGAGTTATATATCATCAAGATATCGGCCCTGTGCCAGAAGCGGACATCTTAGGAAGCAAATTTACCTGATCACTAAGTTGGTTAGAAAGTAAAATTATATATTTCAGTATCACTATTAATTATACTGTAAAATTGATAGTTAGAATTTCTATCGAGAGTGGATTCTTACTATATGATATAACTAAGCAAAGTGAATGATTACAATTATTTTTATAAGAGTAGATAAATGGCTGAAATTGATTCTCGATATAAACTAAGCGGGTCTTTAAATCCTAATTCGCTCCCTATTCTTGCTGCAGACATTCTTAAATGGTCTCTTGGTCATACTAAGGTTCGCATTCTTGATGGTCCTGGTGATGGCAGAAGAGATATCCTTTCAATAACGCCTGAAGGAATACAACATTTAACCCAGTGTAAACACCACTCTGATGACTCAAAGTCTGTTAGCTCACGTGAAACAGATGAGATTGTTATAGCATTGGCAAAGTTTGGAGTTAAGTCTGCTTTATTTTTATGAATGGTCGCATTTCCCCACAGGGAAAGCGTGAATACATTGATAACTTTCCAAGCTATTCTCTGGACTATATTGACGGCGATTTAATGCTGCAATATGTTGAAGAAAGCCCGCTACTATCGCGCATGTGGCTCCATGGTTCTACCTTGGGAATGACTACTCATTGCTTACTTATTCCCTTCATCATTCGGAATATAAGTGACGATAGCACTGTAAAACTAAATACAACTCAATATGAAGGTATTGCTAACTTTCGGGGACCACGTGAATTATTTGAACCATTCCGACCTTCAATTAAATCTAGAGGCGTTGGTGATTTTTTGGCTAATTCGATTAGCGGAGAGCGTAGGATATCCCTGACAGAGCTACCTATTGCTATTGCTAATATGAAACAGGATGTATTGCAAACATTAAAGAGTAATTATACTGGAGTGACTGTTAGATTTGGTAAATCCGCTTTGATTAACCCAAAATCTAAGAATGAGGACGACAATATTTGGATAGGAGGAATTGAGCCAGAAAGTTACATCATAAATTTTAATGGAGAGATAAAGACTGAGAAGGAATGGCTTCTTCCTGAAATGGGAGAGGATTGGCAATTTCCTGAAAATATTTCAGTTGCTGAAGTTGAGTGGGCGGGTTGGTTTTCAGAAAATCATGATGCATTCTTGATGTACGAACTTCGATGGCCTTATGTCACCGGAAGTAATCAACTAATTGAAATTTATGAGCATTCTGAACGAGAGGCCGTTAATCAATCCCTTTTTGTAGCTGTTAATGACGAACAACTTGAATTAATACATCAAGATCTAGTTCCTCAACCTGACTGGTTTGAAAGCTTGGGTGGAGAAACTGTTCTAGGATGGCTACATCCTTATTTATGCCATAATGAAAAAGAGCAACGAAGAAGCGTTAAAATTGAAGATGGAAAGTATATTCCTTTTCATCCTGATGCAGAAAGATTTTTTGAAGAAGCAGAAAATATTCGTCATAAGCTTAAAAAAATAGGTGTTAATGAGTTTGATCCCACTCGAGCAATTCATTTGGCCGCTGCATTAGCAAGACCGCTGGTCTATACAGAGTCATATGATAGAGCACCTGCAGTACAGATTTTAGAATATTACGATAATATACCGTCACCCTGTTACTTACTCGATCGGAGCATGACTTACTTACAAATGTGGGAAAGTGTTGATGAATCAGTTTTTGAAGTGGATATAGATATTAGAGCCATAGAAGCTCAACTTCCAGATGGATTGACGCTTAAGCTAGATGTCAAAATGGGAATGCGCACAGAACGGTTATTTGCAGCGGTGATGTTAACAGCTAAAAATATAGGTCCTGAAAGTGCCACTCATCATGCTAATCAATTAATTAACTTTGTGAGTAATATGACTCCCTCATTGAAAGAAATAGTTGAATCAATTTGGCCTGGAGCTGTGTTAGCGACAAAACGTTTTTGGCGTGACGAAGTAGGCATGTTTTTTTGAAAACGGTAAATTTATAGGCCGTCCATGGGTTATGCTGATGCCTCCTAACAACAATACCGACCAAACGCCGAAGCTATATATTATTCGCCCCGATCAGTTAGCAGAAAACAAATAGAGGGCTCATTGACCACTTTTACCTTCGGAGCCCTATATCAATCCACACATTCGTTTTCGACTCTAAAATATGCATATAACGGTAATGATTATTTAAGACTTCCGCCATTTTTTCTCCAAGACCACCTGCAGTAGCTTAGTGTTATAAGTTTAACTAATGGATTTCGACAGACCCAAAATGGCTTGCATGCTATGATGTTCACTTTCTGTTCTAGCAAGGATTTGAAATCCAATGGAGAGAAATTAAGGTTATCACAAGATAACCTTCTTCTAAGTGTTAATATCAGGTCTTCACTCAAACCAGACCCTTGAGCACTGTTTGAGGGCATTTTAGTGCCAGAAGCAGACGTGGTTGCTCCTCTGTTCGGATTATCAAGTTTAATGAGCCACTACAAGTGGATGCCGAAGGTTTCTGATTGGGCGCGCCTCCTGATCAGTCACGGAGGCACCTAACCAGAGGGGACGCTGTATATACTGGCTTAAAGGGGGATGATATGACAAATTTTGTAATCTGTAGCAAAAAAACCTCTGCTAGAAAGGGCTGTTATCTGATATATGTTGTTTAGTGCCAAATGAGAGAGGTTATAACAATGAAGTTGGATGAAAAAATCGTAATGCAAGGTGTGTTCTCTGTGGATGAAGGTGATACATATGACTTGGCTGGTGCTTTAGAAATAAGTGAATCTGGGGAGATTTATCTCGATTGCATACACAAGATAAGCGCTTCTAATTTAGATCAGAAAGATATGCTCAATCTAACAGGCGAAACATCAGCATTAGGAAAGATTCTTCTGATTGATAGCTTTACTGTTTCTTCAGAACATAAATTCTCAGGTGATTTGTCTCGAACAAAATTATTTTGCAATAAAATGGTTTGCGTTGATAAAAACCATCAGGGATATGACATAAAGACCTCAAAAATGACATTCGAGATAGAGGACTTAGAAAAATGGATAGCCAAGCCAATAATAAACAGTGAATGGAAGGATAATAAAAAAATTTACTCATATGACTTACCTGACATGGAAAGGATAGAGCTAGGTGATGGTTTATCTCTTACCCTAAGCCATAGCATGACTATTTCAACAGGTAACTTCCATGAAAGGACGGAAGTAAGAAGCAAGGCGTTTGCAATATTTGAGAGCGCAGAAGAAAAAGACTTGGATTTCTTCATAGATAATGGCGTCACCCTGTCAAACTTAGTTTCATTCGCATTGGACTCAGTGTGTACGATAAAAAACTCTTATTACGGTGAAAATAATAACAACAGAGTAATTTATCAAACAGCAAATAAAATGAAAAAAAGAAAAGAAATAAACTTAGTCAATTATTACTTTACGATGCGAAGTGCTGGAGACAGATCTGCTGAAATAATAAAAAACTGGTTTTTGTTATCGAAAAAACTACGACCAACAATATCCTTGTATACTCAATTAAAATCAGGAACACATCAGTATACAGAAGCTGCCTTCCTATCACTTGCACAAGCTGCTGAAGCACTGCATAGACGCACATGTAACGACACCCCAATGTCGAAATCAGATTATCGCGTAATGGTTAAAGATATAATAGAAAAGGCTGGAGAAAAACATGAAATTTTTTTGAAAGAAAAACTATCTTATGGGTATGAGTATTCATTCAGACAGAGATTAGAACTGATGCTATCAGTTTGCTGGTCTGACGAAAAAATAAAAGAAAGAGAGGATGATATTAGGAAAATAGTTCAAGCCAGAAATATCTTCACTCACTACCCAAGCAAAGGAGACAAAATACTCAACGAGAAATTATCTAAAGATCTACACGATTACACTAAGTTGCTAGAAAACATAATAGTATCCAATATTTTATTTATCATATCTTCGAACGATAAAGAATGGACTTTATCAATAATGCAAAGGATAAATAAATTTAGATATAGAGATTTTTAACGAACTCCAGTGGAGGACTTTTATCTTAAGCAAGTCCTCCGGCTTATCCCAATATCTAACCAAGGCTAGGCCATCCTCCTCATTTCTTTGACTTACTCTTATAGCCTGTGCTTCTTATGCGAGGGTTCTGGTAACTTAATCAGAAAATAGGTTCACCAAATTTTTTATTAATCCACTTAGCAATGCATTTAGCTATGCCAGTCACTTCATTTTCACCCTGATATGCTAAAGAATTCAAATTATAGGCTCTGCTTGTGTATTCCGATGATTTAGACCACTGATTCCGGCAATTTCGATCACGCTTCTCGAGCAAATTGTTCCTTACTAAAGTTTACAACCAGTTTGATCGGTTTGCGCCAGTTTTCGCATCGGTTCGCCCCTGAGCTCAACCCGGTGCCCGTTGTACAGGAGTCTGTCCATTAACGCATCTGCTACCATCGGGTTAAATCAATGTCAGCTCTTCGCTCTGAGCAGCCCTTCAGTTTCAAACATGTACTACACTACTCGGATATAATCTAATACAAGTACAGTAAATCCCTTACTCAATTATTGACTACCGGCTCTAACTTTCCATTACTTCATGCCTGCATTTATTTGCCTGATAATCTGATCAGTATATTTGTCTTGAGCAATTTTCATTATACCCATTGAACTAAGTAACTCGACCGAGGAACAAACACGATACAAAATGTCTTAGTCAACTCTTTCTATATCCTGTTTATTCAAATCGCTGTTCACGTCCTTCAGCATCCTTACGTTCACGGACTCTTTCATTCTCTATCCAACGAATCAGTTTTTCATTCACCGACTTTGTAGCTATAGAAATGTCGATACGCTCATGGGTAATTAGCTGGCTAATTGCATCTGCTCTACATTGCATTATATTTGCCAGACTACCAGACCAACAAGAAGGAGTCGTACACTCTGCAAATGCTTCTAAAACAACCTTTGGTTCAGGTGCTAGTTCTAATAATTTGATTGCCACCTCAGACAAGATCGTTGCTGATGTAATCTCATCTTTTACCCAAAGGTTTATGCTCATCGCTACAGCCGCAAATATACTGCTATCATTTTTGTAACAGCACCATTCAAGTAGTACATTCTTATCTATCTTTTCAAGAACAGATCCATTCCTATCATCACTACGGATAAAATATAATCGTGACTGTTTTTGCCTATCCGTTCCCTCAAAAACACGACTAAGAAATTCTTCTGGCATCAATGAAGCTGTCTTCCCAATAACATTTGCAAATGAGTAAAGACAACCATAGCTATTGTCAATTACCTCAAAAATAGTATTTAACCACTCTAGTTTTTCCGATTCGTTACCATCAAAACGTAAAGCCGCATTAATCACATGCTCCATGTTATAATCGCTCATACCGTCAGAGTCATTATCATTCCTCTTAAGTCGCGATATTCCAGCTTTCAGACCAAGTAATCTAAATTCAGCACCAAGAATATCGATTGATTCGTCTTTGTTATGTAACCTCATGCTAAGGCCTTCTAGAACAACATCATCGCCGTTTGATTTGCTTAAAAGCCTTGAGGTAAGGTCAAGAATACACTCCCTAGGTAAATCAGCATATTTAGCCGCCCACAAGATTGATCCGTACATGAATGGGCTAATATCTGAATCATCTAAAATTGCGATGCAGCGATTAAAATCATTTATAGCGAATTCTTTCCATGGATGTAAATCGACCAATACCTTTTTAAGCTCACTATGTTGTGCACATTGATCCAGTATCTCCTGTGCTAATTCCCTATTTATAAAATCAACTTCTTCAATAAATCCCTTAAAAACTGAGAAATCTTTATTAATTTCGGGATATTTTTTCAACTCATCAACAAGATTCTGCCAATAGATTTTCTGGTCGCAAGTTCCTTTAGCTAACCCTTTCCCAAACGCAGCTCGATAAGGCATCCACTCTGAAGAAAACAAATTAGAACCTAGCTCATAAAGCTTATGACTTGAAATAGCAAAAAGTTCACCTAGTCGTTGAGCATTAGCTTCAAGCCGTTTTTGAGCATCTGTATATTTATCGCCAGCATTATGATTAAAGTCATTATCAAGAGCCCAATAATCCCTCCCCCCACTTAAGACAAAAGTTATTATTTTTGAAATCAAGTTATTAGGTTCTAACTCTTTCTCTAAGGCCACGAGGTTATTTGGTATCTGTTTTAAATTTTGACTATCTTGGCTCTTAGAGTAATTAAAATAAATAACTGAACGAATCGCCTTCCAACCTTCACTCCAAGGGGTATAAGCATGTAACTTACGAGCTGCATCGACAAGTATTTCTCTCATCGCTTCTTGATACCACATCCCTCTAAATTGATTCGTTAGAATCTGCCGAGCACTATTTTTCAATTCTAGATCATTCGAATTTCCTAATTGTAATGCAACATTAATAAAAGCATGACGCCAGTCAATCAGTTCATTGTAGTTAGGTTCAAATCCAAAATCTCTTGGCTTAGCCCCAAACTCATACAACCCAATTCCTGACCAAAGCCCACCGTTGAGAGCTGTAGAAAGCATTTTTAGCCCTAAAGATCTACGAGCAATAGTATCTGAAATAAGACATTCATTTAGAATCTTAATACGTTGTTCTATTGAAGCGTGAGTGCCTGATAAATACGGCTGAAAGAATTTAGTGAGCTTCTGTCTTGCATCATCGTGGTTACTACTTTCTTTTTCATCATCAGCAATGCTAATTAATAACTTAGCACATAGCTCAAAGTTTCTAGGCTCATATGCTAATGCTTGTAATAGTTTGAGAGTCGTTGTTCGGCGGGGGTCGTAATGCGTTAACTTGTTGAGATTAGAGCTAGTGAGTTCTATCTGAATTCGGTTTAATAACGCATCAGGTGCCACCGGAGCGATATATTCCAACATTCTTATTTGCGAATCATCTAGCTCTAGAATTTTCCCTAACAGTCCTTCAGGTTGTAACCAATCTTCAACAATCTCGATGGCTACAGGGTGGTCATGTAACAAACCTAACCGATGAGCAAATGACATTAGTAAACGTTGGTTGTTCGAGAACTCAAAGGTCGTTCTAAGTTGCTCTGTGGGAATACTATCAAGTGCTGAAGATGCTAATCTGTTCGCAATAGCCTGGGGTAAAATAGCTCGCCAATGAGCTCGTTTTTGTACTATATGCCTATCTATTAATTTTTTGACTGTGCGGAATAGTTGGTTTTTGGAGTATCCAGAAAGAGAGCCTAATACTTCTAATTCATTTTCCCCTACATCGGGATCAGAAATCGAAAATGAATATACTAAAGACAATATTTCAGCTTGCTCTCTTAAATCGTCATTTTGGTGATTACGCTGATCGAATAAACGGTTAAACAATTGAGCGTCGGATAGTTGAGCCAAACTTTCCCCCTCTTCCACCCTCTCCGCTATTGCCAAAGAGACTCTTGCATTACCATCTGCAAACTCTGCAATCCTACGGGCATTATTCTGGCCTATATTAGGAAAACGACGGAGCAGTAATTTTTCAGCGACTTCGGGTCCAACTGTCTCAATGTGAATTACCTCTGTGGTCTGTGGCTTATCATCCCTAATATCGTACTCAATAGTAATGAGTTTTACATTGTCACATGTAGTAGAAACCCTTTTAGCCAAATCCGCATGGAGGCCTGACGGACAATTATCAAGGATCATAATTGAATGTCGGTTTTCAGAAATAAGCCTCTCCAACATGACTGTAGCCGACGGCTCTGGTTCAGCACCAGTATCGACATAAACAGCAATTGTTCTATCAAGAGCATCTGTTCCAACTGTATCTACAGTTTCATCAAAAAGCGCCTGTACGATACGCGTTTTTCCTACCCCAGATAACCCAGTAATACGAATTGCTTTATTAGTCGTTCGTACAAGGTCTCTCATCGGTCCGATTGCATCTTCAATACTAAGATTCTGACCTTTTCCTGATGGCAATGAGATCTTCACACCTTGTGCGAAAATTATAGTATCTTCAGCTCCTTGCGGTGGATTGCTCCATGCCCCATACGGCTGCCAGCCAGAGTATCCTCGACCCAACTTCCTTTTCACCCATAACATCACTGACGGATGTTGGCGCACCCACTGAGTTAATTTAGAACGGTCATAGAAGCGTAAATACAAGTTACTGCCATTAGGATCTCTGCTCGCTGCATCCTGCATGGCTTCAATACGGTCTTTTAGCATTGGAGGAGAGCAATCATCAGCTAAGCTGACAATAATGTAACTTCCCCCTTGTGCGGCTAATAAAGAAATCGTTGATGATAATTCACCATCAATAACCATTTCTTTTGTAATAGCAGTCTTCGGCATTGAATGTTTTTTTGATTGAAGGATTGTATTCGGTCTTTCAATAAATCCTGTAGTTAATTGCGCTACAGGAACATTAACATGAACATCGATACCATCATCTGGAGCATTGATTGAACCAGACCAATTTACCCTAGCAGGGCTATGACCATGTGCTGCTACTTCTGCCTCTGAAAGACGAGCGATTAGTTCTTCTAACTGAACATCAGATAGCCCAAGTAATTCATCTTTTTCAATATCAAAAATTGCCATGGCTTAGACTTTTTAACGAAAATATTGGCACTTAAATTGCCGAAAGTGAAACTATTATATCGAATTGAGCTAATAGTGCATGTATAAGGTATAGAATGAGTAGAACAATCACAGTAAAGACTAATAAATTTATGATCAGCCTAACTGTCGTAACACTATTGGTTCAGAAAAACCAGAACTAAACCAATAGCATATCAACATAACTATCAAAACTGATTTATTTAATCATACTCACTTAGATCTTTTCTTAGCATTTTTCTTTTTATACTTTCTGGTTATAGCTACTTCCTCCATGGCAGCTCTGACATCATCGTAATCTCTAGACCAATTGACAATTTTGTTAGTTAAATCATCATATTTGATCTCTATTTGTGGATATTTATTTTTTACTAATTCAATATACCCCCATAAATCTTCTGTAATTATTTTTGCTGCAACAGTTTTGTTTTTCCATTTTAAAGACTTAGGGTTCGATTCAAGCAACAACTCACATGCTTTTTGTCTTATTTTAGCGTAGCCATCACTCCTAGTTCGGATTCCCTTTTTAGCCGCCTCAGATCGTTGTCTATTCAATCGATTTAAATCTTCACTAAAATAACTATAAACGCCTAATCCAAAGCTCTCGCTTAGCACCTCTAGACTTTGCATTAAACACTCAACAACGACAACTTTATGCTGGAATGGGGTATTTCTTTCATAAAAATTCATCGCTAATTGAAAGTTAACACTTGACCAAAATACACTGTTTAAAAGATAAACATTAACGCCTTTATCTTTATCATTAAATTTAAGATGCAGACTCCTAACTCGTCTGCGATAACTACCTACTGGGTCTTTATTATTTGATATTTTGGCATATAACTCCGCTGCATACTTTTTAACTTCATCATCTTCCCCATTCAACATACCTAAAACTTTTAACGTTGAATCAGCTCGTAAACCCCTCCACCCTCTTTTTTTTATTTCATCATGAAATTGTGCTTGTTTACTTTCAGTAGCCTTACAAACGACACGTATTAAATCAATTAAATCATAAACTTAAAACACCCTCAATATTATTTTTGCTTCCACCATATTTTTCATCCCTAAGCCGCAATAAAATAGCTATTACAAACTTAGACATAACTTAATAAGTAGAGGAAATCACACTATGAATCAATCCAATATCATGATTCTTCGACTACCCACTGTAATCGAACGCATTGGTATCGGTCGTTCCACCATCTATGACTGGATCAACCCAACATCACCAAGGTATGACCCAACGTTTCCTAAACAAAAAAAATTAGGGAAGCAATCTGTTGGTTGGATCGAATCCGAAATCAACGATTGGTTACTTCAACGAGAGTCAACTTAGCTAGTCATCATTTTATCATTAACGATATTAATGTTTTATTGAGAATGTTTATTATTGTGAAGAAGTTAAAGAAGTAAAACCAAAACTGGCCTAAATTATCGAATATTGACTATTCGATAACGTTAAAATTTATTTATACAAAACTTAAGAGAGGATAATTATCATGTCTCAACGGATAACTATTACTGTAAAAAATGAAAACAGTTTAAAACAGATAGATGAGTACTGCTGTAAGCATAAAACTTCACGTTCATCTTTAATATCTAGTATATTAAAGAGTGCTTGCCCATTACTTTCAGAGATAAACCAATACACTCAATTAACTAACGAGCTTGAAAGTAAATTATTTTCCCCAGATAAATCTTCAATGAATTATCAAGGAAAAGCATCGACATTTTCTTTAGCTGAATATCTTTTAGATATATGGCAAACGCACATAATAGAAAAAGGTGTCATTATTGATCAACATGCTTATCCTCATGCATTTAAAAGTCCTAAAGTTGGTCTCAAAGAAAAAATAAGCATTCAAGAAGAACTAGAGCACTATATTAGCGAACCCAATATTAAGAAAGACATCTTTATTTACACTGATAGGCATGTTCACTATAAGCTACATAAAGCAGGTGGATTATCAAATACAATTTTAATTAAAAATACTGAGTATAAAAATTACGTTTTTGACTTTAATGGGATCATTAACATACCGATGAATGATATTGTTTTTTTTGGCATTGAAGAAGCGATAAAGAAAAGTAAGGTACAGTTAAAACATACCTATGAGGCTTTTATACCGATTTATCACACAAACCATCAATGCATTCTAATTGGGGTTATTGATAGGAACAATGCCAACAAAAGAATAGACAAAAGCTCAAACACCATAATCATAAACCCACTATAACAGGTCATTAATGCGTTTTTTGATACCTAAGGGAATAAAATGAGCCATTATGCATACATCCGAGTAAGACATGATGACAGTGATGCCTTAGCAAATCTTGAGCAATACACACAGGAAATTGTCACGTTTTACCCTGAGGTTAAGGATAATATCATCATTGAACGTCAACCATTGCTTGATGTGAAACTTCCTCCACCACAACTTATGGAACATATTGACCATATTTTAACACCAGAAGACACTTTAATAACAAGTAGTCTCGATGATATAGGAAATAATATTCAGCAGGCTACACAGATTTTATCTCGATGCCACGAACTTGGTATGGCTGTTATCATCCTTAATCAGTCTATCACGAATATATTTGAGCAGAAGTTTTTCTTGCTAGACGTGCTGAATCTATTAAACGATTTAGATGGAAGCTATAAAATACTAAAACTAAGCAGGCGACATTACATTTCGTTATCCCAAAATAAGTCATTAGGTCGACCAGCAGGAAGTAAGTATAAGGATTATATTTACGAGCTAAGGTGCAAGGGATATAAACAACGCGAGATAGCAAACAAGCTTAACATTAGTCTTTCAACTATAAAGCGCCACTGGAATAAAAATATTTTCGAATAGGACTAACTCCAGAGTCATTAATTAATAGAAAATGCAGTTACAGCGCGACTATAAATATAGTTTTCGTGTTGGATAGGTATTATATATACCATCTATCATAGCTAAACAAATAATGAAAACTATAGTGGGAATGCATTACATAAAAAACCACCAAGGAGACAACATCTAATTTAATAAAAACTATTTTTAACTTTATTAACTAAATCGTGCAAGAAGGGATAAGGCAGATCCTTTGCCCTATCCCGATATTACTTTAATCATATTAAAGGGTAAGTTAATATTACCCTATGGAATACTCATGTCTAAAAATGAATATAATGAATTTTATCTAGAATGCATTTCTGATACATTGAACTATGCTTTAAAGGAATACCCTCGTATCACGGTAATACGAGTTGACCTTCACTTTCCGCCTATTATCGATAATGGCGATATGCCGACCTGCTTTCCTTATTTAGAAGGGAGTCCTATATCCCGATTTACTGATTCCTTAAAAGCTAAACTTAAGCACGATCAACACCGTAAAGAGGTTCAAGGTAAACGTACTTTTGAAAACAATATGCGTTATATGTGGGTAAAAGAAATCGCAACAGCGACACTCCCTCACTATCATGTATTTTTAGTCTTCAATAAAGACGCATACTACCATTTAGGGGATTACAATTTGTTCGAGCCTAGTTTAACGGACCATGATCACCAAAGCTTGGTACAATGCATTACAGCTCGAATTAGACCCTATTATCGATACTGGAGCATTAGTACACTACCCAGAAAACTGTCGATATTGCTTAAATAAACTTTCAGCATCATTTTCTGAAGATTACCAATTAGTCATGAAACGTTTGAGTTATTTAGCAAAAGAATACTCCAAGCAGTACAGCCCTGTGCGTCGTAGTTTAGGGCGTAGCCAGTATTGATATTTATGGTGGCCTTAGGGCCACCTATACAATAATCGATATTAGTAGCTACTCATACGGTGGAGCTGGTGGAGCTAATACCTCACGATTACCATTGTGGTCTTGTTCACTAACTATGCCTTGTAATTCTAACTGCTCTACAATCATTGCGGCTCTATTGTAACCGATCCGGAACTGCCGCTGGATCCCTGAAATATAAACGCGCTGTTTTTCTACAACATACTCAGTTGCTTGATCAAATAATGGATCAAGTTCTTCCTCTGCCACATCTCCATTCTGGGCATCCCCATAAAAATTAAGATAACTCGCGCTTCCCCATCGTTTACAATAATCGACTGTATCCCTGATATCTGAATCACTCACATAAGCACCTTGAATCCTAGTCGGTTCAGATAAATTCGGTGATGCGAATAGCATATCCCCCAAACCAAATAGTAATTCTGCACCATACTGATCAAGGATTAAATTAGAGTCAGCTCTAGATGATACAGAAAGAGCAATACGCGTAGGGATATTAATTCGAAGCTGTGAACCGATACTGGTGGATAAAGGGCTGCGAGTCGTTAGAATTAGATGAATACCAACCGCATGACCTTGCTGGCTCAATAGAACTAACATTTCCCCTATTTGTTTATACTCACCAATGAGTTGGGCGTAATCATCAACACAAACAATAATTTCAGGCTCATAGCCTAAATAAGGATGCTCACTATAATTCTCATTAGGACGCCAGAAGGGATCAGGTATAGGCCTACCTAACTCTTTCGCATTTGATATTACCTTATTGTATCCACTCAAATTACGTTGATTTAATGCTCCAAATAATTTTTGTCTACGCCTTGACTCATTAACCAAAAACGTTAATGGCTTTATTGATTCAACGGGATCAGAAGCGGAAGGAAATAATAAGTGGGGTATATCGTTGTATAAACTGAGTTCAAGCTGGCTTGTATCAAACATCACAAAGCGAACTTTATCCGGCGAGTTTCTGTATAAAATGCTCATTACCAAGGAATGCATTAACATTGACTTGCCTGAGCGTGTCACACCTGCAATAAGTAAATGTGGCATTTGAGCTAAATCCCAGCCAACTGGATCCCCTATAATATCTTCTCCTAACATGATAGAAAGCGAAGACAGCCCATTGTTTCCGCACCATTGATTAAAGCATTCAACAAAAGGCACCGCTCTACGATAGGTATTGGTCACTCGCAATCCGATATAAGGTGTACCCGCAATAAAATCAATAAATTTTATATCAATGACACTAAGGGAACGACACAATTCTGGCACTACTGCTGTCACTTGAGAGGCTTTTATACCTCTGCCCAGTTCGATTCTAAAGAGTGTAAATGTTGCACCTTCATCATAACCGACAACCTCACCTTTTATTTGGTATTGCAAAAAGCAAGATTCAATCGCTTGGGCCATTGAGTCTAATTCTTGAGGTGACCAGCAAAGTTCAGAGGTATAAATAAATGGTTGCATCACTACTCTCTCCTAAACATGAAACAACCAGAAATACTAAAGGCGTTATTCACTTAGCTTTGTCAGTTGTTTTTCATTCGATACCCAAAATTTTAGATTTTTATAAATAAGATGACGCCAAGGTTCTCCTATTGGGCACTTAGGTTTACCAATAATAATAAGCTCATCTCCCTCTTGTAAGTTATTAAAATAATCATCTGTATGAGCATTTAATGACGGTACATAATGTATTACTTGTTTTTCAGCCGAATGGACAATGTACTTGTCCCCTTTGACTGTATAAAAATTTGAGCTATCAGTATCTATATGTTTGCTTGTTTCCTTCACGGTAAAAGCAATAGCGACGGGATGCTCAATTCCATCCCCTTTTTTATGCAAAATAGGATATCGACTTTCATCATAAAAAAAACTATTCCATTTGATTTTTTTGCCATTAAATTCGATAACGACAAGTTCAGATAACAGCTTTTTATCTGAACTCTCTTCTATTCTTTCCCAAATTTTTGCTATTCCTGCTGCTGAGTTAAAATAATTAGAAAGCCTTCTCTCGGATACCTTATACTCTCGACTTTTACGCTCCCGGATTTCACTATCACATTCATCTTCATACGCTTTTTTTGCTCGTTTGAAATCTGATTCAGCCTCTAACAATACATTCATCCGAAATGTGAATGTACCTTGATCTGAAAGAAAAATATCTTTGGTATCTTCAATATTTGTAGACTTTGCAACCAATACTTCTACCGCCGTTCTAACATTATTTTTGCATGAAGCAGAATGTTCTTGATTAGGGCCTAAGCGTAAATATGGCGATATCGTTCTACCTAAACGCACAAAAGAATCTACCCAAATCACATTCGCATCGCAATACTCGCAAATAAGCCCATCTTTACTGTCTTTTGTAATCGCAGAAATAGAAACCAATTGATCATCGTTTTTAGATTGCCTAGCAAAAAACATTTTTAAACCTTTTGCCATACCATCTCCCCAATCTGTTTATTGCTAATAAGGTAAAAATATCCTTATCATCACACGTATACAGCAACAAAAATCAGATAAAAATAGTGAGTTAATTATTTATGTCACAATAAAAAAGAGTTTATTATAAAATAATAAGTATTATTGTGTATGTCGAATAGTAAACATTCTACACTCATTAAATTTAAATTCTGTATAAATCGAAAATCCAGTTCTAATCACCAATAAATACCCATCACGGAATTAAAAGCTGATATTAAATTTTATTTACCAAAAAATGCGATTTCATCTTATTGTCCTTCTTGTCAGTTTATGTAAATGTTAACAATAAATTTAACTTAAGATAACTTTCTCAATGAAAGTAAGTTGTCCCTTAGTCCGAACCTTAAGCCCACTTTTACTTAGCTTAGTAACGGATTTGTGGATGCATTAGCAAGGATGCCCTGAACCGACATTTCATCACTGGCGCCGCGCACCGCCTTAATTCATTGAGTTAGATAAATACATTTGTTGATTCATGAATTAGGCTAATATCCATGCAGGAAGACGTATTACCGTGTGTTGATGGAAAACAACACGAAAAAAAATCGCTCCTAAAATGGAGTTTACTCAGTCTATGGTTTATTTCAGCACCATTATTGGCTGACCCCGTCAACCAAGCGCTTTCTATTGATGCGCGCGAGCAACAACGTCAGCAAGAACGTGAGCGCATGTTACAGCAGCAGAACAACCCTGTTGTGGATACGCGCATTCAACAGCCTGATTTGTCACTGCCTGATTATCCGCAAAATGAGCAACCCTGCTTTACCATTTCCACTATTCGCCTTGATGGTGAGTCCGCTGCCGATTTTCAATGGGCGCTAAAGGCCGTTAACGAGGCTAAAGGCCAATGTTTAGGTAGCCAAGGGATTTTGTTGGTCCTCAATAAAGTCCAAAATGCCATTTTAGAAAAAGGGTATGTCACCACCCGAGTGATGGCACAAGAACAAGACTTGAACCAAGGTGAATTAGTCCTCACGCTCCAGCCGGGGCGGATTAATGCCATTCGTTTTGATAAAGGCACTTCATGGCGTGGGCGCTTGTGGAATGCCATTCCTGCTTCCTCAGGCGATATTCTGAATCTGCGTGATATTGAGCAAGGGCTGGAAAACTTTAAACGCGTGCCGAATGTGACTGCCGATATTCGTATCGAACCCGGCCCGGTTGATGGCACCAGTGACTTAGTGGTCAGTTGGCAAGAAAAACGCCCTGTGCGATTGAGCTTAAGTTTGGACGATAGCGGATCAAAAAGTACCGGGCGCTATTTAGGCTCTGCGACGCTAGCCATTGATGCACCGTTTGCCCAAAACGATATATTTTATGCCAATATCAGCCACGATTTATTCGATAAAGGGCCTTATGGTAACGATTCTTATACCTTGAATTACTTTATCCCTGTTGGCAATTGGGGCTTTGCCGCCAATTACAACGAATATCATTATCACCAAAATATTCCCAATGCCAACGAAGTGCTGCGTTATAGCGGCAAGAGCGATACCGCACAATTTACCGTTTCACGGTTACTGTTTCGCGACCAAACCCATAAAACCACCCTTAACTTACGTACCTACCGAAAAACCGCCAGTAACGCGGTCAATGACATTGATATTGAGCAGCAACGGCGCCGTACCGCAGGATGGGAAGTCGGTGTTAATCAGCGCAGTTTCTTAGGCAATGCCACTCTCGATGCCAATGTTAACTGGCGTCGCGGCACAGGCGCCTACGGTGCACGCAGAGCCCCTGAAGAAGACACCCACAGCGGCAGCGCTCGCGTGGGGATTATTCTTGGGGACATCAGTTTTAATCAGCCCTTCACGTTGGGTGAACAACCTTGGCGCTGGAATACCGCTTTACGGGGTCAATGGACTCAGCACGCCTTAACACCGCAAGAACGTATGTCCATTGGCGGACGTTATACTGTCCGCGGTTTTGACGGTGAGCAAGTACTGTCGGGTGAAAAAGGCCTGTTATGGCGCAACGAACTGGCGTGGAATGCTTTCTCTCAAGGGCAAGAACTCTATCTAGCAGCGGACTACGGGCGTGTTGAAGGCCAGAGCACTAAATACCTTGTGGGGCATCAACTTGCGGGTACCGCATTAGGGCTGCGCGGCTCAATTTCATCACGTTTAAGCTACGACCTGTTTGTCGGCGTGCCGTTATATAAGCCGAAAAAGTTCGAGACCTCCGGTGCAAGTGCAGGCTTTAGCCTCAACCTTGAAATTTAATCGTATTTTATTGATTTAATAGCCGATAAACATTTTCAGTTTTACCTGTGTCTGCACTGTTTTTAAAGGAATACCATCATGAACAAGCATTGTTATCGTTTAATTTTCAGCCGCACTCACGGGGAATTACGTGTTGTATCCGAACTGGCGAAAAGCTGTAGTACCGAATCAGGCCAAACACGTGGCGCAAATGGCACTCGCCTGTGGGTAGCGTTGCGCCGCACCTCGCTGCTACTGTGGTTAGCCTTGTGGGGTGGCTCAGCCATGGCGAGCAGCATTATTGCCGATAACAATGCCCCTAAAAACCAGCGCCCTGATGTGATCAACACGCAAAATGGCATTCCACAAGTCAATATTGCGGCACCAAATGGTTCCGGCATTTCCCATAACCAATATAAACAATTTGATGTCGATAACCGTGGCGCCATTCTCAACAACTCAGCGGTGATGACTTCAACACAAACCGCAGGGATGATCCAAGGCAACCCGAACCTTGACCCAAACAAAGCCCCTGCGCGCGTTATTCTGAATGAAGTCAACAGCAATAACCCGAGCCAAATTAAAGGCTTCCTCGAAGTGGCGGGGGGTAAAGCGCAAGTGATTGTCGCTAACCCATCGGGAATTATTTGTAATGGGTGCGGCACCATCAACGCTGGACGCATGACCCTCACCACAGGGAAACCCCAATTTAACCAAGACGGTAGCCTTGCGGGATATCAAGTCGAGCGCGGTGTTATCCGTGTTGAAGGCGGTGGCTTGAATGCCGATAGCCGCCACGATACGCAATATGTGGATTTGCTTGCCCGCGCCGTTGAAATTAACTCTGGCGTGTGGGCGAAAGAAAAAATTGCGGTCGTTGCGGGTACAAATAAGGTTGATACTAACAATAAAGCCACTCCAATAGAGAGCCAAACCGCGCAACCTGAGTTTGCCATCGACATGGGGCAAATGGGCGGCATGTACAGCGGTTATATCCACATGGTGGGTACCGAAAAAGGCGTGGGCGTGCGCAACCAAGGCGGGCACATCCAAGCGGATAAAACCTTAACCGTCAGCAGCAACGGTAAACTCAGTTGGGGCAGCGCATCACAACAAGCTACCACCCAAGCAGGCGGTGATATCACCCTGACCGCCAAAGACGCCATCGACCACCAAGGCAAACTGCACAGTGGCGGCAACTTAAACATTGAAAGCCAAACAGGCTCAGTGAGCAATACCGGCACACTGGCTGCGCTGAAAGATGTCAATATCAATGCGAAAGACGATATTCGCAGCCAAGGCAATGTGCTTGCAGGTAGTGATAACAAAAGCAATATTATTAAAGATGCCAATATCACCTTAAACAGTGACGGTAAAATTGACACCCGAGGCACCCTATTAAGCAAGCAAAATGTCACCGCGACAGGTCAATCGCTGGATTTAAGCCAGACACAAGTTGCAGCGTCCAACTTAGCCCTCACCGCCAAACAAGGGGATCTCACCCTCACCCAAGGCAAGATTGACGCTAATTACGTCAAACTCAACAGTGCGCGCGATATTCACACCGAACAAGTGCAAGTCAAAGCCGCCCAATGGAATGTCAGCGCCAATAACTTGTTTAATCAGAAAGGCACATGGGTACAAACAGGGCAACATGAGAGCCAATTTGCACTCACTGGACAGCTAAATAACCAAAGTGGGGCGATTGAAGCCAACCGCCTCAAGCTCAATGCCGATTCACTGAATAACCAAAACGCCCGATTGGTTGCCTTAGGCAAGAGCCAACAAGATTTGCAGGTGAAAAATAGCGTTAATAATCAGCAAGGTGAAATCGGGGCGAATGGCGATTTAACCCTAACTGCAAACTCGATTGATAACCAAGCGGGCACGATTAAAAGCCAAACTAAACTAGCCTTGAATGCCAAAGAGCAGATTGATAATCGCGCAGGTAACCTTGTGGCAGGGAATGCTGTCAACCTGCAAGCAGGCAAATCGCTGAATAACCAATCCGGTACCATCAACAGCCAGCAAGTGACCGTCACCACTGACAATCTCAATAATGCGTTGGGTAAACTGATTAGCCAGACAACCCTCGATATTGTCGCTCGCCAACAGATGAATAACGCCAACGGATTTATTGGTTCGGGTGATAAATTAACCTTAACCGCTCAAGAGGTGGTTAACAACCAGCAAGGCACGCTGCAAAGTGACACCCAGCTCACGGTTGATGCACAACACATTGATAATCAAAGCGGAAAAATACTGTCCGGTGAGCAACTTGTTCTTAATGCAACGACTGGCCTTGATAACCAGAGCGGTACGCTTTACAGCAAAGATATTGCGCTAAATGCAAACAAGATTAACAACCAGCAAGGTCAGATCGTTGGTGAAAATAGCGTTGATATCAAAGCAAAAAACACACTAGATAACACCAAAGGAAAAGTGATTGCCAATGAGTCGTTAACCGCGTCTATCGGTCAACAACTCGCCAACCAAGCAGGTTTACTGCAAAGCGGCAATCAAGCAAGCATTACGGCCAAAGCACTGGATAACCGTGACGGGCAAGTGCTATCAGGTAAAGCCCTTGATATCAAAACCAGCGCGCAAATTGATAATGCCAAAGGCGAAATTAGCAGCCAAAACATCAATATCAATACCGCCCAACTGGATAACCAAACGGGGAAAGTGATTGCAACTCAAAATCTCGACCTTACCAGCCAAGGCGATGTGAATAATCAGTCTGGCTTAATAGAAGCGGGCAATCAATTAACCCTCGATACCCAAAGGGATATCGCTAACTTGCAAGGTACGATCCAAGCAGGACAACAGGCGAACCTCAGTGCACAACGCATCGATAATGCCCAAGGCCAGTTGTTGTCAGGCCGCCAGCTCATCGTAAACACCCAAAATGACCTCAATAACCGCCAAGGCAAAGTCAGCGCTGGCAAAACATTACAGTGGCAAGGTAATCACTTCAATAATACCGCGGGCTTGCTACAAAGTGGTGGCACATTAACGTTAACCGGTAATCAACTGAGTAATCAGCAAAAAGGCCAAATACTCAGCCAAGATGCACTGACCTTCACTCTCAGTGGCGATTTTAATAACCAAGCGGGTATTTTGACCAGCCAAGGTAATACCGCGATTAGCGCTAACCTTGTCAACAATGCCCAAGGCGCAATCAATGCCCTTGGGCGCTTAGATATTCAAGTGGCACAGCTGATTGATAACCGCGATGGCCGCATTTTCAGCCAGCAAGCACAAACACTCAACGCACACAATATTCTCAACCAACAGGGGTGGATGGGTAGCTTAGATTCATGGCAGGCCAAGACTCAGTTATTGAATAACCAAAACGGTGAAATCCAAAGCCAGAAAAATGTCGAACTCACGGCAGGCACGCTGAATAACCAACAAGGTACATTACAGGCGGGTGGTACTGCGTCATTATTGGTTGCCAACGAAATCAATAATATTCAAGGCAAAATCAGTGCCAGCCAAAACCTCACCGCCACAGGGCAATCCGTCAACAATCAGCAAGGACAATTACTCTCTGGCGGCACATTGCAGCTTAGCGCGTCGAGTGCCGACAACTCGCAAGGCGGTTTACTGTATAGCCAAAAACAACTGTTGTTATCTATTTAAAATGCGCTGAATAACGCCACGGTAAACTGCAAAGTGGTGAAAACCTCACGTTAACCAGTAAAACGTTAGACAATACGTCGGGAAAAATAGAAAGCCAGCAAGCCCTGAATATCACCAGCACCGAGGCGATTGATAACACGGCAGGGTCAATCCTCAGTAATCAAAACCAGTTGCTAGAAACTAAAACCTTTAAAAACCAGCAAGGGACAGTGAGTAGCCTCGGCGAGCTTGCGCTGAAGGCAACCGAGCTTGATAACACCCAAGGTACCCTCATTAGCCAACACGCGGGCACCTACAACATCGCGCAGCTCAATAACACACAAGGGAAAATTCATAGCGGTGATACCTTGACGTTAACGGCTGCCGATATCCAAAACCAACAAGGGCAACTGGTTTCCACCAACGCACTGAAGCTAATTGCACACACCTTGGATAATCGACACAACGGTATTTTAAGCAGCCAAGGCCGTCTCAGCCTATTACTCAATGCCTTAGATAACCGTGAAAATGGACTGGTTCACGGCAGTAAAGAAACCACGCTGACCGTTAAAAACATCGAAAACACCCAAGGACGACTGCAAAGTAATGAAAAATTAGCGTTTTCAGGGGTGAATACCCTCAATAACCAATCAGGTCAGGTGTTAGCCAATGGCGATATTGCGCTGAATACGGATGCAGCGTCCACCTCAGCTCAGCTTGCCTTCTTAAACCAACAAGGTACCCTGCAAAGTGGTTCGGCTCTCTCCATCAATACCCAGTCTATTAACAATCAAGGCGGGACAATCAAAAGCCAGAAGGCGCTTTCACTGACCGCAGCGCAGAACTACACGCACCGCGCAGGCGATACGCTGACCAGTAACCAATCGGTCACCCTAAATATTGCAGGCGCTTTGACCAACCTCACTGACTGGTTATTACCCGGTGACTTTACCCTGTCGAGTCTAAACTTCACTAACCAAGGCTCATTGGTCCAGTAAAAACCTCGCTATCACAACAGGTAAACTAAATAACCTGAATCGGTTAGAAGCCGATAAGATGACACTCAACGTCGACGCCTTAAATAATAGCGCAACATTGATGGGTGATGAGATCCGTGTTAAAGCCAACACTCTGGATAATCAGGGAAAACAAGCCGTCATTGCGGCAGCAAAACACATTGAACTACAGACTCAAAACACCTTAACTAACCGTGACCAAGCACTGATTTACAGTGGTGATACCCTCACACTCACCAGTAATGATTTGATTGAAAATAACGCCAGTTTTATTGAGGCGGAAGACGCCGTTTCCATCACGGCGCGTCAGCTCAATAACTTACGCGAAGGGTTAGAAATCCAACGTGATGCAGAAAGCGAAAGTTATAACAAACACCTGTATAACTTCTACTGGCGTTCATTTGAAACTCAAGCCCATAAAGACCCCAGTGCGATGGCACCGACCACGCAGCAGTTGACCTTTCAAAACGATCAGGCCGCGTTGGATAACAAGTATGGCACTATCTTAGACATCGATGCCAAAAATAAACGCGCACAAATGAAGGTGAAACAGCAGGATGGTCAAGTCACCACCCTGTGGATTAATTATTTGGCGCTCACCCCCAATAGCGATGGCAGTTATGCCATGACTTTCTACGAGTCACGTGGCGTACCGGGGCGTATTCAAGACCCGCCAACCCCTTACCATGGGGCAGTCTGGCGCGTGCACAACCAATATCGTTACGAAGTGTGGGATCCGAATCAACACATCGATGTGGCGACTGCAACCGGCATTGATGATTTTAGTTGGATACGCGAACGTTCGGTCACAGGCTCTGTCACCCGTGACAAATTGATCTCCGAAGGCATTGGCGCGCGCATTTTGTCAGGTGGCAATATGACGCTCAATATCACGGATTTACTCAAAAATGATGCCAGCACCATTACCTCAACGGGTGATTTGGATATCAAAGGCAAAGGACGCATTGAAAATACGGGCTATTCGGTGAATGAGCGCCGTAAAGAGTTCTATGTTGACCATTACGATGTCAGTAAAAGCCATTGGTACCCTGAATCGAGCAGTGACAAAACCACGGCACTCACCACCATTGATGGCATTATTTCCGGTAATGGTAATGTCTCGATCACCAGTGCTAATATCACCAATACCACCGTCAATGCCGCGCAAATCACCGCGTTAGAAGCCGCGATGAATGCCGCCAAAGCGGAACGTGCCGAATGGGAACGTAATCCACTGGCATTTGATATTGATGGCGTGAATAAACAAGACCTCAATACCACCGTTGCGGAACAAGGAAAATCAGAGCTCAATCAAGCAGAAGGCACTTCGCCAATCGACCGCCCTCTGCTTCCTGCTGAACTCGCATTAACTGAAAAACAGCACATTGGTGATGTGGCAACCTCAATCCCAGATAATGGCTTATTCCGTCCCAACTTAACCCCGGACAGCCCATTCTTGGTGGTCACCGACCCGCGCTTTACCGACAGAAATAAATTTATCAGTAGCGACTACCTACTTGAGCGGGTTGGCTACTCCCCTGCTGATGTGCATAAGCGTTTAGGGGATGGTTTCTATGAACAACGTCTCGTCCGCGAGCAGGTGCTAAAACTTACTGGCCGCCCTTCTCTGCATGAAGAAGATGCCATGGCACAGTATCAATACCTGATGAATAATGGTGTTAAAGTCGCGGAAGAGTTCAACTTGCGTCCCGGTGTTGCCTTGACGCCAGCACAAATCGCTGCCCTTCAGCAAGACATCGTGTGGCTGGTCAGTGAAACCCTCAATACCCCACAAGGCCCACAAACGGTCTGGGTTCCGAAAGTCTATTTAGCTAATACGACACTGAGCCTGACACAGCAAGGGGCGATGATCAGCGGTAAGACGCTGAACTTATCCGCTGACAGCATTGATAATGCAGGAAACCTGTTGGCTGAAAAAGGCCTTGAGGTCGATGCTAAACAATTTATGCACCATGATGGTGATATCAAAGCCGATACCATCAACATCCAAGCCGATAGCCTCACGTTAAGCACCAACTTACAAGATGCACTGCGTCAAGCAACAATGAGTGCCACCGATATCACCTTAAGTGGTCATGACGTTCAATTGCAAGGCGCGAAACTGGATGCAACAGGCGATATCAAGCTCAATGCACGTGACAACTTATCGATAACCGCAGTGAAAAGTACCCATACCGGTAGCATTGATGTGATTGCGGGGGCGATAGGTGAACGCGGTAATGAAGGCATGGATGCAACCGGTGGGCTTGCCCATATCAGCGGCGAATGGCAACTCGCACAAAGCAGCGAACTCAGCGCTGGCGGCAATCTCAGCCTCAATGCGGGGAAAGATATCACCGTCAAAGGCAGCCAAGCACAAGCTGGCGGCACGTTGGATGTCAACGCGGGTGGCGATATCAATATCCTATCGGATAAAACCACCAATAAAACCCAGCTCGATGCACAAGGTAATGGTTCTTCCGTTAGTAACACTCGCGAAGAAGACAGTTTAGTGCTCAGCAGCCTCAGTGGTGACAAAGGCGTTTCACTGAATGCAGGCAATAACTTGGTGGCAGAAGGCGCCCAAGTCGATAGCCAAGCAGGTAAAATCAGCATCTCAGCGCAAGATGTGACTATCACGGCGGCAACTCAAGACACCCACGCGCTAGACCAAGAGCAAACGCGTAATGGCAGCAGCAAAGGCTCCCGCGTCGATGAGACCTCATCCCATAAGGTGGTCGGCAGCACATTCAGCGGGCAAAACGGCGTCGATATCACCGCACGTGATAAAGACATCACCGTTACCGGCAGCACCCTTCACAGTGAAAAAGGGGAAATTACCCTTGATGCTAAACAAAATGTGACGCTTAATACCGCTACCGAAGAAAACAAAAAATATGTTGAAGAGCAGCGTAGCAGTAAAGGCTTCTTAAGCGCCAGCAGTGAGCACACCCTCCAACACGATGAAACCACGCGAGAAAAAGGCAGCTTGCTCAGTGGCGGAAAAGTGACCATTACCGCAGGGAACGACCTGACCGTCAAAGGCTCCTCGGTGGTCGCAGAAAACGATGTCACCCTAACCGCGGGCAACAATGTCGATATCACCGCTGCGACCGAAACCGACTCGCATTATCTCCTCGAAGAGAAGAAAAAAAGCGGCCTCATGAGCAGCGGTGGCATTGGTTTTAGTGTCGGTAAACAATCCTCCCGCCATGAAGTGGATGAAAAAGGCACTACCCAAAGCCAAAGTGTCAGCACCATTGGCAGCACACAAGGTAATGTCAATATCACCGCAGGCAACAAACTGCATGTGGGTGGTGCTGACCTGATTGCTCAGAAAGACTTAAACCTCACGGGCGATAGCGTCCAAATCGACCCGGGCTATGATGAACGGACTCGCACTGAGACATTTGAAACCAAACAAAGTGGGTTTGGTATCTCGCTATCTGGCAGTGCGGGCAGCGCCCTCAATACCGCCGTCAGCACTGCACAGCAAGCTCGCAAAGAAAGTGACGGTCGTTTAAGTGCCCTGCAAAATACCAAAGCGGTATTATCGGGCGTTCAAGCGCAGCAAGCTTATGAACTGGACGGACTGAAAACCGATGCTGCGAATGCACACAACCTTGCTAACAACCTCAAACCGGGCGATGAAAGTTACCAAAAAGGCGCGACCAATACGGTTGGTGTCAACGTATCTTACGGCAGCCAATCGTCGAAAAGTGAAACCCACACCGACAGCAGCCAGTCGCAAGGCAGCACCTTAAATGCGGGACAAAACCTGTCGATTACCGCAACCGGTAAAAATAAAGACACCAATAAAGACAGCGGCAACATCACGGTCGTCGGCAGTGAATTCAAGGCTGGCAAAGACTTGTCACTGTCTGCCACGCAAGATATCAACCTAATCTCGGCCCAAAACACCGAGCAGACCACCAGTAAAAACAGCAGCAAAGGCAGCAGTGTCGGCGTTGGTGTGGGCGTGGGTGAAGGTGGCTATGGAGTCAGTATTTCTGCCTCCGTCAACCAAGGCAAAGGCCATGAAAAAGGCGATGGCCTCACCCACACCGAAACTACATTGGATGCGGGCAATAAGCTCACCTTAAACAGTGGCCAAGATACCACCCTCAAAGGGGCGCAAGTCAGTGGTGAGCAAGTCACGGTCAATGTCGGTCGTGACCTCACCTTGCAAAGTCAGCAAGACAGCGACCGCTATGACGCCAAACAGCAAGAGAGCAGTGTCGGTGGCGGTTACACGATAGGTGGCACGCCAAACATCAATATCAGTGCCAGCAAAGACAAGATACACAGTAACTACGACAGTGTGAAAGAACAAACCGGTATCTTTGCAGGCAAAGGCGGTTTTGATGTCAACGTCAAAGAGCACACTCAGCTTGATGGCGCGGTGATTGCCTCAACGGCGGACAAAGACAAAAACCGCCTCGATACCAGTACGCTAGGCTGGAAAGATATCGACAACAAAGCCGACTTTACCGCCGAACACTCCGGTGGCTCCATTGGTACGGGTGGCCCAATTGGCAGCCAGCTGGTGACCAATGCCGCGGGCGGGTTACTCTCTAACGCCAATAACAGCGGCCATGCGGAATGCACCACCAAATCTGCCGTCAGTGAAGGCACTGTCATTGTTCGCAATGAAGACAAGCAAAAACAGGATGTTAACGAGCTCAACCGTGATACGGAACATGCCAATGACGGCAGTATCAACCCGATATTCGATAAAGAGAAAGAGCAAAACCGCTTAAAACAATCCCAGTTGATTGGTGAAATCGGTAATCAAACCATGGATATCATCCGCACCGAAGGGGATATTGCTGGTCTGAAAGCACAAAAAGACCCCGATGCATTAGCGGTCGCGAAGAAACAGCTGGAAGCGGCGGGTAAAACACCAACCGAGCAAGCCATTAAAGACCAAGCTTATAACAACGCCATGGCACAATATGGCACGGGCAGCGACTTCCAAAAAGCCGCCCAAGCGGTTACAGGCTTGCTGCAAGGCCTAGCAGGTGATAATTTAGCAGGTGCATTGGCAAATGCCTCGTCGCCGTACTTAGCGACATTGATAAAGCAGCAAGTAGGTGAAGATAATAAAGCCGCGAATGCCATGGCGCACGCAGTATTGGGTGCTGTAGTCGCTGAGCTGAATAACCAATCCGCTGCCGCAGGTGGATTAGGTGCTGGTGGTGGTGAGCTATCCGCTAAAGTGATTATGGATACCCTCTTCCCGGGCAAAAAGGTTTCAGACTTAACCGAAAGTGAGAAACAACAAGTCAGCGCGTTGAGCCAATTGGCTTCAGGATTAGCGGGCGGTCTTACTACCGGCGATGTGGCCGGTGCGATTACTGGCTCGCAAGCAGCGAAGAATGCAGTTGAGAATAACTATCTGAGCGACTCAGAGCACCGCCAAAAGACGTCATTGGAGCTAAAAGAGAAGCAAGGTAAGATCACAGAAGTCGAGCAACAGAAACTCGCTGAGCTGCGAATTAAAGATACAGAAACAACACAAAGATTAATTGATACCTGTGCCGGCGGTGTTTCACCTGAGTGTACCGCCGCCAGAAAAGACGCATTCGAAACGATAGATACCTACGTCAGTCTAACGTATCAAAACCCAAAAACAGCACAGGCTGGCTATCAAGAAATCGAGCGTTTGTTGAACTCGACATCGCCTGAAGCGCAACAAGCCTTTAATTTGCTGGAATCTTATACTGAAGCGTTTAAAAACTTCGGTTATAGCGATGAAGAAGCACGTGCTCGGGCAGGAACGTACGTTGGTTCTATTTACCTATTAGGTGGAATGTCAGCAATTGCAAACTCAGGCGCTTTAGTAAAACAGTTTGGGAAAGATGTTGCGAAGCCAAATGTCAAACCAAATGAAAGCTCACTGACCGGTAAGCCTTCACCTAATGTAGTAGAAGATGCGATTAGAAAGAATTTAGAAGCAAGTCAGAAAGGAAACGAATCTTCGAAGTTTGGAGATTACTTGACTAAAGAAGAACAGGTATTTGCTAATAAAGCCCAACAAGAACTTGTAAATGAAATTGGTAAATTCAAATCTAATACTCAAGCTGAAAAAGTTGCAACAATGATCGGTGCTTATGACTCTAAAACAGGAAAAACAGCAGTTGGATACAGTAATAAAGCAATTGATGCTAATTCATTGCATCCAACAACAGTAAACTATATTGAGAAACAACTAGGCGTTAAAATAGGGGAATTCACTAGTTTTTGTAAAAATAAAGCTGGGGCATGTGCTGAGGTGTCAGCGGCAGACTCTTTGGTTCGTCAAGGGGCCAAACCTGAAAATATTAAGTTTACAGATGCTTTACGGCCTAAAGCTTTTAGGCAAGAAAATGGGAATTTAAATTCAGAAAAAGTAACTGTTGAAACATGTGATAATTGTAAAGTCACATGGCCAAAAGGGACAAAATAATGAATATATCTAATAATGGTTGGGAACCAGGTTTTGGCGCTATCTATACTTGGTTTGCAATGGATAAACAAGGAAAAATAGCTTTAATGGTAAATAATTGTTGGGGTTGGCTACCCAGCTCTCTTTTGTCCATTAATAATTTTGAAAGCTTGTTAGATGAGCTTAATGAATTCAAATGGGAAGAGTCTGAAAAATATACAGTTTATCCTAAAAATAAGAATGGTAAAACTATCCTTGATTTGTATTCTCCTCTTGGGCATAAAAACGCTGAACATAGAGCAAGTGTTGAAGAGTGGGTAGATAAACACCAAAATGAAGAACTTAATGAAATTAATATGCCATCTAGAAAAGGTTTTTTTATATATCATGGTTTAGAAGGCAGTACGGAAGGAGAAGACTATCCTGTTGGTTTTACTGGAAAAACTAAAATGGGGGACTATTTTAGATACTTAATACCAACGGTATATGCATCAATCAATGATTTTCCTGAAGAATTACGTCATGGGATAGCTGTTTCGGATACAGTAGATTTTACTATCGATAGAGTGTTGGATAACGATAAAATCAACGAATACTTCCCAAAAATGTACCGCTAGTAATAATACAATTAAGGAGATTTTAGCGTAATACTAAGATCTCCTTAAGTCTTTATATGTTATTTCCTCTCAGCCAACTGGATAATCAACTGTCCGGCTTGGCTAGTGAGGGGGAAATGACTGCCTACCGTAAACCCGAGTTTATTTAGCCACTTACCACTGATAATCAGTTGTGGGCTTGGGTTCGGGCGCTGTCGGTTAGGCAAGTAACCCACTGTATACTGTCTTGATTTTACAGCCTGTTCTTTAGCTGTCTAGGTTTTAACTTTACTGTCATCTCTAGCCATCGTGACTATCTCCATTAGTGGGGTTAGATAAGATCATAATCATTGATAAAACTGGTAATGCGATCAGAGTTAAGTGAGAAATATGTCCATAGATTTGAGATGCTATACGACATTACCTGTCGATGAATTACAAAAAAAATTGGATATTTTTCTTGCTAATTACCCTGAAATTTTTCCAAAACACTATATTTTATATAAAGCTAGAGAGCTAGAACAGTTTGATAAAGAAATATCAAACGAATTTAGCTTAGATCCTAACTCTTATTTTTACATTAGTGTATCTAATAAATTACTTGAAATATGTACAAATGAAATCGCTCGTTTAATTAAAGATGAACTAGGAAAAGACAATGTGATCGTTTTGCTTAACGGTGAAGATTTAATATAAACAAGACCCCAGCCCCACTCAGGGATCTCCTTAGCCGCCTGACTCCCTCTCAACCAACCGGATAATCAACTGTCCGGCTTGGCGGGTGAGAGTGACGTTACTACCCACCGTAACCCCTAACTCACTCAACCACTTACCGCTGAATGTCATTTGCGGATTGGGGTTCAGTCGCTGCTGATCCTGTTTATACATCGGCATTATTATAAAAAATCTCAGATATATATTATCTCTTTGAATAGCTATCATTTTCTTTTATTTCAAGGAGTAACATGCCTCAAAAATCTCACTTTAACCCCCTTTTATCAGCACTACCTCATTCATTCCAAACCTCTTTTTTCAACCGACTAAACCACCTAATCAACTACTCGCCCACCATCGGCCTAATGGGTAAAACAGGTGCTGGAAAATCCAGTCTGATTAATGCTCTGTTTCAATCCCAACTATCGCCTGTGAGTAATGTTTCCGGCTGCACACGCCAAGCACAGCGCTTCAGTATGACGATGAACAGCCATACACTCACCTTTGTTGATTTACCCGGTGTAGGTGAAAGCCTTGAGCGAGATAGAGAATACCACCCGCTCTATCGTAACTTACTGCCAGAGCTGGATTTAATCATCTGGGTACTTAAGGCCGATGATAGAGCGTGGTCTTCTGATGAACAGTGTTATCGCTTTCTCACTGAGCAATGTGGTTATCAACCAAGTCGCTTTCTATTTGTGCTGAACCAAGCAGACAAAATAGAGCCCTGCCGCCAATGGGATGAACACAACCACCAGCCATCCCCGGAGCAAGCGGCTAACTTAGAATTAAAGCAGCAAGCCGTGATAGCAGCATTTAAACCGCATCATCCAGTGATGACGGTTTCTGCGGCAGAAGGTTTTCAGCTCACTGAATTAGCAGAGCAATTAATACAGGTGTTACCAGCACAAGCCAGTAGCGGGGTAGCTAGGCAACTGAACAGCGCTTACCGGACGCAATCCGTGGAAAACTCTGCACGTAATGATTTTGGGCAATGTGTCAGTGATATCGTCGATACCATAATCGATATTCTTCCCCTACCACCACTAATAAAAAGCACGATTGGTACAGTCAAAAACAGCATCGTCTCCGTCGCTAAATCCCTGTGGAGCCTGTTCTTTTAGCTTATTAAATTAACGCAACATTGATGACATCTAGCGCCAGTCCTTAACGGGATTGGCGCTTTTTATTTCTTTTTATTGGAGTATCAACTTATGAACAACACAACTGAATCTGCTATCACAATGGAAATAGTCCCTGATGAACAACGCCTTGATTTTTGGCTCAACCATTTTGGTGCAGTGAAAGGCTGGGCTACCTTTGAAGTGGTGATCTTCACCACGATGGACCAGTTCTGTGATGAATATCATGGCGGTTACTGGGAATATGGCACGCTCAGCAATGGTGGTGCCTTTATCTACCCCGATATCAGCGCAGACACCTTAACGCTATTCAATATGCACAACGGCAATGAAGCCACCGTGAGCCAAGAGGCGGCAGGCATTGCGGTGTGTCTGATCCTGTACAGCATCTGGTCATTCCAAACAGAAAGCGAAGTGATGAGTGACCACTTTTATCAACTGCGTGACTACGCTTCACAACATCCCGAATCCGCTGCCATTTTCCACTTAATTGATTAATTAGGAGTCTATCATGAGTTTATTAGCTTCGCGTTTTGGTTCTGCTAACAGTATTCGTCGTGAGCGCCCACTGACCATCGAAGAGTTATTCCATACTGTACCGAGTGTGTTTTCTGAAGAAAAACACGATTCACGCAGTGAACGATATACTTATATTCCAACTATTACCTTACTCGATAGCCTGCAAAAAGAAGGCTTTTATCCGTTCTTTGCCTGTCAAACCCGTGTTCGTGATATCAGCCGTCGAGAGCACACCAAGCATATGTTGAGGCTGCGTCGTCATGACCAAATAACGGGCGTACAAGTCCCTGAAATTATTTTATTAAACAGCCATGACGGTTCGAGCAGCTATCAGATGTTGCCGGGACTCTTTAGAGCTGTATGCTCCAACGGTTTGGTGTGCGGTGATGTATTAGGAGAAGTGCGTGTGCCCCATAAAGGGGATGTTGTGGGTAAAGTGATTGAAGGAGCGTATGAGGTGCTTGATACGTTTGAGCAAGTGGCTGAAAAACGCGAAAGTATGCAGTCGTTATTGTTACCGCCTCCCGCCCAGCACGCCTTTGCGGAAGCGGCTTTGACCTATCGCTTTGGTGAAGAGTTCCAACCCGTCACACGAGAGCAAGTTCTACAGCCTCGACGTTTTGAAGATAAAAAAGAAGACCTGTGGACAGTGTACCAACGTCTACAAGAAAACCTGATTAAAGGAGGATTATCTGGCCGCACTGCAAAAGGTAAACGTGCCCGAACTCGCTCGGTGAATGGGATTGATGGCGATATCAAACTCAATAAAGCCTTATGGGTGATGGCAGATACCTTATTTAACCAACTCACTCCCCGCCACCCCAACTAATTTTCCCGCCCTGACAGGTTGTGTCGTTACGCCTTACATTCTTATCGTTCAAATAAAAAGCATAACATTATTTATCAATTGGTTATTTATAGTGATTTTTCATTAAAAAGCCCAATGAGAATTTTTCCCAACAGACATAACCTGTCAATCCCCTAAGTTAAACTCCCTCACTTCTTAATTTCCTAACGTCTGTTATTGAGAGCAATACGTTATGTTTCAGACCAACCGAAAATATGACCGCATGGCTGTGCGACTCTCTGCGCTGATTGCCCGCTTAATGGCAGGAGAAAGCCTTGTGCTCTCATGTTTAGCCCAAGAATTCAATGTTTCTGAACGCACGTTACAACGGGATTTACGTGAACGTTTGGCTTATCTGGGTGTAGAAGGTCGACAAGGTTGTTATCGCTTGCCTATCAATACGCTAAAAGCATACCGAGACAAAGATGTTCTTACCTTTGTGAAACAGATTGGAATGACTCGGCTGTTTCCGGGGCTAGACAGTCGCTTGTTAGGGTTACTGTTAACCCAACAGCCTCATGCACCTTGTTTGATTTGGCATCATGCCCATAAGATTTCGGCTTTGCATGCCGACCATTTCTATCAATTGGTGTATGCCATTACCAGTAAGCAATCTATTAGCCTACTTACGCCTGAACGTCGTTTTAATCCGCTACAACCCTATCAACTGATTTACCGTGAAGGCCAGTGGTATTTATTGGCGGAATACCACCAGCAAGTGCATGTCTTGTTGTTAGAGGATATCCAGCAAGTTCAACCACTCAATACCCCCTTCACACCGAAACATGCAGTGATGCAACTGTCACAACAAAACAGTTTTATCGCAGCCTTACCGCATTTTCGATTGATATCACAATTACTTACCTCTCTTCCATCCCACAAAGAAAGGAGCCGACCATAACGTTATTAACCCCACTAGAATCACATCCAACACATTGCCCTCACTGTTCTTCTGAGCAAGACATCATTGCATGGGGTACGGGCTGGATGTGCCGCGATTGCGGTCACGAATGGGCCGTGCCTATTCAAAATCACCCTTACACCGTGAATTCATTATCACATAAGGAAGCTTAAAAATATGAACACTGTTTCACACTTACAACTGGGTTTAGAACGGATCGCTATCGTTATCAGTATGTTGTTATGCCTTTGGATCACTGGCGCATTGTTAACATATTTCCAGCTGATCGCCCTTATCATGAACCCGTATGGGATCACATTAATGTACTTCGTTTTATATCTCTCGGCTTTGATTATCCCACAACTCTTGGCGCAATTGGGCTTATGGGTTTTGAGTGCCTTTAAGGGGATTGATTATAAAATCCATATCAGCCCCAAATTAGTTGCCATTATCTCGTCCATCATTATCGGATTAGCCCTCTCTAGCCTACTGATTATCATGTCATCCGGTTGGCTATACGGTTTTACTGAAGGTACCGCCACCACGATATTGCTGGTTGATTTGCTTATCGCCAGTGGTATTACCTTTTATCTTCATCGACGAATTCGCCACTGGCTTTCAGTGCGACGAAACCGTCAACCATAACATTAAACATGCTCAGCAATTTTTGTTGTGGATACCTTATTCACCATTCACCAGATAACCACCGAATACGCCATATCAGGGAAAACCAAGCACCCATTAAACGGTGTTCATCAAGCGTCAATCTGACGTTTCTATTTATGTTGATAGGAATTTATAATGAAAAAATATGTAGTTGTGGCTGCATTAGCCTCACTGTGGTTGATAACATTACCCGCCTCTGCCGCCAGCCAGCCCCCTAAAAATACCATCTGGGAATATAAAGGGGATGACGGTAAAACCTTATGGCAAGTGTGTGGGGGCCAAAACAGTAGCTGTAGGATTGTGGGCTCAACCAAACATTATGTTGCTGTACTGAATCATAAATCCGCGTCAGGCTGTGCATTTGGTGATTTTTATATCGTGGCAAGAACTGACGGAAACTGGCAACAACGCGATACAGGCACTTGTAGCCCTAATGCTTATGTCCAAAAAGGATACATTAATAACGGGCAATATTCGTCAGTTGATATTGGTGTCAACGGTACTATCGTCAAACGCTATCCGATAGGTTATTGGAACCAGCAAAAAGAATTATCAGGTAAAAAACGTCCACGTTGGAAAGAAAAAGACCGTACTAAAGGCGGATTGCAAACCAACCAGCAATAAATCTAGATGCTCGCTACCATCGCTTGTGGTAGCGAGGATGATAAAAGATAACTAAAGGTAACGTAATGAATAAGATAAAAAGTGTATTCGCGATAGGATTATTAGCAGCTAGTGCATTTAGTTTGGCTGAAGAACAACAGCGTTATGCGAGCATCACACATACGAGCTCAAACTTTATTAACCAAGGTTACTGTGGTTACTCATTTACTCTCGATAATGGTGGTAACCATATGGTGTTAGACCACGCCGAATTTGGCGCACTCGAACTCACGCTGCGAATGAAAGATAGGCAAGAAAAAGTATTAGGGGATAAGATACTGGAAGTGGAACCTTTTGGCGATTCTAGCGCCACTCGTGTAACCTTTGCAGGACTGGAAATACCGTGTGAGGATGTTGCTGAGTTTGAGGTTGTTAAAGCGGTGGAAGATCAGAATGGTAGTAAGGTTGAATTACCGTTATCGATCTTTGAGGCTAATAACCCAGAGTTAGCTAAAATGAGTGTGGCAGAGAAAAAATAATCATTTTTTAGCTTTCTATCAAAATAATATTTGGCAGATTGAATGATCTGCCATTTTTGTTTTTTCTTAGGTTACTTAAAAATATGTAAAGGTTTCATCAACATCGAAGTAAAGAGCAATAATAACAGAATGATTCTATACCCCCACCTAAACGATGATATGTATTAGTTAAGTTTTGAGCAAAAACAGTCAGATTAAACAAGTAAAAAACTATCGTATACACCATGAGCAGCACATTAAAGTTAACCACAAGTTGTTAATGATAAAGAGCTTCAAAATTTTTATAATGTACTAATATACAATGTTAAGCTCGCAATAAAATATGATGGGGGAATAGCTATGAATATACCAACACCTTGGGGGTTGATAAGTAAGACACTGAAGTGGATTTGGAATAAGATTACTAGTTTCTGGTTGCTTAAAGTTTATGAACAATCCCATGGGTACAAAGTAAAACATTTACAACTTGGTTCACGTTGGGAAAAATTGGGTGACAATCTGGAGTACTCATTAAGGCTCGCTAATCCAGCCGATCATAATTCGCTAAAATCAAGAGTAGCTTTTCGTTCAACAAAAGAAACAATTAAAAATGTCACGTTATTCTTTGAAGCTTCAGGAAATGGTGTGCGTTATCAGCAAAAAATTGAATTAGCAAACTTAGATAAAAGTGTAATTATTGTCACATTAGATCAAATTCCTAAACAGGATATAATTAAAACATCCGATACTGACATATTTTTCACTATAAATGAGTTCCGTTTTATTCAGTGCGTAATAACCCAAGAGGACGGCTATCAGTGCCAACCTTTTAATTCGATAACATCACATCTGACGCATAATTGGATACTAAACGATAAGTGGGTACGTCGTTGGGGTACTGTATGGAATTGTAATGCTATAGAACATGCCAAATATGAAATCTCATGGTATTGGCGATGGAAACTTGGTGAATATCGTTATTTCTTATTATTTCAGTCCAGCACCAAAAGGTTCTCAATACAATCTATGAGTCGAAAATTACTTTGCAAAATTTTAATTCATCCTTATATGCTAACCTTACAGTTCTGGTTGGCTATTCATTCAGGCTTTTTTAGGTTTGGAGATGGAAAGCTAATTTATAAAAATAATCAAAAGACAAATGAGGCTAGTTAGCTCGCTAACAGTTAGCGCAAAATTATTTTGAATTTTGCAACATACTGCCTAGCTAGCTCTTTTTTCAAATATAACTTATAGCTACTATAGGATTTACCAACAATAAACGACTATTCATACTTAGTTCTCTGAGCCCTAGGGAAGCTAGTTTAAGTTAAAAACTCATCATCCTTTCATAGATAATAAGTTTTTCGAAAGTGCTCTATTATTAGATGATTCGAGTTAGTGAGTATTTAACTTTCAAATGCCGTAAGGATTTTAGCTTCCATTCTTTCTGGGGTAGTGAACGGCGCAAAACAATTGAGTGGTTTATCATCACTTCCAATTAGAAACTTAGTGAGATTCCGCTTGATTCGCCTACCCAACAAACTAGATAATTCATTTTTCAGATAACGAAACACCGAGTGTGAAACAATTCCGTTAACTTCTACTTTCCCTAACATCGGGAAGCTCACACAATAATTAATATAGCAAGTCTGCACAATTTCTTCAGTACCTCGAGGTTTCAGATACCCGAACTAGTTGCAAGGAAAAGCAAGTACCACAAAGTCTTGAGAAGCGTATTTCTTGTAGAGTATTTCAAGAGCACCGTATTGAGGTGCTCAATCATAATAACTGGCTGTATTAACGACTAAAAACACCTTACCAACATAGTCAGCCATAATGATAAGCTGGCTGCCAAGACTGGTATCTGTCAATTGATGAAAGGTGATCAAATTAAAATCATCACAGCATAACCAATCGATATCGATATTGCTTCGCAGTGCGTCGCTTATCAGCCCATAGGACGTGAAAGCCACTAAATGATTGAGATACCATCATGTGAGTATTATATTTAACATAAAACTAAAATAATTTGCAATCAGTAGACTGATATGAGCAAAAGGCTATCATTTTGCCTTAATCCTTTCTTTATTTTTTGCTTCATAAATATTGAAATCATTTTTACTTATATTTTTCAATAAAATACTCACGAAGTAGTTACGCTGTATAATTTTAATAACATGAATTACTTACATCTTTAAGCGCTATGCTCCCTGCTAAATAAATCAACTTCACTAGGTGCTATATCTGAATCCATTTCTTCAAAAATATCAATGTCCACAATTCTTGTTTTTTTCAGTAAAGATATCATTTTTGCTTTGTTTGGAGATTTTCCTGAGCCTGGTATCCAATCCAAATTCCATAAACCATCAATAGTGAATGATTTCTTTTTATTCATTTCATCATTAATTCGTACACATAAATCTGTACTATATGAACCACCCCATTCAGGATGAACTTTTTCTTGGACCCGTTGAAACCAAATATCAAGCATTTCAGTGTTAGGTTGTTTTCCTAATTTATTGTGAAGCAACTCTAACTTTAAAGATTTTGATTTATCATCTTCGTAAAGAAAACTTAGGAGTTTTACAAAAACAGCTGTTCCAACTGGATAGGTTGTTGGATTTTTAGCCATTATACTAGATATTATCCCAAGCATAGCCTCTACTTGATGTCCATTATTAGTAAGTTTTTTTCTTTTAAACAATCTACGTAAGAAATCATTTAGATATCTGACTGTTATTTTGGAATTTTTATGCTTTTGGGAGAATAAGTAAATTGAATATAACATTTTTTGCAAGGAGCTAAACCTTCCTTCTTTAATGTAATCCATTTTTGCTGGTTTAATTGAATGGTAAACAATATCTTCCTGTAGTTCGGTTTTTTTAGAGTTTAAATCCAAGCCGAAAGAACCGAGTACAGAGACTAAACATCTGGATATTTTGTCTAGTTCATCTTTACTATTTGAAAATATTCTATAATCATCACGATAACGTATTACCTTATAATCATGAATGTTTAACTCATCGGTTTTATTTCTTAGTTCTATATCTATCTTTCCTAAGATTAATTCTGCAAATGTATCCATTAGTGTACTGCCTAACGGTATACCATTCGTTTGATTATTCATCATCATCTGGATATGGGTATCTATCAAACGACCTGGATTATCATTATTTTTTTATTTTTGGCCTCTTCTTTAGTAATAAAGACCCACTCAAAACTATGAGTGTAAATTGATGGATAAAAATTGGAAATATCTGTGCTGAACATAAATTCATATTCAAGTGCTAGAGATAGACTCTTTTGTTCAAACTCTTCCCACCAGTTTATTATTGATGCTGCCATATTAGATGAGCTTTTTTTGCTTATGGGGATACTTGAGCATAAAACAAGGTCGTTACGTTCGAATTCTTTAAACTTGTCCTTTATCTTCTTCCAATTTTTTGGTGATGTAATTAATCTACAAAAATAAACATAATAAAAAGGATTTATCAGGGTTATTCGTCTCCAGCTATATAATCCATCTTTACTAACTAATACCTGATAATTAATATCTTTTCCCATTAGTAATTTAGGGTCTGGTGTATAGCTAATCTTATCCTCAATTATGGCGGTGTTGATTTTACTGAGTAGTAATGAAAAATCTATATAGTTGGGTAATTCTAATGTGGTATAAGAATCATGTTGAAGAAAGTAGCTTAACGCAGCCTTGTTTGATAAATCATGTATTTTTTTCATTAATGATTCTTTCCAGTATTTGTATACAGATAACTATCAATTTTTATATAACAACTTCGTCAAAATTCCAATAAATCAATAAAATTCAATGCATTAAAAAGCTCACAACTAAGATACATAGACGGTGGCATAAAATAACAACATTAAATCACTATGGCTTTGTTAGATACAATGAAAACCATTTATGAAAAGCACTAATTATCATTATCCCCTAGAAACCATTTGGTAGTATGAATAGTAGATATTGCCTGTTTGGGCTGCATAACGTTTTTTTCTTAGCAGCAAACTCACGAAATCAATGCGTTCCTCAAATACCGCCATAAGGTCACCACCATCCATTAGAAGGATAGATGCGCCACCAGCTTGATGCGCAGCTACACCATCTTGAGAGAATCCATTAATCGACAGAAAAATACCTAATGTGTTTTCCAGTTTTGTTCGTACTTTATCAGTGAACGCAGCTAGGGATGCTTTGTTAACGAGCTCTTTATGCCATTTTGCTTCAAATAAATATTCAGTGCCATCGAGGGTAAACGCGCCGTCTAACTGTTCGCCAAGATTCTTAAAAGAAGCTTTAGGGTCTAGATCGAAAAGCTCAAAAATTTCATACATAATCCGTTCAAGTTCAAATCCCCGCCCTTGTGGATCACTTGAGCTGATCAATACCATATATTTATTTTTGATCGACTCAAGCTTTTGGCGAACAGCTGCGTTTTTACGCAATTTTTGTGCTGCCATCTCTTGTCGTTTCTTTATTTCGTCTTGCTCACGCTTGATTTCTTGATGTGGCTCTACAAGTTGTTTCAACTGATGAACTGCGTTACGAGCCTTCTCAACCTTAGCGGAGCCATCATCGAGAGCTTTAAGATGAGAAAAATCTGTCAATTTACATAGTTCATAGCAAATCTTAGTGAGATCTCCGAGATGATTGTTAGGATTATCAACAAGACGATCGACGACATCAGATGCAATCTGCCGTTTGTAGTTATCCCAGTTAAAGGTATTTAAGACTCCTGGGTTCGAAAGGCAAAGGCCTAAAAAACCACGCAAATCGGATTTGTACCAATATACTGAACATAGCGCTTCTTTAAGCGCCATGACACCAGCGGGTGAAAGCTGTTTTGCCATGAATCTCCTGAGCTCCTTGAGAGCCTTTCTAAAGAATATAATTATTCCCATAGGCCAATGCCCAGTGAAAGAGTATATTGGCCTAACTAGATATAACACCAATATACTAAATAATTGATTCAAAAAGTAGAACATGTTGACTGAACTCAACCCAAATTAGATATTCTGGGTCATTACTACTCAATACCTATGACAAAACCAGAAATAACAACAACTCTTCACTTTGATTAAATCAATTTTTAACATAGTTTGTATACAAAAAACACCAGATCTTATTGCCTACTTCGCCAATCAACCATGTTAGAATAGCAATCTACTTTTTAGCCTACATCACAAAACAGTAAAATAAACTTTAGGCCCAACAATAGGCCCAAACTAAAAGTTGAATTAGATTTTATTGATTTAAAATCAATACCATACAACCTTAATTCAGACTCCGCCAGCGATTACTAAAAGCCCACTTCATTCAGGTCATTCTGAAGTGACCTCATAAAGTTGGACACTTTTAGTTAAGCGGCTTGCAAGGCCTGATTTCGATATTCAACCGGAGTCAGGCCTTTTAATTTGACTTTGATCCGCTTGGTATTGTAGCACTCTATGTATTCGTCAATTTTATCAATGAGTTCATCTGCATTTTGAAAATGATGACCATGACACATTTCTGATTTTAATAACCCGAAAAAATTTTCAGCAACGGCACTATCGAAATAATTACCCCTTATTTGACATACTTTGTTTAATCCCATTATCAGCGAGCTGTTTCTGATAGCTAGGGTTTCGGTATTGCCAACCTTGATCACTGTGTAATAACGGTTTTTGTGTTTTGGTTAATCGAGATAATCCACTTTTTAGCATCTCTATAACCAACGTTAAGTGTGTGTTTTTAGCCACTTTATATGCAATAACCTCTTGATTATATAAGTCAATTATAGGTGAAAGATACACTTTTTGTTCATTCACTTTAGACTCTGTCACATCGGTTACCCATTTTTCATTCGGTTTTGATGCCGTAAAATCTCTTTTAAGATGATTAGGTGCTGTTTTTCCTACGTCACCACGATATGAACGGTATTTTTTGGCTCTTACTGTCGATTTTAAGTTAAGCCGTTTCATTAACCGCTGTACCGTCTTATGGTTGAGCAAAATACCTTCATTTCTCAGTGTTAAATGGATGCGGCGGTAACCATAACGCCCTTTGTGTTCATGGTAAATACTCTCAATACGCACAAGTTCTTGCGTATACTGTTTAGGTCTTTTCTGCGCGCTAACATGATAATAAAAGACACTTTTTGCAAGCCTTATGGCATGAAGTAAGTGATTCAATGGGTATTTATCTTTCAGAGCTAAAACAACTAACGTTTTTTCTTTGTTTGTCGTCGTTTCATTTGTTTCAGCTCTTCCAACTTTTTTAGGACAGCATTTTCCGCACGCAGATACGCAAGTTCCTCTTTAAGTTCCTCAAGTGTTTTTCATCGTCAGAACAAACAGCTGCTGTGCGGGGGAGTTTCATTGGTGGTCTTCCTCTAGGTCCACATTCAAGCCCTTTGAATCCATTTTCATTATATCTATCAAGCCAGATAGAGAGGATGCCAGACGTAGTTAAGTTCAGAATGGCGCTAGACCAATCATTTGTCCACATAAGTTTCAGTGCCTATAACCTTGTTTTTGCACAACGTAAATGGGGAGTGGGGAGGAACACTTTATCACCATGGATGGCAACGACTTGTGCCCAATATCGAATTTGGCGAGAGGATATGGAATATATTTTAGAAAGCTTTCGAGATGCTTCTCCTGCTAAGCATTGGTTAGCGATGATAATTTTTAAATCGCGGCTGTATTTTGACATTAAAAGACCCCCAATAATTGGTAGTCCAACTATTGGGGGTCACTTCAAAGTGCGGGTTTTCTTTTTTGTAAAAAAGTGAAATTAGATATCTCATTTCACCTGAATATCAACTTGTATTTTGAAATAGGTGATAAGCCACACCATAACGGTAGCTTTTTGCTGTTAGATAGCGTTACTATTTGATAGTATAAATCCTCTATTTTTCTCGATGGTGTAAATAGCTTACTACTTTTTACATACTGATAGAAAAGCTAAAAAATTAGGCATGTAACTTGAGAGTAATTGTCATTATCGGTTCAGTGATTGCCATTTGTGTAAGTGCCATATTCTCGGCGCTATAATACATCATTAAATCAACCCTACTTAGGTATTCAAGTGATTGTTTTTATTATCAACCTAAAAGAAAGTTCTGAGCGTCGAATGAAAATGCAAGCTCAACTCGATAAAACTAAACTAAAATATGAATTCATCAATGCGGTAAACGGAAAAAATCTATCAGACACTGAACTTAAAAAGGCTACTCATGACTACCCAAATTGCATGCTAACAAAAGGTGAAATTGGGTGCGCACTAAGCCATTTATCTATTTATAAAAAAATGGCAAATGAGAATATCGAACAGGCATTAGTGCTAGAAGACGATGCTATATTACCTCATAACATCGAAGATATAATTTCACAAATAAAATTTTTTGATAAAATCAGAAAGCCTAACATATTTTTATTATCTAAAATAGATAGTTACATAAAAAATCAAAACCTAAATGATAATATTTTTAAAGTCTATCAAGCTATTGGCTCCCATGCATATGTTATAAACGTAAAAGCAGCAAAAAACATCATTAAAATTCAAAGCCCCATCAAATATGAGTCTGATATGTGGAGGTATTTTAGATATTTTAATTGCGCGAATATTTATGGGCATATCCCTACTCTGGTTATCTCTGATGATGAATCAAAACTAAATTCATCCTTGGAGGAAGGTAGAGCTCCTTTATTAAAAGCTAGAGAGCGTTATAGAAGCAATCTAAAAAAAATGTTCAAAAATTATCAATACTATCGAATACGAGATATGCTATTAAAGAAATTCTACTTTACCATTAAAGAGAATATTGAATGATAGGAATGCGTTAAGTTAACTTTGCGCTTTTCATCTTAATTAAGACCCAATCATTCCTTATACTGGCCTAAACTAGAATTTTTCATCTGTTAACTATACCACTACATACTAGAGTTTTTCCAATGTAGTACTATATCCATTAATTAAATGTCATTTAAAAACATGAAAAACCTTGACAACCTATGCTAAATCAGCATTTAAACACATAATAAGGGCTATGACACATCTCATTTCAGAGCTATAATTCATGATAAACTAAACATAAATTGGATACATAAATGATTTTTTTTGAAAATGCAGTACAGGGAAAAACGTCATTCACCAACAAAGATGTAAATAAAGATTTATCAAAGAAAAAATTTAATGTTGCATATGGTGCCGATAAAAATTTCTTGTTCGGCACAGGAGTATCCATTGTCTCTGTTCTGCTAAATAATAAAGATATAAATTTCCACTTTCATGTTTTTACTGACTTTTTAAGCGATAAAGATATTCAACTATTTAGTCAAATTAGTAAGCAGTACAAAACTAGCGTCACACTCCATACGTTAAATATGGATATATTAAAAAAACTACCAACAAACCAGGTATGGTCCCATGCTATTTATTTCAGGCTTATTATTGCCGACTATTTTTATAAGAAATGTGACAAAGTTTTGTATTTGGATTCTGATGTGGTTTGCACCGGAAGTATTCAAATTCTTAAATCACTAAATTTATCCTCTATGCCTATCGCTGCTGTTATGGATATCAGTGAGCCTCATTCGGTAGAAATGGCTAACTTATTTAACGTTGAAGGGATTAAAAAAGGATATTTTAACTCGGGCGTTATGCTGATAAACCCTGATGAGTGGAATTATAGGCAGCTAACTGAAAAATCAATGTCAGTATTTACTGATAAAAAATTACAACCAGTTATCAAATATTATGACCAAGATGCTATTAACATCGCTGTTCATGGTGATTGGTTAAAATTAGATAATATTTTTATATCATAGAATAAACTTAAATGATAGATATAAGCATAAGAAAAACAACGATATTTCTAATGCTGTTTTTGTACACTTCATTGGTTCGACTAAACCTTGGCATAATTGGTCTAAGTATTATCATGAAGTTCGTTGCTTCCTAAACGCCAAAGAAAAATCTCCATGGAAAGATATAGATTTAATGACACCTCAAAATATCACACACCACAAGTATGCGTCTAAGCACTTTAGATACAAAGAAAAATATTTATCATCATTTTATCATTATGTTCTATACACGATTTTAAAAATAAAAGGGAAAAAGAGGTAATAATATTTGGCTTTCACAATTAAAAAATAGAAAGCCAAACAATAATGTATCTCTGTAGTTATTAGTTTTAACTAACTCGATACCGCCCCATCAGCATGATATAGGCGTTTGTTACTACCAAAGCTGTTCCTAAACCTAAGTTTCCGTATTCCCTGAATAGGTATAAGTGTGCACATCATTGCTCGAAGTTGAACCAGTCCAAGTTTTAGATACATCAAAAACATATTTATGTGAGCTTCTTATTAGAGAAAAAATAGATTTCTACTTTTCAGATATAATGAGAGATAAACGTTTATTTATGCATAAGAATAGTAAAAATAATGAAATTGATTATAGAGAAATAGCTATTCAGCTAAAAAAAGAATTTATGAATATTTTCTCTATAAATCAAGCCGTATAAACTGAATGTAAAATACCTCCAAAGTACTTACACAATGACCTCCATGTGCACGCCAAGTGCACATGATTGAAGCTTAGTAAAGATACCCTTTAATAATCAACCAATTAAAAAATTACGGACACGGGTTCAACCCCGCCAGCAAAAAAGAACGGCAAGTTTTATATCTTTTAAGGATAAAAAAATCTTAGCAATATGAAGCATTAATTAGAAGATGAAATGCTCATTTCATGAAGAATGCGGTAATCCAAGTAACATCTATATCATTTTGTTGAAATAAATTGAACATATCAATCAAATAACTCCCCTTTACTAATAACCACTACCTGCAATAATCCCATCTCAATATAATACACAAAGGAAACTATAACATGACTAAATTACACTTATTATTAGTAATTGCTGTATTTGGAAGTGCAGCTGGAAATGCCTTAGCCTCTACGAATGATGAGGGCTATTATGGTGCTGCAAGGCTCTCGAAGGTATGGCAAAAAGCAGATAATATGGATACCAGTAGTAGACCTGGTATTGGTCAATTTGTCTCGGGTGATGATAAAGATGATTTTTATAATGGCTCTTTAGCTGCTGGCTATCAATTTGGTAATGGTTGGCGTACAGAAGCAGAATATACTTTCAATAAAAAGGCAGAATATACAAGTGGATCAACCACTTTTCCGACCAGCTTGAATCACCATAAAACAGAGTCCCAACGATTAATGCTAAATGCTTACCGTGATTATGAAATTCATCAGGGAGTTTCTATTTATGGAACCGTTGGTGTTGGTATCGCAAAAGTAAAATCGTCTGGATGGCAAGGAAATGTTTCACGTCAATACGCAAGTAACACTGATACAAACTTGGTATATTCTCTCGGTGGCGGCGTCAGCTATGAACCTATTAATAAACTCAATTTTGACTTAAGCTACCGTTATGTGGATCTAGGTAAAATCGAAAGTGGCATGAACCGATTTGCTAATGCTCGAGGCTTACAAGACGAGCAAATGAAAGCACACCTTAAATCTCAAGAAGTTGTATTTGGTGTCAGATACTTATTTTAGTATTTTTATAGTGTTATCTCATTGGTATTGTCTCAAAAATAGCTAACTCTTGTTAGCTATTTTTAATTGTGGTGGACACGCTCAATTTTTGCCATTATTGCTCGGCTACTGCTTTATATAACGTGGGTATCTTTCACGAATAGCTGTCTATGAAAACAACAAGCCGTGTTTTTCTTTTTAAGAAATTCAGATTAGGTGCGCTATTGGCTTTTTCTAGACGCGTAATGTTCATTGAAGTACCTACAGCGCCGAACTCAGAATAAAATAAAAAGTGTCTAAAAATACAGGAAAAAATATAATAATAGCTATACCTCAAGATATCATTTTGATATTTTTTGAAAAGAGAAATGATGTAGACCTTTTCGCATTAAGATAAGGCCAAACATAACTTTATGATGCATAACCTGAAATAAACTATGAAAACATCTTTACTATCAAATAAGACTACGTTAATCGTAATAATAGGATGGCTATTACTTTATTACGTAACAGGTGAAATCTCCGAAATACTGACACCAGAGAACTCAGATATTTCTGTTGTTTGGTTTCCTGCGGGGGTCGCAACAACCGCTTTTTTATGTATGCACAAACGCCAATGGCTACCATTACTGATTGGCTTCATTGTATTAAACTTAATTCTGAATGGCTTTGATAGTGAGCAAATCACCCTTTCACTTATATACGCCGCTCTGGCAGTACTTTCTTGTATTGCTATTGCTTGGATTGTCCGTAGGTATGCTCAACGAGGAGATGATCTGCAACTAATATTGTTATGGCTATCGGCAACAATAATTGTCAGTTTTGCAGATGCAGTTCTATTTTCTATCAGTTTGTATTGGCTTGATAATACATCACTTAATGATATTTTTTGGGATGGTTTTATTGCTGATATTACTGGCAACATCTTTGCCACAACAGTGATTATGGGGCTAATTAATACCCATTTCAAAAGGGTGGTGCCTTCTTTCAAAATTAATATAGTTTGGGGAAGTATTGTTTTTATTCTTCTTATTATTAGCACTATATTAATATTCAATGATACTGCGATACAGATATACCATTCCTATTTTTATCATCATCGTAATACTGCTAAATTATCGCTACTCTGTATCCCTATTTTGCTTGCTGTTACCCTGTCTATGCTGTGGGTAAACAGAGGGGGATCAATAGCACTATTAATACTTGCCACTATTACAATCTATTACACTCGTAATCAGCACGGGCCTTTTTATCTTCATGGCCTATTTCGCCATGAGTCACTGTGGTTAATACAGGGGTATTTGACCGTAATATCATTATTAATGGTTTTTTTACGAGTTGTCGCTCGAAGTACTCATAGTATTGATGACACACAAGGAGCTTATAAACCGCAGCACCTAGTATATCAACTTAATCTAGATAATGGTGCTATAGAATGGGGAAATACAGATTGTTCATATCCGAAGGCTGATTTAACAACCCTTTCCGATCTAAGGCAAATTATGGAATCTATTCATCCTGACGACCGAGAAAAACTCGCTCGACATTGGGAACAAGAGCAAGCTCAAACCACTCTTCCAATAATAACCTTTTGTCTGAAAGATAAAGAAGGTCGTTGGTGGAATATAGAAGATCGTGGAAGTGTTATTTTTAGTCATAACAAGCCAGTAATGATTGTTGGGAATTGGTTTATTTTAGGTGAAGTATCCTAAAATTGATGTAATAACAAAGGATAAGTGATGCTACAAATTGCATTATTACTTTTCGGTGCCGAATTTATCAGAGGAAAAGCACATTACCTCTGGGGGATTGGGCTCCTTTGGTGTTTTATTGGTATATTTATTTTCATCGATGGTGTTGATGGTATTCTTTTTTTTCCAATACATTTGTTTGGTATTCTATTGTTACTTGAAAGTCTGATCACATTAAGTGTCGCTTCAAGCGGAATTGGAACACAAAAAACGATACTTTTCTTTAAAGGTGGTCTATTTTTGTTCTGTGCATTGGTTATCTTGATTAATCAAACATATAGCAATGTATTATTGTCAGCAATGTTCGGTTTTGTTTTTTTTATTACCGGATTATTTGTTGTTGCATCAGCTTGGATCGTACGTTTTCCTGGATGGCAATTAATCCTATTATGGGGCGTAATTGAAATGCTGTTTGCCTTTTTTCTGTTTACCCATCACCAAGCAACAATTTCTTTTTTTATCGGTTTTTTGATGATAGGAAGTGGATTTGGATGCCTGAAGTTAGCATTTCGAGCCCGTCATATCCAACGAGGAACATCCATATTTGAACTGATGCGTCCTTTACCTGTGTCGTTTAAGAAAAAAGGGGCAATGCGACCCATAACAGAGACCCCACAATCTTCCACTATAAGTAGAGAAACTGAACAAGATACTATTTTGACTGTTCATATCTGGACCCCCGAAGGCTCCGCAAACCAACGCCCTGTACCACGGCCAATTATTAATCGTTATATTGCGGCTGTTGATTCTGAAGGAGTAATCTCGACGGGGCATGCATCTCTAGAACTCTACCCGCACCTCTATATCAGCTTGTACCCTGAAGAAGATATTGATCGTTCTCCATCAGAGTTTTTCAGGCTACTAAAAGCAACCGCTGATAATAATGTTCCGGGGCGTTTCTTGCCTAATTATCAAACTGAAGCATCCGAATGGTGTGAATCTGACAGACAGATTGTTTTCAATGTTTATAACTATGCTTCTTTATTGAGTTTTTGGGAAAAATATCGCCAATATCCTATTTATAACCTAACATACCAAAACTGCTCCAGCAGTGTTGCATATGGTTTGGAGGCTGCATTAGATGGTGTTTTGTCTATGCAAAAGAGAAGTGATTTTATCGGGATTTTAAATGTACTTTGCATGCCAGAGTTATGGATTGCGGCTCAAATTCGTCGGCGTGCACTGATGATGGCATGGACCCCTGGATTAATTATGGATTATGCACGTGCTTTGCGGGCTATTGTACACCCAGTTCCAGTCCCTTGGTATAAACGCTTACTTAGGCGTTGAGTTTCATAGCCATTAGACATTTTTATCTCAAACATAGTTTAAAATTGTCATTTTGGAATGTTTGCTAAATAAGTTAAAGAGGTTTTTATGCTGAAAGTGTACGCAATCTTAATGGTGTCTATCATAGCTGAAACAACCGCGACAACCATGATGAAGGCGTCTGATGGGTTTACTAAGTTAGTACCCAGTATTATTGTCGTTATTGGTTATGCCATTTCTTTTTATGGATTATCCCAAGTTGTAAAAAGTATGAATATTGGTATCGCCTATGCGATATGGGCTGGAGCGGGAATATTTCTTGTTTCAGCATTATCATTTTTTGTTTATAAACAGAAACTTGATTTTCCAGCATTAATTGGTCTAGCATGCATTGCGCTGGGAATTGTTATTATCCAGCTGTTCTCTAAATCAATTACTCATTGAGTGTCGAAATTATTCAACAAGAATGGATTAAATAACGACATTAAGTTGCACACGTAACAAGATACATACCGACATTGAAACATTTTTTGTTACACCACGCTGGTGGTGTAACATCACTAGGAGAGGTATCCTCTCCTTTTAACTGATTCTATCAAGCAGTATAGCTTTCCGGCTCACTCCCCCTCGTCGCTTTTGCTTATCCGTATTACAAAGAAAAAATCATTATTACAGCCTCTGTGCCGAAATATATTTCATAAAGGTTATAGATTATACCAACTCATTAACCTCAGACCATCCATCGCAGAGATTATGATGAGCAACGATATTGCGTAAAATCAATCCATTGACCGCAGCTATCATGGCTACGTTTTGCGGCATCAATAAATGCCATCCCCTGTAGGCCAGTTTCAATACCTGGTAATAACGGTGATGCACCGCTTCCCTCGCGTAAACGAGTTGCCGCCTCACGATAAACCTGAGCAAAACCCTCTAAATATCCTTCGGGATGCCCGGCTGGAACCCTTGACATCGCACGGTTTTCCTCCCATTGAGACATTGATCCCCGTGTCACACAATACATTGGCGAATCAAACGGTTTTAACCATAACTGGTTAGGATTTTCTTGGGAAAATGAAAGACTCCCTTGGCTGCCATATATGCGTAGTCGCAGCCCGTTTTCTTCACCACAGGCCACTTGGCTCGCCCATAGACGCCCTTTTGCTCCGTTGTGATAACGCATTTGCACACGCACATCATCATCTAGCACTCTTTCAGGGATCATTGATGTGAGTTCCGCACAAATGGCCTCTGGCAACATCCCTGTGACAAATGAAGCTAACTGCCACGCATGAGTACCGATATCGCCGATACAGCCCGCTCCCGCTTTTTGTGGATCGGTACGCCAACTCGCTTGCTTGTTTTCAGTTTCCTCTAATCGTGTTGCTAGCCATTGCTGCAAATACTCCACTTCAATATAACGAATTTCGCCTAGTTCCCCTGCTAATATCCGGCTGCGCGCTTCGCGAATTAGCGGATAAGCACTGTAATTATGCGTGAGAATCAGTTGCCTACCCGTTTCTCTCACAACATCGGCAAGCTGCAAAGCTTCTGAGTATGATGTACACAATGGCTTATCACAGATCACGTCGATACCTGAGCGCAAAAATTCAACGGCAATAGGGGCATGCAAGTGATTAGGCGTGACAATCGCAACCACATCAATGCCATTACCACGTGCCGCCTCGCTTTGCGCCATTTGCTGATAGCTAGCGTAGCATCGTTCAGGCGCAAGGTGCAGCCGTTGCCCTGTACGTTGACAATTTTGCTCGTTCGAAGAAAATGCGCCTGTGACTAACTCAAACTCATCATCCATACGAGCCGCTAATCGATGCACTGCACCAATAAATGCACCTTCCCCACCTCCAACCATTCCCAGCTTTAGTCTCATCGCCTTATCCTTTATTTATCACTCACGATCCCAAGTAACGCTCTGATTTGTTGAAGATTAGTATCTACCGCTGCAAAATCATCAAAGGCATGATCAACCGCTGGAATAATATGATTGGCGATAAAATCAGCTCCCTCTTTCGCCCCGACATCTGGAGATTTAAGGCAACACTCCCATTCCATTGTGGCGATACCGGAAAAACCGTACTGGGTTAATTTGCTGAAAATAGAGACAAAATCAATCTGGCCATCCCCTAACGAACGAAAACGCCCTGCGCGCTCAACCCATGATTGATAGCCACCATAGACACCGCTACGGCCATTTGGTGAATATTCCGCATCTTTGACATGAAATGCGCGAATGCGTTGGTGATAGCAATCAATAAACGCGAGATAATCCATTTGCTGGAGCAATAAATGGCTTGGGTCGTAGAGAATATGGCAACGCGGGTGGTTATCGACAAGGCCGAGAAAACGCTCAAATGTCACGCCATCGTGTAAGTCTTCCCCTGGATGCAACTCGTAACACACATCAACGCCACACTCGTCAAACACATTCAGAATAGGCAACCAACGCAGCGCAAGTTCAGCAAATGCTTCATCAAACAGTTGTGCATTGTGAGGGGGCCAAGGGTAAAAATAAGGCCACGCCAGCGCGCCTGAGAAAGTCACGTGCGTAGTTAGCTTTAGGTGCTGCGAGGCTTTTGCCGCTTTGATGAGTTGCTCTACCGCCCACTGCTGGCGCTTTTGAGGATTACCTCTAACACTCGCTGGTGCAAAACCATCAAAAACCGTGTCATACGCTGGATGTACCGCAATTAATTGGCCTTGTATATGGGTCGATAACTCACTGATCTGAATACCATATTGCTGTAACATGGCAACCAGCTCATCGCAATAAGTTTGGCTTGTGGCGGCCAAATCTAAATCAAAGATATGTGGGTCGATCGTTGGCACTTGGATATGGGTAAAACCTAGGCTTGATGCCCATTCAGCGAGGCCTTCTAATGAGTTAAAAGGGGCTTTTTCGCCAATAAATTGTGCCAAAAAGATTCCGGGGCCTTGGATTGTTTTCATGACTCACTCCCTAAAATCACGGTGCGCTGTGTACGCACAGCTTCATCCGCAGCAAGAACAATTCGCAAGCTATTGAGTGCGTCTTGTAAATGCTGTTCTAATGAAAATTGTTCCGTAATCGCTTGAACAAAATAACGTTGTTCACTTAGGCATAGCGCCAAATGGCCTGGCTCGTCTTGGCAGTCAACCCAACGGTCGGGATGCTTAAAGGCATTGTTTTTATCAAGCTCTGCATAGTGAATACGTAAAGAGTCAGTGCGCGTGTGCCCATCGACATTATCACTATTTCCCTCTCCATGGCGAGCCATTATCGAAACCGCACCTCGAGGGCCTATGACATCTTTGATAAAATACGCCGTTTCGCTGATCATTGGCCCCCAAGCCGCCTCATACCAACCCACTGAGCCATCATCAAAACGAACCTGTAATTGACCATAGTTATACATGTTGTCTGGTAATTCATCGGTCAATCTTGCGCCAATAGCGCTGACACTCACTGGTTGAGCTTGTGTCATTTGGCACATCACATCTAAATAATGAACGCCGCAGTCAACTATCGGTGATAGTGATTGCATCAAGTTACGGTGTACATTCCACATCTGACCATGGCTTTGTTGATTCAAATTCATTCTCATCACTAATGGCTTACCCAGCTCATGAGCTAGATGAATGAATTGTTGCCACGATGGGTGATGACGCAAAATATAACCTACCACCACTTGTCGATGGGCTTGTTTAGCCGCAGCAATGACACGCTTAGCCCCTTCAACCGTAGTGGCTAATGGCTTTTCAATAAACACATGACAGCCTGCCTTGAGTGCTAGCAATGCATAAGCTTCATGAGTATCAGGGTATGTCGTTAAGCAAACCGCATCTGGTTGCGTTGCTTTTAATGCCTGTTCGTAATTATCAAACGTGGCATATTCACCACCTAAATGTTCATTGAGAATGTCTTTTGAATGACCACGAGCCACCAGCCCGCAGATATCAACCCCTTCCATTCGGTGGTAAGCCTCTGCATGAGAGGCTCCCATATTGCCGCAACCAACGACTAAGACGCGTAAATTAGCCATCTTATTTCCCCTCCACTGGCTTTTCTTTATAGTTGAACGCGAAGAAGAACAATGCGGCAATCAGTAACGCACCTATCGCTGGGTACCACCAGAAACTTTGCCATTGTGGCAGAGCCGCTGCGCCTTCCGTTGTAACAATGCTATTGAACAGCATGCCACTGATTTGTGAACCAATTAACATCCCCACGCCATAGGTAAACAAAACCAACAAGCTCTGCGCCTGCCCTTTTACTTTCTCGCCAGCAACTTTGTCTGTATAGATAAAACCAATAACAAAGAAGAAGTCATAGCACATACCATGTAAGAAAATGCCGATATAAATCATCCAGCGCAGTTCTTCAGCGATCCCTAAGGCAAACATGACATAACGTAAGCACCAAGACAGCATCCCAATGAGTAACATCACTTTAATGCCAAGACGTGCAAAGAAGAAGGGTATCAATAACATAAAGAACAGTTCTGACATCTGCCCTAAAGACATCACGCCACCAACGTTAGTAAACCCTGTCGCTGCAACAAATGGCGCCGCATAGGCATAGTAAGCCGCCAATGGGATGGAGATCAGCATTGCACAAATGATGAAAACTAAGAAATGACGTTGCTTAAGCATGGCAAACGCATCCGCACATAACAAGTCGCGCATCGCAACAGGTTTACCACGCTCTGGTGCTGGCGTGTGTGGTAATGTAAAGCTGTAAATCGCTAGTACCAACGAAGCCGCTGCCGCCAAGGTGAAAATTTCTGTACTATCTGATAACCCTGTTGAACCGACAATCAGCCCCGCAACAATCCAACCAAATGTACCGAATGCACGCACAACTGGGAACGCTTTCTCACTGTTCGGTAAACTATAAAAGGCAACGTTGTTACTAAGAGCAATAGTTGGCATATAGCAAAGCATATAACCAAAGATTATCCATAACAGACCGCTATGGTCCCCCGTAAAGTAACTTGGGATCATCCATAACAAACCGGCACCAATGAGATGCAGCACGCCAAGCACTTTTTGTGATGCAAAAAAACGGTCAACTACCATCCCTAGTACAAAAGGAGATAAAATAGAGGCGATGGGCCCTGTCGAATAGGCATCACCAATAATTGCTGATAAACCATATTTCCCCATGACAACCCTAGCGTGACATACCATGCCCCCCACACAAAAAATTGAAGGAACATCATTAACGCCAATCGCGGTACTACCCATACATGGGCAGTATTTTTACCACCTTGAGTAAGACTATTTGTACCCATAAGACCCCCAATAATTTCTATTCTTTATTAGCCACTTTCAGGTAAAAAGGACGGCATAACCACGCCGCTTGGTTTCTGCGCATAACCTTTGGCTTGCGCAAGATGCAGTTCACAAATTAGACCGCCCCATCGCAATAGCGCTTGGCACAGTGCATTTCGCTCTACGGGAACTAAAACGACTGGCATCGCACCACGATGATGTTTGTCTAACATCCAACCGAGTAAATCCAGTGCTACCTCATCACGATAGCTGCAACCGGGTCCTAACATCCTCGATGCGGGATGTGCGATAGAGGCAAGATAACCTTCGATGCACTGGTTATGCTCCCAGACTGCAATTCGCCATAACCCGCTAGTGTCATTCAAAAAATATTCAATATCCCGCTGACGGCTAATACCCAATAAATCCGCTTCCAATTGTAAAATAGCTGGTAAGTCCTCGGTTCGAGCATCTCGCACAATTCCTTCGGTCAAACGAGGGAAATTTACACCTTGCTCGGGTACTGAAATCACCATGTCTTGGTATATTGCGTAAGGTGTAAAACCGCCACGGCGATAAAGAGAATAAGAGTCTAAATTCAGGGCACTTGAAATTAAGCGAATGGGTAAATTTCCTGCTAATTCATCCGCTTTGGACAATAATTTCTTTGCAATACCCTGTCCGAATGCATCGGGATGGACATTCATAATCCCAAGGCCCAAATGGGTTTCACGTGGGTGAAAAAAACACGAGCCAAGAATATTAAGTTGTGGATCACGGGCTACCCAGTGGTAGTCAGGATCAAGTTGTTGGTATACATCAACAAATAAGTGGCACTCTTCAGGCGCAGACTGAAATATTGCGCCTAAACCATGTTGCTGATACCAGACATTCGTTGAGTGATAAATCAAATGCGCGACTTCACTCCGATCAGTGTATTTCGCAAGCTGTAGTTGTATATCCATTCATTACCTCTCATGTTTTATTGTTTATAAAATGAGGCTTTTCACTAAATGGCAGCTAAACTCCAAAATGAAATCGATTACATTTTTACTGAAATCGATTTCATTTATAAAATATAGCCAAATTGTTTCTTTCAGCAACTAGCTGAATGGTTCAATAATGACCTAAAAGGTAAATTTGCAATCTGCATCACAAGTTGCTTGTATCAATCGTACTTTTCATCACGATGTTGCATACTGTGCATGGCAATAGACAAAAGGAAAAGTGAACAATGTCGATAGAAAAAGTGGCGAAAATCGCAGGAGTCTCTGCCGCAACGGTTTCACGGGTATTGAATGATCAACATATTGTCAAACCCGCAACTCGCGATAAAGTTCTCGCCGCCATCGCTCAGTGTAATTATCAGCCTAATTTATTAGCGCGCCAACTACGTACCTCGCGTAGTCGTATGCTATTGGTGTTGGTGTCTAATATCACTAACCCCTTTTGTTCACTCGTTGTACGAGGTATTGAAGAAGAAGCGGAACGCCACGGCTATCATATTTTGTTATGTAATTCTGAATCCAATCCAACACGTGAATCCGCTTATCTGAGTTTACTCAGAGGTAAGGTTGTTGATGGCGTCATCACTATGGATGCAGTGAGTTGTTTGCCTGGACTTACTGATATGATTGGGGATTTTCCGTGGGTACAGTGTGGTGAGGGAGATCCAGAATTTCGTGCTTCTTCGGTTACTATTGATAATTCACAAGCCGCTAGCGCTGGCGTTTATCATTTAGCAACGAAAAATCGCCAACGCATTGCATTAATTAACAGTGATATGCGTTACCTCTATTCGCAACAACGGGAACAAGGGTATCGAAAGGCGCTCGCTGAACTTGGCTTTGAGTATTGTAAAATCGAATATGTAGAAGAATTAGATTACACCGCGGGGGCGAAGGCCATGGAAAAGTTACTGCAAAATGCGCCCAAACCCGATGCCGTATTCGCGATTTCTGATGTCATCGCAGGCGGTGCAATGAGTGTTTTACATCAGCAGGGGTTGCATATTCCCAATGATATTGCCGTGTTAGGGTTTGATGGTGTGCCCTTCGGTCAAGTAACCACGCCGCCATTAAGTACTATTGTACAGCCGATGCATCAATTTGGCATCCGTAGCGTTCAACTGCTACTCAATAAAATTAAGCACCCGCAACTCGATGACAGCCATGAAATCCTCGAATGGCAATTAATTGAGCGTGGCTCAACTTAACTCACCTTTTTACTGCCATTCTGGGGCTGTGGTATTGAAATAATACGGATAAGATAAATACTACTATTTTCTTTTCGTATTTATCTTTTTTTATGGCTATCGCGATATGACCTGACTTATCAATATTAGTTAGGTCTTTTTGAGTAGCGATTTGGTTAGCCATATTTACACCATAAATTATGACTTGATTTTATTCATCGCCATCAGCAATAAAAAATACCCGCCACCTAAAATGGCGACAAATATTCCAGCAGCTATCTGTGTTGGATAAATAATAATTTGTCCTAACCAATCTGCCCAAACCATTAATATACTGCCGATCAACCCACTAATAATAAGTTGTTGTTTCGCCTTTTTAGCGCCAACTAAAAAAGCCATATGGGGTGCAACTAAACCAAGAAATGCAATAGGGCCAACAGTAGAAGTGACAAAAGCACACAATAATGCAACTAAGATTAATAGCAATATAGTCGCTAATTGTGAATTTAGTCCTCTTCCCTGTGCAAATGACCGACTAATTGATAATAAAACTAGCCAACGATTTAACGTGATCGCTAATATAGCTAACACAACAATACTGATTGAAAAAATAATGGCCTGTTGCCCTTCCACACGATAAGTTGACCCTGAAAGCCATAATAATATCCGATAGCTACTCAATGTACCTTGAGCTAAAAAGAACTGAACAAAAGCTTCTAACGTTGCCGTTAGGCAGATCCCTGTCAAAATTAAGCTTGCTGGTGCGTATTGGTGTCGCTTACCTAGGTACAACAATATCCCTAATACAATCAGGCTCCCGATTAAAGCAATACCCCAAAATGAGGTTTGAATAGCAGTGCCTAATAGTAAACTAAATAGAACAAGTGCCGCTGTAGCACCTGAAGAAACCCCTAAAATATCTGGGCTGGCCAACGGGTTATAAATAATTCTTTGTAATAAAACGCCTGCAATACTCAATGCTAAGCCAGAGAATATAGCCGCTAATAAACGAGGCCATTTAATATCCCATTGAAAACTTGATGGCAGTTGCCAATAATATTGTTCACCATTCGTTTGTAAGCAAAGTGAAAATACAACTCCACTTGCTAACAATAAAATAAGAATACATACCGTGGTTTTGGAAAGTATTATTTTTGTTGGTAATAGACCTATCGATAATTGATCTTGGGCTGTCATTGCTCGGCGGCTAAACCAGATCAATAAAGGAGCACCAATAGCAGCAGTCATTACCCCCGTAGGAACCACAATATTAAGGTAGTTTGTTAGTGCGATAGCCCCGCTGTCTGCAAGAAGCAATAAAATAGCGCCTACAACTGCACTGTTTAATAACTCTTGCCTTGCACTCATATTACCCATTCGCCGTACTATATTTGGGGCTAATAAACCAATAAAACTAATAACCCCTACAGTTGAAATAGTCGCCGCCACTAACCAAGATGCTAAAACAATAAAAAACAAGAAAGTAGGTAAAACGGATAAGCCACGAGCTTTAGCCCCCTCATGACCTAATTTCAATAATGTCAAAATACGAGGTGCAAAACAGATAATAATAATGATAGGGAACAATAAAGGTAATAAACCAACCACTTTTTGCCAGCCATCTTGCGCTAGATTTCCAGCTCCCCACATAAAAATGTTTTGTGCAAATTGAGAATTTAATGTAATTAATGCAGTTGCTATAGCACCAAACAAAATATTGATGACCATTCCCGAAACAACTAACGGAATGCCTGTCATATTGCGAATACCTGCAATTAATATTACCAACCCAAATGCAAGTAATGCTCCCACCATCGCAGCTAGCGTTTGATATAACCCAATCTCATTACTAAACCAAATATTGACTACCACTAATGCTAACCAAGCACCGGATGATGAACCTAATGTCAGTGGTGAAGTAAGATTATTTTGTGTTAATTGCTGCATCAAACTGCCCAATAAACCAAAAGTCGCGCCCACTAATAATGCCATAGCAAGGCGTGGTAATTGGCCATATAAATAAAAATAATCAGCAAATGTATCGGCTGAAGCAGGATGAATAATTAAAAATAATTGCTGACTGAGTATAACCCCAGGTTCGAGCTGAAGATTAATCAGCGCAAACACCATTAATACAAAAAAAGGTATTGAGTACTGTTTAGTTGTCATTATGAGGAGCAACCTGTAATAAGCTTTCTGTTAATGCTTCCGCCATTAATTGCAAGGAAAATACACCACCATAATTCCAAACGGGACGAACACTATTTATCCGCCCTTGTTTAACAAAGGGCATCGACTGCCATAAAATAGAATCATTTAGTTTTTTTTCTTCTACAAATGGTTTGATATATAACACGTACCCATCATTAATAAACTGTAATGAATTTATTCGTCTCTGTTCTATTCCCCAAGCACGTGCGGGAACTAAAATAGCGGGCTTTAATGCAAGCTGTTCAAGAACATAATTTAGCGTTGAGTTCTCAGTATAAAGAAAAATAGTGCTTAAACTTGAAAACCGGATAACAGCAACATTTGGTTTCGTGGAAAAAGCTCGTTCAAGCTGTGATCTTAATTCAGCAAAACGTTTATCCATTTTCATTAGATATTCATCAGCAAAAGAGGTCTTGTCAAATAAGCGAGCCAACGTTTTAAAATGCGCAATGGCTACAAGCCCTGAGTCATCTTGGCGTGCAAAATTTGATAAATAAACGACTGGCGCTATTTTTTCCAATAAAGGCAGTAAATCTTCTTGCGCGCTACTTGCAATAATAACATCAGGTTTCAATGCGGCAATTTGCTCTAAATTAGGCTCAGCCCGGGTTCCTACCTCTTTGACTGAAGAAGGAACAACAGGGTCAACAACCCATTGCTGGTAACTCTCTAATTCCGTGGCGCCAATAGGGGTAACTTCAAGGGTTAATAGCTGCTCCAGTAAATCCCAATCTAAAACCACAACGCGCTGAGGCGGCGAATTGAACTCGATAATACCACGACTGTCCGTAACAGAATAAGCCCGTGTATAAAATGAGCATAATAATGTACTTGTTAATAAAATAAGGCCAAGCAAATTGATTCTTAAGCGCATACGATAGCAACCCTATGATGTTCTGACTCTGGAAAATTAGGGTGTGGTATTAACTTAATCGGGGTATCGTAGAGTGACGATAGCCTTGCTTCATCATGAAGAAGAACACTTTTTCCCTCAAATTCTATTTTCCCTTTTTTTAATGCCACTATGTGTGTTGCGTAGCGTAGAGAAAGGTTGAGGTCATGAAGGATCACAATCACACCAATCCCATGAACTTTATTAAGCTCACTCAATAAATTCATTAACTGGTATTGATGGTGAATATCTAATGCAGAAGTCGGTTCATCCAGTATTAAAACCGGTGATTGTTGGGCAAGTAACATGGCAACCCATGCGCGCTGGCGCTCTCCACCAGACAAATTGTCTGCTAAGCTCGAAGAAAACCCCTCAACTCCCGCTTTTTCCATTGCTTGCTGGATAATAATTTCATCGTCAGCTTGCCAGCGACCAAGTGCACCTCGCCACGGAAAACGACCTAACCGTACAAGTTCTTTCACAGACAGCCCCGCTGAGGCTGGCAGTTTTTGTGGTAAATACGCGATTTTCTGCGCTAATTCTTTCGTTTTATATCGAGAAAGACTCATGCCATTTAAATCGATTTGTCCGCTATCCGGTGCCATCTGCCCTGAAAGAAGATTAACCAGTGTAGATTTTCCAGAGCCATTATGACCAAGAACCACTGTGAGTTCTGTTGTCGGTATATTTAACGAATCTATAGATAAAATAGCACGATGATCGCGAACGATATTAATATTTGTTAATCGAAACATAGAAAGGACTCAAGACATGCCAAGGTTATTAGCATGCCTTTTTTAAAATTACCAAGTGTACTTTGTTTGTAACACAAATGAACGCGATTGGCCGTAGTAGCACCAGGTATCACAAGATGAAACATACTCTTTATTGAGAATGTTATTCATATTGAACTGGAACTGCCAATTATTCGATAATTGATATATCGCGGCCATATCCCAGAGCATCGCACTAGGAACAGAACGGTTGCTGCTCGCTGGGTTGTCTTTTGATTGACCATAATAGCGAATACCAGTTCCGAGTTTTAACGACTGGTTACTCACGATTGGAATTTCGTAGTCAGTCCAGACAGTCGCCATATGTTTGGGGATCATACCAGCCTGTTTACGTCCCTTACCACCTGTTTGATCTGTTTTCGCATTGGTATAAGTGTATGTCGCTTTAATATCCCAATTATCAGTAACACTTGCAAATAGTTCTGTTTCTATACCTTGTGAAGTGACTTCACCTGTTTGTGTTGCAACAGGGTGTTCAGGAGTTGTGACTAACGCATTTTTTTGTTCGATATCGAACCAAGCAATATTCCAATAACCATCCATAAAATAAGGTGTATATTTGATACCTGCTTCAAATTGCTCACCTTTAAGTGGTTTATATAGTTTTTGGGTGGTTGGGTCGATTGTCGATTGAACTTCAAAAGATTGAGAGTAATTTAAATAAGGTGAAATGCCATTGTCAGCAATATACATTAAACCCGCATTTAAACTCATCTGCCCATCATTTCTAGACTCATCTTCTGCTTTTTTATGTGCTTTATTTTCAGTTTTTACCCAATCATAACGTGCACCAACGACCCCAATCCATTTGCTATCAAGCTTTGTTTGGTATTGTGAATAAATACTAGCTTGTGTTTTATCAATAGTGCGATGAATGTTATTTGATGGGTCAAGTGGGGTATAGTGCCCATAAACTGGCTTCCACGGGTTAATTTTACCAAAAGCATAATTATCCTGTTCATCGCCTTTGGTTTGATGATATTGGAATTCAATACCCGAAAGTAAGGTATTTTCAAACCGCTCACTATCCCATTCACCGACGATATTGTTATCAAAACTAAAACTTTGGTTTTTACCATCGCGAAAAACAATACCTTGCCCCAATTCCTGCACGGTAGGGTCTGCATTAAAGAAAGCATAAACACTTCTGAGTGTTAGGTCGTTGTAACCATAATTCACACGCTGAGCAAAACGCCACTCATCATTAAATTGATGTTCTAATAAATAACCCACTGAGAACTGAGTTCGCTTATATTTATCGTAATCAGGCTCACCTAAATTGGTTGATGGTTTAATTTTGCCATAATTAGAGTGAATTAATGTTCCCGCTGCTGGGAAAAAAGGATTCGTGGGCGTACCATCATCGTGCAGATACGTTCCCATTAACGTAAGTATAGTCTGATCAGACAAGTCAAATGCCGCACTTGGCGCCAGATAAATACGTTTATTATCTGTGTCTTTGAGTTCCCCATCTGATTTTTTCATCGTTCCCACTAAACGGTAGCGGGCACCTGCATCGACTGACGCCGTAGAAAGATCAAAACCTAGCGCTTGGTGATCGTTATTACCCGCTTCTAAAAATATTTCATTTTTTGCATTAATAGATGGTTTTTTCGTTACTAAATTAACAGCGCCTCCAGGAGTGGATTCGCCAAAGAGAACGGCTGATGACCCCTTCACGACTTCAATACTTTCCAACCCATAAGGCTCAAGCAACCAAGTATAGTAGCCATCTCTATATAACCGGCTATTATCTAAATAGGTTGCGGCATCAAAACCGCGAACTTTGAACCAATCAGTATCATTATCAGCCCCGTAAGGTTGTGCAACAACCCCCGAGGTATAACGAAGTGCTTCATCAATTTTTTGTGGAGCATGTATAGTCAAATCTTGTTCCGTAATAATCGAAACAGATTTTGGCGTTTCTTGCAGCGCAGTATTCACTTTGAGTGCTTGCGCACTGACAACGAAAGAGTCTTGTTTGTCGCTATTTTGTTCATTTGCCATGGATTGGTTTTGAACAGCCAGCGCTAACAAGGTGAAAATGGCAACCTGATGTAAACGAAATAAACCTAAATTTTTCACAAAATAGTTCCAATGATAATAATAATAAGTCTCAGTATTATTCCTAAAAATAAGTCAAATTAAAATCAATTTGGCATATTTACTTATAACAAATAGTTATTAAAAAAATCAATTTAGACACAATTAACCATACATAAGGAAGGGAGATTATTAAGCGAGAATAACGAAAATGATTTCGATACTAAATGTTAGGTCATTATTTAAGTTAATAAATGCAAAAAATAAGGCGGGAGTGTTCCTTCCCGCCTAGTGCTATCATTTACTTATCAGGTTGTTAGAAATATTGCGCTACCAAAACAACGCATATAACACGCACAAGATAACCATAATTGCGTAGGATGCGATATTGAAACCTGTCGACGTTTTAAAGGTCTCGGACGTTAAAATAATCGCCCCCTCACAGTCATCTTCTTTTGCCGTTGTCAGGCTAATTAAACCAATCACAACCGCAGTAAAGAAGAAGGTGTACATCATTTGGTCAAGGAATGGCATGCCTAATGGCATCAGTTTTAAGAATAGTGCAAACGGAATTGAGAGCAGCACACCGATAATCGCGCCTTTTGCATTGGTTTTCTTCCAAAATAAGCCTAGTAAGAATACCGCTAAAATACCCGGACTAACTAACCCCGTATACTCTTGAATATATTGGAAAGCTTGTCCAATGTTGCCTAATAATGGTGCGATAAAACATGCCACAATTAACGCAACAACTGCACTAATCCGCCCGACATTCACTAGCTTATGATCCGCGGTTGATGGAGCAATGTATTCTTTGTAGATATCCATGGTGAAAATAGTTGCCACTGAGTTCAACATGGAAGCTAAAGAAGAAACGATAGCCGCAGCTAATGCCGCGAATACGACCCCTTTAGCGCCGACAGGTAAGAATTGAGTTAACCATGGATAGGCTTTGTCCGCTTGGGCCAGTGTTGGTATATGCTCTTGTGCCATTGTTCCTAATCCCGCCAGTAATGCAGGGTCAGAAACAATCACAAATGCAGCAATACCCGGTACAACAACAAGGATTGGGACAATCAGTTTGAGAAATGCCGCAAAAACCAAGCCTTTTTGAGCTTCATTAATAGATTTGGCCGCTAATGCACGTTGAATAATATATTGGTTGAAGCCCCAGTAATATAAATTGGCAACCCATAGTCCGCCAATTAATACGGCAATACCGGGTAAATTGCTAAATTGCGGGTTGTCTTGGCTTAAAATCATTTCAAAATGTGCAGGCGCTTCACTTGCCATACGGCTCATACCGCGAATAAACCCGCATCACCACCAATATAGCTCACCGCCATTATTGTGGTTAAAAAACCGCCTAAAATTAAAAAGAAAACTTGTACGACATCCGTCCACGCAACCGCAGATAGCCCGCCATAAAGAGAGTAAATCACTGCAAATAATGCTAAGCCAAAAATAGCATAATGCATTGGAATACCTAGGATTGTCTGTAATGCTAACGACCCTAAATAGAGAACTGAAGTTAAATTAACAAAGATAAATAGTGCCAACCAGAATACGGCTAAGATCGTTTTTAACGTTTTATTAAAGCGTTTTTCAACAAATTCTGGAATGGTAAAAATGCCTTTATCAATAAATACGGGCATAAAGTATTTTGCGACAATAATCAGAGTTAGTGCTGCCATCCATTCATAGGATGCGATGGCCAAACCAATTGAAAATCCAGAGCCGGACATACCAATAAACTGCTCTGCAGAGATATTTGCCGCAATCAGTGAAGAACCTATCGCCCACCAAGGTAATGTTTTTCCTGCCAGAAAATAGTCTTTTGTACCTTTTTTTTGCCCTTTTTTATCTCGAGAAACCCAAAGACCCACACTAATAATGATAAGCACATACAGAATGAATATTCCGTAATCTAATGTGCTTAACCCAACCCCTTCAGTTTGCATAATCAAATTCCTTCGCTAAATGATAACGAAGTAAGTGTAAACGTTACCACAAAATATCACCGTTAAATGAATCACATATTTTCACAATATCCTCAACAACGTTAACTTAGTGGGTTAAATAACAGATTTTAATGCAAATTTTCAGAAAATAACGAAGGCGAATTACTGGAAAGTAATCTACTTTTTGATGGTTCCGTGAAGCTCATCAAATATTAATGATAACGTTTACATAAATAACCGTAATCCTGTACCTATAAAATCACTAGGCGTGCAAAGGCCTAACTGAATTACGTTGAACCAGTGTCGGTGAGTAAATCAAACTTTCAACTGTCGTTTTTTCCCCTCTTGCTAAGGAAAGTGCTAACTGAGTGGCTTTTTCTGCCATCATTTGAATGGGATAACGAATCGTTGTTAAGCGTGGATGGATATAGCGGGCAATCAATACATCATCAAAACCAATAACCGAAACTTGTTCTGGCGAGTGAATTTCATTTTCATCTAATACCGCGATGGCCCCCGCAGCCATAAAATCGTTGTAGCCCACGACCGCAGTGATCTCGAGTGATTTTATCAGCAAGTTAGTCATCGCTTGCTCGCCACCTTCCCCATAAGGAGCACCATATTCAACATAGCTATCAGACAGTTGAATACCATTATTTTTTAATACGTCTCGATAGCCCTGTAAACGTTGTATCGCATCCTCAATTTGGTGATTTGAAGAGATGTACGCAATTTTAGTGTGCCCATGTCGAATAAGGTGTTCCGTCGCTAAATAGGCACCTTTGTAGTTATTTAATGAAATACAGCGGGTTGCAATCTCATCAATATGGCGGTTGATCAGTACCATACTCGGGACTTCGTTCGCATATTGGAGTAGTTCAGCATCATCAAGGGCTTTAGAGTGAATGACCAAAGCATCACAGCGGTTGTTAATCAACAGCTCAATAGATTGGCGTTCTTCTTTTGCATTATGATAACCGTTACAAATCAAGATATGTTTACCATTTTTATGGGCTACCGCATCAACAGCTTTAACCATAACACCGAAAAATGGGTCTGACACATCGTTAACGAGCACCCCAATTGTATTTGAGCTTTGGTTCACTAACGCGCGAGCCGCCGCATTTGGGCGGTACCCTAGCTTATTCATTGCATTTTTTACTGATGCAATAGAAGCTTGGCTTGCCTTAGGTGATTGATTAATCACCCGTGAAACAGTTGCAACAGAAACACCTGCTTCTTTTGCCACATCTTTGATTGTCGCCATCGTGCACCTCTACAATTAGGATGGCTTATTAAACAATGAGCTAGAATTAAAAACAATGGCATAGCGCATATTAAAATTATTTAGCTAAAACTCATCAATGCATAATATAGAAAAACAAAACACCGCATTTCAGCGGTGTTAATCAACAATATACTTAGAAAATAAATTGATAACACGTTTCACTACAATATATTTGATTAGGCTGTGAAATCGGGCTGTATCGCTCCCCCCCATTCAGGGTGGTTAATCGCATCAGGTGGAAATTGCGTTTCAAATGCAACACCAGAAAAAGGCGTATACGATTTTGTTTTACCCGCAACTGAAATCAAATAATTCCCTGTATAAAGCTGCATGCTGGGCATCGTTGTAGAAATATTCATGTTTACGTCCCCTTCAGGAGCACACAGCGATGCCACCGTTTGCCGTCCATCAATACGAGCTGTATCGAGAATAAATGTGTGATCATATCCCCCGGCAGAAACTTGGTCGTTATCTTGGAGAAAGTCACGGCCAATGAGTTTGCTTTGGCGAAAATCAAAATTGCCACCAGTCACATTACGCCACTCTCCACTGGGGATCCCTGTTTTATCTGTCGGTAAATAACAATCACTGTAAATCGTAAGAGCGTGATCTAGAGCTGTTTTTTCACTACATTCACCTGCCAAATTAAAATAAGCATGATTGGTTAGGTTCACAGGGCAGCTCTTTGTAGTTTGGTGTTTATAGCGGATAATCACTTGGTTTTCATCCGTTAATTCATAACTCACCTCAACGTTCAATTCCCCAGGAAAACCTTGGTCACCATCTGGCGAAATAAGTGAAAAAATAACCTGTTGAGCACTAGGCTGTGAAACTGCCCAAACTCGATAGCTAAAATTATCTTTCCCACCATGTAAGCAATTCACCCCTTGGTTGGCTGATACTAAATAATTTTCACCATGAATAGAAAAGCGTGCATTCGCGATACGGTTAGCCACGCGCCCCACTGTCGCCCCCAAATACACGTCTTGTTCCTTCTGTTTATCCATATTTGGCGAACCTAGGACAACGTCTCGTTTCCCACTCGCTAGCGGTAAAATACAACTTAGCCAACTTGCCCCTAAACTTGTCAGGGTAATTTCCATATCATTTTTATTGGTTAACACGACGACTTTGGGTGAACCTAATGCCTGATTTTTTTCTTGAGTAAACATCATGTTATTTCAACTTCTCAATGTGTTGATTTGCTTTTAACGCACCACACTCGCACCTGAGCTAGGTTGGCATACATAAATATCGGCTTGTAAGCCTGTCACTTTCTGGTATTGCGCTTCTACCGCATCAATCACTGGTTGAACACATTGCTGCAGCATCACCGCAACCACACAGCCACCAAAGCCCCCTCCGGTCATACGTACCCCGCCTTGAACACCTAAAACGGACTTAACGATATCCACTAAAGTATCAATTTCTTTAACTGTGATTTCGAAATCATCACGCATGGAAATATGTGACTGCGCCATTAATTCGCTTAGTTGCAACAAATCATTTTGCGTTAATGCTTTTGCTGCCGCCAAAGTACGCTCGTTCTCACTGATCACATGTTTGGCTCGCTTAGCAACGACAGGAGATAATTGGTGTTGCTGCTGCAAAAAATCATCAAATGTGACATCGCGCAACGCTTTCACTCCAAACAAATTGGCGGCTTCTTCACATTGTTGGCGGCGTGTATTGTATTCACTCCCAACTAAGCCTCGTTGCTTATTTGAATTGATTATCATCACAACCAAATCATCAGGTATGGAAATAGGAAATAGCGCCAAGCTACGGCAATCAATAAGTAAAGCATGGCCTGCATCACCACAAGCTGAAATCAGTTGGTCCATAATACCGCAGTTACAACCAACAAATTGGTTTTCAGCTTGTTGGCCATTCAGCGCGATATCTTGTTGACTAATATCTAATTGATACAAGGCTTTAAGTGTTTGTCCAATCACAACTTCTAGTGAAGCTGAAGAGCTTAAGCCCGCTCCTTGCGGTACGTTTCCACTGACTGCAATATCGCAACCATTAAACGAAAACCCTCTTTGTAAAAGAAACTTCACTACACCGCGTATATAGTTCGCCCACATTTTTTCAGGCAAAAATGTAATATCGCTATCCAAGCTGAATTCATCACACTCATTATGATAGTCAGCCGCAACGACTCGAATGATACGATCATCACGTTTTGCCGCTGCAGTCATCGTTTGGTAGTTAATCGCACAAGGCAAAACAAAACCATCATTGTAGTCTGTATGTTCGCCGATAAGATTCACTCGCCCTGGCGCTTGAACATATATTTCAGGTTGATAACCAAAGGTTTGTTCAAACGATGTGGCAACTGTTTGCTTTAACGTTTCCATTTTTAATTATCCTTAATACGTCATTTGGTAACCCAGCCAACAGCCAAGTTAATTACAATTTGATAAATTATTTAGCGGTTTGACTTTGTTTATAATGGCAGTCACTTACCTCACGTAAACGTTGCGCGGCTTGTTCTGGCGTGAGGTCTCTCTGGGTTTCCGCTAACATTTCATACCCCACCATGAACTTTTTCACTGTCGCTGAACGCAGTAATGGTGGATAAAATAAAGCATGCAATTGCCAATGTTCGACACTTTGGCTTTCATTCATAAAAGGCGCAAAGTGCCATCCCATTGAATAAGGGAAAGAGCAATGAAATAGGTTATCGTAGCGACTTGTGAGTTTTTTTAGCGCTATAGCAAGGTCTGTGCGAATGGTTTCATTCATTTCATCCATGCGGCGAATATGTCGTTTTGGTAGTAACAGCGTCTCAAATGGCCAAGCCGCCCAATAAGGGACAAGTGCAATCCACTCTTGAGTTTCAACAACAATTCGTGAGCCATCTTGTTGTTCTGCTTTAATATAATCAATTAATAAGTTACAGCCATGACGTTGATAATATTGAGCGAGAAAGTGGTCCTTACGTGCAATTTCATTAGGTAAGAAATCACTCGCCCAAATTTGCCCATGAGGATGAGGTTGAGAACACCCCATTATTTCCCCTTTATTTTCAAAAACTTGAACCCAAGTATAGTGTTCACTTAATTCAGCGATTTGTTGCTGCCATGTTTCGATAACGTCTTCAAGTTCAGGCACAGACAGCTCTGGCAGTGTTTTACTGTGATCAGGAGAGAAACAGATCACTCGGCTAACACCACTCACCGATTGTGATTGAAACAACTCAGATTGATTATCAGGTTGGGCACAAGGTTGTGCTAATAACGCACCATGGTCATTTTGGAATACATAAGTCCCTTGGTAGTTAGGATTGCTCTCCCCTGAAACCCTTGTATTACCCGGGCAAAGAAAGCAATGTGCATCATACTGAGGTAAATCTTCTATTGATGGCTTTTCATCTTTACCGCTCCATGGACGTTTTGCTCGGTGAGGAGACACTAACACCCATTGGCCCGTTAATGGGTTATAGCGACGATGGGGGCAATCCGAAGGGTTAAATGGCATTGTATTCATCTTATCTGTCTCCTCAACTTCATCACCATTGGGGATATTTGATTGCTATCCGCAGCCACCCACAGCCCTATCATCAATCGTTGATCCTGTTGCATCTCTCATCTCCCAATACTGCTTAAATTGCACTCTGTCTTCCAACTTGTCATTACTACGCAGTATAACAACGAGTTTAGATAAGAATCTGTGATCAATCTCGATTTAGTGTAAACGTTTACACAAAAATATAAAATAACCTATTTCTCACATAGATGAACCGCATCAGGAAAAGATCATTGAACATAAGCACGCCTTTGGCGTGAGCATCGCGGCGAAGCCGCTCTATTTCTAGGCAACTCCCTTCCCGTCTTTTATACTCTGCTCTATGTATATTCCCAGACCCGCTAAATTACTATTTCAATACGATGACGGATGGGATCGCTTCATCGAAAATAATCACGTCGATGAATGGCAACTCCTCTGTGTTGAAAAGATGCTCGCCTGTAGCACCTGTGCTATGGGCGTTCGACGTTATTGCTGCTCTTCTTCTGATTGCACACATTCTCGTTTCTTTTGTCAAACCTGTAAATCCAAAGCCTGCAGTGCCTGTGGTCTCAAAGGCACCGAACAATGGATCGCCCAGCAGCGCCATATTTTGCCGGACTGCGAATGGCAGCATATTACCCTCACCATGCCTCATCTGCTTTGGCCTTTCTTCAACAATAATTGGCTCTTGCTCAACCAACTCTTTCGCTGTGCAACGCGTGCTATGCTCAAACATGCCAGACGCCTTGGACTCGAAATCGGTATCTTTTGCGCCCTCCACACCTACGGCCGCCAACTCAATCAACATCCGCATATTCATTTATCAGTGACCCGAGGCGGTCTCACCAAATACGATACCTGGAAGCCCATTTTTTTCAAAAAGAAAGACGTCGAAAAAGTCTGGCGCAGTGCCGTCATTCGGCTCCTGCGTGACAGCTATTTTCAGTTACTACCGAATAAATTGCCTGGCTTCGGGCATATTCGCGATTATCCGACCTGGTGTCGTTACCTCAATGCCCAGTTCCAGCGCTATTGGAAACTGCATTTTGCTAAAAAGACCCGAGGCGCCTGGCACAACGTCAAATATCTTGGGCGTTACTTAAAACGACCGCCTATCTCGGCTTCTCAATTGAAACATTACAGTGGGGGCGCCGTGGTTCATCATTATTATGACCACCATAGCCAACAATACCGACGACAGACCTTATCTCAAGAAGAAATGATACGACGTTACGTCAGTCATATCCCAGCGCGACATTTTAAGATGATCCGTTATTACGGTTTTTTAGCCAATCGAAAACGTGGACGCTTGTTATCTAAAGTGTATGACGCGTTGGACATGATACACCCTAACGTGCCTGAAAAACCGGGCTTTGCAGCGCTTATCAAAGGGTTTTTAAACACCGATCCGTACCAATGCATTTTATGTGGCAACCGACTGCGGTTTATGAGTGCGGAAAAAGGTCTACACGCGGTGACTTTGCTGTCAGAAAGGCGGGATAAAATGGCTAAAAAGCGATGGTTACAAACCGCGGCCTAAGATCAGTGTGCCTATTATTTCAGTTTTTGGTTAAAAAAAGCGCGATTACACGTTATCATGGTTAGGTTTAAATACGATAGAGACCCTTTAACAGACTTTGATACCGAAACTTATCGTTATTAACTCATTAAACTGTTCATCGAATTTCCTAACCATCAAGGAAAACAAATTCTCCTGTTCTCACCAATAACTCATTTGTCCATTTGCATCCTTTTTATTGTTTCGCTAGTAGGAACAGCTAAAAACTAAAAAAAACATATTAACTTCAAATGATTATAAAAAAAGCAAGAAAAAATAGATAAATGATAAGAACTGTTTTAGTGACCCACTTAACACGGACGCAACAAATCATTTACTTTGCATATTGTTTCATCTAAATATGTTTGTATTACCAAACGGCACACTGTTCCCGTATAAGGAACAAAAATATAACAATAGTGCTAATTCAATTGATTACAACAGGGGAAACTATGAATAACCGACTACAATCCGCTGGATTCGTATTAACCTTGTTAGATTGCTTTTCAATCAACAAGCCCATATGGGGAGTGCGTGAGTTAGCTCGTCATCTTGATAAGAGCCCTTCCGTCGTACAGCGGGGTTTTAATATTCTAGAAGAGCAAGGTTTCTTACAAAAAAATAAGAATAAAGAATACTTATTAGGCTTGCGGTGTATTGAAATCGGTTATTTAGCCAATAACACACGCCAGTTTTCACAATTAGCGAGTGACTACTTACGCCCTCTCGCTGATAAAACCCATGAAACCATATTTATTTATCGCCGTTACAATGATATCGCTATTTGTAATTTCATTTTAGAAAGTGACCATCTTATCCGCTTTACATCTAAAGAAGGAGAAGCGTTGAGCTTGCATGAAGCCCCATTTACACAAATCATTTTAAGCTCAATGGATATTTCATATATTGATGAATATCTTTCTAAACATAATTTGCAAAATAACACCTTATTAAAAAAGCAATTAAGTCTCTATGCTGAAGAAGGATATGCCTATTCAAAAGAAGCTTATTTAGCAGGAACACAAGGGTTATCCGTTCCTATATTTTCTTTTGAAAAAGGGGTATTAGGCTCGTTATGCATTGCAGCATCAAGCCAAAGTAAAAATTTAACCGAGTTTTATCCATTATTAAAATCCACAGCCAGTAAATTATCTGCCGTATTTTAAATCTATGGTGAAATTAATAAGATAGAAAGCAGTTATTAATTATTAAAATAAAATAGGTAACTCTATGAATATATCTCATGATAAAAATGATACTGAGGTACGTGTATCTATTTTTTCTCCAGCACTACTCATCGCAATAATTATATTATCTTTTGTTGGTGCTATTATTGGTATTCAGATTATTGTCACACTAGGTATCTCCGCAAACACATCAATTATCGGTGCTGTTCTTGCTATTTTATTATCACGTGTCCCACTTTCTATTTTCGCATCATTTAAATTTATCGATGCGCAAAATTTAATTCAAACGAGTATCTCTGCCGCAACCTTTGCTGCAGCAAATGGTTTAATAGTAGCCATTGGTGTGCCTTGGGTATTGGGTATGCCTGAATTAATTTATCCAATGATGGCGGGCGCTTTCATTGCGATTATCATTGATGGCACTATTTTATATGGCTTGTTTAATACCCGCGCCTATCCTGCCAGTGCTTCTTGGCCTGCCGGTGTTGCCACCGCAGAAACTTTGTGGGCAGGAAATAAAGGTGGAAAGCGGCTTGGCGCATTGCTGACAGGCTTTGCTGCTGGAGCCATCGGTGCAGGTTTTGGTATTCCAACGGCATCCGCAGGGATAGCGCTGATTGGCAGTATTTTCGCGTTATTCATGTTTGCTGTTGGACTACTTATTCGTGGTTTTTCTGAGTCAGGGCTAATTACTTATAATTTATATGAAAACTATGTCCCACATGGTGTGATGATTGGTGCAGGTATCGTCGCATTAATCCAAATCGGAGCCATTGTTTTTCGTAACAAGAAAGATAACCAGCAACAAAGCGAAGAAAGTGATGAGCTACGCCAAAGTAGCAAACGTATCAAATCAACCTTAATCAAAGGGGCAACTTTCTACTTTTTAACCGCGTTAGCACTCACATTTATTAGCCAAATATTTGTCACTATGACATTACCACAACTTATTGGATTCCTCATTTTTGCGACCTTAGCCGCTTTAATCCAAGAGATGATTGTGGGGATGGCGGCTATGCACTCTGGGTGGTTTCCTGCAACTGCAGCAGCTCTTATCTCACTGATGATTGGTATTTTACTGGGGTTTCCCCCTGAAGCATTAGCCGTTTTAGTCGGGTTTTGTGCCGCAACAGGCCCTGCTTTTGCCGATATGGGTTTTGACCTAAAAACGGGATTTATGATCCGCGGTTATGGTAAGAACCAATCTGCAGAACATTATGGGAGAAAACAACAATATTTTGCCGCTATTATCGGTTTTTGCTGCGCCTTGGTAGTGGTTGCACTTACCTACGATTTTTATTTCGAACAAGATAAAATCGTTCCTGCATCAAGGCTTTATGCTGCTACGATCCAAGCAGGAAGCTCCTCAAATGTGGCGATGATGTTGTTATTGTGGGCCATACCGGGTGCCATCATTCAGTTAATTGGCGGTGCTAAAAACCAGATTGGCGTACTCTTCTCAACTGGCTTGATGATCAACTACCCTATTGCAGGTTGGACGGTTCTTACTGCACTCGCGGTTCGAATTATCATTGAGCGTTTCTTCAATATCAGTTCCGATAAAATTTCAACTTTCGCTGGTGGGCTTATTGCCGGCGATGCTCTTTACTCCACGGCGAAAGCATTCCTGCCAACCCTCAAAGCGAAACTGCTTTCCTTCTGGGCTAAATAACTTTATAGGGAATAATAATGACGAATATCTGGTCGCAAGTGCAAAAAGACACTCTAGTTTCACAACATTACGCTTATTTTGATACGGGAGCCGCGGCGCCACCGCCAAAGCCGGTAATAGATGCAGTAAAGCGCTATCTTGATAAAACCGCGGAGCAAGGGATTTATTTACCGAGCTTCCGCAAGCAAACTTATGAGCAAGTTGAAATTTGTCGACAAAAATTGGCTGTATTTATCGGTGCAAAACCCAGTGAAATTGCATTTACCAAAAATGGCACAGAATCTATCAGCTTGATTGCTAGAGGTATTTCTTGGCAAGCTGGCGATGAAGTGATAATTCCTGATACTGAGATGCTCAGCAATATTGCAATTTGGCAACTGTTAGCGCATGAAATAGGAATAAAAATTATTAAGGTGAATGCGGATAGCTATGGTGTCCTTTCACCTGAATCTATCGAGCAAGCGATAACCTCTAAGACAAAGCTCATCAGTTTCGTTGCACTATCTAACATAACTGGGGTAATTCAACCTGTGCAGGCTATTTGTGAGATAGCCAGAAAGCATAGTGTGCTTAGCCATATTAGTGCTTCACAAGCCATTGGAATGTATAACGTTAATGTTCAAAAATGGCAATGTGACTTTATGTCATCATGTGGCCGAAAAGGGTTAAGAGCGATAGAAGGCAGCGGCATTCTGTTTGTTCGTGAAGCATTGATATCATCATTAACCCCCACACTGGTCGGTTGGTGGAATAGCTCAATTAACCCACAAACAGGGGACATTATTCTGCCTCAAACAGCAAAACGTTTTGAAGCAGGCTGCCCAAATGTTCCGGCCATTATTAGTTTAGATTCAGCTTTAGACTATGCTGTAAATATCGGTATTGAACAAATTGAAAATCGCAACCAAGCACTCACTCAATATGCGATGAAGCAATTATCTCAACTTTCTGGTGTCGAAATTTATGGCCCTAATAATAGCCACCAGCGAATAGGAATAATTCCATTTAATATTAACGGAATTCCCTCTGATGTATTAATGCAAAAATTAGAAGCTAAAAACATCATTATTGAATCAGGTCACTTTATGGCAACCGCTATTTTAAAGTTCTATCAAATAGAAAAAATGGCCCGCTTATCACTTCATTATTTTAATAGTGAAAAAGAAATCGATTTATTAATTAATTCAATGAAAGAAATAAAAAAGGAATATGAAAATGGCTAATGCGTTATTAATGAGTAGTTCACGTATGGGGAATATGAATTACTTACAACATGCGGACGAACAAATTCATCGTTTATTACAACATAAAAAGCAAAATATTTTATTTATTCCTTATGCCGCAGTTACATTCAGTTTTGATGATTTTGAAGCAATTGTAAAACTGGTATTTAATGCTTTAGGTTATGAATTAACATCAATTCATCACTTTAGCGACCCTGTTGCGGCAGTTAAACAAGCACAAGCGATTGCTATTGGCGGCGGAAATACCTTTGCCTTATTAAAACGCCTATATGATGCCAATATAGTGGAGTTGATTTCACAACGAGTTAAATATGAAAGCATTCCCTATATGGGATGGAGTGCAGGCAGTAATGTTGCAACACCAAGTATTCGCACCACCAATGATATGCCAATTGTCCAACCTCCTACATTTAGTGCACTGAATATTTGCCCATTTCAAATTAACCCTCATTTTATTTCTGGTAAACCGATTGGTCATAATGGCGAAAGTCGTGAAGAGCGATTAAATGAGTTTTTAACGATTAACCCCATGGAAGAATTGATCGCACTGTATGAAGGAACTGCATTATTTATTGAAAACGACCATGGCACCATTTTAGGTGAGCAAAATGCCCTATGGTTACGGGGAGCTAATAAGATTGAAGAAATTGCCACCAACAAGCCATTCAAATTAAATATTATTAAAGGAGTACAATAATGTCTTTGAATTATCTAAGCCAAGTTTATGACTTATTAGACATCCCTGATGTTGATGGCGAAAAAATGGCAGCGCTACTTCATTCTGTTGGCTCAAATGATGCCATCATCACTGTGACTTCTATTCCTTATGAATCCCCAGAGGATATAAGTCAGTTATGCCATTTTATAAAAGTATTAATTCCAGGCTCTGAGGGCAAACACCGTGGAGGCACTTACCCGACTTTAGGCATTATCGGCCGTTTAGGTGCACAGCAGGCACAACCAAATCGTATTGGGATAGTTTCTGATGCGGATGGCTCAATTGTCGCTTTTGCCAGCGCGATGAAGTTGTTGGATATGGCAGCAAAGGGGCAACGCCTTAAAGGGGATGTGATTATTACCTCCCACATTGCGACACATGTTTCAATTACGCCGCATGACCCTGTTGATTTTATGGGGATGCCAGTTTCATCCAATACCATGAACCAATATGAAGTCGATGAACAGATGGATGCTATTTTATCCATTGATACATCAAAGGGAAACAGCCTCATTAAGCAACGAGGGATTGCGATTTCTCCCACGGCTATGCAAGGCTATATTTTACGCGTCGCACCTGATTTAGTACGCTTACTGGAGTATGCAACAGGAGATGTAGCAAAGACGTTTCCTATCACCACACAAGACATTTCTCCTTATGATAACGGTGTTTATCACTTTAATTCTATAATGCAACCGCATATTGCAACACAGGCACCTGTTGTTGGCCTTGCCATTACGGCTAAATCGATTGTTCCCGGCAGTGAAACAGGCGCTAGTTATGAAAGTGAGTTAATCGATGCCACACGCTTTACCGTTGAAGTTGCTAAGCAATTTTGCTGGGATAAAATTCGATTTTATCAGCAAGATGAATATGAAATACTTTATGATTTATACGGTTCATTAGCACAGATTCAGGGGTAATCTTCAAAAATGAAAAGCCCACATTTGTGGGCTCTGTCGTTAACAAACCAGTCTGAATCAACCTTCTATGTTGACTTTTTTCTTCGTCATTACCATTGCAATAATTAGCAGTAAAATTAAGAAAATGGATAAGGCTAATAGTAAGGAATAGAAACCATTCCATTGGTATTTTTCAATAACGATTGATAATGGATATCCTGCGATTGATGCCCCAATATAGGCAAATAAGCTGACAAACCCGGTTGAAGCCCCAGCGGCATTTTTATGTGAATTTTCAGCGGCAGCCATAGCAATCAAAAATTGAGGGCCAAAAATGAATATTTTTATCTATCCTCTATAACACCCTAAACAAAAATGAACGACTCAGTGTTATATCAGCTGTTTAGATGAAATAACATGAACCCCTTTAGAGGGAGCCACAGCGGCCTCAAATAATGCTTTCGCAATATTTGTTGCGGGGCTAACTTGGCAACTAGCTGGCAGTATAGGTGATAGAAAAGAAATAATACGGATCACAACGACTTCACCCAAACGCGCTGTTTGGCGGTCACCACTAATCACATTCGGCCGAACCAAAGTTAAAGAATCAAAACCCAGTGACATTAAATCTTGTTCGAGCTGCCCTTTTACTCGGCTATAAAAAAAAGGTGACTTCGCATTTGACCCCAAAGCAGAAGTCAACACAAATGTCGGGCAGTGCCATTTTTTGGCCAGCTCTGCACAAGTTAAAGGATAAGTGTAGTCTACTTGACGAAATGCCGCTTTCGACCCTGCTGCTTTGAGAGTTGAACCCAGTGCACAAATCACCGCATCGACTTCCCATAATGCAGCCTCATCAGGCAGATGATTAAAATCTACAATAGGTGCTTGTAATTTCTCATGTTCTGCTAATGCATGTCGTGTTGGTGCTATCACCTGAGTCACACGAGAGTCTGCAAGAGCCAAGGATAAAACATGACTTCCCACAAGCCCTGTCGCGCCTAACAGTAATATTTTCATTTTATTCACCCATGCAATGAATGGAGAAATTCAATTATAGCCTTGTCAGTGGGGTTCCACTAGATTAATGCTGTTTTTTCGTACGAACTCAGTTGTTTGTGGTTCTTTTGTTGTTTGATTGTGAAAATTGCTTGATATTAGCAATCATTCTAAAGATAATCATTCTCAATATCATTTCGATTATCAACAAACTGAGTATGGTAAATAATATGACAGCCCCAGTTGCAGAAAATACCGTCGAAACGGCAAAGCAAACCGTTAAAACTGACGTGATAGAAAGCCAACAGTTATTGGGCCCTGCCGGTAAGGTCTCAATTCAACATAATGGCGAACTTTATCAATTGAGACAAACGCGTACAGGTAAGTTGATCTTAACTAAGTAAAACCGAACCCAAAGTAAGTCGCACCAAAACTTAATTCGCAAGCCACCTAGGTCAATTATCCAGGCAGCCAGCTTAATCTAAACATAGGAAAAGGTTTCTTATGGAGTTTAAACTGACGTCTGTATTCCACATTTGTACCGCTAAATATCGAATTAGCAAGGATAGTCACTCGATACTTTACTATCGCACAGCGGTCGCTTTCATGTGCAAAATCCCAAATAGCCCTGCTGAACACAAACCAGTAGTCTGCTATTACCTCAGCTTTATACTTTCATTATGTGTTCACTCCTCTTGCTATGTTCAGACACTGCTTACATGCAATTTTTCCTGTGTCATACCGAATTCAGGTCCTCCAGACCAACGCATCGTCATCAATTAATGCGAATTCACTCTGCTTAATACAGATAAAAACTATATGGAGTATCACAATTATGTCCCCTGTTTTGCGAATGTCAGTCCTGACCAGTGCCATTTTAGGCGTGATAGCAAGTGCTCAAGCACAAACAACAGAGCCAACACCAAAAAAAAATCATCATGATGTGATGACCGTCTATGCCACAGGTAGCGAACGTGACAGCTTCGAAACTCCGATGATGGTTACCGTGATTAAAAACGATTCACCTGAAACAAAAACGGCCAGCACGGTCAATGATATTTTACGCAAAGTCCCTGGAATTGGCGTCACCGGTACCAGCCGAGCGAATGGGCAAGATATTTATATGCGCGGGTTTGATCGACGCGGCATTTTGACTTTAGTTGATGGTATTCGCCAAGGCACAGATACAGGCCATGTTAATGGCACGTTTATCGACCCGGCTCTGATTAAGCAAGTTGAAATCATCCGTGGCCCTTCAGCCTTGCTTTATGGCAGTGGTGCTATGGGCGGTGTGATTGCTTGGGAAACGGTTGATGCCAAAGATTTGTTGCGTGAAGGCCAAGACCACGGTTTCCGTGTCTTTACCGAAGCCGCTACAGGCGATCATAGCTTCGGTTTCGGTGGTACCGCATTTGGCCGTAGTGATGACCTTGATGGATTATTCAGCTTTGTGACAAAAGAAACTGGTAATGTCCGCATGAGTAATGGCGATGACATGAAAAACAAAGAAACCATCGGTAACCTGCTGGCGAAAGGTACATGGCAAATCGATGATGCACAAAAGCTTTCTGGCCAAGTGCGTTATTATAATAACGATGCCAATGAGCCGAAAAATCCGCAAGAAATTAATGCGGGGAGTGACAATCTAAAAGTGAACCGCACCACCCGCCAACGTGATGCGCAGATGACTTATCAAATCAAACCAGGCTCACAGGAATGGTTAAATTTTAAAGTCACGCCTTATTACTCCGATGTTAATATCACAGCAAAAGGCCAAGGAACCCCCTATGAAGGCCGTACACAAAAAACTTATGGCATAAAAGCAGATAACCGCTCTAACTTTTATAACTTGCCATTAGCGTCACATAACCTGACTTACGGCAGTGAAGCTTATAAGCAAAAACAAACCCCTTATGCAAATACCACCCAATTCCCCGATGCGGACATCACCTTTGCATCTGGATTTTTACAAGATGAAATTAGCCTAAAAGATTTGCCTGTTTCCTTTATTGTCGGTACGCGCTATGACCACTATAAAGCCACATCCGATGGCAATGAAGATGTGAAAAAAGGCAAATGGTCATCTAAAGGGGCCGTTAGCATCACACCAACAGAGTGGTCGATGCTATTTGCGTCATATTCAGAAGCCTTCCGAGCCCCTTCTATGATGGAAATGTATAACGACGAGGTCCACTTCCAAATGGGGCCAATCGTTAATCGATGGAAACCAAACCCTAATCTGAAACCTGAATCAACCCGTACGGCAGAATATGGTTTTGGTCTGCGTTTCGATGACTTATTGATGGAAAGGGATAACCTGCAATTTAAAGCCAGCTATTTTGATACCAAAGCGAAAGATTACATCAACACATATGTGAATGTTGATAGATATGTTCTGCAAAATAACTACACCACATCAATCAATACTAAACGTGCAAAAATTTGGGGATGGGATGCCTCGATGGATTATAAAACCGACTATTTCAATTGGAGTTTGGCTTATAACCATACTGAAGGAAAAGATGAATCTAATGGAAAATCAATAACATCAATTAAACCTGATTCTGTCACCAGTAATTTGGCTGTGCCTATCGCAGACAGCGGTTTTTCAGTGGGCTGGTTAGGCGAGTTTACGCGCCATACCGACTTCAATAAAGCCTCTAAAGCTGAACAACAAGCCGGCTATGCCGTGCATGACTTCTACGTCAGCTACCAAGGTGACGGGCAGCTCAAAGGGTTAGGAACCAGTGTCGTATTAGGTAATGCCTTTGATAAAGAATACTACTCATCACAAGGCATTCCTCAAGATGGACGTAATGCCAAGCTGCTTGTCAGCTTCCAATGGTAATTCACACAATATTAAGGAGATAAACGTGAATTCAGCACTTTACGAGCGTTACCAACAAGCAAAAACAGAGAACAAAGCCAAATACGCTCGCGATCTCGCCGCCTATTTAAATGTATCTGAAGCTCAGCTCCTGCATAGTCGTGTTGGTCACGACAAAGCTGTTCGTTTAAACGTCGACGCCCCCACTTTATTGACAGAATTAGCCACTGTTGGAAAAGTGAAAGCGATTACACGCAACGAATATGTGGTTCATGAGCAAGTTGGCCGTTATGACAATGCGACATTTAGCCCACATGGCGGGTTGATTTTAAACCCACGCGCCCTTGATTTACGGATGTTCTTTAGTCATTGGGACGCTATCTTTGCTTTAACAGAAGACAGCAAACACGGTGAGCGCCATAGTATCCAATTCTTTGATAAACAAGGTGATGCGCTACATAAAGTTTACACCACCGATGAAACGGATATGGCGGCATGGCAAGCACTGATTGAAAAATATGCTACCCAAGATAACCCGGAACTCATCCATGAAGCAGCAGCTCCATTTACCAGCCAGCCCGTTAGTGAAGAGCTAAAACAACAACTAGAACAAGAATGGCGCAACATGACAGACGTTCACCAATTTTTTGTTCTCCTGAAGAAAAATAACCTCAGCCGCCAGCAAGTTTTCGCCGCAGTCAGTGATGATTTGGCTTGGAAAGTGCCTAATGATTCCTTCAATCAGCTGATTAACACTGCGTTCAAAGATCAAAACGAAATTATGATTTTTGTGGGCAACCGCGGATGTGTGGCAAATTTTCACTGGTGAAATCAAAAAAATCATGCCATACCAAAGTGAAGGTTCAGACTTAAAGTGGCTAAATATTTTCAATCCTGATTTCACCTTGCACATGATTGAAAATGGTATCGCCGAATGCTGGATTACACGTAAGCCAACGCAAGATGGCCATGTGACAAGCCTTGAAGTCTTCGATAACCAAGGAAATCAAATCGCACAAATGTATGGGCAGCGTACGGAAGGGACTCCAGAGCAAGAGCAATGGCGCCAACAAGTCACCGCATTACCCCGTATTTTAAACCTAGGTAACTTATTATGAAACAATGGCTTCTAATCTTATCAACGCTGTTATCTCTGTTAGTTCTTATGCAGCAGAACGTATCGTCACCTTAGGTGGTGATGTGACTGAAATTGTGTATGCACTCGGAGCACAAGAACAGCTCGTTGCCCGTGACAGCACCAGTCTTCATCCAGAGCAAGCGACCAAGCTCCCTGACGTGGGCTATATGCGTATGCTTAACGCGGAAGGCGTGCTGTCAATGCGTCCGACTTTAGTACTTGCGAGTGAGTTAGCTAAACCCTCAATGGCTCTCTCGCAAATCGAAAAAAGTGGCGTAAAAATTATTAAGGTAACAGGGAAGCCCAGCTTAGAAGCCATTCCAGAAAAAAATTACCACTATCGCTAATGTGGTCGGTAAAACAGAGCAAGGAAAACAATTGGTTAATCAATTTAACCAACAACTTAGCCAAGTAAATACGGCACCTATCGATAAAAAAGTCCTATTCATTATGAGTCATGGCGGCGTTCTACCATTAGCCGCAGGAAGGCACACTGCTGCAGATAGCGTGATTAACGCAGTCGGTGCAAAAAATGCCATGAGCAGCTTCGACAGTTACCGTCCTTTATCCCAAGAGGGTTTGCTATCAAGCCAGCCTGATTTAATCATTTTTACTCAGGAAGGGGTTAAATCATTAGGTGGGATAGAAAAAGTGTGGAACTTACAAGGAATGTCAATGACCCCCGCAGGAAAAAATAAAGCGCTTTTGGTTGTTGATGATGTCGGTATGCTCACCTTCAGTTTAGGTACGCCTAAAGTCATGCAACAACTACGTGAGGCATTAGAAAAATCCCAATGAGTCGCTTTAAAAACCCATTTTTTGGTGATTATCATTTTATTGTTAGCACTTGGTGGTTTAGTTCTCATCGCGTCGAATGCAGGCGCCATGAACTTTTCATTAAAAGCACTGTGGCAGGCTTCTGCCACAGACTCGGATTGGCAGATATGGCTGAATATTCGCCTTCCTCGTGTGTTAATTGCCATCTTAGTTGGTCTTGCCTTGGCGGTGTCTGGTGCCATTATGCAAGGGTTATTTCGTAATCCACTTGCCGACCCTAGCTTACTCGGTATCAGTAGTGGTGCGGCTTTTATCCGTTGCCGCATTTATCGTTTTCTCTGTTTCATTACCGACTGTGATACAAGGTTATGGCCATGTTGCTGCCGCTTTTATTGGTAGCCTAACCGTTTCTTTTATTATTTTTAGCTTAATCGTTCATCAAATGGCAACCTCGCAAAATTACTTCTCGCGGGCATCGCAATCAATGCACTGTGTATGTCATTCATCGGTGTTCTTAGTTATATCAGTAATGATCAACAGCTAAGGACATTTAGTTTATGGATGATGGGCACACTCGGTAATGTTGACTGGACGTCACTGACCATTGCCGCTTCAGTTATTCTTCCTATTTGTGTTATCTGCCTAATGCAGGGAAATAAGCTCAACATTCTGCAATTAGGGGATGAAGATGCCACATTACCTTGGGCTTAATGTTGAACGCACCAAATTTATTTTATTATTCCTCAGCGCCATGTTAGTCGGTTGTGCTGTTGCAATGAGTGGTGTTATTGGTTTTGTGGGTCTCGTTGTTCCGCACCTTATTCGTATGACACTCGGCCCTGACCATCGCTGGCTCATTCCTGGTTCAGCTATCGTAGGGGCGGGGTTATTACTGATTGCAGATACGGTAGCGAGAACTGCGGTTGCGCCTGCTGAAATTCCTGTTGGCTTGCTGACAGGCTTGATTGGTGGCCCTTACTTCTTATGGCTAATTTTACGGCAGCCTGCAGGGAGGATCTAAATATGCAAACCAAACCGTTCTTGTTAGAAGCACAAAATTTATCTTATAAAATCAGTGAAAAGACACTGATAGATAATGTGAGTTTATCCATTGATCAAGGGGAATTTGTCGCGATCATTGGGCCAAATGGCGCAGGGAAATCCAGCCTATTAAAATTACTAACTGGCTATAACACCCCAACTCATGGTACGTGCTTTATTGAAGGCCGAGCGATGAGTGACTGGGATCATAACGAATTAGCGCAAAAACGTGCCGTCATGAAGCAACATAGCCACTTACAATTTGCTTTTACTGTTGAAGATGTTGTTGCTATGGGAAGAACCCCCTACGGTTCTGAATATAAAAATACCGCCATCGATGAAGCGTTAACGCAAACCAGTTGCCAATCACTACGGCAACGGGATTACCGCCAGCTTTCAGGAGGAGAGCAGCAACGCGTTCAACTAGCACGAGTATTAGCACAATTATGGCAACCAACAGCTCAACCCGCTTGTTTGTTTCTTGATGAACCCACTTCAGCACTTGATTTATATCACCAACAGCATAGCTTGCGGTTACTGCATCAACTGACGCGTCAACGACCATTAGGTGTTTGCTGTGTATTGCATGACCTTAACTTAACCGCTCTGTATGCAGATAAAGTGTTATTAATTCATGATGGAAAGCTTGTTGCTCAAGGTTCCCCTATTGAAGTTTTAACAACTGAAAATTTAACTCAATGGTATCAAGCTGATCTAGGTGTTACTCAACACCCAGAAAATAACACACCTCACGTTTATTTACGCCACTAACTAAGATCTAAAAAGTACTTTATTCAACTCACTTTAAGGGTAAAGTACTTTAATATTCTTATCTTAATAAAGAATTATTAAATCATACCGATTTTAATATGTTATCAATAACTTTTAATAGTGTTAGTTTTTACATCAATAGTATTTACTCTCTTGATGCACTTCAGTTAATAAAATAGTTATTAGCCCAAAAAAGTGTAAAATCTATATAATCCGTTAATAAACCCGTAAATTTCAAAAATAAATCTCAAGTAATTTCACTTAGAATACCTAAGCATCGCGCAGGTATTTCAAAGGGTTTACATGGAAAACAATATTATTGAAACATTAATTGAGTTAACGCATCGTGGAAATGATGATGTTAAAATTGCAGCTATTTCTGCCTTAGGAGATTATAAAGTAACCGTTGAACAACAAAATGCAATCAACCGCTTACTTGAACTCTGTAAAGACCCAAATAAAGATGTCGCAGTGTCTGCAATAAAAGCGCTAAGTAAACTCTCCGACCATTTTTAATATACAAACAATATCTTTTTATCAATACGCTTCTTGAAATTAAAACTTATTAATTAAACTTATTTAACTTTCTCGATCTCTCTAGTCACTAAATATGAATAGGTAATAATATCTACTACCTATTCATACGCTAGCTCAGCCACACTACACTCAAATTAGTTGTGTTTTTTGATATCAATAAACACCTCCTTCTAGTAGCATTTTAAACATTGAAATTAACCTATTAATAAATAAATGAGTTTTAATTCATTTATTAATACCTATTAGCAGGATAATAAAGGGATAACAAAGTCATAAATACATTACTTGATTTAACAAAAAGAAAAAATGATGATGTAAAAATAGCCGCTATATCCGCTTTAGGTGACTGTAAGATACGACTGAAACAACATATTACGATTAACCGCCTACTTGAATTATGTAATGACCCAAATAAAGATGTCGCAATCAGCGCGATTAAAGCAATCAGCAAGCTCTCCAATGAGGTGGTCGAATGGTGACTTGAGCATTATTACGATAAAATAATGGAAATAGTAAAGTGAAACCCATTAGCGGTCTCACTTTATTATGATATTTAATTATTATCGCTTAAATATCGTGCATGAAATGCAATATGTTCACCAATGAAACTACTAATAAAGTAGTAACTGTGATCATAGCCATCACGTAGATTCAAACAATATTCAAATTGTTTTTTATCACAAATATCCGCAAATAACTCCGGTTTCAGTTGCTCTTGGTAAAAAGGATCCGCAGTACCGACATCCACTAAAATAGGTGGAATAGCCTCAGCCTTTTCGAGCAATTCAACGGTGTCATATTGAGACCAACTAACCGTATCTTCCCCCAAATAAGCCATAAACGCTTTTTGCCCCCAAGGAACCTGAGTTGGAGCAACAATCGGAGAAAATGCAGATAAACTACAATATCGACCTGTATTGCGTAGGCCAATCATTAAAGCCCCGTGCCCACCCATGGAATGGCCAAAAATAGCGCGTTTTTCAGATACAGGTAAATGTGTTTCAACTAAATCAGGTAGCTCAGACACAATATAATCATACATTTTGTAATGATTACGCCACGGAGCTTGCTGCGCATTCACATAAAAACCTGCACCTTGCCCTAAATCATAGGCCTCGTCATCAGCGACTTCAGTACCGCGAGGGCTGGTATCCGGTGCAATAAGAATTACGCCATATTTTGCCGCAAATTGTTGGGCTCCCGCCTTAGTGATAAAATTTTGCTCATTACAGGTTAACCCTGATAACCAATAAATCACCGGGCAGGCGACTGTTTTCGCTTGTGGTGGTAGATAGGCTGCGAACTTCATTTCACAGCCGAGCACAGTGGATTGATGTTGATAAACATCCTGCCAGCCCCCAAAACACGCATGGCGTTCAATTCTCTCCATCAAAGACTCCTTAATCATAGTGAATAACGGTACGGATTGATTTACCTTCATGCATTAAATCGAATGCGTCATTAATACTGTCTAATGGCAATGTGTGCGTCACAAAGGGAGACAGTTCAATATCCCCCTTCATGGCATCTTCAACCATTTTTGGTAATTGGCTACGGCCTTTCACACCACCAAATGCCGTACCGCGCCATGAACGCCCTGTCACTAATTGGAATGGACGAGTTGAAATTTCTTGCCCTGCTCCTGCGACACCAATGATAATCGATTGCCCCCCACCCGCGATGTGCACTTTCAAGTGCTGCACGCATGACATTCACATTACCAATACATTCAAAGGTATGGTCAACACCCCACTGGGTTTTCTCGATCAGAACTTGTTGAATTGGCTTATCAAAATCATTAGGATTCAAACATTCTGTCGCACCAAATTGACGTGCTAATTCAAACTTAGAGGGGTTAGTATCAATGGCAATAATACGGCCAGCCTTTGCTTGCCTTGCCCCTTGAATAACCGCTAGGCCAATACCACCAAGCCCAAAAACAGCAACGGAGTCGCCTTCTTGTACTTTAGCCGTATTATGTACCGCGCCAATACCGGTCGTCACACCACAACCTAGTAAACAAACTTCTTCATGGTTGGCTTGAGGGTTAATTTTCGCCAAAGAGACTTCGGCAACAACGGTATATTCACTGAATGTTGAACAGCCCATATAATGATAAACTGGCTGACCATTATAAGAAAAACGTGTTGTTCCATCTGGCATCACACCTTTACCTTGTGTTTCTCTGACAGAGACGCATAAGTTTGTTTTACCTGATTCGCAAAAAACACATTTCCCACATTCTGCCGTATAAAGTGGAATGACATGGTCACCCACACTAACACTGGTAACACCTTCACCGACTTCGACAACAACACCTGCGCCTTCATGCCCTAATACCACAGGAAACAAACCTTCTGGGTCATCTCCTGACAATGTAAAAGCGTCAGTATGACAAACACCTGTATGGCTAATTTTAACTAACACTTCCCCAGCTTTTGGTGGCATGACATCAATTTCGACAATTTTTAATGGCTCACCTGGGCCAAATGCGACTGCTGCACGTGATTTCATCGTTATTCCTTCTTTATTTACCGCAAATAGGTACGAATTAATGAGATAGCATCGTCTACTGAGTCTTTTTGCAACTGTGTTGTCGCAGACTCTTGAAGCCCTTCTCGTAAATGACTTTCTAATACCCCTGCCATCAAACCATTAACTGCACCGCGAATAGCAGCAATTTGTTGTAAAATGGCAGCACATTCAACTTCATCCTCCAAGGCCGACTCCAAGGCAAACAATTGCCCTTTCAGCTTTCTAACCCGAGTAAGGACTGCTTTTTTTTCCTTTGGGGAATGTGGCATATTTAAGCCTCTTTAATATACATAGGGGGAGTATAGTATCTATAGGATTATCTGTACAGAATTGCTTATTTTTATGCCCCCAAAATACAAAATAATATTAGGTATAAAGGTTAAACAGTAAAACGTGAATATCACGTTCTACTGTCTTCAATAAGAAATAGATTAACGCTACAACAAGTTAAAGTATTTATCTGGCTGATACTGAGGGGGAAGTGGTTGAATATCTAACATATCCAATGCATTACGTTCAATACTATTACAAATAGCATTAAGCGGTAAATCATTTGCAGCAATCCCAAAAGGATCTTCGAGTTCTTCTGCTAATGCATCCCACGCTAGGAAGGTATAAGAAATAAAAACAGAAACAAATGGCGTCATAAAATGTAGGTCTACGACTAATGCAAAAGGAAGTAACGAACAAAATAGATAGACTGTTCGCTGTAAAATTAACGTATACGCAAACGGGATCGGCGTATTCGAAATACGTTCACAGCCACCAAGTACGTCCGATAATGCATTAATATCTTTATTAATGGCTTGAAAGAGTACATCGCTGATGACTTTTTTATCACGTAATTCCCCCACCTTTAGGCCAATCTGCAACAATATTCGGCTAGTGGGAAACGGACTTCGGATAACCTCATCAAAAATATTTCGAGGTAATAACCGGTACAAGTCAATGATTGGACTGGTTTTTCTTAGTTCGTGTTTAAGGCTCCAACCAAAAGCAATCAACAGATTCGCAAACTCCTTTTGAGCTAATTGGTCATTAGGTAATAACCCTTTAATATTCCTTAAAATATTTCTTTGATTAATTAATAATGAAGCCCAAAGCGTTCGCGCCTCAATCAAACGGCTGTAACAGGCATTATTACGAAAACCGAGGAAGATTGCGATGGCAATCCCCAGTAAGCTAAAAGGAGCAATCGTTAAGTGTATACCTAATCGTTCGTACCATTGAAAACTGAGTACTGCTACGATAGATATCATTATATTTAGAGAAAGCCGAAATGTTATTTTTGACAGTACAGAACCATGCCAGTCGAATAACCGAAAAAACCAGTGCTGATGAGGACGAATAACCATAAGAAGACATATTGTATTAAGATAACGACATTAACTTATTATTTCATTGATTAATTCAATGCGCTATAGCCAAACAAAAATTAAAGTGAATATCACAATAATGATGACACGTGGCAATAGCGCTAAATTCATCCAACACGGTTTTCGTTTATAAATAATATTTGATTTTAATATTACTTAGTTAACTAATTTTTTGCGGATTTTAAACGTTCAATTTCACTTTGTAACGCTTCTATCTGCTGCTCTAAATGATCCGTTTCAGTAAAACTATATCGATGATTTAATTTAGTTGGGCCTGTGGCTCCGGAATAATGGTCGTAGCAGTTATTTTGTACATTTGAAATAGCACGCTCTAACCCCATGACTCTATTTCGATTACCGTGCATTTTGGCATATTTTAGCTGTTTTTCTAATTGATAGATTTTTTTATCACAACCATAATATTTATAACCGGCTTGAGCGGATACTGGAATAATCAGTGTTGATAAAATTATTAACAGTATTATTTTCATGTCACATTCCTAATTCAAAAAATAATTTACCTGTGGCTATTTCATCATTTTGGCACATTATTAATATAGGTAAGCTCCTAATTTAGCTTAGGCTAAACAAATATAACGAGTAATTAAAATAAACCCACCTAAAATGATAACAATCATTTATTATTAATGATGAGTATTAAGTTAAAATGTTTTTTTTACATGATTTATTACAGACAGACACATTTTTCCCTGATACTTTAATATTAAAGGATTATTCTACAAGGATGTAGCTAGTTTCCGTACCTCAGTAGGTAAGCAATACGTATTATTACCAAATGCTTCATAAAACAACATATCAATCTAATTAATCCATATCTCGTATTTAATCTCTTATCCGCATTAATATTAATTTCTACTATTTTCATCAAAAAAACGCATTTAAATTTTCGAGATTTAATTTTTTCGATGATATCTGATTCAGAATAAGCCTAAACTCCCACCTCCTTTCATATTTGTTTACGACGGTTTACTGAGTAAAGATATACTCTTTGAATATAAAGAAGATAACCTCAAATGAGAATCACATGCATCACACCGAATTCGAACTCAAGTTCGCCAATGCTAACGAACAACAATTTCATACCGCATTAAAACAAGCAAGTCAGGAATATCTGCAAACTAAGCACGATCACGTGTATGCCAGCCTAGCTGACCTTGCTGCAATTGGCGTCTTGTTTATTGTTGCTGTTCTGAGTTATCTTCCAATTCTCATTACAACATCTACCACAGTTTACATATTGTCCTATTTTGTATTTGTCTTACTCATCATGCTATTAAATGTGATTGGCCAACATGACGCCTGCCATAATACCTTATTTAAATCCGGCTGGAAAAATCGGTTATTTGGGCGTTTAGTTACATTACCCTTAGGATTAGAACCGGAATTTTGGCGCACACGCCACGTTCATTATCACCACCATTATGCCAATATCGAACATTATGATTTAGACACTGAAGAAAATGGCATATTCCGCCAAACACCCTTTCAGCGTTGGCGACCTTTTATGAAATATCAACATATTTATTGGCCTTTCGTCGCATCATTGTCACTCACATGGATAGCTCTGGTGTTTGATTGGTCTGATCGAACGGGGAAAACACGCTTAAAAACACAGAAAGTTTTAGAAGGTAAACTAGGTTGGGGGTTATTTTTAGGTAGCAAGATAGGACACTTAATATTGATGCTTGGTATCCCAGTAATAGTGGCTCACCATCATGGGAGCAGCTTAACTGCAATATTTATCACATACTTGTTGAGCCAAATGGTTGCTTCCATTTTTGTAATTTATTTATTATTAGGAACACATTGGGCAGAGACACAGTTTTTTACTGCACCTGAGAATAAACAAATTACGCATGGCTGGTACCACCATAATTTTGTCACGGCTTGTGACTGGCTACAACCCCCCATTTTTTATGGCGCTTAACTGGGGGACTAAATTATCACCTTACACATCATCTTTTCCCTCATTGGCACCATCGCCATTACCCTGCTCTAGCACACATCTTAGCCAAATTGGCCCAACAGTACGATATGCCATACCGTTGTATTGATTACAAACAACTCGTTGCAGCTCAAATACGATTTTTAAAACAAATGGGACAACCGCCACTGCAATAACAATTTTAGTAATTTAAAAAATAACAACTTTCTAAAATGCCATTTCTAAATCCATTGGTTTAGAGGTCATTATCTAAATAAACCCTTAAGGTCTATCTTTCTTGCCTATGTTACACTTTAAATAGGCAATACCCTTATTATTAATGACGAATAATTAAAACGATTGATTTAATTATTGATATAAAAGCATACAGATACCCGGCTATTATTAACAAAATGACCTTTATTTATCTTTTGTTTACTATTTATTTATTAAGAAATTATTAAATTGACCGTTACATTTATTGATGTTTTATTTAAGTTATAAAAAATATAATCAAATAAAAATTAGATTTCATTTACACACTACAATTTTAGAATGGTTGGTGCTCGCATGAAAAAAGCAGAGTATTTTATAAAAAAATTACGTACACTCATTATGAGTGACAAAACATATCTCACTAATAAATTTACTAAAAAACTCAATTACCGCCCTGACTTTAAAGCCCCAAAAAGCTTTAATGAGAAAGTGAATTTTAGAATGTTGCGAGATAAAAACCCATTATATTCACAATTTGCAGATAAACTTACGGTAAGGGAATATATCTCACGTACAATAGGAAATGAATATTTAGTTCCTATCATTGATACTTATAAAAATGTCGATGAAATTGATATAAGCAAACTGCCAGAGCGTTTTGTTTTAAAATGTAATCACGACAGTGGCAGTAGTATTATTTGTCGAAACAAAGCACAATTTAATTGGCTAAAAGCTAAAAACAAATTGGATTTTCATTTAACTAAAAATCTTTACTATATTACTCGAGAGCGTCATTATAAAACTATTCCCGCACAAATTATGTGTGAAGAATATATTGATTTATTCGCTAATAAAAACCGGAAGTTAGTACCAGAAACATGCCGGGTTCATTGTTTTTCCGGTAAGCCTGTCTATGCAGAAATTGACTATACCGACGAATTTGGTAATGAATTTATTAATATTTATGATATCAACTGGCAGTTACAACCCGTGACTTTTGGTTATCCAAACATGCTAGAACCCGTATCTGAACCGCCATTATTCAAAGAGATGTTACGGTTAGCAGAAATACTCGTCACTCCTTTTGATTATTGCCGAGCTGATTTTTTGATGTCTGATGAAAATACGTTGTATTTCAGCGAACTCACTTTCGCTCCAAATGCAGGTAGAACAAAAATATCACCGCTGTCATGGGATTTCAAATTAGGGGAGCTTTGGGAACAACGTATTGTACGTAACACTAGGCATTCCCCCATTGAAGCACAACTGGCACCTTCAACCGTGAATAAAAAGAAATAATTAGAATACAAAAAAGCTCTGCAATAATTCACAGAGCTTTTTATTTATTGGTTTTATTTGTTGATAAAATTAATTTGCTAACACACTAGCCTTGCGACGTAAGCTGGCAATTAACATATAAATTGCAGTTACTAACAGCACAATAAAGAAAAAATTCACTAAACCATTATGTTGGCCTAAAAATGTTCCGGCGGCGATAGGCCCCATTGCTGAACCGATACTGTAACTAAACAACATCACCTGAGTTGCTGCCACAATGTAGGAGGAATCTAGGCTATCACACGCCAATGTTATCGCTACCGGGTATAAGGCAAAAGTTGACATACCGAGTAACGCTAAAGCAACGATCATCACCAAATAATCACTCGAAATATAAATAACACCCATCGCAAAAACACCTAATAATGAAACCATTGCAAGCAACAAGGTTTTACTCATTAAGATAGATAATTTACTAACAACTGGCTGTATTAACATCCCACCAAGAATAATTGAGGCCATCAACACACCGACTTGGTCAGTGGTGAATTGGTCTTTTTTCAATGATAACGGCATTAGCCCATAAATAGTTCCCATAGTAATACCAGAAACCATACAGCCAATAATTGCAGGTTTACTTAAACGAGCAATTTTTTTCAATGAGAGTTTCTGATGAGAACCACTTTCTGGCTGACCTTGGCGCACTAATAACGGTGGCATTACCGCTAATAATAATAACCCTAATACCACCATAAATGGATAGGCACCATGGGTTCCAATGACACCAATAGCAAGCTGGCCAAGTGTTGTTCCGCCATACAATGACGTCATATAAAAACTTAAACGTTTAGCACGCTCTTTCGGATTATCGCCAATCAATAACCAAGACTCGACAACCACAAAAATCCCCGCCACCGCAACCCCTGCAATTAAGCGGTTTGGCAACCAAGCTTCAATGGTTGGCGTCCATGGCAATACGATAACTGTTGCGGCAAGCATCAATAAAAAACCAATAAACGCAAGACGATGGCCTATTTTGGCAATAATAGGTTCAATTAACATTGAGCCAATTAATAAACCAATATAATACGCGCTCGCTAACCAGCCGGCATATTGCGTATCAATACCAAAGCTTCCCATCGATAATGGGATTAAGCTCATTAAATAACCCGATGCAATAGCAAAAATCGTTAACCCTGCAACAGGAACGAATGCATTGTCGCGTTTGCGCATGATAATAGTAGTGGACTGATTCACGCCCCACTCTCCAACTAACAAAATAAATAATATGCGCTGCAACTACATCGTAGAATACGACAACATTGTGTTCCCAAGAAAGAATACATTTCGGCGATTAGTGCAGTAGTAAAAAAACAAAGATAAGACTAATTTGAGCGCAATATAGAACGTTCAATCACGAAGTTAAAATGAGAAAATCTAATGGTGACTAACAAAATAATTTATGTGAGAAAAATCACGTTTTTTTTGTAGGTAAACCCTGTTCAAAAACGGCAAGAAAAAGAAACTAATTACTTAAATAACAGTTATTTATAAAAACAACATGCAAAACCACCCCTGTTACTTTTAGATACAACTTAAACTAAATATAAGGAACCTAAAAAGTGCTTAATCACAAAAAAAATTATTTATTGTTTTCTCCTGCTGCATAAGCTGATTGATAAAGCAAATTTGCCTTGCTCAATTTACTAAAACAATTTATTTCACTTTTTTGTTTGTTATTCCCTTATTTTTTCTTTTTATTTAAAAATTAATGGAGATTCATTAAAATTTAGTGAAAACACTATAAATCGAATTAAGGGAATGCATAAAAATACTAATTCTTACTCTTCCTTGGTGCAATACGAGAATTCGGTCTGGAGGAATAGGAGGAAAGTCGGCGCCATAACGTAGTCCTACTAATTCCTAAATACTCGGCCACCGCTTTACGATCCCCATTAAATCTTGCCATTACGTCTTCTAATGGTTCATGTGATTTATCTTTTATTACGACATCCTTGTGTTCGCTACCCTGCCTTTCTGGGGATAAACTTATTAGCATTTGTGTTGTGATCGCTTTTTCCGGGTAAGCACTGCAATACAGCGCGACCCGCTCCATTAAGTTTCTGAGTTCTCGAACATTGCCGGGCCATGAATACTCAAGAAAAAATTCTTTACATACAATTAGTTGCTGTACACGAAAGGAAGGTAAAGGCAATCTTAATCCTGCAAAGGCTAATTTAAGCAGCCGCTCCGCTAATACAAAAATATCATCGCCACGTTCATTGAGCGCTGGTACTCGCATTCTTAGTACCCCGAGCCGATAAAATAGATCAGCTCGAAAGCGCCCTTCTTTTACCCAACCGTCTAAATCACAGTGGGTTGCACAAATGACCCGAACATTGACTTGTAACGGTTTATACCCACCAACTCGCACTACCGAACGCTCTTCGAGCACTCGTAATAACTTTGTTTGTAATGCAATAGGCATTTCACCAATTTCATCTAAAAACAGTGTTCCCCCATTCGCCAGTTCAAATAAGCCTGCTCGGCCACCGCGGCGAGACCCCGTAAAAGCACCTTCTTCATAGCCAAATAATTCGGCTTCTAATAATGTTTCAGGTATTGCTCCGCAGTTTACGGCCACAAAAGGCATTTGTTGTTTACTTCGCTTATGTTGATTAAATAAGGTATATTCGTGATGAATGGCTTGTGCCACCATCTCTTTCCCTGTTCCACTCGCACCTTGAACCAATACCGTTGCATCAGAGCGTGCATATAACATAATGGTTTGCCTAACACGCTCCATCTGTAATGACAAACCAATCAGGTCATTAATGGTATAACGAACTTTTGCAGGATTAGGGGGGAGATATTTGTCTTGCGAATGGTTTTCACGCCTCGACATCAGGCTTAATTCGATAGCATCTGAAAATGCTTGCCGTATGGTTTGTGTGGAATAAACAAAAACCCCTGTCATCCCCATTTCATCTGCTAAGTCCATGATTAACCCTGCGCCCACCACAACGGAGATCCCCAAAGCTTTCAGTGCCTTAAGCTGAGCCCTCGCATCCTCTGCGGTAACATAGCTACGCTGTTCAATTTGCAAACCAAAACGCTGCTGAAATTCATCTAATGACGAAAGCGGTTTTTTATAATTAATAATCCCAATTTTATCGCTAATCTCCCGGGCTTTGGTTAATGCCTGCATAACATCGAACCCACTGATTTTTACGTTAATAATGGGAACTGAAACATGACTTTTTAAATAAGCACCATTTGAACCCGCACTAATAATGGCGTCACAATGCCCTTCCTGTAATCGTTGGCGAACAGCCTCTACCGCCTGTTCAAAACCAAGATTAAGTGGTGTGATTTCCGCTTGTTCACTAAATTCTGGGCTGATATCTCGAAACAGTGTAAATAACCGGGACACTGAAACCGTCCAAATAATCGGTTTATCCATCATCGCCATACCTTCTCATCGTGTTTCATTTCCGTTTCACTTAACAATATATTGTTTCAATGAAACATTCCAACTGATTATTTTAACTTTGTTTTTTCTATCACAAACCAGAAAAATCAATATCCAATTGATTTTTAATACATTTATATTTCCACGCCTCTTAATTCAAGGTTGGCACGCCAATTGCTATATGACTATTGTTACCCTAATCTCATTACAACTGATTAACATTTTATGAGGCCGCTATGTCATCATTTAGTGCAGGACACAAATTTCGCGAGGCTATCAAGCAAGAGTCGCCATTGCAGCTTGTTGGAACGATCAATGCCAACCACGCACTCCTTGCAAAACAAGCTGGCTATAAAGCTATTTATTTATCAGGGGGTGGCGTAGCCGCAGGATCATTAGGTATGCCTGACTTAGGTATTTCAACGTTAGATGATGTTTTAATTGATATTCGACGCATTACCGACGTCTGTGACTTACCACTAATGGTTGACGCCGATATTGGCTTTGGCCCTTCCGCTTTTAACGTTGCCCGTACCGTGAAATCCTTTTGTAAAGCAGGTGCAGCAGGGTTACATATTGAAGACCAAGTGGGTGCCAAACGTTGTGGCCACCGCCCTAATAAAGAAATTGTTTCGACACAAGAAATGGTCGACCGCATCAAAGCAGCTGTTGATGCACGAACCGATGACAGTTTTGTGATTATGGCTCGAACTGATGCATTAGCGGTAGAAGGCATTGATGCCGCACTGGAACGTGCACAAGCTTACTTAGACGCAGGCGCGGACATGCTTTTCCCAGAAGCTATTACAGAACTCTCTATGTATCAAAAATTTACAAATAACACCTCTGCTCCCGTACTGGCCAATTTAACTGAATTTGGCCAAACCCCACTGTTTACTCTTGATGAATTACGCAGTGTTGGCATTGCCATCGCACTATATCCACTTTCTGCATTTCGCGCCATGAACAAAGCGGCTGAACAGGTTTATACAACATTACGTAAAGAAGGCACGCAAAAAAGTGTCATTCCGCTAATGCAAACTCGAGAAGAGCTGTATCAGAGTATTCATTATTACGATTATGAGCAAAAACTGGATGCATTATTTTCACAGAAAAAATCTTAATTTTTAATTACTTATTATTACCGAAAGTTGCATTACCTCAGTCCCCTACAAGGAATAAATGATGAATGAACAACTTAACCACACTGAAACTCCTCAATTTAAACCTAAAAAATCAGTTGCACTTTCTGGTGTAGCAGCCGGAAACACGGCCCTTTGTACCGTTGGGCGTAATGGTAATGACCTGCATTATCGCGGGTTTGATATTCACGACTTGGCAACACAATGTGAATTTGAAGAAATCGCACATTTGCTCATCCATGAAAGGCTCCCTACGGCAACTGAACTCGTTGCATACAAAGAAAAACTGCAATCCCTTCGAGGGTTACCGGCAAACGTTAAACAGACGTTAGAATCAATACCCGCTAACGCACACCCGATGGATGTCATGCGCACAGGCGTATCAATGATGGGCTGTGTTTTACCAGAAAAAGAATCGCACCCTTTTTCTGGTGCTAGAGATATCGCTGATCGCTTATTAGCATCATTAGGGTCGATATTGTTGTACTGGTACCACTTTAGCCACCATGGACGGCGTATTGAAACCCAAACAGATGATGATTCGATTGGTGCGCATTTCTTACACCTATTACACGGTAAAAAACCTCCTGCTCAATGGGAAAAATTCATGCATATTACGGCAATTTTATATGCGGAACATGAATTTAACGCATCCACATTTGCAGCAAGGGTTATTGCTGGGACAGGTACGGATTTTTACTCAGCGATGACAGGGGCAATTGCCGCGCTGCGTGGTCCAAAACATGGCGGCGCAAATGAAGTTTCTTTAGAAATTCAGCAACGTTATGCCTCGATGGACGAAGCGGAACACGATATTACCGCACGCATTAAAAATAGTGAGGTTATCATTGGTTTTGGCCATCCAGTTTATACCCTCGCAGACCCTCGCCATCCCATTATCAAATCTGTTGCTTTACAGTTATCAGAACAAAGCTTAAACCGGCATCTTTATACCGTTGCGGATCGCATTGAGTCCGTGATGAAACGTGAGAAAAACATGTTTCCCAACTTAGATTGGTTTTCGGCTGTGGCTTATCACCTGATGGGCATCCCCACCGCTATGTTTACCCCGTTATTTGTTATGGCGCGTACCGCTGGCTGGTCAGCCCATATTATTGAACAACGACAAGATAACAAAATTATTCGTCCTTCAGCCAACTACATTGGGCCTGAAAATCAATTATTTACTCCTATAGAACAGCGTTAAAAGGTAACCTAATGACAACACAAACCGTGCGTTCGCAACAAATTGAATTTGATAAAGTGATCAGCGATATTGTTGATTATGTAATGGATTACCCGATTATTTCTGACCTAGCCTATGATACAGCTTATCATTGCCTGCTCGACACGCTGGGTTGCGGTATGGAATCCCTTGAATATCCCGCATGTAAAAAATTACTAGGGCCTATAGTGCCAGGGACAATTGTGCCAAATGGAGCAAAAATCCCAGGCACACAATTTCAATTAGATCCTGTGCAAGGCGCTTTTAATCTTGGTACCATGTGCCGCTGGCTCGATTTTAATGACACGTGGCTTGCTGCCGAATGGGGCCATCCATCAGATAACCTTGGCGGTATTTTGGCAACGGCTGACTGGCTTTCACGTGAAAACATTGCTAAAGGCAAAGCGCCACTAGTCATTAGAGATGTTTTGACTGCATTAATTAAAGCGCATGAAATTCAAGGTTGTATTGCGTTAGAAAACGCCTTTAACCAAGTTGGCCTTGATCATGTCATTTTAGTTAAAGTAGCCTCAACTGCGGTTGTTGCACATTTATTAGGGCTGGAAAGAGATCAAATTCTCAATGCCGTTTCCCAAGCATGGATTGATGGGCACAGCTTACGTACCTACCGCCATAGCCCCAATACAGGGTCCCGTAAATCATGGGCAGCCGGTGATGCCACATCCCGTGCAGTTCGGTTGGCTTTAATGGCTCAAAAAGGAGAAATGGGCTACCCAACGGCGCTAACCGCAAAAACATGGGGCTTCTACGATGTTTTATTTAATGGACAACCACTGCGTTTTCAACGCCCTTATGGCTCATATGTCATGGAAAATGTGTTGTTTAAGATTTCTTTCCCTGCTGAGTTTCATTCCCAAACAGCGGTAGAAGCAGCTTTACAACTCTATCAAACCCTTGAGAAATTAGGGAAATCGGCACAAGATATTGAGTCTATTGCCATTCGTACCCATGAGGCTTGTATTCGTATTATTGATAAAAAAGGCCCATTAAATAACCCGGCAGATAGAGATCATTGCATCCAATATATGGTTGCTATCCCATTAATTTTTGGCCGTTTAACCGCTGCTGATTATGAAGACAATATTGCCAAAGATGCGCGTATTGATGCATTACGTGCAAAAATGTATTGCACCGAAGATGCACAGTTTACTCGAGATTATCATGATCCTGAAAAACGTTCGATTAGCAACGGGTTAACCATCACATTGAAAGATGGGCAAGTGCTTGATGAAGTTGTTATCGAATACCCAGTTGGTCACAAACGCCGCCGCAAAGAGGGTATGCCATTGTTATTGAATAAATTTAGAATTAATTTAGCAAGGCAATTCCCAGAAGCCCAACAAATTCGAATTCTAAAAGCCTCTCTCGATAAACCCATGCTAGAAAAAATGCCCGTCAATGAATATCTGGATTTGTTTGTTATTTAAGTCTAAATAATTATTAACCAGTAATTCAATTCAGCGCCTTAATATAGAGGCGCTGAATATTCACCTGCTAGATTAGAAAATAAATTGGTAACGAGTTTGGCTTCGATACACTTGTTGAGAAAGAGCAATCGAGCTGTATCGCGTGCCCCTCTCCGAATGATTAATGGCGTCTGTTGGAAACTGAGTAGCCATCACTACCCCTGAATAAGGGACATACGTTCGGGTTTTCCCTGACGTTGCAAGCAAGTTATTTCCACTGTACACATGTAATGCAGGTTGCGTAGTGGCGATATTGAGACATACATCACCACTTGGTGCGCTGAGAGTTGCGACTGTCTGCTCGCCATCAGTTAATGCGTTATTTAATATAAACGTATGGTCATATCCTCCAACACGACGCTGCACATCATCTTGTAAAAAATCCCGGCCAATTCGCTTACTTTGGCGAAAATCAAAATTTGTTTCTGCAACATTATGCCATTCCCCCGTTGGAATACCGTCCATATCTGTTGGCAAATATTGGTCTGCATCAATATATAAATCATGCTCTAAAGCCGTTCTAACCGAATCCTCTCCTGCTAAGTTAAAATAGATGTGATTCGCAAGGTTAACAGGGCAAGCCTCGGTAACTTGGTAGTTATGATGGATAACCACTTGATTATCTTCTGTAAGTTCATAACTCACTTCAACGTCTAACTGGCTCGGAAAACCTTGTTCGCCAGCAGGAGACGCCAAAGAAAAAATAGCTTTCTGTGGAGTTGGTTGAAAAATACCCCATATACGATGACTAAAATTATATTTTCCACCACGCTGATAATGTGTACCTTGGTTATTCGTTACCTGATATTTTTGTTCATTTAGCATAAATTGTGAGTTATTTATATGGTTAGCTACTCGCCCGACTATCGAACCAAGATATACCCCTTGCTCCATCTGTTTCGCCATATTGGGTGAACCCAAAATAACATCTCGTTTTCCTGCTGCTACCGGAAGTATACAGCTAACCCAACTAGCCCCAAGGCTACTAAGAATGACCTTCATACCATTTTTATTTGTAAGAGCAATAACTTTTGGGGCGCGAAATGTCTGACATTGTTCTTGAGTTAACCGCATTTTTTCCTCAATCATTCAATAATCACTATAGAGTACAAATTTGTAGAGTTTGCTACATGTTCCCTATACTTTGAACAAATACTATATTGTGCCATTATGAAACAACGTATTAATTTTCGCCTTGTTATCAACTGGGTGCAATAATTAATAAGTCGTTTTTATATAATAGCTTGCAATAAAAAACCGAGCCACTTTAAAGCTCGGTTCTTATCGAAAAATAAAATAAACGTATGATTAATGCTTAACATCTTTATCATAAGGGTCAAGGTGAGTCATAACATCTAAAATTAATGGGTTTTCCATCAACTTGTTACGTACATTTACCGCAATCTCATGGCCAACAGTAATACTCATATTTCCATCAAGTTCTAGATGCACATCTACTAATAAAAAATCACCCGACTTACGTGTTTTTAAATCATGATATCCCGATAACTCACTTATATTATCTAAAACAGAACGAATTTCCTGCAAAGTTTCCTCATTCGCGCCTTTATCCATTAAGTCTTGCATCGATTGATTCGTAAATTTGAACCCCATGCGAAAAACAAAAGTCCCGACAATGAGGGCAGCAATCGGGTCAAAAATACGTAAACCGCATAAACTCCCAATAATACCGATGGCAACAACTAATGAAGAAGCGGCATCAGAGCGTGCATGCCAAGCATTTGCAACTAACATACTCGAATTCACTTTGTTAGCAACATGAAGCATATATCTAAATAAACCTTCTTTTGCCACTAAAGCGATCAGTGCAGCGACCAAAGCTATGGTATGTACTTCAGGAATTAAATCTGGGTTGAGTAACTTTTCAATAGCAGACCAAACCATCCCCACACCAACAATTAATAAAATTATTCCTAATATTAATGAGGCACCATTTTCATAACGAAAATGGCCATAGGGGTGATCTTCATCAGGTTTTTTATGGCTTTTTTTATTCGCGATTAATACGACAAAATCAGCAATTAAATCAGACAAGGTATGGATACCATCAGCAACTAGCCCTGAAGAATGTGAAATAACACCAATAATTATCTGCCAAATGGATAAGAGTGTATTAACAACGACACTGATGAGTGTACTTTTCTTCGCTGCATTAAATTTTATTTGCTGTAGCTCGAGCTCACTTTTTTTCTTGGGCGAGGCATTATTCATATTCATATGATGTATTCTTTAATGAAAAACAAAATAATTATCATTCAAATAAACCTTTTAAATCAATTGGTTAATGATATTTAAAATCAATAATCGCATAGTTCCTGTTAAAAGTCTCACTAATAATTGTAAACAAAGGGTGACTCAACAATAATTATCCTTTATTTTCAAATGATTAATTATATTTACCTTAACTCTAAGCGATAAATACGCACGTTATAGCATTTATTACTTTCCATTTAACTTATGATATATTGAAGATAAGCCTTTGTAATTAATTTCAAATAACACGAAAATGAGGTCGCTATGTATAAAAAAATCCTAGTTCCTATTGATTTGTTAGAAGATGAGTTGAACCAAGAGATCATCAAACACGTTGAGGCACTAGCACAACTAAGCTCAGCCGAAATTCATTTTCTATCCGTTATTCCAAGTCTTGAATTATTTTTTGGTATTGAAATTGCCGCCTTACCAGAAAGCAATAAAGATTCTGCAGAACGCTCAGTTCTCGCAATGCGTGCATTAGAAGAGGTCATTAAAGATATCAAAGTTGCTGATGAACGTATTAACTGCAAAGTTGGTATTGGTTCCGCCAAAGACGAAATTTTGGATTATGCGCAAGAAATTGGTGCCGACCTAATAGTTATTGGCTCTCATCACCCAAGCACTTCAACCTACCTATTAGGCTCCACAGCATCCGCTATTGTGCGCCATGCGAAAACATCTGTATTTGTTATTCGCTAAATTAATTGCTATAAAAAATGCCGCTAAATGCGGCATTTTCTTGAATATTTATTTATTAACTGAATCAATTAATTTATCGTCTGTAGACCAGATGCGATATTTCACTTGCATATCTTTTGGAGCATAAACCACAATTGGTAGCTTGCTGTTATAACGCACAAATGCATCATCACCTAACTGAGTTGTCACAAAACGGTCTTTTGCCGGCTCAGAACATCCCATCATGGTAGACGCAGGGCCTTTTACTTCGTCGAGTTTATAATAATCATAACCCCAACCTTCTAATGTCTTTTTGTCTAGGTCACCCATAAACCATTGGCGGTTACAATCTGCTTTGATCGTTTTTCCAATAACTAACTCAACCATAAAGTCATTTTCATTTTGTTGCTTGGTTAATTCAATTACATGACGAGTCATACCCGATTCAGCTTTTGGATATGGCGCGATCTTTTCCAAATCTTCCGTTGCTACTGCACAAGATGAAATTAGTGCCGCTGCCATTACAGATAAAATCGCTTTTTTCATTATTTATTCCTATTTAAGAACATAAAACTAATTTTTAAAACCAGACTTTTATACATATTAAGTCATTTACGTCGTAATTATCACTATAGATGATTCTTAATTACAAAAATAGAGATAACTCAGGTAAAGCAATGTAATACGACTTAATTCTAGTAGAAAGATCATAAAACTAATAAAAATTATGTAAATTACAAGCTATTTGGATGTACAAAATGTACGCAATGTTTATACTGAATCTGAGGCTTAATACATTCTGAGGAGGTAGTATGTTATCAGCAGATCAAGATTTAGTTTCAAAATTAATCTCTACACATCCCCGTTTTCAGACTCTTTATGAAAAACACCATCAACTCGACAAAGAAATCAGTAAATTAGAAGGTCCTTCTGGAGCTGGTTACAATGAGCATGTCGCTAAGCTAAAAAAAGAAAAATTACATCTTAAAGATGAAATGCAAAAGATAATGCTCTCGAGTCAATAGCTTATCACGATAATAATATCTGGTATTTTTCTCACATAACGAAAATCACAAACTTAGCTAACATTCTAAAAATGACGATATTATATTGATTCATTTAGTCTTAGCTAAGTGGTTTTTCACACTAATATAAGAGGGTAATTTTTTACCCTCTTTTTATTGCGTCTAAAAATTCACCATTTAATTGAGCTCTATCAATAAAAACACGAATAAATCATCATTAGCTAACCATTCGCCTCTTAAAATTGTATATTAAATATATGTTTTAATTCTCTAAGGACTTTCTATGGTTGGCAAACGCATTCATCGTGAAATTAAAACGATTGAAAAAATGATAAAAATCTATGAAAAAGCCTACCCTGCGCCACTAGAATCTCCTGATTTTTATCAAAAATTATTTTCCTATGCCGTTAATAGGCTAGAAAAATGCCGGTATGGGGAAGAAAAACCAGCATGTAAACAATGTCCAATCCATTGTTACCAACCCAAAATGCGGGAACAAATGAAGCTAGTTATGCGCTGGGCTGGCCCTAAAATGTTAATCCATCACCCAATACTCGCTATACGCCATTTAATTGATGATCGTAAACCTGTTCCTGATTTACCTACCAAAGTAAATAAACGCACAGCTCGGAAGCAAGAACCTCGATAAGCGTAACCATAACTCAAACTAACCCTCTACTTAAGCAAAATACAGTATAAGGAGAAGTAATAAAATACGGGTATATTAAACAATAATAAGCGAGAAAAGTAATAACAAGAAAAAACTATTTATCAAAACATATATTTAAAATACCTATCAGAGCCATCATTCAAACCTATCTACTAAAAAATGAGACTCAAGTCACACCTTAACAGCAATTACCCTCATATTAATAAATAATATTAATCGATACGATTATAAACAAAAATAAATGAAGTTAGTAATTAATTATTACATTAATGAAATTAATCAATAATAGTTTTAACGAATTCTAATATCATCATTAGCATAGCTAAAATTCATATTACTATACTAAAAATGATAAGTGAGCAGAAAGTAGAAAAAAAACACATTTTATGTGTAATAAACAATAATATATTAACAACCGACTAATTTTATTAATTTAGAATTTTAATCTAAACTAATTAAAATTATAGGAATAAACAGAAAAAATACCATTTTAAAACCAATAAATACCGAGCTAATTGCAGAAAAAGATCGGAAAATATATATTTGGAAACATTTATTTATATTTGGAATTACAATGTGACACAAAATTAATCGATTTATATAATTTCAAACATACTAATAACATCCATGCTTTATATCACCAGGTGGAAATTGTTGAACATTTAATTTTGAAGTTATATTTAAATACAATTAATGAAGGTATCGTCATGCAAGTAGTAAATTCACCAAATCAATACGTAATTAAACAAATAAAAGTTAATAGTAACGCAGCTCATCACATTATCGATTTAGAAACCAAAGGGCTTTTAATCGTAGAGCAAGGCTCGGTATTACTAGAAACCCCATCTAACTCTCAACGTTTAAATGAAGGTGATATCTTATATCACAAACAAGGCGCTTACTCATTGCAGCTCGCTGAAACAACAAATTGTGATTTACTTTGGATTTCTTTAGATGATAAGTTTTTACGTAACTTCATCTCCAATCATGGTGCTGAGTTAAGTGGAATAGACCGCGGTGAAGGCTTACCATGTGATGTAATTAAATTTAATTCTTCTCCTCTCATTAACGAAATTAAAGCAAGCTTAAATGCATTTATCAATAATGAATACCCTGATGTTATCTTCTCACTCAGAGTAAGCGAGTTATTATTATTACTGAGCTACAGTGAACAAGGTGCTTTATTGTTATCTAATTTTAGACAGCTGAGTAGTCGCCAAGTAGAGCGTTTGCAATTATTTATGGAAAATAATTATCTTAAGGAGTGGAGATTAAGTGAGTTTGCACGTACTTTTGGCATGGGGTTAACAACCTTTAAAGAGCTGTTCAATACCGTTTATGCTACATCACCACGTTCTTGGATTAGTGAAAAACGTATTATGTATGCACACCAGTTATTAATTAACACAACAATGAGTATTGTTGAAGTTTCAATGGAAGCTGGTTTTTCAAGTCAATCTTACTTCACTCAAACTTATCGAAAAAGATTTGGATACACTCCGAGTCGGTCAAGAATAGCAGCTTAACCGCTCAGTAATATTCAAACTCATGCCCTGTCAGTTATAGAAATATAATCTGGCAGAACGGCAAGCAGCTCTCCCCCTTTTAAGTATTCACCTAAACTTCTTATACTTCTTATACTTCTTATACTTCTTATACTACTTATACTTCTTATACTTCTTATACTCCCTTTTAAATTAATACATCACAAAAAAGGTAATTTGCCTTTTCAGTGACAAATTACCTTTAAGATAAACTTAGACAAAAATTATATTATTTTGCTTTAATTATTTTCAAATCAATAATTGACATGGAGTTTGGTGGTACTTCACCAGGTATACCTTCAACACCATACCCTCCTTCAGGCTTAATATATACCTTAACCATGCCCCCTTCCCCTGCTCGTTCTACAAAGGAATTTAATGGAGCTGGTAACTGGCTATAAGGCAATGTGACAGGGTTTTGATCGGTGTACAATACTGTAACCTTACCATCCGTCAATTGTTCCCTCATAATAAAAGTTACATCTTTATTTTTGACGTCTTTTATCGGTGAGCCTGCTTGCATGATCTTATAGTAAGTGTTGTTATCGAGCTTACTGTATTTTTGAGCAGTAATTTGTTCAATAATCTTTTGGTTTTTCTTCGCATTTTCTGCAGCGATCGCTTTTAAATCTTTACTAGGCGGAACTCGTCCAGCCAAACCTGTATTCGTTTTTGATCCACTTCTCGCTTTTAATGCATCATTTTCATCTTGTAGTTGAGTTATCAATCGGTTCAAGTCCGCAATTTGTAATTTTAAAGTTTCATCACTCGAAATGGATTTACGCGAATCTAACTCTGTTTGTAATTTTTTCAATTTCTCTTGTGCTAATGCTAATTCTTTCTGAGAAGTCGTTTTTAAATCACCAAAAAGCTTATTTGTGTCTGCCAGTTTTTGCTCAACCTCAGACTGTTTCTTTGTTTTAGCCGCTATATCACTTTCAAGTTTGTTAATTTTGTCTTCTTGAGACTTAGTCTGCTTAACAAATTGCTGATTTTGCTGCTCAAGTTTTCTCTTCTCATTTTCTTGGGCAGTAAGAGCATCATTAATTGATTTTTTCTCAGATTCTAACTTAGCTAAAGCTGATTCTTTCTGTTTCAATAGGGCAATCTGTTTATTTAAGTTTATTGTTAGCTCTTTAACTTGCTTGTCACTTGCTTGCCCTATTAGCGCTGTTTGTTTTTCAACATCTTTTTGTAACTTCAACAGGTCTGCGTTGGCTTGCTTCAGCTGCGCTTGTGCGGTGGCATAACTCTGCTCTTGCTGGCTGAGTTTTGCCTGCAAGTCCGCCTGCTGTTTTTCACTGTTCGCAAACTGTTTTGACAACGCATTTTGCGTCGCTTGCTGCTCGGCTAGCTGTTTTTTCGCCGCGGCCAGTTCGGCTTCTAACGCCACTTTCTCAGCCGCTTTCGCGGTTTGCTCCGCTAATGATGCCTGAATTTTATCTGCTTGTTGCGCTTTTTGCTGGAGCTCTGCGACCAACTGCTGGTTTTTCTCGGCTAACGCTTTCGCATCCGCTTGCTGTTTGGCTAAGGCGTCACGGGTGGTTTGGCTTTCGGTTTCCGCTCTCTTCAACCCGTCTTCTTTTTGCTTCAGCAACGCGAGTTGTTTGTTTAAATCCGCCGTCAGCGCTTTAACTTGCTGATCGCTGGCTTGGCTCATCAACGCGGTTTGTTTTTCCACATCCGCTTGGAGTTTTTGTAAGTCCGCCTTCGCTTGCTTCAGCTGCGCTTGTGCGGTGGCATAACTCTGCTCTTGCTGGCTAAGTTTTGCCAGCAAGTCCGCCTGCTGTTTTTCACTGTTCGCAAACTGTTTTGACAACGCATTTTGCGCGGCTTGGTGCTCGGCTAGCTGTTTTTTCGCCGCGGCCAGTTCGGCTTCTAACGCCACTTTCTCAGCCGCTTTCGCGGTTTGCTCCGCTAATGATGCCTGAATTTTATCTGCTTGTTGCGCTTTTTGCTGGAGCTCTGCGACCAACTGCTGGTTTTTCTCGGCTAACGCTTTCGCATCCGCTTGCTGTTTGGCTAAGGCGTCACGGGTGGTTTGGCTTTCGGTTTCCGCTCTCTTCAACCCGTCTTCTTTTTGCTTCAGCAACGCGAGTTGTTTGTTTAAATCCGCCGTCAGCGCTTTAACTTGCTGATCGCTGGCTTGGCTCATCAACGCGGTTTGTTTTTCCACATCCGCTTGGAGTTTTTGTAAGTCCGCCTTCGCTTGCTTCAGCTGCGCTTGTGCGGTGGCATAACTCTGCTCTTGCTGGCTAAGTTTTGCCAGCAAGTCCGCCTGCTGTTTTTCACTGTTCGCAAACTGTTTTGACAACGCATTTTGCGCGGCTTGGTGCTCGGCTAGCTGTTTTTTCGCCGCGGCCAGTTCGGCTTCTAACGCCACTTTCTCAGCCGCTTTCGCGGTTTGCTCCGCTAATGATGCCTGAATTTTATCTGCTTGTTGCGCTTTTTGCTGGAGCTCTGCGACCAACTGCTGGTTTTTCTCGGCTAACGCTTTCGCATCCGCTTGCTGTTTGGCTAAGGCGTCACGGGTGGTTTGGCTTTCGGTTTCCGCTCTCTTCAACCCGTCTTCTTTTTGCTTCAGCAACGCGAGTTGTTTGTTTAAATCCGCCGTCAGCGCTTTAACTTGCTGATCGCTGGCTTGGCTCATCAACGCGGTTTGTTTTTCCACATCCGCTTGGAGTTTTTGTAAGTCCGCCTTCGCTTGCTTCAGCTGCGCTTGTGCGGTGGCATAACTCTGCTCTTGCTGGCTAAGTTTTGCCAGCAAGTCCGCCTGCTGTTTTTCGCTGCTCGCGAACTGTTTTGACAACGCATTTTGTGCGGCTTGCTGCTCGGCTAGCTGTTTTTTCGCCGCGGCCAGTTCGACTTCTAACGCCACTTTCTCAGCCGCTTTCGCGGTTTGCTCCGCTAATGACGCCTGAATTTTATCTGCTTGTTGCGCTTTTTGCTGGAGCTCTGCGACCAACTGCTGGTTTTTCTCAGCTAATGCTTTCGCATCCGCTTGCTGTTTGGCTAAGGCGTCACGGGTGGTTTGGCTTTCGGTTTCCGCTCTCTTCAACCCGTCTTCTTTTTGCTTCAGCAACGCCAGTTGTTTGTTTAAATCCGCCGTCAGCACTTTAACTTGCTGATCGCTGGCTTGGCTCATCAACGCGGTTTGTTTTTCCACATCCGCTTGGAGTTTTTGTAAGTCCGCCTTCGCTTGCTTCAGCTGCGCCTGAGCTGCAGCGTAATCTTGCTCTTGTTGACGAAGTTTCCCCTGCAAGTCCGCCTGCTGTTTTTCGCTGCTCGCGAACTGTTTTGACAACGCATTTTGTGCGGCTTGGTGCTCGGCTAGCTGTTTTTTCGCCGCGGCCAGTTCGGCTTCTAACGCCACTTTCTCAGCCGCTTTCGCGGTTTGCTCCGCTAATGACGCCTGAATTTTATCTGCTTGTTGCGCTTTTTGCTGGAGCTCTGCGACCAACTGCTGGTTTTTCTCAGCTAATGCTTTCGCATCCGCTTGCTGTTTGGCTAAGGCGTCACGGGTGGTTTGGCTTTCCGCTTCCGCTCTCTTCAACCCGTCTTCTTTTTGCTTCAACAACGCCAGTTGTTTGTTTAAATCCGCCGTCAGCGCTTTAACTTGCTGATCGCTGGCTTGGCTCATCAACGCGGTTTGTTTTTCCACATCCGCTTGGAGTTTTTGTAAGTCCGCCTTCGCTTGCTTCAGCTGCGCTTGTGCGGTGGCATAACTCTGCTCTTGCTGGCTGAGTTTTGCCTGCAAGTCTTCCTGTTGTTTTTCACTTTGAGCCAACTGTTTTGCTAACGTATTCTGCGTGCTTTGATATGAATTAAGCTGCTCCTGAGCCGCTTTTAATGCATTTTCTAATGCAACTTTTTGTTCTGCTTGTTCAGTTTTTTCCGCCAAGGAAGCTTGAATTTTTTCCGCTAATTGTTCTTTTTCAACCAACTGGGCTTGTAATTGCTGGTTTTGAGACTCGAGTGATTTACTTTTTTCTTGCTGAGCAACTAAAGAAGATTGAACGCCATCTTTTTCACTTTTAGCCGTTGCTAGTTCATTTTCTTTTTGTTTTAACAACTCTTTTTGCTGTAAAAGCTCAGCTGTCACTGATTTTATCTGTTCATCAGTGTTACCCACGAGTTGTAGTTGATTTTTAGCCTCTGACTCTAATTTTGCAATATCAGCTGTCAGTTGTTCAATTTTCAAATTCGCTGAGGCAAATTGCTGTTCTTTCTCTGCTAATTGCTGTTTAAGTTGAGCTTGTTCAACAACACTTTCATTTAATTGTTTTTGAACATAAGCACGCCTTTGGCGTGAGCATCGCGGCGAAGCCGCTCTATTTCTAGGCAACTCCCTTCCCGTCTTTTATACTCTGCTCTATGTATATTCCCAGACCCGCTAAATTACTATTTCAATACGATGACGGATGGGATCGCTTCATCGAAAATAATCACGTCGATGAATGGCAACTCCTCTGTGTTGAAAAGATGCTCGCCTGTAGCACCTGTGCTATGGGCGTTCGACGTTATTGCTGCTCTTCTTCTGATTGCACACATTCTCGTTTCTTTTGTCAAACCTGTAAATCCAAAGCCTGCAGTGCCTGTGGTCTCAAAGGCACCGAACAATGGATCGCCCAGCAGCGCCATATTTTGCCGGACTGCGAATGGCAGCATATTACCCTCACCATGCCTCATCTGCTTTGGCCTTTCTTCAACAATAATTGGCTCTTGCTCAACCAACTCTTTCGCTGTGCAACGCGTGCTATGCTCAAACATGCCAGACGCCTTGGACTCGAAATCGGTATCTTTTGCGCCCTCCACACCTACGGCCGCCAACTCAATCAACATCCGCATATTCATTTATCAGTGACCCGAGGCGGTCTCACCAAATACGATACCTGGAAGCCCATTTTTTTCAAAAAGAAAGACGTCGAAAAAGTCTGGCGCAGTGCCGTCATTCGGCTCCTGCGTGACAGCTATTTTCAGTTACTACCGAATAAATTGCCTGGCTTCGGGCATATTCGCGATTATCCGACCTGGTGTCGTTACCTCAATGCCCAGTTCCAGCGCTATTGGAAACTGCATTTTGCTAAAAAGACCCGAGGCGCCTGGCACAACGTCAAATATCTTGGGCGTTACTTAAAACGACCGCCTATCTCGGCTTCTCAATTGAAACATTACAGTGGGGGCGCCGTGGTTCATCATTATTATGACCACCATAGCCAACAATACCGACGACAGACCTTATCTCAAGAAGAAATGATACGACGTTACGTCAGTCATATCCCAGCGCGACATTTTAAGATGATCCGTTATTACGGTTTTTTAGCCAATCGAAAACGTGGACGCTTGTTATCTAAAGTGTATGACGCGTTGGACATGATACACCCTAACGTGCCTGAAAAACCGGGCTTTGCAGCGCTTATCAAAGGGTTTTTAAACACCGATCCGTACCAATGCATTTTATGTGGCAACCGACTGCGGTTTATGAGTGCGGAAAAAGGTCTACACGCGGTGACTTTGCTGTCAGAAAGGCGGGATAAAATGGCTAAAAAGCGATGGTTACAAACCGCGGCCTAAGATCAGTGTGCCTATTATTTCAGTTTTTGGTTAAAAAAAGCGCGATTACACGTTATCATGGTTAGGTTTAAATACGATAGAGACCCTTTAACAGACTTTGATACCGAAACTTATCGTTATTAACTCATTAAACTGTTCATCGAATTTCCTAACCATCAAGCTGAGCAATTGTTTCTTGGGTTTGTTGATTTTCTTGGCTCAATTGCTCAAGGCTATTTTGCTTTTGCTCAATTGTTTTTTGTGCATCCACCAATTTAGCCTTTAATGTGTCAACTAAAGACTGGTCATCTGATGAATCTACAATCGCCTGTAATTGAGCTATTTGCTCTTTATTCTTCAGAACCTCATCATTTAATTTATCAATCTCAAATTGCTTTTCGGTAATTGTATGCGTTAATTGCGCAATACTCTTATTATGATTAATGAGTTCAGAAACAAGTTGTTCATCATTGAGTAAATGATTATAGGTAATAAGTTGGCCTACTCCTTGAGCAATACCAAACTTATATAAATGAGTTAATTGCTGACGTTCAATTAATTGCGCTAACTGCTCAAGATAAGCAGAGGCATTAATACCATTTGGCTTAGCAAATTTAGACGCATATAAGCCGAGAGGGTCAAGAACTAATTGATACTTTGCGAAATCTTTTGCTAGATAAGCAGGATCCCATTGATTGCTTTGAAAAAAATAAGGGTAAGACGACAATAAAATAGGGGCTACGCCATTTTCTGTCGTCACCGCACACACCTCAGGAAACGTCGTTTTTTCTGGCTCAGTAGGATCTGCTTTCACTACATCTGTTTTCTTTGTTGATGTAGCCGCAGATTTATTCTTCCCTGTTGCTTTGCTTTTAGTTCCTTTATTAGCTTTAGCTGCCGCAGATTTTTGTTTCTCTTTTGGCGCAGGAACAGTAGATAGCGAAGAAAAGATATCATAACCTTGGTTTTGTGTATTAACTGGCAATTGCTGCTTTTGTTCTTGCACTTTGCCTTCTTTTTCCATTTGAAGGTAAGTATCAAAATCATCAATTATATTGTTAAAGCGCTCTGCTTTTGGAGCATGACTAAAAAAAGTCGTAACAAGTGCCAGTGACACACAAAGCCTAAGGTTTATTCTCATAATCCACTAATTTTCTTCAATGTTGATTCGGTAGACAATACTGAGTTATAACGAACTTTTGCGCACAACACTTTAGTTTTGGATTCGATCGCCATTTGTAATAATTCAATTGTGTCTGGGCTAGCAGTACTTTCAACTTGTCGATATAGACGGTTGATTTCGCTAACTTCTTTAAATGAACCTACTAAGCGATTGTAATCTTTAGGTGAGAGTGTTTTGAGCGCGTTTAATTCTTTAACACACGTATTTAAATGGGCAAATGATTGCTGATCAGCACCATTTTCACCATAGCTTGTTGATGCTATTGGTGTACGACTAATGGCACTATTTAAAACTTTTTGAGATTCAGGGTATGTGTTATCAGTCTGGCCTGAATTCGTATCCGCAGTTGGTTGTGTTACTGGCTGAGCGGTACTTGCATTGACTGTCTGTTTACTTGGGGTATTCGGTGTTGCTGTATTGTATGTGTCTGAGCCAAATGTACAACCTGAAAGAAGAGCTGTACCTGCTATAAGCAAAGATGCAACATGAAATTTATTTTTTAAAAACATATGGTTACCTTACCAGCACTTTTCTTCGCTATTATAATGATGTCCAAAAAACCTAGTGTAAGCTAAAAATTAGCTATTTTCTATAAGTCCGAACGTAGAAATAGAGTCATCTCATAAATTTATGATTAACTTAACTTTAGTTTTAAAATTATTTTATTGCTATATTTTCATTAATTTTATGAGCTAATTCTCACTAGTCGTCCAATAAAGGAGTAAATTAACACCTTTTTCGGAATTTTTTATTATTTTATGTCAGATAACGATTAGGTTACTTGGTAAACCTTACTAGCAATTCAATACCTTTCAAGTAAACTCTTATTTTAGTTCTGTCACCTGTAACAATTGTTAACAAATAAAATGCTAGCTAACAAAAAATCCTATTTCATTTATCAAGCTGCTGACACATTTAAGCCTATGACATGAAAATAATCGCCATCACACCAAATATGGGTAACCTGCTTAATTCAATTCTACAGGTTAACAGTAATTAAAAATTATAAATAGAATCAATTTTTTATCAAAAAACGTATTTATAGACATTCAACTACGTAATAAAGCATAGCAGTTATCTGTCAGAATTACTTATATTAAATTGATACGATTCGTAACTCAAATTTATTTTTAATTAAAACATAGTGATTACATAGTCATAATCACTAAAAAAACACTTTTCAGTGATTTTATTTTACATTACTCATTTAACGTCTAGTAAATGGTGTTTTATTTTTTAACTAAAATGACCACTTGAATAAAACATGTGAAGAGTAATATTGATAGCTTATAAATATATGCCCGGAATTAACCGGGCATAATGCATTTAAGCTTTGCTAGGACGTAAAGCGGGGAATAAAATAACATCACGAATAGTATGGCTATTAGTGAATAACATCACCATACGGTCAATACCAATACCTAAACCGGCCGTTGGCGGTAAACCATGTTCTAATGCAGTAACATAGTCTTCATCATAGAACATTGCCTCGTCATCACCTTCGTCTTTTTGACGAACTTGCTCAGCAAAACGCTCAGCTTGGTCTTCTGCATCATTTAATTCCGAAAAGCCGTTACCAATTTCACGGCCACCAATGAAGAATTCAAAACGGTCAGTAATGAATGGGTTGTCATCGTTACGGCGTGCTAATGGTGAAACTTCAGCTGGATACTCAGTAATAAATGTTGGCTGAATCAAGTGGCTTTCTGCAACTTCTTCAAAAATTTCACACTGAATACGGCCTAAGCCCCAGCTCTTTTCAATCTTAATACCGATAGACTGAGCAATCGCCACTGCTTTATCCATATCATCCAAATCAGCAACATTGGTTTCTGGGCGATATTTGCAAATCGCTTCTTTCATGGTGAGTTTGGCAAAAGGTTTACCAAAATCAAACTCTTGCTCGCCATACTGAACTACGGTATTACCTAATACTTTTTGTGTCAGTGTACGGAATAAATCTTCTGTCAACGCGATTAAGTCACGGTAATCCGCATAAGCCATATAGAGTTCCATCATAGTGAACTCTGGGTTATGACGTGGAGATAGCCCTTCATTACGGAAGTTACGGTTAATTTCAAATACTCGTTCAAAACCACCCACAACTAAGCGCTTGAGGTATAATTCAGGCGCAATACGCAAATACATATCGATATCTAATGCATTATGGTGAGTCACAAATGGACGTGCAGAAGCACCTCCTGGAATGACTTGCATCATCGGTGTTTCCACTTCCATAAAACCGTAGCTAACCATAAAGTTACGTACTTCAGCGAGGATCTTCGAGCGAACAATAAAAGTATGACGAGATTCATCATTCGCAATTAAATCAAGGTAACGCTGACGGTAACGTGTTTCTTGATCTGATAGACCGTGGAATTTGTCAGGTAATGGACGCAATGCCTTGGTTAATAAACGAACTTCATGACAATGAACAGTTAACTCGCCAGTTTTGGTTTTAAACAAACGGCCTTTAGCACCTAAGATATCGCCTAAATCCCATTTTTTAAACTGTTCGTTATAGATGCCTTCTGCCAAGTCATCACGCGACACATAAATTTGAATGCGTCCGCCAACGTCCTGTAACGTGGCAAATGACGCTTTACCCATGATACGACGCGTCATCATACGGCCAGCAATCGATACTTCGATATTTAAGTCTTCAAGCTCTTCGGATGTTTTATCATCATATTGAGCATGAATTTTGTCGGAAATATCTTCACGACGAAAATCATTTGGAAATGGAATACCCTTTTCACGCAGTGCCGCTAATTTTTCTTTACGGGCTTTAAGTTCGTTATTCAAATCAGGTGCTTGTTCAACACCTTGTTGTTCCTGAGACATTTTTCCCTCACAGGCCAGCTTTTAAACTAGCTTCAATGAATTTATCCAAATCACCATCCAGTACGGCTTGCGTGTTACGCGTTTCCACACCAGTACGTAAATCTTTAATTCTTGCATCATCAAGGACATAAGAACGAATCTGGCTTCCCCAGCCAATATCAGACTTGTTCTCTTCCATCGCTTGCTTATCTGCATTTTTCTTTTGCATTTCCAGTTCGTATAGCTTCGCTTTTAACTGGCGCATAGCTTGGTCTTTATTTTTATGCTGCGAACGGTCATTCTGGCATTGCGTCACAATATTGGTTGGAATATGTGTGATACGTACCGCTGATTCCGTTTTGTTTACGTGCTGCCCACCAGCACCAGATGCACGGTACACATCGATACGCAAATCTGCTGGATTGATTTCGATATCAATATCATCATCAACTTCAGGATAAATAAACGCAGAACTAAAAGAAGTATGGCGACGCCCACCCGAGTCAAACGGGCTCTTACGAACCAAACGGTGAACACCCGTTTCCGTTCTTAACCATCCGTAGGCATAGTCACCAATAATTTTGACCGTTGCTGACTTTAGCCCAGCAACATCACCATCAGACTCTTCGATAATCTCGGTTTTAAAGCCCTTTGACTCGGCCCAACGCAAGTACATACGTAATAACATGCTTGCCCAATCTTGAGCTTCAGTACCGCCAGAACCCGCTTGTAAGTCAATGTAGCAGTCTGCACTATCGTATTCGCCTGAGAACATACGACGAAATTCAAGTTGCTCTAATTTGCTTTGTAATTGCTCTAATTCAGCTTCTGCTTCATTAAATGTGTCTTCATCATCAGCTTCAACCGCTAGCTCTAATAAACCTTCAACATCTTCAAGGCCTTGCATCATCTGGTCAATCGTTTCAACAATTGCCTCAAGCGATGAGCGTTCTTTACCAAGGGCTTGTGCTCTCTCGGGTTCATTCCAGACATCTGGCTGTTCAAGCTCAGCGTTGACTTCTTCTAAGCGTTCTTTCTTGGCATCATAGTCAAAGATACCCCCTCAGAACCACTGTCCGTTCAGACAGGTCCTGAATCTTACTTTTTACTGGGTTTATTTCAAACGTCATTTTTCAATATCTTATGGTTAGTCAAAAATAATTTTTTATTCACAAACCGCTTAGTATAGCGGAATTTATCTCATGTTTATAGCGCCATCAAACGCTATTTACTGGTTATTCCGCTTGTTTATTACCAGCTTAATCCGGCCAAATATGCTCAATCATTAATTGTACGTTTCTTTGGCCACGATATTCGTTTACGTCTAATTTAAAGGCTATTTTAGCTTTTTTGATACTGTTGTCTGGCCATCTACGGACATCAATATTAAACATGATTGCATCTAACATTGGCCCACCATTCACAGGCTCTAGCATCAGTTTCAGATGACGTTCACCAACAAGCCTTTGCTGCAATAATTGAAACTCGCCATCAAAAATAGGTTCTGGAAATGCTTGCCCCCACGGGCCACTTTCTCGAATAAGTTCAGCCGTTTCTAAACAAAACTCATGGCGAGAAAGTTCACCATCACTCCAGATCACCCCAGCTAATTGCTCAGGTTGAACTAATTCACCCATCAATAATTCGAAATGATGTTTAAAGGCGTCAAATTGATCAACATGTAAAGTTAAACCTGCAGCCATTGCATGCCCACCAAATTTTTGCATGATACCGGGTTGTAACGTATTTAATCGTTCTAGTGCATCCCGCATATGAACACCTTGAATAGAGCGGCCAGAACCTTTTAATAAACCATCACCAGCAGGGGCAAATGCGATAACCGGACGATGATATTGTTCTTTGATCCTTGAAGCGAGTATACCGACAACACCTTGATGCCATTCAGGATGATATATGGCTAAGCCATTCGGTAACTGGTTTTCACCGTATTCGAATTGATTAAAAAGCACGAGTGCTTCTTGTTGCATACCCGCTTCAATCTCACGACGAGTTTGATTTAACCCATCTAACTCATTCGCCAGTTCCCTTGCATATGCCATATCGTCTGTCAGTAATAATTCAATACTCACTGACATATCATCTAATCGACCTGCCGCGTTTAATCTAGGACCAAGAGCAAAACCAAAATCATTTGCCACTAACCTAGATAAATCGCGGTTGGAAACCTCAACGAGGGCTTTAATTCCCGCGCAACAACGCCCTGCTCTAACACGATTTAGCCCTTGGTGAACTAAAATACGGTTATTGGTATCAAGAGGCACCACATCGGCAACGGTTCCCAATGCAACCAAATCAAGGTATTCGGCTAAATTAGGCTCTGCAAGCCCTTGTTTCGCAAACCATCCTTGCTGACGTAAATACGCACGTAAGGCTGACATTAAATAAAATGTGACACCTACCCCCGCTAATGATTTAGATGCAAAGCAACATTCATTTAAGTTCGGGTTGATTATCGCATCCGCAGCAGGCAACGTTCCCCCCGGCAGATGGTGGTCGGTAATAATTACATTCATTCCATAATGATTAGCGGCACCAACCCCTTCATGAGATGAAATGCCATTATCAACCGTTATAATGAGATTTGTTCCACGTTTACGGGCTTCTTCAACAACCAATGGCGTTAAACCATAGCCATTTTCAAAACGGTTCGGAACGATATAGTTGATATTTCTATATCCCATTGATTTTAAAGCTCGAATAGCTAATGCCGTACTTGTTGCTCCGTCGGCATCAAAATCACCAACAATAGTAATAGCTTCATGCTCAATTAGTGCGCGATAAAGTAGTGGTAATGCCTTATCAACACCCGATAATGACCGATAATCCAATAAATTAGCCGCTTTACGCTCTAACTGAGTTATGTCCGTGATGCCTCGATGTTGGTAAATCCGTTGTAAAAGTTCAGGCAAGCCAGGAAGTTGAGCCGTAGAGCTTTGTTGCTGTCTTTGTTGTAAGAGCGTTTCTACATTCACAATAATTAACTATTTTTGGTTGAGTAATTGAACAAGGGCATCCGGTTTCATATAACCAGGTAGCATTTGCCCATCAGGTAGGATGATTGCTGGGGTTCCCGTCACTTTGAATAAATTACCCACACTCATATGCTTACTTAGGTCAATTTTGCAGTCATCAATGATCGCAACGTCCTCACCTTTAAACGCTTGAGTTAGTGCCTTTTGTTGTAGGCCATTACACCAGATAGACGCCATTTTTTTCCCTACGTCACTATCTGCGCCTTGGCGTGGATAAGCCAGATAACGCACTGTGACACCTTGGCGGTTTAATTCATCAACAGACTCATGTAATTTCTTACAATAACCACAGCTAATATCGGTAAAAACGGTCACAACATACTTTTCTTGGGGAGCTTTAAAGATAATCATTTCATCTTTTAGCGCCTCTACTTTTTTCAATAACGGCTGGTTACTGATATTAACCGGGTTTTTACCGCTCATATCATAAATTGGCCCTTGCAATAAATACTTGCCGTCATCTGTGATGTATACAACGCCGGTTGATGTTTCAACCACATTCAGCCCAACAATGGGTGAAGGTTTAATCACCTCAACAACCATATTGTATTTTTCCAATGTATCACGGATAACTTTTTCTTCCGTTGCCCCATAGACTGTGGAAGTAAACGACGCAATACATGCGGCAGCCAATAATAACAATTTGCGTTTCATAGATAGTCCTTTAATCATGCATCACCCCCTTGGATGATGCTGCTCATGCAATACTCGTAACCGCTCAGTCGCAACATGAGTATAAATTTGTGTGGTTGATAGATCGCTATGACCTAACAACATTTGTACCACGCGTAAATCGGCCCCATGGTTGAGTAAATGGGTGGCAAAAGCGTGTCTTAGAACATGCGGTGAGAGTAGCTCACTGTCAATATGAGCAAGTACGGCATAATATTTTATTCGGTGCCAAAACGTTTGCCGAGTCATTTTCGTGCCACGTTTACTTGGGAATAGAATATCGCTCGTTTTGCCATTTAATAAATCAGGGCGACCTTCATCAATGTATTTCTCTAGCCAATATATTGCCTCTTCCCCCAAGGGAATCAATCTTTCTTTATCGCCTTTACCGACAACACGAATAACTCCCTGCCGCAAACTTATATCTGAGAACGTTAAACCGATTAATTCAGATACACGCAAACCACAGGCATATAACACTTCTAACATGGCTTTATCACGTAGCTCTAAAGCATCTTCGGTAGCAGGGGCGTTTAATAAATCTTCAACTTGTTTTTCACTTAAATCTTTGGGTAAACGCTGCGGAATTTTGGGTGCAGCAATGACCGCGGAGGGGTCATCCAGGCGAATTTTTTCCCGATACAAATATTGAAATAACCGACGCATCGCACTTAATAAACGTGCTGAACTGGTTGCTTTATATCCACAATCAATGCGTTCAGCAAAAAAAGATTGTAAGTCAATGGATTGAACATTTTCTAAATGCAACTGGTGAGCATCAAGCCATTTATCCAATAATTGAAGATCATTACGATAAGAAGCTAATGTATTTTCAGCAAGATCTTGTTCAAGCCAGATTGTATCAAGAAATTGTTCAATTAATGGATTAAGTTGTTTTGTTTCCACGACAGATCTACTTCCTTTCGATAATACCACACGATTCTATTATGCCTGAATGTGCCGGCTTCTGTTACAATACATCTCTTGTGATGAAAACCATAGCTGGACATTGTAATAATATATATGAAAATAGGTCTTTTTTACGGTTCTAGTACCTGTTATACCGAAATGGTTGCAGAAAAAATACGTGATATTCTCGGCGATGATTTCGTCACACTGCATAACGTTAACGATACACCGCCGGCAGAAATGGAACAGTATGATGTTCTTATTTTGGGAATACCTACGTGGGATTTTGGTGAAATACAAGAAGATTGGCTTGAAATTTGGGAAGCGCTTCCCAATCTTAACCTCGCAAATAAAATCATTGCGATGTATGGTCTTGGTGACCAAATAGATTATGGCGAGTGGTTTCTTGATGCCCTTGGCATGCTCTACCATCAACTAAAACCAACTGGTGCTAAATTCGTTGGCTTCTGGCCGACCGAAGGCTATACCTTTGATAGCCCTAAACCACTCAATGAAACCGGTGATATGTTGTGGGGCTTGCATTAGATGAAGTTCACCAGTTTGAACAAACCGATGAACGCATCGCACAATGGTGTGTACAGATTTTTCAGGAAATTGAAGCTCTATTATAATACAAACTGATGTTTGCTTGCTCATCGATAACCCAAAGTGAGCGGCACCTAGCGGTATTTAGGCCACCAATTCGGTTGATCTTGGTTGCCTAGATATCAGGGTATTGCAGCAATAACTGGTTTAAATTACGCCAATTTTCCTCCGAAAGTGCGTCTTTAGCTACCCATAAATGGATCTTTTGCGGTTTGCCTTGTAACGCTTCTAATGTCAGCAATATACCGTAACGAGTAAGCCAAGGTGCTTTCAGTATTCGCCACTCGTTTTTCTTCCACTGAAGCTTATTGCCATTAACCAGTACAGCAACCCCTTTTATTTTACTGATATTTTTCTGACTCTTTGCCCAACTTGCAACGACAACCACTAGTAGCGGCAGCCATATCATTGAGTTACCAGGAGACCATGGAGTCAGAAGCAAAAACATCCCAATGACCCCATGAACACAGGTTGAGAACAATTGAGTTTTCCATGAGATGGAGAGATTAGATTTCCACAGGACCACGATTTTTATTTTTTTCCTGAATCAGTTTAATCATACGAAAAAGTTCGTCATCATCTGGGCGGCCATGATTCATTAACCAGTTGAATAAGTCAGGGTCCGCACATTCTAATAATCGAACAAATACCTGCTTATCTTGGGTTGTCAGGTTATCATATTCATACTCAAAAAACGGCATGATTGAAATATCTAATTCACGCATACCACGGCGGCATGCCCAATGAATTCGCGCTTTATTCTCAATATCCATTCTACTACGGCCTTTTTTGCAGTTAACTGATTAGATTGATTATTTTCCATACTCTAACAGATTATCCGCCAAGAAAACATGTTATAGACTACATAGTTGTAATTTTAGTAGTAAAATACCGTTTTTCTACAAACAGCTGATGAAAAACTATTAGATAATACAGGTTCATCATAATAACTACTTGCAATGTTATCTAGCTATTTTACCATTAGGCACCCTTATCTATCAAAGAACAATAGGTGAAATCATGACTAACCACATTGATAGTACACAGCAATTTCCTCTCGGATCTCAGTCTTTACCACTCGTTTTGATTTCACTGGAAAACTGGGAACTTATTCACCTTCACCGGCGCCGACGCAGAAAAATACCTGCAAGGTCAAGTGACCGCGGATATTGCCACACTCACACAATCACACGCATTAACAGCACACTGTGATCCCAAAGGTAAGATGTGGAGTGACCTCCGCTTATTCCATCACTTAGATGGCTATTCCTATCTATTAAGAACTAGCGTTGCCGATTCACAGCTCGCTGAACTGAAAAAATATGCTGTTTTCTCGAAAGTCACTTTTGAAAAGAAGCCGGACCTAAAATTAATCGGGGTCGCGGGTAAAGGCGCTAGAGAAGCGCTGGCAACACTCTTTACTACATTACCAGACGACCCAAAACCAAGTGGTTACTGACGGCGCTTCTACCATATTGCATTTTGTATTACCCCACAGAGCGTTTTCTGGTGATCACAAGCGAAGAAACGGCACAAAAAATGGCTCAAACCTTGAGTGCTATTCAGGTCAATGATGAACAATGGCTAGCCCTTGATATCGAAGCTGGGTTTGCAGTTATCGATCAACAAAACAGTGCTCAACATTTACCTCAAGCAACCAATTTACAAGCCCTACCTCATGGTATTAGCTTTAAAAAAGGCTGTTATACCGGTCAAGAAATGGTTGCCCGTGCAAAATTCCGCGGTGCAAATAAACGTGCGATGTATACCTTAAAAGGCACAGGCACTACCATTCCTGCTATTGGTGAAGGTGTGGAATGGCAGCTTGGTGATAAATGGCGCCGTACAGGAACCGTGCTAGCGGCAATTCGCTTAGGTAGTGGCGAAATCTATGTACAAGTCATTATGAATAACGATATGGAAGCCGATAGCGTTTTCCGCGTTATGGGTGATGAGCAAAGTCATCTAACTATCGCACCATTACCTTATTCATTAGAAGAGAATTAATTGGAGTTTTTATGTCATCTGCATTAGGTAGCAAGCCCGTAGAGGTGGTTAATTTTGGGGCTTTTACCGAAGTCGTCCAATTTTTGATGGAATTAGATAAACTCAAAAGTGTTTATCGTAAAAATAAGTTATTGAACCGTGAACGCCAAGAAAATACAGCAGAACACAGTTGGCAATTTGCGGTTGCAGCCATGAGTTTTGCACCCTATGTACAAGGCGTTAATATCGAACATGCGATAAAACTTGCCCTTGTGCATGACATTGTTGAAATTGACGCAGGTGATGTATTGGTATTTGATAATGCCGCTCGTGATGCTATTCATGAAGAAGAAGTTAAAGCGGCTAAGCGTATTTTTAACTTACTGCCTAGCCCGCAAAATGAAACATTGCTAGCTTTATGGAATGAATATGATGCATTAGAAACCCCGGAATCTGTGTATGCGAATGCCATTGACCGAGCAATGCCAATGCTGATGAACCTGCACAATCAAGGGCAAAGCTGGGTCGAAAACCACATTCGTCTGGAACAAGTTCTCAGTAAATGTGATTATATTCAACAGATCCTACCTGAATTTTATCAACAACTTAAATTACAATTGGAGCTAGCTCAGCAAAAAGGCTGGTTGCTGTAATTGTCGCCCAAAGCGGCTGAAAAGCCGCTTCATTTAACGTTTTTACACTCATCTAATCTAATATGTATTGCCCATAGTAAGATATACCTTTCACTAATTCATTATTTTAATTTAAATAATAAACCACTTTATATTTTTTAATAATTATTAATCTCGACTTATATAGAAATACCAATATTAATAACTTGCTAATTATTAATATCACTCCTATCTTTATCATTGAACATTTGCCTGTGAGGTTTAAAATGCAAAAATTCAATGAATATTCAAATCCTTACCTTTTACTACTAGATGTCCATTCACCCGCTATAGTTCAATTCAATAAATCAACTCGTCAAACAATCCCAATTATCGAAGAACTCGGTGGAACCCCTGACGGCATTGCTATTGACCCTGCTAATCGATTAATTTATTGGAGCAATATGGGGGATGATTATGAGGCTGACGATGGTTCCATCAATGTGATGAATTTTGATGGCACTGGCAGAAAAATGCTATTAGGCAATGGAAAAATAAGAACGCCAAAACAATTACATCTTGATTTAGTGAATCAACGATTATATTGGTGTGACCGTGAAGGAGGTATGGTTTCATCGTGTAATATCGATGGTTCTAATTTATTCGTCCATGTAGCAAGACCCCGAGATAAACACAATAAAGTAGATATCTTAGACCAATGTGTTGGCATTACTGTTGATGTCGCAAATAATTGGCTCTACTGGACTCAAAAAGGAACCCCTAAAGGTAATTTAGGTCGTATCTTTAGGGTGCCATTAACGCCTAAAACCCAACAATCAGCCAATCAACGAAACGATATTCAATTGCTCCTTCAAGACCTACCCGAACCTATTGATTTATTGCTTGATGAAGAGACCCATATTTTATATTGGACAGATAGAGGCGCTGAGCCCGATGGTAATAGCTTAAATTGTGCCAATATTACTGCTGATGGATTAAGCCATTACAAGGTAATAAGCCGTGGTTTTAAAGAAGCAATTGGGCTGACATATGATAAATCAGCAAAACTGATGTATGTCGCCGACCTTAATGGGGGGGTTTACCAAGTCGTTATGGAAACAGGTGAAGTGGAAAAGCTATACCAAGGTAAAAATTATACGGGGATTTCACAATATTTAGGTTAGAAATATCCATAAATAAAGGCTTGATTTCAGTAAACTATCGAAATCAAGCCTAAAACATATTTAATTCACACTATTTAATGAAAGGTGTGATTTATTCCTACATATAATCTTCAATCGGTACGCACGAACAGTGTAGGTGACGGTCCCCATACACATCATCAAGGCGTTTTACCGCAGGCCAATATTTATTCGCTTTCGTTTGTTCAGTAGGGAATACGGCAAGCTCACGGCTATAACTATGAGGCCACTCCCCTGCTAACTCTGTTTGCACATGAGGCGAATTCACTAATGGGTTATCTTCTAACGTCCATTGGCCTTTCACTACTTGGTCAATTTCATCACGGATAGCTAACATAGCATCAATGAACCGATCAATTTCCGTAATACTTTCAGACTCTGTCGGCTCAATCATTAATGTTCCCGCCACAGGGAAAGACATGGTTGGTGCATGGAAACCATAATCAATCAAACGCTTAGCAATATCCAGTTCACTGATACCCGTGTCTTTTTTAATCGGACGTAAATCGACAATACACTCATGAGCCACATAGCCTTCTTGCCCTGTATATAAAATGTCATAACGACCAGAAAGACGCTTAGCAATATAGTTAGCATTTAAAATGGCAACTTGGCTGGCTTTACGTAAGCCATAAGAGCCCATCATACGAATATACATCCAGCTAATTGGCAAAATTGATGCACTACCAAATGGGGCGGCTGATACCGCACCTTGGTCAGTTAACATTTCTTGCTCAACCACAGAATGCCCCGGTACGAACGGTGCTAAGTGCTTTTTCACACCAATAGGCCCCATACCTGGGCCACCACCGCCATGAGGAATACAGAATGTTTTATGTAAATTTAGGTGAGAAACATCCGCACCAATAAAGCCTGGAGTTGTTAACCCAACCTGAGCATTCATATTTGCGCCATCAAGGTATACTTGGCCGCCATATTGGTGAATAATTTCACACACTTCACGAATACTTTCTTCATATACCCCGTGGGTTGATGGGTAAGTTACCATCACACAAGAAAGAGCTTCGCTATGTTGCTGGGCTTTTTCACGTAAATCAGTTAAGTCGATATTACCTTCATCATCACAACGCACTACCACCACTTCCATACCTGCCATATGCGCAGAAGCTGGATTAGTACCGTGAGCAGAAGCTGGGATCAAACAAATATTTCTCTCCCCTTCATTGCGACTTTCATGGTAACGACGAATAGCTAATAAACCTGCATATTCACCTTGAGCCCCTGAGTTAGGTTGCATACAAACCGCATCATAACCGGTCAATTGTACTAACCAATGAGAAAGCTGTTCTATCATTTGATGATAACCTTGCGCCTGCTCAGGTGGACAAAACGGATGTAGCTCGCCAAATTCAGGCCAGGTAATTGGGATCATTTCCGCAGCCGCATTAAGCTTCATGGTACAAGAACCGAGTGGGATCATAGCTTGGTTTAATGCTAAATCTTTACGCTCTAAGCTATGCATGTAGCGCATCATTTCGGTTTCACTGTGGTAACGATGAAAGTTGGGATGTACTAAAATTTCATCATCACGTCTCATCGTGTTTGGAATTGCTTGTTCTGTCGCGGAAACTGACTGATCTAGTTTTTCAAAATCCAGCTTAGTTTCGACACCGGTGATCACTGCAAACAATTCATTTAAATCTTGGCGGGTCGTGATTTCACTAAAAGTCACACCGACTGCACCACGAATGTCAGTGCGTAAATTCACTTTGGCTTTTTCAGCACGCGCTAGCACTGCTGTTTTGTCTGCGACTTCAATGCAAAGTGTATCAAACCAAGTTTTATGGCGTGATACGAAACCTGCATCTGCTAATGCCTTGGCAAAAATAGAGCTAAAGCGATGAATGCGCTCTGCAATTATTTTCAGCCCTTTTGGTCCATGATAAACCGCATACATGGCTGCAATATTGGCTAACAGCACTTGGGATGTACAAATATTCGAGTTCGCTTTTTCACGGCGAATATGCTGCTCACGGGTTTGCATCGCCATACGTAGTGCAGTATTACCTGCCGCATCACGAGACACACCGATAATACGTCCCGGCATTGCCCGTTTAAATTCGTCACGACACGCAAAAAATGCCGCATGAGGTCCACCATAACCCATGGGAACACCAAAACGTTGCGCTGAACCGAAGACAATATCCGCCCCTTGCTTACCCGGTGCGGTCAGTAATACTAGTGCCATCATATCTGCAGCAACACAGCTGACAATTTTACGCTCTTTTAGCTGAGCAAAGAGCGCGCTGTAGTCATGGACATTACCTGTCGAGCCAACCTGCTGAAGTAACACACCAAAAACACCTTCGTGTTCCAATGCTTTCTCTGCGCTATCCACAATCACTTCAAAACCAAAAGTACCCGCACGCGTGCGAACGACATCTAGCGTTTGCGGATGAACATCATCTGCTACAAAAAAGCGTTCCGCATCTTTCAGTTTGCTGATCCGTTTTGCCATTGCCATAGCTTCAGCCGCAGCAGTGGCTTCATCTAATAACGACGCAGAGGCAAGGTCTAAACCAGTAAGGTCGATAGTTACCTGTTGAAAATTCAATAATGATTCTAAACGACCTTGTGACACCTCCGGTTGGTATGGCGTATAAGCGGTATACCAACCCGGGTTTTCTAATAAATTACGCAAAATAACCGGTGGAAGCACTGCAGGCGCATACCCCATACCAATGTAGCTTTTGTAGCGCTTATTGAGTGACGCTATCGCTTTTAATTCAGCTAAGGCTTCTTGCTCAGTTGCTCCCCCACCCACTCTTGGTGGCTCTGCAAGCAAAATGGCTTTAGGGACAATTTTGTCCATCAAAGCATCTAATGACGTTGCACCCACGGTGTCTAACATGGTTTTTAATTGTTGTTCTGATGAACCAATGTGGCGCGAAATGAATTCTGAACGGTTTTCTAATTGACTCAGTGACATCGACATATCTGTGTTCCCATCCTTTGTCTGCTATGCATAAGTTGTAGGGCGGTTATTACGGAACTTGCGAGATAACGCTTAAAATCAATGATATTGCTGCTTGTTTCTTGTTTCTTGTTTCTTACTAATTATATTTTATCAATCCTCTAAATAGCTCATCTTATGGCTATCACTAAAAAGTGTTTATTCTAAATAGGTTGCGTTGTGGCTAGGCGGCAAACGTAGACAATCTTGGGGGACATACACAAGTATGTGACCCGAGTTGTTGAGTGCATCCACCCATAAAACAAGCGTATTAATAAATCCTATAAATAGTTCATCTTGTGGCTAGGCGGCAAACGAATAAGACCCTAGGAGCATACATCAGTATGTGACTAGGGCGAATGAGCGAAGCCAACGCCGCCACAAGAAGAAATATGACTAGGATTTTATTCTTCGGCTTCGATCATAGAGGTATAACCCGCCGCATCAATTAAATCCGCCAGCTCTGCGGTATCGGATGCTTTAATGCGGAAAATCCAGCCTTCTTGGTATGGCTGTTCGTTCACAAGTTCTGGCGCATCATTCAGTTCGCCATTAACCGCCACAATTTCGCCACTCAGAGGAGCGTAAATATCGGATGCCGCTTTAACTGACTCGACGACTGCAACGTCATCACCTGCACTTACCACAGTACCTACTTCGGGTAAATCAACAAACACCATGTCACCTAACGTTTCTTGTGCATGTTCGGTGATACCAACCGTAAACTCACCATTACCTTCATCGCGCAGCCACTCATGTTCACGGGTGTACATTAATTCTTTAGGTGTATTGCTCATCATTAGCCTCTCAATTTTTAAATTTATTAATTAGATTCGCCCAAATTACACTAAGCATTTTCCTTCACGGACAAAGCCCGGTTTAACGACTTCAACTGGCATCTCTCTTTGTCTGATTTCAACAATTGCTTTGCCTTGAATTCCGTTCGGGACACGCGCTAACGCAATACTAAAGCCAAGGGTTGGCGAGAAAGAGCCACTGGTTATCACCCCTTCTTGTAGTTTCCCAAGTTCATCAGTAAAGCGGACAACTTGCCCCGCACGCAGTATACCTTTTTCACGCATCACAATACCGACAAGTTTTTCAGTACCTTGTTCGCGTAATTTTTCCAATGCTTCACGGCCAATAAATTGACGATCTTCAGGTTTCCAAGCGATCGTCCAGCCCATATTCGCGGCAAGGGGAGAAATGCTTTCATCCATATCTTGTCCATATAGGTTCATACCGGCTTCAAGGCGTAAGGTATCACGTGCCCCTAAGCCGCAGGGTGAACTCCAGACTTAAGCAGTTTATGCCAAAATTCAACGACCTGCTCTTTAGGCAGGGCAATTTCATAACCTTTTTCACCAGTATACCCAGTGGTTGCGATGAACAAATCCCCTGCTTGAACACCATAAAATGGTTTCATTCCTTCAATAGCACTGTTTTGTTCCACACTGAGTAATGAATGAACTTTTTCTGGCGCTTGTGGCCCTTGAACAGCCAATAGTGCTAAATCATCGCGAACACGAATTTCAACCGCATAGCCTTTAGCATGCTGCTCAATCCAAGCGAGGTCTTTATCACGTGTTGCTGAGTTGACGACGAGACGATAAAAGTCATCAGCGAGGTAATACACAATCAGGTCATCAATAACACCACCAGAAGCATTCAGCATACCTGTATATAAGGCTTTACCTTGCTCTGTAAGTTTATTGATATCGTTGGCGAGAAGATAACGCAGAAAATCACGACAGCCTTCGCCGTGTAAATCAACAATAGTCATATGGGAAACATCAAACATCCCTGCTTCGGTTCTGACAAAATTATGTTCATTGATCTGTGAACCATAATGCAACGGCATCATCCAACCATGAAAATCGACCATTTTTGCACCGCAGGCTATATGTTCATCATATAGTGTTGTTTGCTTTACCATGAATACCCTCTTTACATTATTAATATGACAGGGTGATTGCGTGGTGAAAATTACCCATCTGCAACAAAATCACGTGATAATTTTAACCCGACGCAAACGATAACTTTTTAAAAACCTACCACTGTTTGCGGTTCTATTCTATAAAAAAAAATAGGGCTACCATTCCTCTGTATTACTGATTGCGCTCTGATTTTGCCAGCGATTTTTGTTAAATAATTGAGAATGATCACTCAAAACCCTTACATTTAGAGTCTAATGGTGCAAAATATCACCAAAACTAGAATTTGAATGATACCTTGATAAATAAAACCCACCACAGCAATATAAATAAAACTAATGCGAAAAATGAATGTAATTAGTTTTTTTCAGTCAGGAAATAAAAGAAGAGCTCTACTACTCATATTAAAACGAGGTCATTAGGATTATTTCTTATACAGAAATCAGTGGTGACCCTATGTGTATTGAGATAAATAAAGAAAAGGCACAATATTTATCAATTGTGCCTTTACAGAAAGGAATTTAGAGAGCGTCTTCAACTTGGAGTTGTTCCAGCCACTTAGGCATATCAAATAGCCCCATCGCATGGTTCAATAATTGCGGTTTAACCCCCGGTAAGCTATCCGCTAGCACTAGCCCAATATCACGCAGCAACTTCTTCGCAGGGTTATTACCATCGAATAATTCACGGAAGCCTTGCATACCAGCTAACATCAACGCTGCACTGTGCTTACGGCTACGCTCATAGTCACGCAAGTATAAATATTGACCAAAGTCTTTGCCTTCACGGTGCAAACGTTTAATTTCACCAATCAGCATAGCGACATCCATAAAACCAAGGTTAACCCCTTGGCCCGCTAATGGATGGATGGTATGAGCTGCATCCCCTAACAACGCTAAACGTTGCGCCGCAAATTGCCTTGCATAGCGTCCAGTTAATGGAATAGTTAATCGATCACTTTCCACTTGGCAAAGACCAAGACGAATATCAAATGCAACTGCCAATTCTTTATTAAAATCAGTAGGTTCTAAAGACTGGCGCCTTGCTGCTTCGGTGGCAGGCTGAGACCAGACAATCGAGCAAAGATGCGGGTCACTTAATGGTAAAAACGCCAAAATACCTTCACCATCAAAAGCTTGGCGAGCAACACCTTCGTGAGGTTTTTCAGTTCGGACCGTAGCAACTAACGCGGTATGTTCATAATCCCAAAAGGTTAATGGAATATCCGCATGACTACGCAACCACGAGTTTGCCCCGTCAGCCCCCACAATTAACCGTGCTGTTAACATGTTTTCATCATCTAACGTAATAAAAACATCATTTTCTCCCCACACTACTTTTTTAATCGTTGCGGGTGCTAATAATGTCACATCGCGAAGCTGCGACGCCTTTTGCCATAGTGCATCACGTACGACTTTATTTTCAACAATATGCCCTAAATGCGTTAAGTTGCGCTCTTGAGCGGTAAAAGTAATACGCCCAAAACTGTCGTTATCCCAAACTTCCATGCCATTATATGCAGAAGCTCGCATTCCTTTAATCGTTGACCAAACACCTAAATGGGACAGTAACTTTTCACTTGCCGCATTAATAGCTGATACCCTTAATGCGTGCGGCTCTGCTACACTAAATGGCAGCTTAGGTGGATGATTCTCAATTACCGCAACACGTAGCCCACTCCCTTCAAGTCCACAAGCGAGTGCTAACCCAACCATACCACCACCGGCGATAACCACATCAAATGATTGCATATTCTTTATTCCTCTTTATTTCGTGGTTATTGGTGTGCAACCCAACCCAATGTTTGGCGAGCCAAAACATCACGAGCTGGCGGTAACATTTCCATTGCCATTAAACCTAAGTTACGCCCGACAATAAGCGGTAAACAGCGATTCTCAAATAAACGAACCAAACCGTCGGTTATCGTAACCGTTTTGTCTCTATCTAACGCCCGAGCTTGCTGGTATTGGCTTAGGAGTGAATAACGTCCAATATCTTGCCCCTTCGCGTCTGCATTTACCACCATGTGAGCCAATTGCATCACATCACGGATACCTAAATTAAAACCTTGCCCCGCAATAGGATGCAAAGTCTGAGCGGCATTTCCAACTAACACAACTCGATGACTGACTGGGTTAAGTGCTTTACGCAATACCAGTGGATAGCAATGGCGCTTACCTGCCATGACGATTTCACCTAACCGCCAGCCAAACGCTTGCTGTAATTTATCCATAAATGTCGCATCATCCCAAGCCCTGATGGTGTCTGCTTGCTCTTGTTGATGACACCAAACCAATGAACTACGGCCTTGTGACATCGGCAATAGTGCTAATGGGCCAAATTCAGTAAAACGTTCAAAAGCTTGGCCCTGCGGGTCAATGGCGGTTTTCACATTCGCGATAATAGCCACTTGCCCATAGTCATCCTGTTGCCATTGCATATGGCAGGCTTTACCTATCGCGGAATGGCTACCATCCGCAGCAATCAGTAATTCCCCGGTTACCTTATCGCCATTATCCAAGGTGACCGTAACGATATCTTGTTCACGATGAACATTTTCTACTTTTGCAGGGCAATAAAGGGTAACTCCAGGGGCTTTACGTAACAACGAAAACAGGCGGGCGCCAGCTTCGTGCAATTCAATGACATTGCCTAGAGCGTCGATATGATAATCATCGGCAGCAATGTTTACAAAACCAGCATGGCCTCTATCAGACACATGGACGTGATTAATGGGGGTCACACAATCTGCTAAAGCAGGCCAGACACCTATTTTTGCTAACGATTGGCAAGTACCGTGGGCTAACGCAATCGCACGTGCGTCGAACCCGGGATGTTTACCATCTGGCAAAGCTGCCTCGATTAATGAAACCGATAATTTTCCTTGGCTAAGGGATGATATCGCCAGTGCTAATGTTGCACCCGCCATACCGCCCCCCACGATGATCACATTCATGCGTTGTTTATTACCTTTCTATGATGACTGACATCTACCCTAAATTGTGCGTTGCTGCTGCCATTAGGGCTTCAATTTCATCAGGGTCTTTCACGACTAAGTCTGTTAAGTTTTCATTTCCGTTTTCGGTGATCACAATATCATCTTCGATACGTACACCAATTCCGCGATATTGCGGTGGCACATCGGCATCTGGAGCAATATACAAACCAGGCTCGACAGTTAATACCATTCCAACTTCAAGCACACGATCCCGGTCTGTACCGTAAAAACCTACGTCATGTACATCTAACCCTAACCAATGACTTAAACCATGCATAAAGAATGGCTGATATGCTTTGTTTTCGATCAATTGATCCACATCGCCTTGTAAAATTCCAAGTGCAACGAGGCCTTCAGTTTTGATACGAACAATTTCACGAGTCACCTCATGGATGCTGGTTCCCGGACGATATAGCTCTAACGCGGTATTTAATGCTTTGAGGACGATATCGTAAATTTCACGTTGTGCTTGGCTAAATTTACCATTAACTGGGAAAGTACGTGTGATATCCCCTGCATAACCTTCAAACTCTGCACCCGCATCAATTAAGACTAATTCGCCATCCTTCATTAGGCTCTCATTTTCGGTGTAATGCAAAATACAGGCATTTTCACCACTGCCCACAATGGAGTTGTACGAAGGAAAACGTGCACCATGGCGAGTAAATTCGTGCTCTAACTCACCACAAAGTTGATATTCATACATATTAGGTCGGCAAGTTTCCATGGCTCTGACGTGTGCTAGAGCAGAAATTCGCCCAGCCATACGCAGGGCGTTAATTTCTTCTTCCGACTTAAATAAGCGCATTTCATGGACAATCGGCCGCCAATCTACCAATGTTTGTGGTGCTCGTAAGTTACGACGGCTGCCTTTACGTAAAATATCTAAGGCATCAAATAGCAATTTATCGGCATAGGCAAACTCACCCCTGAGCATGATAAACCACGTCGAGGCCATTTAATAATTGATAAAGCTGCTCTTCTATTTCATTGAAAGGTAACGCTTTATCAATACCTAACTTCTCAGGAGCAGCATCTTGCCCAAGGCGACGACCAAACCAAATCTCAGCAGTTAAATCACGAACACGGTTAAAAAGAACAGTATGGCTATGTTTTTCATCGCTCTTAATCAGGACTAATACAGCTTCAGGCTCACTAAACCCCGTCAAATAAAGGAAATCACTGTGTTGACGGTACGGGTATTCGCAATCCGCATTACGCTGCGCAGGAGGCGCTGAAAAAATAATTGCTGCACTGCCTGATTGCATTTGAGCCAATAATGCATTGCGACGAGAAATAAATTCCTGTTTATTCATACCATTTTTGCCTTATTATCAGAATAATTAGATTGCTGAATATATTGCTTGTGTTTAACCAATCACATACAACATACACTGGCGAAATGACTTAAAATAGGATACATCCCGTTTTCAAGCACTTAATTTTATCAGTAATAAATTATTCATCGACAAAGTTAAGTGGCTTTGAAAACGCACATTAATAGAAATTAATGAAGAACGGGCTTATCATTTTCCACTGCCGTCGGGCCTTTAGTTGGCTCAATCAATGCAATGTAACATAATTGTACCGCCACCCTGACATACTCAATCACTTCTTCTAGCGCTTGCTCAAGTTCTTCTTGGTCTTCGTCTTCATCATAACCAAGCATACCAATATTGCGTAAATCGGTGATAACTTCGCTTATCTCTTTTTTATCAGCCAATTTCGGTTGTGTAACTCCAAGCCCTAATAAAAAGTGATTAACCCAACCAGCCAGTGCATCAGCATGGTCAAAAACAGAAGCGTCTTCGTCAGGGAATAGCATGGCAAATGCAAACTCGCTGTCATCAAGTGCTTCAAATGTGGTATCAAAAAGTTCTCGCAGTGGCTGTGCAACAGTTTGAGGGAAAGCTAAACCGTCGTTAGCAAGGTCATGGACTAACGTTTGCCAGCTATGGTCACGGCCCCCACCGCAGATCAACCCGGTTATTAGACCATGGATTTCCGCAGCAGTAAGTGCGATTGAGTGCTGTTGCAGGAGTTTGTCCAGTGATTCATAGTTTGGTAAAGATTTTTGTATAGACATCTGAATTCGTCATGTTAGCTTATGATTCGTGATATGCTACCATCAAGGGTAGCCGCTAGACCAGTATGCTTTTGTCTTATCTATTAATTGCGCCAAATATGATGTATTTACGGCGAGTATTATTCAGTATGGAGGTATCATGTCCGCACAACCTGTCGACATCCAGATTTTCGGGCGCTCAATGCGAGTCAACTGCCCATCAGAACAAAAAGAAGCCCTTCTTGAGTCGGCTAAAGAATTAGAACAACGCTTGCAAAATCTGAAAGATAGAAGCGGTGTCACCAATATGGAACAGCTTATTTTTATCGTAGCATTGAACGTCTGTCACGAATTAGCACAAGAAAAGACAAAAACGCGTGATTATGCTTATAATATGGAAGAGAAAATAAAAATGTTGCAGCACACAATTGAACAAGCGTTGCACGATCAGGTGAAAATTACTGAGAGGCAGGTATTGCCCCTAGAGTAAATCTGCTTATTAATCAGACACTAGTAGAAAAAAATATACAAAATTAAGGTTGCATTTTAAATCTAGTTTCGTACAATGAAATCACTGAGTAACGATAAGTTCTCAAACCAAATTTCTCTGAGATGCGCGTGAGTGGGCGAGTCCCCTGAGCCGATATTTCAACTAAATAGAATGTGGTTATGGCGCTGGTGAGCATGCCTGATTCGCTCAGGAAGCCTAAAGGTTGCTAAACTGCGTTCACCTTGAACCAAGGGTTCAAGGGTTACAGCCTACAACGGCATCTTGGAGACCCTCAATTAAGTTTCTGCTTATTTTTCATTTGTTTTCTACATAGCCGTTCATCTTACGATATACTCTAAGTAATATAATTACTGGATTAACTGTTTTTATCGTATTTATAACAGGTTATCACATGCAAGATTCTCTCTCGACACAACGCCAGCTGGTACGTCAAACTATCCGTCAGGCACGCCGCCAACTAAGCCTTGAACAACAACAAAGTGCCGCTGAGCAAGTCATGCATAACGCATTACACCACCCGAAAATTGTACAAGCCAATAATATTGCTCTGTTTCTTTCTTTTGATGGGGAAATTAACACAAAGCCGCTTATTCATGCACTTTGGGCTCAAGGTAAGCAAGTGTACCTTCCTGTTTTACATCCTTTTAGTCGTCACCATTTGCTGTTTCTTCACTATCGTCCAGATAGCCAACTTGTTAAAAACCGATTTCATATTGATGAGCCACCACTTGATGTCAGAGATGTGTTACCACTCGAAAAACTGGATATCATGCTTATCCCATTAGTGGCATTTGATACTCAAGGGCAACGGTTAGGTATGGGAGGTGGGTTCTATGATAGAACTCTAGCAAATTGGCAACAAACCGGTTTTTATCCAATTGGCCTTGCCCATAATTGCCAGCAAGTAGAAAAGCTCCCTATCGCACACTGGGATATTCCTTTACCCGAAATTATTACGCCGCAAAAAATATGGCGCTGGTCATAAATATCCGCGCCATTATTTCACTCAATTTTTAGCGTAGTTTAGAACAATAAACGCGCACGGATGGTGCCTGGCAAGTCTTTTAATTTCTGAAGCGCTTCATCTGTTTGGTTTGGCGTTTGCATTAATACGTCAATAACCACATAACCTACGTTACCTGATGTACGTAAATACTGGCCGACAACGTTAATGTTATTTTCCGTGAATACTTGGTTGATGCTATTCAAAATACCTGGGCGGTTTTCATGAATATGCAAGAAACGGTTTGGTATCCTCAGTATGCACTGGCAGAGAAACTTCAGGGAAATTAACCGCAGATAAGGTTGAACCATTATCTGAGTATTTCGCCAACTTACTTGCCACTTCCAGCCCAATATTTTCTTGAGCTTCTTCAGTCGAGCCCCCAAATATGCGGGGTTAAAATCACATTGTCGAACTTAATTAATTCAGAGATAAATGGGTCATTAGGGTCATTATTTGCAGCAGGCTCGCTTGGGAAGACATCCACCGCTGCACCGGATAAATGCTTGCTTTCTAACGCTTCAGCCAGTGAAGGAATATCAACCACCGTTCCGCGTGATGCGTTAATGAAAATAGAACCAGGTTTCATACGATCAAATTGTTCTTTAGCAAACATATTTTTCGTACTTGGTGTTTCAGGTACATGTAAGCTAACAACATCGCTCATATTCAGCAGTTCAGTTAAAGAACGAACTTGTGTTGCGTTACCTAAAGGTAGTTTGTTTTCAATATCATAAAAGAAAACATTCATACCGATACCTTCAGCTAAGATCCCTAGCTGAGTACCGATGTGACCATATCCAACAATACCAAGACGCTTACCACGTGCTTCAAAACAGCCTTTAGCTTGTTTTTCCCAAATACCACGGTGTGCTTGCATATTGGCTTCAGGAATGCGACGCAGTAAAAGTAATAACTGGCCTAATACCATTTCTGCAACAGAACGTGTATTCGAAAATGGTGCGTTAAAAACAGGAATACCGCGCTTTGCAGCGGCATCTAAATCAACTTGATTGGTGCCGATACAAAAGCAACCTACTGCAACGAGTTTTTCTGCTGCAGCGAAAATTTCTTCAGTAAGATGAGTACGGGAACGGATACCTACAAAACGTGCATCTTTAATCGCTTCTTTTAATTCTTCGTCGGATAACGCACTTTTGTGATATTCAATATTGGTGTAGCCCGCGGCTTTTAAGTTATCAACCGCACTTTGGTGCACACCTTCTAGCAGTAAAAATTTAATTTTGTCTTTTTGCAAAGATACTTTAACCATTTCCCTACCCTATCGTGAACGTACTTAAGATTTATAACAGATGAACATATGTGTTTGCCTAACATAGCTCAAGAGAGATGACATCTATCTACCTTGAGCTATGAGCGTATACCAACATAGCAAAAAATAGCGCAGTAGCAATACAACCGTTTGCTTAATGGGTACTAAAAAGCGCGAAGAAAAAGAAGTTAAATGGTAGAAAATCAGGGGCGGTAACACAAAATAAGGATTTTTCCTGCACAATGCCTATTTGTGTGAGATATATCACCAAAATAGCTCGATATTAAAAAAAATAAAATAAATTTCAAATTGATGATATTTATAAAACTGGTTAATTAATTTAGCGTCTATCTGTTCATAAACTAATTGCAAAATATCAGTAAAACAAAAAAGCCAGCGGGTATAATGCCACTGGCTTAATAGAATAATTGAATACGATATAGATTATAACTTGATGGTTTTAACACCTTCGTTTGCAGTTCCCATCAAAACGACGTCAGCCCCACGATTCGCGAACAACCCAACAGTCACGACCCCCGCAATTCCGTTAATGGTATTTTCGAGTGCCACAGGGTCAACAATATTTAAATTATGGACATCTAAAATGACATTACCGTTATCTGTAATTACATTTTGACGGTACTCTGGCGTGCCACCCAGTTTAACCAATTCACGTGCCACATAGCTACGTGCCATTGGGATCACTTCAACAGGCAGTGGGAATTTACCCAACACATCAACTAATTTAGATTCGTCAACGATACAGACAAAGGTTTTTTGCCAATCGCAGAAACAATTTTTTCACGTGTTAAAGCGGCACCACCGCCTTTGATCATATTCATGTGGTGGTCAACCTCATCAGCGCCATCAACATAAACATCTAATGAATCGACTTCATTACAATCAAATACCGTAATACCCAATGATTTTAATTTTTGAGTTGATGCTTCTGAACTTGATACTGCGCCTTCTATTTGACCTTTCATTGTTGCTAATGCATCAATGAAGTGTGAAGCCGTTGAACCCGTTCCAACACCAACGATAGTGCCCGGTTTTACGTAATCAAGTGCTGCCCAACCTACCGCTTTTTTTAATTCGTCCTGAGTCATGCTCATGCCTTTTAAGATTTAATTGAGTCGTGATTAAGGTTATTAATAACTAGTATATACCGGACACCCCAATAAGTTGCAGCCTTGTTCGTTGTATTTGTGTCATGGTTATTGGGATTTACGCCACAACAATAATATTTTTAAGTGTTGCGTGTAAAAATATGGCATAGTGCTTGATAGAATAACAACAAGGAGATCTTTTTGATGAAGCGCCCTGACTATCGCGCATTACAAGCACTGGATGCCGTTATCCGTGAACGCGGCTTTGAGCGCGCAGCTCAAAAGCTCTGCATCACGCAATCTGCTGTTTCACAACGCATAAAGCAGTTAGAAAATCTGTTTGGGCAGCCATTACTTGTGCGTACCGTTCCGCCACACCCAACTGAACAAGGGCAAAAATTACTAGCACTGCTTCATCAAGTCGAATTATTAGAAGAGCAATGGTTAGGTGATGAAAATAGTGGCTCCACCCCGTTGTTACTTTCACTTGCCGTCAACGCCGACAGCTTGGCAACTTGGTTTCTTCCAGCCCTAAACCCTGTATTAGGCAATAGCCCTATCCGGTTAAATATTCAGGTTGAAGATGAAACACGAACCCAAGAACGTTTAAGACGCGGTGGAAGTGGTAGGCGCTATCAGTATTCAACCTCAAGCATTACCTGGTTGCTTAGTCGATAAACTTGGCGCACTGGACTATATTTTTGTCGCATCACCCGGCTTTGCGGCAAAATATTTTCCCGATGGCGTTACTCGCTCTTCGTTATTAAAAGCACCTGCGGTTGCTTTTCGACCATTTAGATGATATGCACCAAGCCTTTGTTCAACAAAACTTTGGCTTGTCGCCGGGTAGTGTCCCATGCCATATCGTGAACTCCTCGGAGGCCTTTGTACAGTTAGCGAAGCAAGGTTCGACCTGCTGTATGATCCCACATTTGCAGATAGCCAGTGAATTGGCAAATGGTGAATTGGTTGATTTAACTCCAGGGCTATGCCAACGACGCATGCTTTACTGGCACCGCTTCGCACCTGAAAGCCGCACAATGAAAAATGTGACTGACGCCCTATTAAAAACTGGGCGCCAGATGTTAAAACAAGAAGATGAACCAGCAAAAAGCTAACGTTTTAATTCAAATACCACATCGACTTGGTCATTAAAATCAATACTCTGTTGTTCATAGGTTTCATCAATCTTGAGGTCTTGAGCAACAGAGGCTTTCATTGCCCCGCCGTAATTTCTTGCAGCGATTGGATATGGCACCGCCGCTGGCGCATTATAGTTAATGCTATACACTGGGCCTAACTGGACATTAAAGCCTTTCGCTAAGATATTGGCTTGTTCTGTCGCATTTTTAATCGCTTGAGACCGTGCTTCATCACGATACTGTTGCGGGTTAGCCACACCAAACTGTACTGAATTTATTTCATTGAGACCCGCAGCTAAAGCGCCGTCTAACAAGACATTAAGTTGGTCCAATTTCTTCACTTTCACTTCAACAGAACGTGTTGCCGTGTAGCCTTCGATAGTAGATTTTTGTTTCACACTGCTGTAATCATATTTAGGTTGAGTTCGGACATTTGCTGCGTTAATATCTTGTTTTTCAATACCATTTTTCTTAAGAAACTCAAAATACTCCGCAACTCGCTTATCGACCCCAGCTTTTGCCGCTGCTGCATCTTTTGCAGTAACTTCCACAAAGAATATTCAGCGTCGCCATGTCTGGAGCTGCCTTCACGATTGCATTACCCGAAGTAGTAATGTGTGGACCATTCGGTAACGGGTCAGCCAATGATATGGTCGGAACCGTAGCACCTGCTACCATCGCAGCTAAAACTAAAGATTTTAATTTCACAGAACCTCCCAAGACAATTATTTATCGCTAAAAAAGGGATAATTAGTACAAACTATCCCTGAGCTCAATTTAACAGTAACACATGAAACAAAAAGTACAGTCAGAATAATGAGAAATTGAACGTTATTGCTTGTCTGTTGAAGATATATTGTTATTGAGAAAGCAAACCTAGTCCTTTAAGCCCCTGTATAGCGAGTTGAAATGCAATAAACCACATCACACTACCGACAAAAACATTAATAATGCGCTGTGAACGCGGTTTATTTAACACGGGTGAAAACCAAGCAGCAAGTATCGCTAATGCAAAAAACCAAACAAAAGAAGCTGTTAGAGCACCCGCCGTAAACCAAGGTCTCAGCTGGCTTTCTAATTGCCCCCCCACACTGCCCAAGACAACGAAGGTGTCTAAATAAACATGAGGATTTAGCCAAGTGACAGCAAACAATGTGACAATCACTTTCCATCTCGTGATAGCCCGGTTTTCCGTTTGAAGTATGACCTCATCAGGGCTGAGAGCAGTACGAAACGCACCATAGCCATACCACATAAGAAATGCTACGCCAGCCCAATGTAATCAACTGCATTAATATTTCAGACTGGCTTAATAAAGCGCTCCCACCAAAAACACCCGCGACAATTAAAGCGGTATCACTTAATGCACATAATAATGCGCTCATTAAATGAAACTGCTTTCGACTGCCTTGCTGCAAGACAAAAGCATTCTGTGGACCTAAAGGTAATATCATTGCAGCACCTAGCAGTGCACCCTGTAAATAGATTGAAAACATGCATTAATTCCGGTTTTTTATTCAATTAATATGCATGAATATTAATGAGAAAAAATCATTAGTGGAAATGATTAAGTCTAATAGGTCATAAGCATCACTTATAACTAAAAACAATTCAGTAAGAAAAATAGAGATGTGAGAAATGAAAAGAGCCCATCAAAGACAGGCTCTTATTTTTAATGATACTGCTAAATATTACTCTGCAGGATCTTGTTTGATAGACGTATTTTGTTTATGAACATGAACATCCATTTGTGGGAATGGAATGCCAATATTATGTTTATCCAATGCTCGCTTAAACTCCTCAAGCAAATCCCAATACACCGGCCATGCATCACCATTGGTGGTCCAAAAACGTACTAAATAATTTAATGAGGATGGCGCCATATCATGTAAACGGATAGTCACGCCTTTAGCATGCTGAATACGGCTATCCGCAGCGACGATATCCCCTAATACTTTTTTCACCACATCAATATCAGAATCGTAAGCAACACCAACAATAATATCTTGGCGGCGATTAGGCTCACGACTGGTATTAATAATGTTATCGGCAATTATCTTTCCATTAGGAATAACAATAATACGGTCATCTGCCGTTCTTAGCGTCGTTGAAAATATTTGTACATTTTGCACTGTGCCTTCAACTGCACCAATCGAGACATATTCTCCCGCTTTTAGTGGTCTAAATACCACCAGCAAAACACCTGCTGCAAAGTTACCCAGTGAGTTCTGTAACGCTAAGCCAACCGCTAAACCGGCCGCACCCATGACCGCAATCACAGAGGCAGTTTGTACGCCAATTTTCCCTAATACAGCAATTAAGGTGAACGCAACAATGGTATAGCGTGCAATCGCCGATAAAAAGTCACTGACTGTTGAATCAATTCCCTTCATGGTCATCACGCGATGTAAACCACGTCCGACCCATTTTGCAATCATCATCCCGACAATCAAGATAACGATAGCAGACACGATATTCACAACATACTGAACTAACAGATCTTGGTTTGCCACAAACCAATTCGTTGCATCATTCAACGCGCCTGTAACATCATCAGTATTCATATATATGCCCTTTAGGATCCAATTATCAATATTAATCCCAGCCAATTAATCTTTAACAAAGCGTTTAATGGCTGGCCGCACACTGCAAATAATAGCGGTGATTTATTGAAACACAAAACAAATCACTAAATAAAATTATTTTATCTATTTTCCATAACAAAAATACGATAATCTTTTAACATTAATAAGAAGTCATCAATACCGCAAAATGCAACACTTTCATTATCATAATAACTCATGCCTTCTTCCAACCCTTCTGTTTCAAATGATAGTTGGTTGGCACGGATCATCACTTCTTCATCATCAAGCAATAATGTATATTCGTGACCAATAAGCTCCCATTGTTTTTCACTACCTTTAATTTTTTCATAATTTTCTTCAATAGCATCTAACAGACTAAGGTCATTTTTAACCTCTTCGTTAAGCCAATATCCAATAGCCTCATGATCCATCGAGAATTTAGCGGAGATAGCTCCGGTGATATCTTGGAAAAATTGGTAGTCCATATGCAGTCCCTCACTCTTGCGTTGTTGAAGCTAGTATAACGCGAGTCAAACCGCTTTGTTGAGAGGTATTACCACCAGAAAAAATAAAACGGAGTAAAGCATCGGTTTCAACACATAAATCATATGATTCATTTACTATTAAATAGGCAAATAACTAAAATAGTCATAGTTCAAGCATAGGGGCCATAATGATCAATCGCTTAGACCATATAGTGCTAACCACAACCAACCTTGATGCCTGCATTGACTTCTACCAACGCGTATTAAAAATGGAAGTTGTTACCTTTGGTGAACAGCGCCACGCGCTAAGTTTCGGGCAACAAAAAATCAATATCCACCAATATGGAAAAGAATTCGAACCCAAAGCGCACTTGCCTGTGCCAGGCTCACTCGATTTATGCTTTATTAGTGATATACCGCTGTGTGACGTACAAAAACAGATTGAACAACAAGGTGTAAAAATTATCGAAGGACCAGTAAATCGTACTGGGGCAACTGGGGCGATCAGATCAATTTACATACGTGATATCGATTTAAATTTAATCGAAATTTCTGAATATATTTAACTAACTTATTAAGTTGAAGCAAAAAAGGCTCCTAAATCAGGAGCCTTCATGACTAATATTACCTGATTACACGGCTGTTTGGAAAATCACGCCATCCGCTTTTTCGGTATATTGCGATAATTGGTCAAAGTTCAGGTAACGGTAGGTATCCGCTGCTGTTTCATCGACCTTATCCATAAATTGCAGATATTCTGACGGTGTTGGTAAACGACCTAATAAGGAAGCGACCGCAGCCAGTTCTGCTGATGCGAGATAAACATTCGCACCTGTCCCTAAACGGTTCGGGAAGTTACGCGTCGAAGTGGAAACAACCGTTGCACCATCTGCCACACGTGCTTGGTTACCCATGCACAGAGAGCAACCAGGGACTTCAATACGCGCTCCACTCTTACCAAAAACGCTGTAATAACCTTCTTCGGTTAACTGTGCTGCGTCCATCTTAGTTGGAGGCGCAACCCATAAACGTGTTGGTAATTGGCCTTTGTAGGAATCCAATAACTTACCTGCTGCACGGAAGTGACCGATGTTTGTCATACAAGAACCGATGAAAACTTCATCAATTTTCTCGTTTTGAACATCAGATAATAAACGTGCGTCATCTGGGTCATTTGGTGCACACAGAATTGGCTCTTTAATATCATTGAGGTCAATTTCAATCACTGCTGCGTATTCCGCATCTGCATCACCTTCTAGCAGCTGTGGATCCGCTAACCAGCTTTCCATTCCTTTGATACGGCGTTCGATAGTACGACGATCGCCATAACCTTCAGCTATCATCCATTTTAATAGAACGATATTCGATTGCAGGTATTCGATAATTGGCGCTTTATCCAATTTGATAGTACAACCCGCCGCTGAACGCTCAGCTGACGCATCCGCTAATTCAAACGCTTGTTCAACTTTGAGCTCAGGTAAGCCTTCAATTTCTAAGATACGGCCAGAGAAAATGTTTTTCTTACCTTTTTTCTCTACGGTCAGAAGGCCGTCTTTAATTGCATACAGTGGAATTGCATGAACGAGGTCACGTAATGTGATACCCGGCTGCATTTCACCTTTAAAGCGAACCAATACTGACTCAGGCATATCCAGAGGCATCACCCCTGTTGCTGCAGCAAATGCGACTAAACCTGAACCCGCAGGGAATGAAATACCAATTGGGAAACGCGTATGTGAGTCACCACCTGTACCGACGGTATCTGGCAGTAACATACGGTTTAACCATGAGTGGATAATACCATCGCCTGGACGCAGAGAAACACCGCCACGGTTCATGATGAAATCAGGTAAGGTGTGGTGTGTTGTCACATCAACAGGTTTTGGATATGCCGCGGTATGGCAGAATGACTGCATGACTAAATCTGCAGAGAAACCCAAGCAAGCCAAGTCTTTGAGTTCATCACGGGTCATTGGGCCAGTTGTATCTTGTGAACCTACAGAAGTCATTTTTGGCTCACAATATTCGCCAGGGCGAATACCTGGACGACCACAAGCACGACCAACCATTTTTTGTGCTAATGAGAAACCACGATTGCTTTGTGCAACGGATTTCGCGTGACGGAACACATCTGTTGCTTCTAAGCCCAGAGATTCACGTGCTTTACTGGTTAAACCACGGCCGATAATCAGTGGAATACGACCACCTGCACGAACTTCGTCAATCAGCACATCTGTTTTTAATTCAAATGTTTCTAGCAGCTCGCCCGTTTCATGGTTACGAACTTCACCTTTAAATGGATAGATGTCAATCACATCGCCCATATTCAGTTTAGAAACGTCCACTTCAATCGGTAATGCACCCGCATCTTCCATTGTATTAAAGAAGATTGGTGCAATTTTGCCACCTAATACCACCCCACCACCACGTTTATTTGGTACAAATGGGATATCGTCCCCCATAAACCACAGCACGGAGTTAGTCGCTGATTTACGAGAAGAACCGGTACCGACTACGTCACCCACGTAAGCTAATGGGAAACCTTTTTTATTCAGCGCATCGATTTGCTTGATTGGGCCAACATTGCCCGCATCGTCTGGTTCAATACCATCGCGCGCGTTTTTCAGCATTGCTAACGCGTGTAATGGGATATCTGGACGTGACCATGCATCAGGTGCTGGCGATAAGTCATCTGTGTTAGTTTCACCAGTCACTTTGAACACAGTAACTGTCATTTTTTCTGCTAGCGCAGGGCGCTCTTTGAACCACTCGGCATCTGCCCATGATTCAATAACTTGTTTCGCGTGAACATTTCCCGCTTTCGCTTTTTCTTCTACGTCATAGAAGTTATCAAACATCAGTAAGGTGTGGGAAAGTGCTTTAGCGGCGATTGGTGCTAGTTTTTCGTCATCCAACGCTTCAATCAGTGCGTGGATGTTATATCCGCCCTGCATGGTACCTAACAGTTCAATGGCTTTTTCAGGGGAGATAAGAGGGGAGGAAGTTTCGCCTTTCGCTATCGCGGCTAAAAATCCAGCTTTTACGTACGCTGCTTCGTCAACACCAGGGGGGACGCGGTTGGTCAGCAGATCTAACAGGAAATCTTCTTCACCTTTGGGTGGGTTTTTGAGTAACTCTACCAGTGCAGCTACTTGTGACGCATCTAATGGCTTAGGGACAATCCCTTGAGCGGCACGCTCGGCTACGTGCTTACGGTATTCTTCTAGCACGACGTTCTCCTCGCTTCTTTGTTATTTATATACCCGGCTGTCTGCACCATACTGACAAAATTATCATCCGGTGCCAGGTCAGAGGAATTTGCTCGCATAATCTCAATGGCGGTAAAATTATGCCCAGCTTCGGGCGATCAGCATAGCAGAATTTAAACGTAATGTTAATTCATTCACAAGAAAGCAACATTTAACTACTAACTTTACGCCTTAACACTTCATTACTGGTTAGTTTTCAGCTTAAGATACTATTAACCATCGTAAAACGCCGAAAAAACCATACTTTTTATAATGCATTTTAAAATTTAAAGCACCCTAATTAGTGCCTTTTTTCATCAGCTATCACAAATTATATTTTTTATCGCAATTTTATTTATATTACTAATTGATAAGGTAAATCATTGCGATTGGTTTTAATTTTTTTAAATATTTTAATTGATTTTATTGTCCTTTTAGGCCAATTAAATTACCAAATGGATCTTCCAGTTGGCACATTCGATTGTTACTATCTATTAACATTGGCCCGCGATACAGTTTTGCCCCTAGTTGAGTGAAACGCTTAAAAGCCAAATCAAAATTATCGACTTGCCAATACAATACCGTCCCTTTTTTACCTTCGCTCACTTTGGCATCGGCTTGAACCACTTCTATCGTGAAGTCTCCGACATGCAGTAAGGTGAAATCAAATTCAGGCAAGTATTCTGCCTTTGCTTGTGGAAAAGCTTGCTGATACCAAGCCAAACCCGCTTGAACATCAGGTACATGAATTAAAATTGCAGTAGGTTTTAGTTCCATAGCGCTTTCTTATTGATATGTATTATTTTGTTTTATCTACACGAATGATTGAAAGTTAGTAGATGTAGATAAGGTGAAAACAATAGCCAAACCAGCATTTGCCTACACCTTTAGCATCATCAAGTCAGATCATATTGCGTGTTTTTCTGATAAATAACGAAGAATGGCTGATATATTTTTTAAGTTATATTTTATGAGTAATTCATTTTCTTTAGCTTTACATAGCATCTCATAATCAGCCTCTAACTGCCCAATATCTAACTGAGCCGGCTCATTGTAAATATCATAAATAGATTCAGAAGGCACATTCCAATAAAAATCTGCTTCTAAGTCTATATTATCCATTCCCTGTACTTTCATTTCTTTGAAAATGGCTACTATAGCCTCTTCCAGTAGACTCAGTTCTATTTTCATATTTTAACCTTTACCATTCTTAATTTCATTTATGTTCTTTTCAAATGTTTTAATTTCTTTTTCTAAATGCTTAATTCGCCCATCAATAATGCGTTGCCTAACCGTATTATTGGGCGCATTCTTAAGGTGTCCTTGGTTATCAAAAGCATCTGGATTACGTCGATAAGCGGCTAATTTCTCTTTATGTAATCTTACTTGCCCCCTCAAAGACTGTATTGAACGCCTATCTGATGTACTTAAGTTATTATCAGGCTCCCATCCGTCAGGGCTTCCTGAGCCAGTCCCGCCTAGCGCTATTCTATCAGAATCTGATAACTCCGTTCCCACATTTGGATTTTTTGCTGCTTTATCTAAATCATTTGAGCAACTCATGCCAAAAGAGCAATCAAACGTTTCCGCTAGGCCATCACGAATATTGCCTAATGTCTTTTCGACACCTTTTACTATGTTGCTGTTTGCCGTTTGTGTGACTTGCGTATTTAAACCAACACCATGAGGTAATGTAGGAACATTCGGAGAGGGAATAGCAAACATGCTACTTTGGGCTATTTTCAGCTTATTTAATTCATTTACATTAAACTGAATTTTATCCGTAATACTTTTATGTTGTTTTTTAATTTCGAGCAATTGATTTCTAGCATCACGGTCAGCTCGCTTATTAACCGCATCTATATAGAGATCTATATCATCAAAAGGAAACCTCGGTATACCCGGTATATTATCGTCAAAATCCTCTGCGAGGAGCCTGTCCCTATCTTCAATTGTGCGAAATTTAAAGGTTGCTGAAATTTTTAAATCTGAGGAGTCTGAAGATTGAAAATGCCATTTGTATGTACAAGGATATTTTTGTGGATCAATGATAAATTTCCAGCCAGGCGATTTTTCAATCTCCGCAATATCCTTTCTTAAAGTAATTAAATTATTTTCAATTAATGTTTGTTTAGATTTTAAATCATCCTTAATTTTAATCGAAGGATTTTTAAAGATATCGACTTTGTGATTACCAACATCATCATGGATATCAGCTAGTTTTATATTATCATAAAGATTTTCATGTAAAATACATTTTAATTTTTCATACCTCCCTGTTAAATCAATATCTTCATGAGTATTATCATAGTTATTAAAATAATCATTAAAATGTTCTCTTGGATTGTTTCCCCATACAGTTATTGTACCGAGGTGTGTCACATCATCCATAAACTAACTTCCTTATTAGTTATAAAAAATAGAATAAAGAAATTAGAATTTAATATTTTTATAGTCAACTAACCGTTATTATTAATAAAGATTCGGTCATTTAAAATTAAACACATATTACTTATAAAATGATTAATATTGATTTCAATAAATAATTGAACGGAACATGTAATTATTTATTTATATTCACAAAAACAAAAAAAGCCAACGTGTTTCCACATTGGCTTCTCTATATGCATTAGCGATAAACCGCCTACTAGAGAGGCTATTTACCACGACGAATCAGAAAATTATTTTTTCTTTTTCGCTTTTGCGTTTGGTAAATCAGTAATGCTACCTTCGTAAATTTCAGCAGCCATACCGATTGATTCGTACAGTGTTGGGTGAGCATGGATAGTCAATGCTAAATCTTCAGCATCACAGCCCATTTCAATTGCTAGGCCGATTTCACCCAGTAATTCACCACCATTCACACCGACAACCGCACCACCGATAACACGGTTAGATTGCTTGTCGAAAATCAGCTTAGTCATACCTTCAGAGCAGTCAGATGCGATTGCACGACCTGATGCTGCCCATGGGAAAGTCGCAACTTCATAGCTGATGTTTTGTTCTTTCGCTTCTTTCTCAGTTAAACCAACCCAAGCAACTTCTGGTTCAGTATAAGCGATAGATGGGATAACTTTCGGGTCAAAGTAATGTTTCAGACCAGAGATAACCTCTGCAGCAACGTGACCTTCGTGAACACCTTTGTGAGCCAACATTGGTTGACCAACGATATCACCGATAGCGAAAATATGCGGAACGTTAGTACGCATTTGTTTATCGACATGGATAAACCCACGATCGTCAACTTCAACGCCTGCTTTGCCTGCATCTAAGTTTTTACCGTTAGGAACACGGCCAATTGCCACTAGTACAGCATCATAACGTTGTGGTTCTGCGGAAGCTTTTTTACCTTCCATAGAAACATAGATACCGTCTTCTTTCGCTTCAACGGCTGTAACTTTAGTTTCTAACAATAGGTTGAATTTTTTACTGATTTGTTTGGTGAATACTTTAACCACATCTTTGTCAGCCGCTGGGATGACTTGGTCAAACATTTCAACCACATCGATTTGAGAACCCAGTGCATGATACACAGTCCCCATTTCTAAACCGATGATACCCCCACCCATAACCAGCAGACGCTCAGGAACTTCTTTCAGTTCTAATGCATCGGTTGAATCCCAAATACGTGGGTCTTCATGTGGAATGAATGGTAATTGAATTGGACGGGAACCCGCAGCAATGATTGCTTTATCGAAATTGATAGTTGTGCTACCATTTTCACCTTCAACAACCAGCGTGTTGGCACCTGTAAATTTACCTAAGCCGTTAACCACGTTAACTTTACGGCCTTTAGCCATACCAGCCAGACCACCCGTCAGCTGATTAATTACTTTTTCTTTCCATAAGCGAACTTTGGAAATGTCAGTTTTTGGCTCACCAAAAACGATACCGTGTTCTGCTAAAGCTTTTGCTTCTTCGATCACTTTTGCAACATGGAGTAAAGCTTTAGAAGGGATACAACCAACGTTTAAACAAACACCACCAAGGGTTGAATAACGTTCTACTAAAACAGTTTCTAAACCTAAGTCAGCGCAACGGAAAGCCGCAGAATAGCCTGCAGGGCCTGCACCAAGCACAACGACTTGGGCTTTAATTTCAGTACTCATCATGACCTCTTTTTGTTTTGTCCAGCGGTACTGCTGAATAAACGATCTTCCACTGGAAAAGTACACACCGAGAGCAGTTTACAGAATTGTTAACACCCTGAAAAGGCTCATTTCGTGATGTAACTCCCAACCTTTCGTAGCAGCAGCAAAAAACTCTGCCTCAGCCTAAATAAAACAGACCGGCTCATTCGCCGGTCTTATTATTTACATCACTAAACGGCGAATATCGCTCATTAATTGCCCTACCAGGGTGATGAAGCGCGCTCCATCAGCCCCATCGATGACACGGTGGTCAAAGGACAGTGACATTGGCAGGATCAGGCGAGGAACAAACTCGCTACCATTCCAAACAGGTTTCATTGAAGAACGTGACAGCCCCATAATAGCAACTTCAGGTGCGTTCACGATTGGTGCAAAACCGGTAGTTCCGATACCACCAAGGCTTGAAATCGTGAAGCAGCCACCTTGCATATCAGACGCAGTCAATTTACCTGCACGCGCTTTCTTAGAAACTTCCATCAGTTCGCGAGATAACTCTAAAATACCTTTTTTGTTAACGTCTTTGAATACAGGAACAACAAGGCCATTTGGAGTATCGACTGCAATACCGATGTTGATATATTTTTTCAGGAACAGACGCTGCGCATCTTCAGAAATGGAGCTATTAAAGCGTGGCATTTCTTCCAGAGCACGAGCAACCGCTTTCATGACAAAAACTAATGGTGTGATTTTCACATCCAGTTTTTTCTTCTCAGCTTCTTTGTTTTGTTGCTTACGGAACTCTTCAACTTCAGTGGTATCCACTTCTTCCATCAGTGTAACATGTGGGATCATCACCCAGTTACGGCTTAAGTTAGCGCCAGAAATCTTTTGGATACGCCCCAGTTCAACTTCTTCGACTTCACCGAATTTGCTGTAATCCACTTTCGGCCATGGCAGCATACCTGGTAAACCGCCACCTGCAGCTGCAGGAGCTTCCGCACGTTTTACTGCATCTTTCACGTAAGCTTGAACGTCTTCACGCAGGATACGGCCCTTACGTCCAGTACCTTTCACTTTCGCTAAGTTAACACCAAATTCACGCGCTAAGCGGCGAATGACTGGAGTTGCATGGATGTATGCATCGTTTTCAACAAATTCAGTTTTGTTGTCAGTTGCTTTCGCTGGCGCAGCTTGTGCAGGAGCTGCCGCAGGAGCCGGAGCAGACGGTTGAGCAGCTGGAGCCGCTGCTGGTGCTGCACCTGCCACTTCAAAGGTCATGATCAGCGAGCCAGTTTTCACTTTATCGCCAGTCGCAATCTTGATTTCTTTAACTGTTCCCGCAAATGGTGCTGGGACTTCCATTGAAGCTTTGTCGCCTTCAACCGTAATGATTGATTGCTCAGCGGAAACAGTATCACCCACTTTGACCATCACTTCGGTAACTTCAACTTCATCGCCACCGATATCTGGAACGTTAACATCTTTAATTGCTGAAGCGGTTGTAGCTGCTGGTGCCGCTGCTTGTGCAACTGGAGCCGCAGCAGGTGCCGCGCCTGCAACTTCAAATACCATGATCAGCGAGCCAGTTTTCACTTTATCGCCAGTCGCAATTTTGATTTCTTTAACCGTTCCAGCAAATGGCGCAGGAACTTCCATTGAGGCTTTGTCACCTTCAACAGTAATTAAAGATTGCTCAGCTTCGACTTTGTCACCGACTTTAACCATGATTTCAGTAACTTCAACTTCATCGCCACCGATATCTGGTACAGCGACATCTTTAGATGCTGCTGCGCTTGGTGCTGCCGCTGGAGCCGCTGGGGCTTCTGCAGGAGCAGGCGCAGGCGCTGCTGCACCCGCCTCCGCTTCGAATACCATGATTAATTTGCCTGTTGTCACTTTATCGCCAACAGCAATTTTAATTTCTTTTACCACACCCGCTTGTGGCGATGGGACTTCCATAGAAGCCTTATCACCTTCAACGGTAATAAGCGATTGCTCAGCTTCTACTTTATCGCCAACTTTAACCATCACTTCGGTGACTTCAACTTCATCAGCACCGATATCAGGCACTTGGATTTCAATAGACATTGATTTTTACCTCTTATGCCAAACGTGGGTTAACTTTATCTGGGTTGATGTTGTATTTTTTAATCGCTTCTTCAACGACTTTTACATCAATCTCACCACGTTTAGCTAATTCACCTAACGCTGCAACGATCACATAGGATGTATCCACTTCAAAGTGGTGACGCAGGTTTTCACGACTGTCTGAACGACCGAAACCATCTGTACCCAGAACACGGTAATCACTTGCAGGAACATATGTACGAACTTGTTCTGCGAACAGTTTCATGTAGTCAGTTGATGCAACTGCTGGTGCATCATTCATCACTTGTGCAATGTATGGAACACGTGGTGCTTCAGATGGATGCAGCATGTTCCAACGCTCACAGTCTTGGCCATCACGAGCCAGTTCAGTGAAAGAAGTCACGCTATAGACATCAGAACCAATTCCATATTCTGCAGACAGAATATCAGCGGCTTCACGTACGTGGCGCATCATGGAACCTGAACCTAACAGCTGAACTTTACCTTTGCTACCTTCAACAGAAGCCAGTTTATAGATACCTTTACGGATACCTTCTTCTGCACCTTCTGGCATTGCTGGCATGTGATAGTTTTCATTCAGCGTAGTGATGTAGTAGTAAACGTTTTCTTGTTTCTCACCGTACATACGTTCTAAACCGTTTTGCATGATCACCGCAACTTCGTAAGCGAAAGCTGGGTCATAAGAAATACAGTTAGGAATAGTCAGTGATTGAATATGGCTATGACCATCTTCATGCTGTAGGCCTTCACCATTTAGTGTTGTGCGGCCTGAAGTACCACCGATTAAGAAACCGCGTGCTTGTTGGTCACCCGCTGCCCACATCAAGTCACCAATGCGTTGGAAACCAAACATTGAGTAGTAGATATAGAATGGGATCATTGGCAGGTTGTTAGTGCTGTATGATGTCGCAGCCGCTAACCAAGAAGAACCCGCACCCAGCTCATTGATACCTTCTTGCAGGATTTGACCTTTCGAGTCTTCTTTATAGTAAGCAACTTGCTCACGGTCTTGCGGAGTATATTGCTGACCTTTAGGACTATAGATACCGATTTGACGGAACAGACCTTCCATACCAAATGTACGCGCTTCATCCGCGATGATTGGTACTAAACGCTCTTTGATCGATTGGTTTTTCAACATGACGTTCAGCGCACGAACAAACGCGATAGTTGTTGAAATTTCTTTAGATTGTTCTTCCAATAATTGGCTGAAATCTGCCAGTGCAGGGATATCTAGTTTTTCGTCAAAGGTTGAGCGACGAGCGGGTAAATAACCACCTAACGCTTGACGGCGCTCATGCAGATATTTGTACTCTTCGGAATCTTTTTCAAACGTAATGTATGGCAGTTTTTCAATTTGCTCATCAGCGACTGGTACATTGAATTGATCACGGAAATGACGAACGCCATCCATGTTCATTTTCTTCACTTGGTGAGCAATATTTTTACCTTCTGCTGTTTCGCCCATACCATAACCTTTAATGGTTTGCGCTAAAATAACAGTTGGTTTGCCTTTAGTTTCTTGTGCTTTTTTGAATGCAGCATATACTTTCTTCGGATCGTGACCACCACGGTTCAGAGCCCAAATTTCATCATCAGTCATATCTTTAACTAATGCTGCAGTTTCTGGGTAACGATTAAAGAAATGCTCACGAACGTATGCACCGTCACGTGATTTAAAGGTTTGGTAGTCGCCGTCTAAGGTTTCGTTCATTAATTGAACAAGTTTACCGCTCGTGTCTTTACGCAGTAATTCATCCCAACGGTCGCCCCACATAACTTTGATAACTTGCCAGCCAGCACCATTAAAGATACCTTCTAGTTCATTAACAATTTTACCATTACCTGTAACTGGGCCATCTAAACGTTGCAGGTTACAGTTGATAACAAATACTAAGTTATCTAATTTATCGCGAGTCGCGATAGTAATTGCACCTTTAGATTCTGGCTCATCCATCTCACCATCGCCAAGGAATGCATATACGCGCTGAGCTGATGTATCTTTCAGTCCGCGGTTATCAAGGTATTTCAGGAACTTAGCTTGATAGATAGCATTAATTGGACCCAGACCCATTGATACGGTCGGGAACTGCCAGAAGTCAGGCATTAATTTAGGGTGTGGATAAGAAGACAGACCATTTCCACCAATTTCTTGACGGAAGTTATTCATTTGTTCTTCAGTTAAGCGACCTTCCAAGAACGCACGTGCGTAAATACCTGGAGAAATGTGGCCTTGGAAGAAGACTAAGTCCCCGCCGTCATTGTTATTGTGCGCGCGGAAGAAGTGGTTAAAGCACACTTCATACAAAGTTGCTGATGACTGGAAAGAAGCCATGTGGCCACCCAGCTCTAAGTCTTTTTTGGAAGCACGTAAAACAGTCATTACTGCGTTCCAACGAATTGCAGAGCGAATACGGCGCTCTAAATCCATGTTACCAGGGTATGCCGGCTCATCTTCAACAGCTATTGTGTTGATGTAATCAGAATGACCAGATGCGCCAGCGGCAATATTAACACCGCCTTTACGTGCTTCGCTTAATACCTGTTCGATAATAAACTGAGCACGATCAACACCTTCTTCACGGATGACCGATTCAATCGCCTGTAGCCAGTCGCGAGTTTCAATCGGATCCACGTCATTTTTTAACATATCTGACATGGTGTATTCCTTATCTGTTATCTATTTTATATGTTTATGTGGAGCCTATCTTCCTGCTATTTTTCAGTTGCCGTAAAACAGCGGGAAGATAGGCCCTGATGTAGTTGCCGCTTTAACTCTCAATTAGAGTATTCACAATAATATAGACGCAGCAGTCAGGATCTATATTATTAATTCAAATCAGGATGTTGCTGTAACCGACGTAAAGAACGTTCTCTGCGAGTTTGCTCTCGGCTAATATCCAACAGTAAATCTTCGATAAAGGCTAAGTGACGATGAGAAGCTTCACGTGCCTTTTCGGGCTCTCTTGCCATTATAGCGGCAAAAATCTGTGCTCGATGTTCACTAACTGCTTTATACATTTCTTTACGGGTATATAAGAACTCAAAATTCTGACGAATATTTTGTTCTAACATCGGGATCATACAGCGCAATAGGTGTAGTAAAACGACATTATGAGCGGCTTCAGTTACAATTAATTGATATTGTAATACCGCATCTGACTCTGCTTCTAATCCACCATTTTCTTGCGCTGTCTTAATTAATTCATAGCTTTGGCGAATCCGCTCAAGATCCTCATCTGTACCACGAAGTGCCGCATAATATGCAGCGATACCTTCAAGGGCATGACGAGTTTCAAGAAGATCGAATTGAGATTCAGGATTGCCTTCAAGTAGCTGAGCTAAAGGGTCACTAAAGCTTTGCCACATTTTCTTTTGCACGAATGTTCCGCCACCTTGGCGGCGAGATAAAAGGCCTTTCGCCTCTAACGTTTGAATTGCTTCACGCACTGATGGCCGAGATACGTCAAACTGTTTTGCAAGTTCGCGCTCAGGAGGCAGCTTTTCGCCAGGGCGTAGTGTCCCTTCGAAAATAAGATGTTCGAGACGCTGCTCTATTACATCTGATAACTTTGGTTGGCGAATTTTACCGTAAGTCATAATCTGCCATATTCATGAGTGAGTAATTATTGATTACGTATTACCCAGTGTTAATTGGTAATACCAATTTATTTATGGGTTAATAAAGTAACAAAGTATTCACTATCTGTCCATAAAGACCTTGCGCTAAATCATAAAATCCTGCAAATCTTAACAATTTTTTTTAAAATTTAGCATGAATTGATAACTAAATATGCAATTTGACATGACATATTTTAACATTAAAACCGATTTATTATGCTGAAAAATAGAAACTGAATCGTTAAACCAACCAATTAATTGAATTTAAATTCACCAATAATAATTATTTAACCACATAATGCCATTGATAGTACTTTTTACTCATCAAGACCACAGTGATGTTAATAAATCGTTAAATTCACAACCGATTTTAAACTTAACTTAAATTCTCTTGGTTAAATTACACTCAAACCGATTCCTTATCATCTTAGAATAAAGTTGATGTAGAAAATAAAATAGCGTTGTAATGTTTCAATTGATAGGTGGATAAAAGAAATGCAAATGGGTCAATTGACTAGGGGCTACAAAATATTTTGTTGTAACCCCATAAAGATTTAAATCAACACTTAGATACTGTTAATCAACGAATGATCTAGATTCCTAAAGCCTACTTAACGTAAATAGCCACTCAAGATGAAACTACATCAACAATACTATAACTTAGGATCTCAGCTGAGGCAGCTTCGTGTATTAACCAAATTACTTACTGATTTTTATCAATAAAACGCATAGACAAATCCATGGCTTTAATATGTTTGGTTAGCGCACCAACAGAAATAAAGTCAACCCCTGTTTCTGCGAACTCTTTTATCGTATCTAATGTGACATCGCCTGAAACTTCAAGTGCAGCTTTACCTGCCGTTAACACCACAGCTTCTTTCATCATGACTGGAGTAAAGTTATCTAACATGATGATATCCGCTTGCGCTTTTAAGGCTCGTAATAACTCATCTAAACTTTCAACTTCAATTTCTATAGGGACATCTGGATGCACGCTACGCGCTAATTCAACAGCTCGTTCGACTGAACCAGCTGATATAATATGGTTTTCTTTTATTAAGTAGGCATCAGATAAACCTAAGCGATGGTTAACCCCCCCCCCCATCAATACCGCATATTTTAAAGCGGTCCTTAAGCCCGGAATAGTTTTACGTGTGTCAAGTAACTTCGCTCTTGTACCAGTGATTTGTTTTACATATTCAGCAGTTATACTTGAAACAGAAGAGAGCGTTTGAATGAAATTCAAAGAGGTGCGCTCACCTGTTAATAGAATTTGGGATGGGCCCTGCATCTCACAGAGAACTTGGTTAGGAGTAACAGTTTCACCGTCTTGAACTTTCCAATCAATTTTGACTTGCCCGCCAAGTTGAAGAAAGACCTCATCTAACCATTGCTTCCCACAAAAAACGCCATGTTCGCGAGTAATAATTCGAGCACTCGCTTGCGCATCTATATTTAACAGCTGACCAGTGATATCTTTTTTATAATCAATAGACTGACCTAAATCTTCTTTCAAAGCCACGCTGACCATAAAAGGAATATCAATTTGTAACCGCTCAAAAAGCATTTCACGTCTTTGCTGTTCATCATATCGCCGTATCGTCATTTTTAACTCCAAAATGTGCACTCGCTTTGTTTCATCTATGCTAATCTTTTCGTTTGCAGATAACGAGTGTTAACAAAAAAGAAAAGAGAATACTATGGATAACGATATGAAAATACACAATGGTTGGCTAAATAATGTGACTCATATCCCTTCTCCACACCATGATGAGCGCCCCACGAATACCATACCTTCTCTGTTAGTCATTCATAATATCAGCCTTCCACCAGGCCAATTTGGTGGCCCTTATATAAACCAATTATTTACAGGGACTTTAAACCCTGATGAACACCCATTTTTTAATGAAATCAAACATCTTCGAGTTTCTGCTCATTGCTTAATACGCCGTGACGGCACCATCATTCAATATGTCCCCTTTCATTTACGAGCTTGGCATGCTGGGCAGTCTTCCTACCAAGGCCAAGAAAAATGTAACGATTTTTCTATTGGTATTGAATTAGAAGGCACTGATTTTGAACCATTTACCGAAGTACAATATCAATCCCTTACTTATTTAACTAATTTACTTATAATTGAGTACCCACTAATTAAAAATAATATTACCGGCCACAGTAATATTGCTCCTGGTCGCAAAACAGATCCTGGACCATTTTTTGATTGGACGCATTATAAAAGTAAATTAAATAATTAATGATTCAATTATTATTCCGGGTAATATCTATATTGATCTTACCCGTGAATACAAAACAGGCGCATTTATCTTCACTTAATTTATCGAAAAACTCCACCTCCTATTTTATCTTTATTATTTATTGCGAAGCTGATCGAAGAAAAATGCAATCTTATCTATTTCCCAATAAATATTTACAAAGTGCTTCTCACTGTTTTTTTTAGCATCTAACTTTAACTTAAAAATTTAATTATGATGAAACCTCACTTAACAACGGAGGTTTTTATTTATGAATCAACAAGGATTTTCACTCATTGAAATTATGGTAGTAATTGCAATTATATCAATTCTAAGTGCTATTGCGATCCCTGGCTATCAAAGCTATATGCAAAAAGCGGCAATGACTGATGTACTCCAAACTATAATCCCTTATAAAAACAGTGTAGAAATATGTAGTTTTAATCGAAGGAGTTTATCGCAATGCAATGGAGGTGGTGATGATATTCCTACAAATATAACAGGGAAATACATTAATAAGATAGACGTTAAATCTGGGGTTATTACACTTTCTACTGGTAAATCATTATCAGACTTAAAAGTCATATTAACACCAACCCTTCCAACCTTAGATAAACCCTTTAACTGGGCAGTTGTTTGTGAAAATAAAAATAATGCTAACTTAAAGTCACTATGTGAAAAAACATTTGTATTTTAATTGGAACTGTTTATGAATATAACTAAAAATGACCAATTTATTTATAAAGAACTTAAGAGCTTATGTGATAAAAATTACATTATAATCATCGATTATAATCAAAAAAGATTATCTATCGCCGCTGCTAAAAAACCGGATGATAACTTAATAGCCACATTAAAATTTATTGCTAGCGTCCCTGTCTGTTATGATATTTGGCCAAAAGAAAAAATAGACCATTATTTTAATAACACAGTACATGAAATAAAAGAGGAGGAAACAAATTATCAATCTCAAGAAACCGAACTATTAAACACATCATCACCTGCAATTAATTTTGTTGAGGAATTATTAAAAACAGCGGTTCATAAACGCTCATCTGATATACACCTTGAACCAACCAAACAAGGGTTAAAAATTAGATTACGTGTAGATGGGAAGCTATATTTTATTCCCTCTCCTCCTTATGAAATTAATAGCGAAATTATTGCTCGTATAAAAATACTAGCAAAAATGAATATAGCGGAAAAAAGGCTTCCACAAGATGGTCAAATGAGTTGGTATTTTGACGGGCAAAATTATAGTATTCGTCTTTCTAGCATTCCGACCATTCATGGTGAAAAGTTAGTCTTACGTATTTTGAATACGCAATTAAAATATTCTTTAGAGCACATAGGGATGTGCTCTTCCCTTCTTGAACGGTTAAAAGAATATTTAAATCGGCCACAAGGATTAATTTTAGTCACAGGGCCAACAGGAAGTGGTAAAACAGTAACACTTTATAGTTATCTAGAATATTTAAATCAATCCTCAAGAAATATAACAACCATTGAGGACCCTATTGAAATCCCCCTACAAGGGATCAACCAAACCCAAGTCAATGAAAAATACAAACTTAATTTTTCTTTTATTTTGAGGGCGCTTCTACGGCAAGACCCTGATGTCATTATGATTGGTGAAATCCGTGATGAAGAAACCGCTAAGATTGCGACCCGAGCGGCTCAAACTGGTCATCTAGTTTTGTCAACACTGCACACAAATTGTACAATTAGTGCTATAGAGCGAATGAATCAATTGGGGATAGAAAATAGTCAACTTAAATCTTGCTTAAAAATGGTTATTGCACAGAGGCTAGTACGAAAACTTTGTCCTCACTGCAAAGAAACAATACCTAAAAAAACTGAATTGCATAATAACCATATAATCAATGAATGGTCCTCAAAAGGCTGTGAGCTTTGTTTTTCTGGTTTTATGGGAAGAACTGCAATTTATGAATACATAGATCAAAGCAATATCTGTGAAATTTTTAAAAATAATACATTAGAAAATCCAAATAATTTTGTTAGCCTTTTTGATGCAGGTATAGAATGCGTTGAAATGGGTGAAACCACACTTCAAGAAATCTATTCTATTATCGGAAATGGAGTAAATTAACATGTTTATTTATTCATATATTGCCATTGATTTTAAAAACCAATTAAAACACAGTACACTAATAGCAAAAAGTAAAAAACATGCTTTTATTAACATAACTGAAAGAAATTTAATTCCTATAAAAATAAAATTAAAAACACTATTTACATTAGATAAAAAAAACATTAATTATCGAATTCATTTTTTTCATCAATTATCTTTATTATCATCATCAGGTATTAACCTCATACAATGTTTAAAAATATTGCATACTAACTGCCCCCTTCCATTTTGGACTGATATTATCGAAAATTTAATAATCCATATTGAAAAAGGAGAGAGGTTTTCACAATATTTAAAAGAACATCCCACCATTTTTAATGATACAGTAATCAGTATTATTACCGTTGCCGAGAAAACAGGGCAGTACGAGGAAAGCTTTAGTACAATCAATTCAATTTTAGAGCATAACAATAAAGTATCTTTACTCATCAGTAAATCGACACGATACCCAATAATTCTATCATCTTTTTCTATAGTTTTATTAGCCATTATGATGATCTATGTTGTTCCTCAATTTGAAAGTATCTATCAAAATGTTAGACACGAACTACCACTCATTACAAAAACTATAACTTTCATATCAAGTTTCCTAAGGGAATATTTACCCTACTTACTTAGTCTTATTCTATTTTTATTACCTTTCATATTTAAATTTAAGGAAAAGGCACTGAACTTATTAAAAAAAACAATAATGCATTTACCCATATTAAAAAAATCATTACAACTTCATAATTTAAGTTTATATTTTTTAACGATGCATTCAACTATTAATGTAGGGTTATCATTATCTGAATGTTTAAAGTGTACTATTCAAACCATTAATAATAATCAATATAAAAAAGACTGCAAACACGTACATATATCGGTACATAAAGGAGAATTGCTCTCTTATGCTATGAGGCAAACTAAGTTTTTTCCTGATTTAGCTGTACAGCTAATGTCTATTGCTGAAGAATCTGGAAAAATACACTATTTTTCCAATTATTTATTCAAATATTATTCAGAGCAATATATTTTCATTACCGAAAAAAACCTAAAAAACCTTGAACCTATTTTACTCGTTTTAATTGCTATACTCGTGGGTATCGTCATGCTAGCAATGTATCTACCTATATTTAATTTAGGTAATGTTATAACTGAGTTATAAATAATTTCAGATAGATATAGATATAGATATAGATATAGATATAGATATAGATATTATGTTTCCCCTTTAATATATAATATATCGATTTATTTTTTAATCTATTCACAGTAATATTACTTTGGATGAAGACAAATGATTTATTTCAGTGTAATCTGTTTTTTTTCAACGAGTAAATGAATAATCATATGCCTTATATAGTTGCTTTAACAGGTGGTATTGGAAGTGGTAAAACAACTGTTGCAAACGAGTTTGCAAAACTTGGAGTTCCCCTAGTTGATGCGGATGTGATTGCACGACAAGTTGTTGAGCCTAACAGCCCAGCTCTAAAAAGCATTACTCGCCACTTCGGTAAGGATGTCATTCTTCCTAACGGAGCTCTAAATAGGCAGCGCTTAAGAGAAATTATTTTTTCCAAACCTGATGAAAAAAAATGGCTGAATGCTCTACTTCATCCATTGATCCAACAAGAAACACAAAAACAATTTCAACAAATAAATTACCCTTATCTATTATGGGTAGTCCCTTTATTGATTGAAAATAATATTCATCATTTGGCAGATAGGGTATTAGTTGTTGATGTTACTGTTGAAGAGCAAATTCAACGTACTCTAAAAAGAGATAAGACCAGTTTAGAACAAGTTACTAATATACTTAATGCACAAGTTAGCCGTGAAAAACGACTTGATTATGCCAATGATATAATTACAAACCATTCTCATGATAGGGATCTCTCAACCAAGGTAGCCGCGTTACATAACCAGTACTTAACACTAGCAAAAATAAAAAAATAGGAATTAAAATGGGCGAGTTAATTGCAACAAATTTTATTACTTATGAATACCCAATGAATGAAAAAATTCGTTCGTGGTTGCGCCTTGAAACACTTTTATCTCAAATTTATGAGCTAAGTAATATTACTTCCTACTCTACTGGTATTGCCTTTTTTCGTTCTGTTTCAGAATTAATTGAAATTCTTGATAGAGGCGAAGTACGTTCTGAGCTCATGAAAGAGCTCGAAAAACAACGAATTCAGCTAGCTAGTTGGGCTGAAGCCCCTAATGCCGATAACCAATTAATTTCTACATTACTTGAACAATTATCTGATACAACCGCCAAATTGATGTCAGCCTCACGTTTTGGCCACCATTTACGAACAGATAAAATTATCAGTATGGTACGCCAACGACTAAGCATCCCAGGAGGCTGCTGTAGCTTTGATCTCCCCACTTTACAGCTTTGGTTAAATATCCCGCAAATTGAAAGAAATAAAACCATCAATGGATGGCTGCAAAGCCTTGACCCACTTAATAATGCATTAAAACTAGTCCTTACATTAATTCGTCAAAGTGGTAATTTCGAAACAAAAGAATCTCATAATGGTTTTTATCAAGATAATGTCGAGGGTAAAGAGTTACTACGTATCAAATTATCAATTGAGCACCTTATTTACCCACAAATTTCAGGCCATAAAACACGATTTGCATTGCGCTTTCTACATATCGACAGTGAGAATGGTATACTTCCAGATGTAATTAGTTTTGAGTTATCCTGTTGCTAGCTAGAGATATATATTTATGAGCGAAATCATTGAAGTAAACTGCCCAACATGCAAAAAGATAGTTGTTTGGAATGAAAATAGCCCTTTCCGGCCATTTTGCAGTAAGCGTTGTCAACTTATTGACCTTGGTGAGTGGGCTAGTGAGGAAAAAAGAATTACGAGTCAAGGGGATATCTCTGACAGCGATGACTGGAGTGAACAGCCAGATAAATAAGACGTTAAGTCGCGACACAGTAAATTAAGTGGAAAATATATCATTGTGTATTTTCCACTTAATATCAATATCAGTTATTAAGCTGATTCACTTCTCTGCGTTAATAAATCGACAATAATACGGTTTGCCGGTGGGAACTCATCAGCAATAAGGTCATGTTGACAAACCCAACGCGAATCTTGCCCTTCTTTACCGTACGGTTCATTTTCCCACGCAGTAACGATAAAAAAATAAAGCGTAATGAAACGGTCATCAAACTCATGATCAACGCGATGAAATAACTCGCTCTTAGTCACTACAATTCCGACTTCTTCTTCAAGCTCACGAATTAATGCCGCTTCAGGTGATTCATTAATCTCAAGTTTTCCACCTGGAAATTCCCAAAAGCCAGCCATATGCGTGCCTTCAGGCCGTTTAGTAATAAAAATTTGTTGCTGGGAATTACGAATAATTCCAGCCGCGATATGCAAATGTTTTTTTTCCATAATTTTTTCGTCAAAAAGGCGGGTTACCCCGCCTTTTTTATATTAATGAGTTAATAATAAATTAATTTAAGCGACCGTGACATTGCTTATATTTTTTACCTGAGCCGCAAGGACAAGGATCATTACGACCAATTTTGTGACCTTGAGTTGCTATTTTAGCCTCGGTTTCAGTCATTAAAGATTCAGCACCCGCTTCATGGCTTAATTGTTGCCTTTTCGCTAAACGCTCAGCTTCTTCACGACGCTGTTGCTCTAATGCTTCAACCTCTTCAGGTAAACGAACTTGTACCTTAGATAAGGTGCTAATCACTTCATATTTCAATGCTTCAAGCATGTTAGCAAACATGCTGAAAGATTCGCGCTTGTACTCTTGTTTAGGATCTTTTTGCGCATAGCCACGCAAATGAATGCCTTGGCGTAAGTAATCCATTGACGCTAAGTGCTCTTTCCATAATGTGTCTAATGTTTGCAACATGACACCTTTTTCGAAATTACGCATCGCTTCTGCGCCAACAATTTCTTCTTTACGATCATAAACTTCAATCGCTTTTGCCATAATACGTTCACGTAATGTTTCTTCGTGTAACTCTGGCTCTTTATCTAACCACTCTTTGATTGGTAAGTCGAGGTCAAAATCATTGACTAAACGTTGGTGTAACCCTTCGATATCCCACATTTCTTCAAGTGATTGAGGTGGAATATAGGCATCCATCGTAGTGGTTAATACGTCTTGGCGGATGCTATCAACCGTTTCTTTAATGTCGCCGCCATCCAGTAATTCATTACGTTGAGTATAAATTGCACGACGTTGGTCACTTGCAACATCATCATATTCAAGTAGTTGTTTACGGATATCAAAGTTACGGCTTTCAACTTTACGTTGTGCATTAGCAATAGCTTTGGTCACCCATGGGTGCTCAATAGCTTCACCTGGCTTCATACCTAACTTTTTCATCATTCCTGTAACGCGGTCTGAGGCAAAAATACGCATCAGCGCATCTTCCATTGATAGGTAAAAACGAGATGAACCCGCATCCCCTTGACGCCCTGCACGACCACGTAACTGGTTATCGATACGACGTGACTCATGACGCTCAGTACCAATAATATGTAAACCACCTGAGGCTAAAACAGCATCATGGCGAACTTTCCAGTTTGCTTTGATTTCGTCAATTTGCTCTTGAGTTGGTTCTTCTAATGCAGCAACTTCAGTTTGCCAGCTGCCGCCTAACATAATGTCAGTACCACGACCGGCCATGTTAGTTGCGATCGTTACTGCACCTGCTTGACCTGCATTTGCGATGATATCCGCTTCCATTGCATGGAATTTTGCATTCAATACGTTGTGAGCAATTTTAGCTTTTTTCAATGCATTAGAAATTAATTCAGATTTTTCGATAGAAATCGTACCAACAAGAACAGGTTGCCCATTGGCGGTTCTCTCACGAATATCTTCAATAATTGCCGCAAACTTATCCGCTTCGTTCATATAAACGAGGTCAGGTAAATCTTTACGAACCATTGGACGGTTAGTTGGGATAACAATTGTATCAAGTTTATAAATTGAGCTAAACTCAAATGCCTCGGTATCCGCCGTCCCCGTCATACCTGCAAGTTTTTCATATAAACGGAAATAGTTCTGGAAAGTAATTGAAGCCAAGGTTTGATTTTCATTTTGAATTTCAACCCCTTCTTTTGCTTCAACCGCTTGGTGTAAGCCATCAGACCAACGGCGCCCTTCCATTGTACGGCCCGTATGTTCGTCAACAATGACAATTTGGCCGTCTTTTACAATATAATCAACGTCTAAGGTAAACAATGCGTGAGCACGTAAGCCTGCCATTACATGGTGCATTAACATGATGTTTAGAAGGTGAATATAAAGATTCTCCTTCATCCATTAAGCCTTCTTTTGCTAGAAGTTCTTCGATTAATACTAGCCCACGTTCTGTTATGGTTACTTGACGCGATTTTTCATCAACCGAAAAATGGCCTTCCCCTTGGAAAGTATCTGAATCTTCTTTCTCTTGACGTTGCAAATATGGAATAAGTTTATCTACTTTTTGGTACAGTTCAGAGCTGTCTTCCGCAGGACCTGAGATAATCAGCGGTGTACGTGCTTCATCGATAAGAATTGAGTCGACCTCATCCACCAAAGCATAATGCAATTTACGCTGAACACGCTCTTCAGGGCTAAATGCCATGTTGTCACGTAAGTAGTCAAAGCCAAATTCATTGTTAGTACCATAAGTAATATCTGCCGCATACGCTTCACGTTTTGCAGGTGGAGCCATACCTGGCAGGTTGATACCCACAGTTAAACCTAAGAATTCAAATAATGGACGGTTATTTTCAGCATCACGCTTGGCTAAGTAGTCATTCACCGTAACTACGTGAACCCCTTTGCCACTTAATGCGTTGATATAAGCTGGTAGTGTTGCCGTTAATGTTTTACCTTCCCCCGTACGCATTTCTGCGATACAGCGTTCATTCAGTACCATTCCACCGATAAGCTGTACATCAAAGTGACGCATACCAAATACACGTTTACTTGCTTCGCGAACAGTTGCAAATGCCTCAGGGATAATGCTTTCTAAACTTTCGCCCTTCGTTAAACGCTCACGAAACTCTACCGTTTTTGCTTTTAATTCATCATCAGATAACTTTTCGAAATCGGGTTCAAGACGATTAATTTTTTCAACTTCTTTACGTAAACGGCGCAAGGTACGGTCATTACGACTACCAAAAACTTTGGTCAAAATCTTTGTTAACATATTTTAATCTCTAATAATCAATTAATTGTTTTAAATTTTATTGCGCAAGACAGCACAGCACTAAGCTGGCTTGCTATGGGTAAAGATTAAGCTGTTAACGGGCCGGCACGAATGCCGTGGACTTGAGCAATCCAAATTGCAGGTTGGTAGGCAATAATATGGGGATAGTTATAATGACTAAATTGGATAACACTTTCATCCCACTGAAGTGAACGCTGTGCTAACATGGCATACAGCGTATCTAGCATCAACTGTGGGACAATAAGCTTTTCAGTCTCTTCTGCTGCCGTGTTTACATCATCGTCTTCCGTTGCCGAAAAAGCAAAAGTAAGCTGCCGAATGACATTCCTTACCGCATGTTGCTGCCAGTAATTAACTGAATAGGATGACGATGATGATGAAGAGCGCTGAGAATTCTGTTGAGAAAATAAATTGTCAAAGGCATTAACAGCTTGGCTCTGGCGATTAACGGGGGAAGAGTTAACCTGTGTGTGTTGAGATTCTGATAACGCATTTAAAATTGTAGGCAAACCGACACCCGTGGCAACCACACCTAATAGCAGGTGGGACCAAAAGTATTTTCTTCCGAGTTGTCGCCAAAAATTTAAAATGCCCATCAAACTCTTATATAATGAATAAGTGACAAAATTATTATTTGTAATTCGTTGTTTCATTCTCAGCCGGAGCTAAAAATGAGAGATAGTCATCCACAAGCACTTTTTGATGTTCTTGAAGGATCATTGGCAACATCATCGAACACTTTACAAACTATTCAACGTAATGCAAAAGCGATTATCAAACTGAATCGTGCTGTAAAAGGGTTACTGCCGGCTGAAATCAAACCTATGTGCCGTGTTGCAAACTACCGTAATAGTATTATGGTCATTGAAGTGGCAAATGCCAGTTGGATGACCCGACTTAATTACGAAAAACTCAATCTTCTTTCTGCATTAAGAACGTCCATTCTACCATCTTTATCTTCTATCGACATCAGAATCAATCCCGATCTTATGCGAAAATCGAGGCAAAATAGCTCAGTAACTAAGCAAACGGCCTCAATGAGTCAAAAAATGAACGAACGCCAGATAAGCACACAAACCGCACAAGCACTTTTGAAATTAGCAGAGAATAGCCCGAAGGGATTAAAAGAAAGATTTGAGCGGCTGGCTGCACTAGCCGGAGAGAGTACTAGTGCAACCAACAGAAAGGGCTAACTTCGATTAGCTTTCGAAGATAGCTGCATAATCACGTCTTATGCAAACACCGCTGAAGGTGCTTTGAATGCGACAGGCAATTGAGCTTCGTCTTCAAATGTGACGAGGTCCCAAGCTGATTCTTTCGCTAAAACTGCTTGTAACAGCTTGTTATTCAGTGCGTGGCCTGACTTAAACGCGGTGAAAGCGCCAATAATGTTATGTCCACACATGAATAAATCACCAATTGCATCCAACATTTTGTGACGAACGAATTCATCTTCAAAACGTAAACCATCTTCGTTAAGAACTTTATAGTCATCAACAACGATGGCGCAGTCAAAACTACCGCCTAAGCACAAGCCTTTTGATTGCAGATATTCAATATCACGCATAAAGCCAAAAGTACGCGCACGGCTAATTTGATTTACAAATGATTCCGCTGAGAAATCAAGTGAGTAGCGTTGTGTGCTACTGTCAATCGCTGGATGCTGAAAATCAATTGTGAAATCAAGGCTAAACCCATTATAAGGTCGCATTTCAGCCCATTTATCACCATCTTCAACACGTACTGTTTCTTTTATACGTAAAAATTTCTTTGCACAATTTAATTCTTCAATACCGCCATCAAGCAGTAAGAATACAAATGGTGCGGCACTGCCATCCATAATAGGGATTTCAGGCGCATTGACTTCAATAACAATGTTATCGATACCTAACCCTGCTAAGGCAGCATTCAAATGCTCAACAGTCGAAATACGCACGTTATCTTCATTAACTAAGCAAGTACATAACATGGTGTCACGAACTGATTTCGCATCTGCCGGAAAATCAACCGGTGGATTAAGGTCAGTACGACGGTAGATGACCCCGGTATTGGCCGGCGCTGGACGTAATGTAAGCGTAACTTTCTTGCCGGTATGTAAACCAACACCAGTCGCTGTAATAATACGTTTTAGTGTCCGTTGTTTGATCATCGTATTTTTCTCGCAATGTTATAAGTCCTACTGATCATCATACAAGATAATCAGTAGGAAATTTTAGCACAAAAAGCGGAGAAACCAATATAAATAAAATTAATCGGCCTGCTTACGCAAGAACGCAGGAATATCAAGATAATCTGGTTCTTTATTTGTTTGCGTATTTTGGTCATTGACCGCTTTAGCCGCTGGCTTCTCTTCTGTTAATGAAGACATGCTATTTTGCATTTGCTGATAGCGCTGTTCCATTGACGCCTGCTGAGACATCTTGTTGCTAACTAGAGTAATTTCTGGACGTTTGTCCATACCAATACCTGTAGCAACAACAGTGACACGCAGTTCTTCGTGCATTTCTGGGTCAAGAGATGTACCGATTACCACAGTTGCATTATCAGATGCGAAGGCACGGATAGTGTTACCCACCGTTTCAAACTCATCCAAGCGCAGGTCGAAACCAGCTGTAATGTTAACCAACACACCACGAGCGCCAGACAGGTCAATATCTTCCAATAATGGGCTAGAAATGGCCATTTCAGCGGCTTCTTCTGCACGGTCTTCACCGCGAGCTACACCTGACCCCATCATCGCGTAGCCCATTTCTGACATCACAGTACGCACGTCAGCAAAGTCTACGTTCATTAAACCAGGGCGAGTAATCAGTTCAGCGATACCTTGTACTGCACCTTTTAGTACGTCATTTGCCGCACCGAAAGCATCCAGTAATGAGATACCACGACCAAGTACTTTTAATAATTTATCATTTGGGATAGTGATCAATGAGTCAACATGTTTTGACAACTCAGTGATACCCGCTTCTGCGAATGCCATGCGCTTTTTACCTTCGAAATTGAAAGGCTTAGTCACAACAGCAACTGTCAGAATACCCAATTCTTTGGCAACTTCGGCAACAACCGGAGCTGCACCAGTCCCTGTACCGCCGCCCATACCTGCTGCGATAAAGACCATATCTGCGCCATCTAAAGCATTACGCAGCGCCTCACGGTCTTCTTCAGCGGCGTTACGGCCGACTTCAGGGTTTGCACCCGCACCCAGACCTTTGGTAATACCTGTACCGATCTGGATAGTTTGTCCAACTGCGGTTTTACGCAGCGCCTGTGCGTCTGTATTGACAGCGAAGAACTCAACGCCTTCAATACGTTCACGCACCATGTGTTCAACGGCGTTGCCGCCGCCGCCGCCAACGCCGATGACTTTAATCACCGCATCGTTGGTTAGCTCCATTGGTTCAAACATAATGTCTCTCCGTTTTGTGCTTACTACTTTTGAAGCTAATAATATGCTTCTTTATCAAAATTAAAATTCTTTTCTCAGCCAACTGGTTATTTTACTAAACCACCCGCTAACTGATGCACGTTTTTCTACTTCGGTATCATCACCTAAATGGCTTTCTTTACCGTAATGCAGAAGCCCTACTGCTGTTGAATAATATGGCTCCTGCGCGTAATCCGTTAATCCTGTGATGTTGAGCGGTGTACCAATACGCACTTGCGTATGGAACACTTTTTGAGCGCACTCGACTAAACCATCGATTTGCGCAGCTCCACCAGTCAACACGATACCAGCCGCCAAATGGTGTTTGACACCTTGTTGGCGTAACTGTTCCTGTAAATTTAAAATTTCTTCATTAACTAAGTTTAACAGCTCAGTATACCTTGGCTCGATCACTTCTGCTAAGGTCTGACGCTGTAAACTTCTTGGTGGTCGCCCACCAACACTTGGTACTTCAACGGTTTCATCTTTACTGACGATAGAACCGACTGCACAACCATGGCGCACTTTAATGGCTTCTGCATCACTGGGTGGTGTTCCAAACGCATATGCGATGTCACTTGTCACCACATTGCCTGCATATGGAATCACTTTCGTATGGCGTAAAGCCCCACCAGTATAAACCGCCATGTCCATTGTGCCGCCACCGATATCGACGACACATACACCTAATTCACGCTCATCTTCCGTTAAAACGCTATAACTTGCAGCGAGACCGGCAAAAATAAGCTGATCAACTTTTAACCCACAACGTTCAACGGCTTTGACGATATTCTTCGCCATATCGTTATGGCAGGTGATCAAATGAACTTTTGCTTGCATACGTACACCCGATAGACCAACTGGGTTTTTAATCCCTTCTTGGTAATCTATTGCAAATTCCTGTGGTATTACGTGCAAAATTCTGTGTTCATCACGTACACGTACCGATTTTGCTGTATGCACAACACTGTCAACATCTTCTTGCGTCACTTCTTCTTCTGAAACTGGCACCATACCAATCTCATTTTGACAACTGACGTGCTTACCCGATAGTGCAAGGTAAACCGATGAAATTTGGCAATCGGCCATTAATTCCGCCTGATCAATGGCTCTTTGTACACATTTTACCACTGATTCAAGGTCGTTTACGCCACCTTTGTCCATTCCACGAGATGGACAACTCCCCACCCCCAATAATATTAACCATACCATCGGGCAGAATTTCGCCAACAAGGGCTGATACCTTGGAAGTTCCAATTTCAAGGCCTACCACTAATTTTCTGTCCGTTGCTTTAATCATTTTTTCTGCCTAATTTTTGTTATTAGTCATCGTCTTTATTGTAACTCCGGTGGAGCATCGACCAATAGTGGCGCCCAGCCCACCGCAGCACCACTGGAATAACGTAAGTCAACATAGTCAACGCGTTTATCCGTTGTTTGCTGCAAAAGCGGATACAGTTCAAGGAACCGATTTAACCGCTCTGACACATCTTTCTTACCTAATTCGATTCTAACATCGTTGTCTAAAATAATTTGCCAGGCATTTCTGGCTGTCATCGATAATGATTTTAGCTTTAGGTTATGTGCTGCTAACGTGTTCTTAAAAACTGCAAATTCTTTAAGGACATCTTTTTGGCTACCTTGTGGCCCATACAGCAACACATAATCCCCTTTACCATTTTCGCTAACTGGCAAGTTAAATACTCTGCCTTGTTCATCTACCATGTTTTGGTCATTCCACCTAGCGAATGGGCGGTATTCAACAATGTGAATTTTCAATTCATCTGGCCATTGTTTACGCACCGTCACTTGGCGTACCCATGGCATCATGCTTATTTGGTTCTGGATAGCGTTGACATCAACGGTCATAAATGTCCCCGGCTGCCCTAAAGCTAAAATGGCCTTTCTGACATCATCATTTGTGGTGTAATGGCGCTCCCCCGTTAACACCAATTTAGACATCGGCAACCTGTCAGCATCTTTCATCCAAGTCATCACCATCCAACCACTCCAGAGGATAGTGCCAAGCACAAATAGGAAGAAAAATAACCCACCTAAAAATGCACCATTACTCGGTCCTGAACGTGGATCCTCGTCATTATTCTGATTATGATGCCTAACGTTTAGTGCTGCTTGTGACATATCAACGAGCCAATTTTAAAATTTGTACAACTAACTGTGAAAAACTCATACCAGCCTGTCGAGCTGCCATCGGTACTAGACTATGGCTTGTCATACCCGGTGATGTATTAACTTCCAGCAGATAAAATTGACCATCATTATCTTGCATTACATCAACTCGTCCCCAGCCTTCGCAGCCAACGGCTTGGTAAGCTTTCAGTGCTAATTCTGCGAGTTTGGATTCGAGCTGTTCACCTAAACCACTTGGGCAAAAATATTGAGTTTCATCAGATAAATATTTTGCTTCGTAGTCATAAAAAATACCCGGTGGTTGAATACGAATTGACGGCAAAGTGTTATCTCCCAACACTGCAACCGTGAATTCTGGGCCACTTAGCCATTTTTCAATTAACAACGTTTCATCAAATTGAAACGCGAGGTCCAATGCAGCTGGCAATGACTCTAGGCTATCAACTTTACTCATGCCAACACTAGAGCCTTCTAGACTAGGTTTCACAATCAGAGGTAGCCCTAACAATTGCACTTTAGCGACAATTTGCTCATGAGATGCCTGCTTATACTGCTGCTGTGTTAAGTAAACATATGGCGATACACTTAACCCTGCACCTTGCCATAATTGTTTTGTTCTCAGCTTATCCATACTCAGCGCTGAAGCCATAACACCACTACCGGTATAAGGGAGGTTTAGTGTTTCTAACAACCCTTGTAATGTACCGTCTTCACCACCTCGGCCATGTAACGCAATAAAAACTTTATTAAAACCAGCATCTTTCAATGTTTCTACAGGGAAATCTTGGGGGTCAATAGGATGAGCATCAATACCTGCTTGGCGTAACCCCGCTAGCACAGCATTTCCTGACTGAAGTGAAACTTCACGTTCAGCAGATGAGCCTCCTAATAGAACCGCAACTTTCTCTGTCATTTTTATTCCTCAACCATCGGTGGCTGTAATTTTGCTTCAGCTAGGTTTTTAGCTATTTTACCAATATTTCCTGCGCCTTGAACTAAAATTAAATCATTTTCATCAAGAGTTTGAGCTAATATATGCGGAATTTGTTCAGTATCGGCAACATAAATAGGATCAATCTGACCACGACCACGAATTGTTCTGCACAATGAGCGGCTATCTGCACCCGGTACATGCTTTTCACCCGCTGAATAGACATCTAGCATTAGCAGTACATCTACCTGCCCTAAAACATTCACAAAATCATCGTATAGGTCACGAGTACGGGTATAACGATGCGGTTGGAATACCATAACAATGCGTTTATCTGGCCAACCCGCTCTTGCGGCTTTAATTGTTGCGTCAACTTCTGTTGGGTGATGGCCATAGTCATCGACTAGCATCACTTCACCGTCTTTGCCGTTCACATTACGCAGAGGGAAATTTCCTAGGAAATCAAAGCGGCGCCCCGTACCTTGAAACTCAACTAGTGCAGATAAAATATGTAAATCGTCAATGCCTTCTTCTGTGGCAACTGCCACTGCGGCTGTCGCATTGAGCGCATTGTGACGTCCCGGTGCATTTAGAACCACAGTCAGTTCCGGCATATTTTCACGAGCAATGGTGAAAAAACCTTGATTTCCTTTTTGCTCATACTGTGTGATACGCACATCTGCATCTTCACTAAAACCATAAGTAGTAATGTAGCGACCAATTTTAGGTAGTAACGAACGAATGACAGGGTCATCAATACACATTACTGCACGCCCGTAGAACGGCAGATTGTGCAAGAAATTAATAAATGTATTCGTTAAGTTATCGAAGTCGCCTTGGTAAGTATCCATATGGTCAGCTTCGATATTTGTCACAACCGCAACTAACGGTTGCAAATGTAAAAACGATGCATCGCTTTCATCGGCTTCTGCAATCAAGTAACGGCTACTACCTAAACGTGCGTGTGTTCCTGCTGATTTAACTAACCCCCCCATTCACAAATGTGGGGTCAAGACCTGCTTGTGCATAAATCCCAGAAATCATTGCTGTAGTGGTCGTTTTCCCGTGGGTACCTGCAACAGCAATACCATGACGGTAACGCATTAATTCAGCCAACATTTCCGCACGACGAATAACAGGAATACGCAATTCTTTGGCGGCTTGAATTTCAGGGTTCTCACTCGAGATAGCCGTTGATACGACAACAACACTCGCGTCTTCAACGTTCTCTGGGCGGTGATTAAAGTAAATCGTTGCCCCTAATGCGGTTAATTGTTGAGTCACTGCATTCGGTGCTAAATCTGAACCACTAATTTCATAGCCTTCATTTGCCAACACTTCAGCGATACCACCCATGCCAGCACCGCCGATGCCGACAAAATGGATGTGCCTAACTCTTCTCATTTCTGGCACTGATGTTCTTAATTTCGCTAATTGTTGTGTATTCACTATATTTCTTCGCTTCTAATTAATTCGGTATCAATTATGGCTAATATTATTTAGCCACTTCGCAAATCACGGTAGCAACTCGCTCTGTTGCGTCTGTAATTGCACAGCTATGCGCTTTTTCGGCCATTGAGAGTAATTCGTTTCTATCCCATTGTTCTAATAAGCTCGCCACAGCATCTGCGGTAAATTGTGATTGTTCTAAAATTTTAGCCGCTCCCGCTTTTTCTAGCGGTAATGCATTCCAATATTGTTGACGATCTTTATGTTGAAAAGGCACAAAAATAGCCGGTAAACCTGCGGCTGCAATTTCACTCACTGTTAATGCACCTGACCGACAGACAACAATATCTGCCCATGCGTAAGCTTGCGCCATATCATCAATAAATTCAGTAACTTTATACTCGGAATTACCTGAAACTTGCATATGCTCATTATACAATGCTTCTGTCGATTCCTTACTGCCTTTTCCCGCTTGATGCCAGATATTTAACTGTTTGCCTACTTTTTCAGCAACACACGGCATCACTTGATTTAAAATTCGAGCCCCTTGGCTACCACCAACAACTAATACGCGTATAGCGCCTTCTCGACCAGCTAAACGAACCTGTGGTGCAGGTAGTGCTAAAACATCTTCACGTACCGGATTACCAACAACTGGTGCGTTAGGAAATGCCCCCGGAAAGGCTTGTAATACTCTTTTTGCTATTCGAGATAACCATTTGTTCGTTAAACCCGCGATACCATTTTGTTCATGAAGCACAACAGGTACACCGCATTGCCATGCCGCAATACCACCAGGCCCCGAAACATAGCCCCCCATGCCTAATACGGCATCCGGTTGATAACGCTTAATAATTGTTTTGGCTTGGCGAATCGCTTTATAAATACGCCATGGCGCCCCCAGTTGAGCTGCAATACCTTTGCCTCTGAGGCCCGAAATTTGAATGAATTCAATATCGATACCATGTTTAGGCACTAATGTAGCTTCCATTCGGTCAGCCGTACCTAACCAACGGATCTCCCAGCCTTGAGCCTGCAAATAATGAGCCACGGCTAACCCCGGAAAAACATGCCCTCCGGTTCCACCTGCCATGACGAGTAATTTCTTTGCCTGACTCATTTAGTGCTCCTTACAAACGCCTGCGCTTTTTTCAAGGCGTGTTTCAAAATCAATTCTCAGTAATATCGCAATGGCAGCAGCCATCACCAGTAAACTCGAACCACCATAACTAATTAGCGGTAGTGTTAAACCTTTTGTCGGTAACATACCTGATGCGGCGCCAACGTTAACTAACGCTTGGAAGGTAAACCAAATACCAATAGAACAAGCCAAATAACCACCGAATAATTGGTTTGACATCAATGCACGACGGCCGATCATCATTGCTCTAAATGCCAACATAAAGACCATCAGCAGAACCAATACAACGCCAAAGTACCCGAGCTCCTCAGCTAAAACCGAGAAAATAAAGTCTGTGTGTGCTTCTGGCAAATATTCTAATTTTTGTACTGAATTTCCAAGCCCTTGCCCAAATACTTCACCACGACCAAAGGCCATTAAAGATTGAGTTAGCTGATAACCACTTCCAAACGGGTCATCCCATGGATTCAAAAATGACGTGACTCGACGTAAGCGGTACGGCTCGAACCAAATCAAAGCCAATACCCCCACCGCACAAGCGGCAATACCAATAATAAAGGGGGCTAACCTTGCTCCTGCTAAAAACAACAACCCGAGAGTGGTAACCACTAAGACGATAACTGTCCCTAAGTCAGGCTGTAATAAAAGCAAAGACGCCATAACAATCAAAATACACATCGGTTTGATAAAGCCAAGAAAACGGGTTCTGACTTCATCAGATTTACGCACTAAATAACTGGATACGTAGCAAAACAACGTAAATTTCGAAATTTCTGCCGGCTGAATTTTTACCAAACCGATGTCTATCCAGCGTGATGCCCCGTTAACTGAACTCCCTGCTACCAACACCACGACTAACATGCCAAGAGAAGCCATCAACAATATGAAGTTGTACTTCTCCCAAACCGCCATCGGAATACGCATAACACCTAGAGCTAAAATAAATGCGATAACGATATACACCACATCACGCTTAGCAAAATAAAACGGATCTTCGGTTAAGCGCTGGCCAACTGGCATGGACGCAGAGGTGACCATAATAAAACCAACCGCGGCTAAACCGAATGCCAACCACACCAGTGTACGGTCGTAAAGCGTTGAGCCTGAAATCACGCCATTTTTTTCACCAATGACCCAATTTTTTAAACGCATCGCACCCGGTATCGTCATTAACCTAGCTCCTGGGCTAATTGAGCAAAGACAGTTCCACGCTGCTCAAAACTTTTAAACTGATCCAAACTGGCGCATGCTGGGGATAACAGCACCATGTCCCCCGCTTTTAGTTGAGGCGCAATTTGGCGTAAGCTTTGTTCCATCGTCTCAGTCAAAACTGATTTTTCAGGTGCCATATCTGCTAACTCTTTGCCATCACGGCCAAAGCAATATAAACGGTAGTTATCCGCAGCAATATATTGTTTTAATGGTGAAAAGTCAGCTGACTTGCCATCACCACCTAATAATAAGTAGATATTGCCGTCCACGTGTAACCCATTTAACGCCGCTTCAGTACTTCCAACATTGGTGGCTTTAGAGTCATTAATCCAGCGAACACCGTTATTGAATAACACTAATTCGAAACGATGTGCTAGCCCCGCATAGTCTTTCAATACTTGAAGGCAAGCTGGGCGAGGAATACTCACCGCATCTGCCAGTGCTAGCGCGGCTAACGCATTGAGGTAATTGTGTTGGCCAGTTAAGTGCATTTCATTGACATCAAGCAGCTCTTTTCCTTGAGCCACTAACACCCGTTTTTGGGTATCAAAGAAATAATCACCACCATTTAAGCCAAAGCTAATACATTCTTCCAAGGTATGATTGACAGGTAAGGTCAGTGCATCTTGTAAGTTAACAATGCAATTTTTGGCATTCTGATAAATTTTTAATTTCGCTTCACGGTACTGTGCTAGACCTAATGGATATCTATCCATATGGTCTTCACTAATATTTAAGACTGTCGCGGCGCTCGCTTCTAAACTTGAAGTGGTTTCTAATTGGAAGCTGGAAAGTTCTAAAACGTATAGACGATGCCCTGCATTGAGTAATGAAAGTGCTGGCGTACCAATATTGCCACCAACACCAACTGAAATACCCGCAGCTTTAGCCATTTCACCAACCAATGACGTGACGGTACTTTTACCATTTGAACCTGTAATGGCGACAATCGGTGCATCGGCTTCACGACAAAACAATTCGATATCACCCACAATTTCGATGCCGTTTTCTGCCGCTTCCTGCAACTGAGGTGTTGCCAACGCAATCCCTGGACTCGCGACAATTAAATCGGCTGCCTGTAACCAGCTATTATTCAAGCTGCCACTATGGCATTCCACATTCGCAGGGAGTTTATCTACCCCCGGAGGCACTGCACGGGTATCCATAACACGAGGCACTACGCCGCGCGCAAGGAAAAAATGAACGCAAGATAGGCCAGTGATCCCCAGCCCAATAATAACGACGTTCTTACCCTGATAATCGACCATCTTAACGCACCTTCAAGGTTGCCAGCCCAATGAGGACTAACATTAATGAGATAATCCAGAAGCGCACGATAACGCGAGGTTCTGGCCAACCCTTCAATTCATAATGGTGATGAATTGGTGCCATGCGGAAAATACGTTGCCCGCGCAATTTAAATGAACCGACTTGTAAAATAACGGATAATGTCTCAACCACAAACACACCACCCATAATCACTAATAAAAACTCTTGGCGCAGTAATACAGCGATAGTTCCTAGTGCACCACCAAGAGCCAATGAGCCAACATCACCCATAAATACTTGGGCTGGATATGTGTTAAACCATAAGAAGCCTAACCCTGCCCCCACAATGGCAGTACAGACAATCACTAATTCACCTGCATGTGGTAAAAATGGAATATGTAAGTAACTGGCAAAATTAACATTACCTGTTGCCCATGCCACTAATGCAAAACCTGCAGCGACAAATACCGTTGGCATGATAGCCAAGCCATCCAAACCATCTGTTAGGTTTACTGCGTTACTGGTTCCTACAATCACAAAGTAAGTCAGCAAAATATACAGCATGCCCAGTTGTGGCATCACATCTTTAAAAAATGGCACCACTAGCTGCGTTGCTGGGGTGTCTTTACCAATCGCGTACATGGAAAAGGCAACAATTAACGCAATCACGGATTGCCAAAAATATTTCCAACGTGCGATTAGACCACGAGTGTCTTTACGTACCACTTTACGGTAGTCATCAACAAAACCGACAATGCCATAGCCAACTAACACAAGTAATACACACCAAACATAAGGGTTGTCTAAGCGAGCCCATAACAAAGTTGAAACGGTGATTGAAAATAAAATCAATAACCCGCCCATAGTTGGGGTTCCGCGCTTACTAAAGTGAGACTCAGGGCCTTCATTACGAACGACTTGGCCTATTTGCATTTTTTGTAAATAAGCAATTAAATGCGGCCCCATCCACAAAGCAATGGCAAGTGCCGTCAGCAAACCGACAATGGCCCTGAACGTCAAATAAGAAAAGACGTTCAGAACAGAAAACTTGTGGACCAACATTTCGGCAAGCCAGACTAACATTCGAAGCACTCCTTCAATGCATTCACAACATCTTCCATCGCGGAACTGCGTGAACCTTTAACTAAAATAGAAACAACGTCCTTCTGCTGTGCTAGCGGAATTAGTCGGGTTAATAAATCGGATTTCACTGTGAAATGCTCACCACATTCACTAAATTGGCTGATCAACTCACTTAATTGACCAACACTGAATACTTTGTCTAAGCCTGCTTGTTTAGCGGCGACACCAACACGCTGATGGCAATCTTCTGCATAATCGCCCAGTTCACCCATGTCCCCCACCACTAAGATGCGGTAACCTGGCATTTTTTCGAGAACATGGATTGCTGCGATCATCGAACCATCATTTGCGTTATAAGTGTCGTCTAAAACCACCTTGTGCTCCGCTAAGCGCACAGGGTATAACCGCCCCGGTACCGACTTCGTTTTCGCTAAGCCATTTTTAATATTGTCGAGGCTAGCACCGACTGAAATGGCTAATGCACTCGCCGCTAACACATTAGCGATGTTATGCAGCCCTGGTAATGGCAAGGTGATATCAACACTACCAACGGGAGTGTGTAACACAAAATCCGTTGTCAGCTGGTTCACTTGGATATCAGAAGGATAGAAATCCACTTTTGCTTGTGGCGTTAGTGAGTAATACCAAACGGTTTGACGTGGCTGAAACTGCCACTTTTCACTGTAGCTATCAAGGTTAACAATTGCGGTTCCTTCTTCTGGAATACCTTGATAAATTTCACCTTTCGCTTTAGCAACCCCTTCCGGTGAACCAAAACCCGCTAAGTGTGCAGCAAATAAATTGTTAACTAATGCGGCTTCTGGTTTGACAATATTGGTTGTGTAGGCAATTTCATTTGGATGATTAGCGCCCATTTCTATCACTGCGAAATCATCATCATGGGTTAAACGAAATAGGGTCAAAGGCACACCTATATCGTTGTTTAAATTACCAGCAGTATATAAGGTTTTACCGCGCTCAGATAAAATGGACGCAGTCATTTCTTTGACCGATGTTTTGCCTGAAGACCCCGTCAAGCCAACGACCCGGGCTCTACTCTGCTGACGAACCCATGCAGCCAGTTGGCCCATCGCAATACGCGTGTCTTTCACAATGATTTGTGAGCAATCCACTTCCAGTTTGCGCTCAACGAGTAACGCTTTAGCGCCCGCCATAACGACTTGCTGTACAAAATCATGGGCGTCAAAGCGCTCACCTTTTAACGCAATGAATAGGCAATTTTCAGCAATTTTGCGGCTATCAGTACTAACCGCGTTAACCATTGCATTGGTGTCTGGAGCAGATTCAATCTGCCCTTGGGTAATTTGTGCCAGTTGAGCGAGGGTTAAAGAGATCATGCGATTACCCCCAACAAACGAGCTACCGTTAGACGGTCTGAGTAATCTAACTTGCGCTGACCAATAATTTGATAATCTTCGTGCCCCTTACCTGCAATCACAATCACATCATCAGGAGATGCCTGCAAAATAGTGTTTGTCACGGCTTCTGGACGACCCGGTATGGCCAAAGCACGGCTGGAATCTAATAAGCCCGCCATAATATCATTAATAATATCGATAGGGTCTTCACTGCGCGGGTTGTCGTCTGTGATCACGATTTTATCTGCATACTCTTCTGCAGCAGCCCCCATTAGTGGACGCTTGCCTTTGTCACGGTCACCACCGCAACCAAATACACACCATAATTGACCTTTGCAATGTAAGCGTGCTGCCGCTAAAGCTTTTTCTAAGGCATCAGGAGTATGCGCATAATCAACGACGACTGTCGGTTTATTCGGTGCACTGAATACTTCCATACGCCCACATACTGGTGATAATGAAGAGGTAGTAGCCAGCAGTTTATCTAACGGATAATCCATCATTAGTAAAGTTGCCATTGCCACTAATAAATTGCTGACATTAAATGCACCCATTAATGGGCTTTCAAAGCGCCCATTTCCCCATGAGGAATCAAAATGGATGCTGGCACCTTTATCGTGATATTCAACCTCAGTGGCTTTTAGCCATGGGCCTTGCCAGTCATTTGGAATGCGGTTTTCCATGGTCACTGCGCACGCCTGTGGTAAACGTTGTAGCCATTTCAAGCCAATAGCATCATCCGCATTAATGATTTGCGATTTTGTATTATGCGTGGAAAACAACAGCCATTTTGCGGCTTCATAGCTTTCCATATCGCCATGATAATCAAGGTGATCACGACTTAAATTGGTAAACACCGCGGCATCAAACTGTAAGGCAGCAACTCGGCCTTGCACTAAGCCATGGGAAGACACTTCCATCGCTGTTAATGTCGCTTTTTGGTTCAATAATTGGGTCAATTCAAGTTGGATATCTACCGCAGAGCCGGTAGTATTTTCGCTTGGCGACACATGGCCTAATAGGCCATTACCCACGGTTCCCATTACAGCGCTAGTTTCCCCTAGCCCTTGAGCCCACTGAGCAATTAATTGTGTCGTCGTTGTTTTACCGTTTGTACCCGTCACACCAACGAGTTTCATATTAGCTGATGGCTGCTGATAAAACTCCCCCGCAAGGGCTGATAAACGATTATTCAGGTCATTTAAATAAATGACAGGGACGCCATGAACGAAACGAATTTCACCTTCAACAGCTTCACCTTCCGCTTCCGCTATCACAGCAGAAACCCCTTGAGCAATTGCTTGAGGAATATAGTGTCGCCCATCTGATTGATGGCCTTTTATTGCAATAAACAGATCGCCCGCGGCAGCCTTTCGACTGTCTAGCGTCATCTCACGCAGTGAGATTGGAGTTGTGCTCACACCAAAGGGTGAGAGTAGATCACAAAGATTACGATCTGCCACTTTTAACCTCTTTTTGACTATTTACAATTTCATTTTGTTCATTTGGTTGCAATGCATCGGGTTCAACGTTCATCAACCGTAGAACCCCTCCCATGATTGAACCAAATATCGGTGCAGATACCGCACCACCGTAGTATTTACCTGCACTAGGCTCATTGATGAGCACCACTAACGCATAGCGTGGGTTACTCGCAGGAGCCACACCCGCGGCATAAGCTAAATATTTCTCAACGTAACGCCCTTCAGGACCCACTTTTTTCGCAGTCCCTGTTTTAATAGCAATGCGATAGCCTTTAATTGCTGCTCGTGCTCCCCGCCTCCGGGTAAAGCCACACTTTCCATCATATGAACCACTGTTCGCATGATCGGCTCAGGAAAAACACGAGTTCCTGACACAGGAGGGTCAACCTTCGTGATAGATAATGGCCGATAAATACCAAAACTACCGATAGTTGCATAGGCTCGCGCTAACTGTAACGGTGTTACCATTTGCCCGTAGCCAAAAGAAAAGGTGGCCCTTTCTAAATCAGACCACCGTGTTTTTTTACTTGGAAAGATGCCACTACTTTCCCCGACTAACCCCAGATTAGTCGGCTTGCCAAACCCAAAGCGGCTATACACATCCACCAGCTCAGTGGCAGGCATCGCTAACGCAAGTTTTGAAACACCTACGTTACTCGACTTCTGTAAAATCCCAGTAATTGTTAGTTCAGCATACCGTGCTACGTCTTTGATCTCATGACCACTAATACGATATGGATAAGTATTAATTACTGAGTTTTCTTTAATAATTTTGTTGTGTAGCGCACTCATTACCACCATGGGTTTCACTGTTGAGCCCGGCTCGAAAATATCGGTAATAGCACGGTTACGCATCGCATCCATTGATGTACCCGTTAAATTATTTGGGTTATAGGATGGACTATTTGCCATTGCTAAAATTTCACCGGTATGAACATCCACTAAAATTGCCACGCCCGATTCAGCTTTATTTTCCTGTACACCACGTGTTAATTCACGGTAAACAATGGATTGAATGCGTTCATCAATACTTAATGTCAGATTATGCGCAGCTTGGCTGTCAACGGAGGAAATCGTTTCAATCACTCGCCCATTACGGTCTTTGCGAACTGTACGTTCACCTGGTGCACCTTTTAACCAACGGTCAAAGCTTTTCTCGACACCTTCAATGCCTTCGCCATCAATATTTGTTACCCCCAATAAGTGAGCGGTAACTGGGCCTGATGGATAATAACGACGAGACTCTTTGCGTAAGTAAATACCGGGTATTTTTAGTTTTTTAACGTAATCGCCAATAGATGGGTTAACTTGACGCGCTAAATACACAAAACGGCCTCTTGGATTGGCCGATATTTTGCTGGTAATTTGTTCTAGTGGGATCTCAAGGGCATCAGCTAATGCTTTCCAGTGCTCGTCATTGCTGATCCCCCCTTTTTCGAACACTTCTTTGGGGTCAGCCCAAATTGCATTAACTGGCACACTCACCGCCAGTTGCCGCCCTTCTCGGTCGCTGATCATGCCTCGAGAAGTTGCGACTTCTTGCACTCGTAAAGAGCGCATATCACCTTCTTTCACCAGTTTCTCTGGTGCGATAATTTGCAGATAAGCCACCCGCGTCAGCAACCCTGCTAACGCCAAGACAATGCATCCGCACAGCAAAATAAAGCGCCAGCGGACAAAGCTGGTACTTTCTTCTTGTTTCTTATTTTTCGCTGTTTTTGGTGCTTTCATTAGGAACCTTTTTATTGCTTAGAAACAATAATTTTTTCTTGTGATGGTTCAACTTGTACCATCTGTAATTTTTCAACCGACAAACGTTCTATTCGGCTATGGCTCGCAAGGGCGTTTTCTTCAAGGATCAAATTGCGCCATTCGATATCTAATAAGTCTTTTTCTTCATACAATTTATCTTTAGCTGCCGTTAACAAACGCGTCTCATGTGCGGTAGTCACAACAAAAACGGCACTAATTATAATTGCAGCCAATAAAATCAAAGGAACGATGCCATAACGAAATAAATCACGCCCAATGACGCGAGCTAGGCTGTGCCTTTCTGGAACCATTATTCCGCCGCCTTTTCAGCAAACCGCAACACAGAACTCCGTGCGCGAGGATTTTCGTCAATTTCGTTTTCCGAAGGTTTCATCTTACCTAGGTCACGTAACTGCGCTGCGCCTAATTCTTTAATTTGCGCTTCAGTCAGTGGAATACCGGCTGGTACTGATGGCCCTTTACTATTTTTGCGAATAAACCGTTTTACTAATCTATCTTCCAAAGAATGGAAGCTGATAACCGATAAGCGCCCTTTTGGTGCTAAAACGTTCATTGCGCCTTCTAATGCTTTTTCAATCTCTTCCAATTCGCTATTGATATAAATACGAATCGCTTGGAAGCTACGTGTTGCAGGGTGTTTATGTCGGTCTTTCATCGGACTGACTTTGGCAATTAACTCTGCAAGATGCCGTGTACGTGTTAATGGCTCTTCTTCTGGGTTATGGTTACGTTCAACAATCGCTCTGGCAATTCGTTTCGCAAAACGCTCTTCTCCAAAGGTTTTCAATACCCAAGCAATGTCATCCGCTTCTGCGTCCATCAACCATTGCTGTGCAGATTGCCCTCTGGTTGGGTCCATTCGCATATCTAACGGCCCGTCACGCATAAAGGAAAAACCGCGCTCTGGGTCATCTAACTGCGGTGAAGAAACCCCTAGATCCAGTAATACGCCATCAATTTTCCCTGCTAACCCTTCTTCTTCCACATACTCTGCAATCGCAGAAAATGGGCCATGTTTAATCATAAAACGTGGGTCATCAATAGCTTGTGCCGCTTTTATTGCTTCTGGATCACGGTCAATGGCGATTAACCTTCCTTGTGCGCCAAGCTGGCTTAATATCAACCTTGAATGGCCACCACGACCAAAGGTGCCATCGATATAGATACCGTTAGGTTTAATGTTTAAGCCGTTCACGGCTTCATCCAGTAATACTGTTACGTGTTTAAATTGCTGTTGCGTCATTATTAAAGTGACAAATCCTGTAAGCGGGCTGAAAGTGGTTCATTGGTAAGGCGCTCAGCGGCAATATCATCTTCCACTTGCTGATACCAAGTCTGTTCATCCCAAAGTTCAAATTTATTAATCTGGCCAACCAACATGACCTCTTTGGTTAGCCCTGCGTGTTGACGCAATGTACTGGCTAACAAAAGACGCCCCGCGTTGTCCATTTGGCATTCACTTGCATGACCTAATAACAGCCGTTGCACGCGTCGTTCTGCTGGGTTCATCGTCGATAATCGAGAAAGTTTTTCCTCGATAATCTCCCATTCGGGTAAGGTATAAAGCAACAGGCATGGCTGGTGAAGGTCAATGGTACAAACCATTTGCCCTTTCGATTCCTCGTTCAGCATTCCTCGATAACGAGTTGGCACGGTTAGACGCCCTTTGCTGTCGAGATTAACCAGTGTTGCCCCACGAAACATACCCGATTAAACCCCTTTTATTTTCAACTCACCCACTTTACCCCACAATTCACCACATATAAAGTTTACGAATGGTATGAAAACGTTGTCAAGCCAGTAGCATCCGGCTTTAGCTTTATTTACAGAACAATTCAGAAAAAATAAGGAGAGGTAAAATCTAACTTGGAAATAAAATGGGAAATAACAAGTTGATATGATTAACATATTTTATTAAGTATCACCTAAATAAGCGCTAACATAATAGTTTGCTGCAAAATCATACAAATTAATGGAAATTCAACTTATGTCTCATTTTTAATCAGTGTATCTTGTACCGGTTATTTACTTCTGTTGAGTCCTCAAATAATCATTAATTTTTAAATAGGCCCAAAGCGTGCCGCTAATAAAATAAAATCATTATATATCAATAAAGTAAATTACTGTTTTAATAAACAGTAATTTACTTCAAAATATTTATCGCACAAATCAGTAATACAACCACAATAAATTTATATTAATTTATTCATCCGATTTAGCTTTCATTTTAAAATCAGCAACAAGCCGATTAAGATAAATCCTAAAGTTAAATATTTACCTAAATTTAGCCTATAAAAAAAAAGCCCCTACAAGATAGGGGCCGTTATATTACTCATTATTGTGACCAACATCACTCATTATCGTGTAAATATTCACTGTTCGATTAAAGTTAAATCTATTTCATTACTGCTTACGACCTAAACTTCCACGGCGACATAAATCACGACGAATACGTGTAATACCAGGTTCTGGTTTTTGCTTTTCATCAAGGCTGGCGAGTACCAATTCTAAGATGCGTTCAGCGATGTCTCTATGACGCTGTGCCAAAGAAAGCACTGGGCATTCAAGGAAGTCTAATAATTCATTATCACCAAATGTGGCAATAACCATATGCTCAGGTAAACGTCCACTGCGCTTCAATGCGACATCTAGCACGCCTTGTAGTAAGGAGAATGATGTTGTAAATAGTGCGTCTGGCATCTTGTTACCACTATCAAGCCAATGAGCAAAAACCTCTGCAGCTGAATCGCGTTCATAGCTATTTGCATACAGGTAATCAATCTTGCGTGGGTCTTCATGCCATGCTTTACGGAAACCTTGCTCGCGTAGATAACTGACTGATAACTCAGGTAACGCACCCAAATACAATACCGATTCAGCTTTAAATTTGCGTAATTCCGCTGAAATCATGAAAGCATCTTCTTGGTCATCACCAACAACACTAATAAAGTGTTCTTTTTCAAGGGCTCTATCCAGTGCGATAATCGGTAAAGAACGATTCGCCCAACGCTGATAGAACGGATGTTCTGGCGGTAATGCTGTAGAAACAATTATGGCATCAACTTGTCGTTGTAAAAGGTGTTCAACACAACGAATTTCATTGTCGGGTTGGTCTTCTGAGCATGCTATCAACAATTGATAACCACGCTGACGCGCCTGCCTTTCAAGGTAATTTGCTATACGGGTATAGCTCGTATTTTCCAAGTCAGGGATCACTAACCCTATAGAACGGGTACGCCCTGCTCGTAGCCCCGCAGCAACTGCATTTGGATGGTAATTGTGCTCTCTGACGACTGCCATCACTTTTTCTACAGTTTTATCGCTGACTCGATACTGCTTGGCCTTGCCGTTGATCACATAACTAGCCGTTGTGCGGGAAACACCCGCTAGACGGGCTATCTCATCCAGTTTCACGTTAACCTCTTTACAATTTTGGGAATAGCCCCGAGTCATTCGGGGCCTTAAACGCGATTATTCTACCTTCGGAAGATAAATTTTTCATCGCATAATTTTATCACCGCGCGAAACACCGACGATCCCTGAGCGTACAACTTCAACAATTTCAGCAACACCACGCACTGATTCGATGAAAGCGTCCAGTTTTTCGCTTGTTCCCGCTAGCTGAACGGTATAAAGCGTTGGGGTGACATCAACAATTTGTCCACGGAAAATATCTGCACAGCGCTTCACTTCATCACGCCCATATCCAGAGGCTTGTAGCTTCACTAACATGATTTCACGCTCAATATGTGCTGACGCCGTCAGCTCGCTGACGCGCAACACATCAACCAGTTTATGCAATTGTTTCTCAATTTGCTCCAGAACCTTTGCATCCCCTTTAGTTTGGATAGTCATACGTGACAAGGTTGGGTCATCTGTTGGTGCAACGGTCAAACTTTCAATATTATAACCACGCTGAGAGAACAGACCTATGACACGGGACAAAGCACCTGATTCATTTTCTAATAAAACGGATAAAATACGACGCATGATCAGGTCCTCTCTGTTTTGCTCAACCACATTTCATCCATTGCACCACCACGGATCTGCATTGGATAAACGTGCTCAGTTTCATCAATATTGACGTCAACGAAAACTAATCGCTGATTTTCATTCACTTCAACAAGGGCTTGTTTTAGTTTTTCTTCTAGCTCATCAGGTGTTGCTATCGAAATACCAACGTGGCCATACGCTTGTGCTAACTTGATGAAATCAGGCAATGATTGCATGTAAGATTGTGAGTGACGGCCTTGATAAATCATATCCTGCCACTGTTTTACCATGCCTAAGAAACCATTATTTAAGTTGAGCACTAAAACCGGTAAGCCATATTGCAGAGCGGTTGAAAGCTCTTGAATGTTCATCTGGATGCTACCATCCCCTGTCACACAGACAACGGTCGATTTTGGATGCGCTAATTTCACTCCTAAAGCAGCAGGTAAGCCAAAGCCCATCGTACCGAGTCCTCCTGAGTTTATCCAATGGCGAGGTTTATCAAAGGGATAATACAATGCGGCGAACATTTGGTGCTGCCCAACGTCAGACGTTACATACGCTTCACCTTTCGTTAAACGATAAATCATTTCAATGGCTTGCTGTGGTTTAACTTTTGTTTGGCTTATTTCGTAACGTAAACATTGCTTATTGCGCCATTGCTCAATTTCTTTCCACCACGCAGTGAGTGCTTGGTTGTCTTGTTTGGCTGAAGCCTGGTCTAACTGACCTAACATTTGTTTTAATGTGAGTTTTGCATCACCAACAATTGGGATATCGGCATTGACCGTTTTTGAGATAGACGTTGGGTCAACATCAATTTGAATGACGGTCGCATTTGGGCAATATTTTTCTAAATTGTTCGTTGTCCTATCATCAAAACGAACCCCTACGGCAAAAATTACATCCGAGTTATGCATCACCTTGTTGGCTTCATAGGTTCCATGCATCCCAAGCATTCCCACGGATTGCTTGTGCGTTTCTGGGAAAGCCCCTAATCCCATTAAGGTTGATACCACTGGTAATTGCAGTTTTTCTGCCAACTCTATAAGTTCAGCAGAGCAATTCGCGTTAATCGCCCCTCCGCCAATATAGAAAACTGGTTTTTTGGCCGAAACCAATTTAGTTAATGCTTTTTTGATTTGGCCTTTGTGTCCTTGTAATGTAGGGTTATAAGACCGCAGAGAAACGTTCTCTGGATAACGGTAAGCAAACTTCAAAGCCGGGTTAACGGTGTCCTTAGGAAAATCAATCACCACAGGCCCTGGACGGCCACTTGCTGCAATATAAAACGCTTTCTTGATGGTTTCAGGAATTTCTTCTGCGCTTTTAATTAAAAAACTGTGCTTAACTATTGGCCTTGAGATTCCAACCATATCGCACTCTTGAAACGCATCGTTACCAATTAGCGAGCTTGCAACCTGCCCTGATAACACCACCATTGGTACGGAGTCCATATAAGCCGTCGCAATACCGGTAATCGCATTTGTTGCCCCAGGACCAGATGTCACTAAAACAACCCCAACATCCCCTGTTGAGCGTGCATAACCATCTGCCATATGAACGGCGGCTTGTTCATGGCGCACTAAAATATGTTCTACCCCACCAACCGTATGAAGTGCATCATAAATATCTAATACTGCACCGCCTGGATAACCAAACACGTGCTTTACTCCTTGGTCAATCAACGACTTGACGACCATTTCCGCTCCCGACAACATCTCCATGAGTTTGCCCCCAGACATTATTTGCAAGTGAAGAGGTATGAACTACCTCTTTATTTTTATCATTTAAATTGTGGAATTCGTGCTATTAACATATCGCTCTGGCTGAAACGAAGCAAACACCATTTAAGTGCAAGGATCACGAAAATTTCACATCATCTTGAACATGGGTATTTGATAGATAAATTGACTGCGTATAAAAATAAAGGGAGAAATAATGACTACTATGAATGAAAAAACAGTGCAACTTTAATTAGTTGGAAGTATTCTGGTTTTAATATTAAGTGATTATCTGAATAAATAAGAACAAAACAAAAACAAGAACTGACTTACCCATAATACAGGTAAGCCAGATAATTAGATGGTAAATTATTCTTTGTACATCGATTCAATTTCTAATTGATAGCGCTCAGAAATGATTTTACGACGCAATTTTAAAGTTGGTGTTAATTCACCTTTTTCCATTGAAAATGTGGTTGGTAGCAATGTAAAACGCTTAACTTGGTGGAAATTTTCGATATTCTTTTGTAAATCTTTTAAGCGATTTTCAAATAATGCCACAATATTCGAGTCTTTTAAGAGTTCTAAACGATCTCGATATTTCAGGTTTATTGAATGGGCATATTCTTCTAAGCTGTCATAGCAAGGCACGATCAGCGCTGAAACAAACTTACGCGCATCTGCAATGACTGCGATGTGTTCAATAAACTTGTCTTGTCCTAATACGCCTTCAATCATCTGTGGTGCAATATATTTTCCGTTAGACGTTTTCATTAAATCTTTTAGCCTATCCGTAATATATAAATTGCCTTGTTCGTCAATCTTTCCTGCATCACCCGTTTTTAGCCAGCCATCTGCTGTAAACGTATCCAAGGTTTCAATTGGTCGATTGAAATAGCCTTTCATGACCACTGGCCCTTTTACTTGTATTTCATCGTCTTTACCAATACGCACTGAAACAGAAGATAACGGTGTACCTATCGAACCTAATGGGTATTTACCTTCTTCCCAGCAAGATACCGTGGCACAGGTTTCTGACATGCCATAGCCATATTTGATATTTACCCCTGCTGAAAGGAAAAATGCAATCACATCGTCATCAAGACGGGCGCCAGCGGCTGGCATGAAACGAATTCGACCTCCTAACCCTTCGCGAATTTTACTGAGAACCAGTTTATCAACCATCGGAAAAATAGCGCGGTTAACTAAAGAGGGGTTGTGGCCTTTTGTTAAGGCTTTCACACGGCGCTTGCCAAGGGATATTGCACAGCGAAATAGCGCCCTACGAATGAGAGGTGCTTTTGCCACTTTACTGTGTATTGCTGAATAAACTTTTTCATAAAAACGGGGAACCGCACACATCACGGTCGGTTTTACCTCCGCTAATGCTTCCCGAACTTGATTGGTGTCTGTTAAATAAACGTTTAACGCCCCAACGTGCATAACGTAAAAGCTCCACGCACGTTCAAAAACATGTGAAAGCGGTAAAAAACTTAAAGAAACATCGTCAGCGGTTAGTTGTAATCGTTCGTCATGGAGATACAGTTGGGCAGCCATGTTGTAGTAATCCAACATAACGCCTTTGGGCTCTCCAGTAGTGCCTGATGTATAAATGATGGTAAATAAATCACCGAGATTATGTGCAGCGATGCGCTCATCAAGTTCCGTTTGGTATTCGGTTTGTGCTTGCGCCATAAATGTGGATAAATGCAGGGTGTCGATTGAAATATCAGCCAACTCAATATTGTCATTCATCACGATAATCGTCGTTAATTGGGGGCAAAGAGCCGGTAATTGGCATGCAACTTGATATTGCATATCTTCCCCAACAAACAACACTTTAATATTGGCATCATTAATAATATACGCCGCCTGCTCAACACTGCTAGTTGCATAAAGTGGCACTGTGACAGCCCTAATTTGTAACGCGGCAAAGTCAACCAATGACCAATTCATGCTGTTATGGGCAAATAACCCAATATTTTCTTGTGTGATAACGTTTAATGCTAAGAGACGACGAGAAATCGCTGATGTACGCTCACCTATCTCCCCCCAAGTTAATGAGCTCTGTTGCCCGTTATCCCATTGACTGAAAGCTATCCGGTTCGCCGATTCGTGCGCAGTAACCCTGCTACGTAAGCGATTAACCAAGTGGTATGGATATAGATTTTCAGTAATCAAAGTGTATTCCCTATAGGTCATTATCGATATAAGTTACTCGGTACATTCACAAGCACTTAACTATTCTTATTATTTCAGCTTACAAGTGTTAGCTGAATATTCGCAGTGTATCGACTAAAGAGATGCGTGAAAAGCATTTATATGTAAATTTTGTGCAAATGTTATGTCTGCTACAAAACTCATCATAACGCTCACGATAGTGAGTTAATTATCTTGTTGGCGTATCTATTTTGTTATAAGTGCATCTATAGAAATATAGAGGTTGTTAGCTTTAAGGGGCAATCTCATTTGTTATTACCCCTTAACAATATGCGTTATTTATTACTCACAATGTCTGAGCTCGCCAACAACCTCTAGCAATTTTTAAATAGGAGTACTATGCAGCAACAGCCTGTTCAGAGAGCTCTTCAATTAATTGAGTAAATTGAGATTTCATCCATTGATGGCCTTTATCCCTGACCGTTGATTCATGCCAAGTTAAATAGCAAGGCAGTGTATCTCGAAGCCATGGCAACGATAATGTTCGTAATTTTAGTTTCCCAAAGTAATGACTCACTAGCCATTTTGGTACAATCGCGACGAGATCAGTTTGAGCAACAATACTCAATACACTATTTAAGTCAGTACCTTGATAGCTAATCGTATGCGATAACTCAGTATTATTATAATAAGGTTTACTAAATGACCCCATGTTATCCATTGACATAATCGCATGACGTTCATTATTTAGTTCAATTTCAGAAATTGAATTACCAATACGCGGGTGATGACTAGCCACCACTAACACTAATTCATCATCAAATAAAACCTGATGTTGAAATTCTGTTTTTTCTAATTGATTATAGCCAAGGAAAAAATCCATTTCTTGGTATTTTAATTGATGAGCAATTTTATTATCCATAAAAGAATGAATGACTATATTAATATTAGGCGAAACTACCTTAAATTTTTCGACAATAATAGCAGCTAGACGAATATCTAACGGTGAACAAATAGATAAATTAAATACTCGATCACTAGTTTGTGGATTGAAACCTGCACTAGGTAATTCATTATGAACTAGTTGTAATGCTTGCCTAATAGGCCCGAACAATTGCTTAGCACGAGATGTCGGCTGAATGCCACGCCCATACCGGACAAACAACTCATCATTAAACATTGATTTTAAACGTGAAACCGCGTTACTCACCGCAGGTTGAGACATCCCTAGAACTTGCGCTGCTTTTGTCACGTTTTGCATCTGCATAACCACGTCAAAAACCGTTAATAGGTTGAGATCAACATTACGTAAATGAATATCGCTACTGTCTTTTTTAGCTGTTGAAATTGTATCAAAATCAGTCATTTTTACTCCACTAATATATTTATCATTTTTCATTAACGAAAAGAGTCATTCATCTTAAAAAACCGACGAATATATAAATTCATTAAATATTATTCTTAAAACAACTTATAGATAATAAGTCATTTCGCTTTCCCTGCATTTATTAAAACGACGTTTATATTACTTTACCTATTAATTAAACTTGCAGTATAAATATCATTATAAAACGTAAATATTCATCAAAATAATGAATGATAACCACTTATTAACCTTGCAATCACTCACCGTAAAAATAATAAAGCAATTTTTGCAAGAAATCATAATAAATCGTATGTAGAATCAATAAATATTCTCATTATCAGATTATTTTTTAAATACTCATTTATTAGATAATTAACTTAATTAAAAAGTATTGGCGAAGATGATTCATTCCCTACCTTGAGTCTCACCTTACATCAAAAAATAAAAACCGCATAAAAATCAATAGCTTTAATCATGAAGACATTTGAATGAGCATAGTAAAAGAATTTTACCCTTATAACAACGCAAAAATCCAGACAAAACAGAAGGGATACACAAAAAAAACAGCAACAACCACCAGCCAGAAGCCATAATTCATGATTGGTAAAAATATGCTAAAAATCTATGATTGACATTAACTTTAAGATAACGTATCAATAAATACAGTTTGATTAAGATACTCAAGAGAGACAGTTAAAATGACATTTTCTATTCGCCTACTAAGCCTACTACTACTCGCATTAAATTTGCGCGGTATGCTTATGGACGAAAAATAGAAACAAACTGTCCACAAACATTAAAAACCCGCGCAACCCGCGGGTTTTTTTATGCCTGCGGCTTTGGAAGAACATAACTCTAAGCAAAAAACAAAATTCGATATGAGGAACACAATATGAGCAACCAAGTCATTATCTTCGATACCACCTTACGCGACGGTGAGCAGGCATTACAGGCAAGTTTGTCAGTCAAAGAAAAATTACAAATTGCCTTCGCATTAGAGCGTTTAGGGGTTGATATCATTGAAGCGGGTTTCCCAGTCTCTTCACCGGGTGACTTCGAATCCGTACAAACCATCGCGAGAGAAATCAAAAACAGCCGAATTTGTGCATTAGCGCGTTGTATTGAAAATGACATTGATGTTGCAGCTGAGTCATTAAAGGTTGCCGAAGCCTTTCGTATCCATATTTTCTTAGCTACCTCCAATTTACATATGGAGAAGAAATTAAATAAATCCTTTGATGGCGTAATGGATATGGCAATTAATTCCATTAAGCGCGCAAGACGCTATACCGATGACGTTGAATTCTCCTGTGAAGATGCGGGCCGTACTGATCCTGATAATTTATGTCGTATCGTAGAAACGGCTATTAATGCAGGTGCAACAACAATCAATATCCCAGATACTGTAGGTTACACAACTCCTTACCAGTTTGGCGGAATTATCACTGATTTGTATAACCGTGTGCCAAATATCGATAAAGCTGTTATTTCTGTGCATTGCCATGATGATTTAGGGATGTCCGTTGCTAACTCAATCAGTGCTGTACAAGCCGGTGCCCGCCAAGTCGAGGGTACCATCAATGGCTTAGGCGAACGCGCTGGCAACACGGCATTAGAAGAAGTGATTATGGCCATTAAATTGCGCGAGCAAATGTTGAATGTGCATACCAATATTAATCACAAAGAAATTTACCGTACCAGCCAATTAGTTAGCCAATTATGTAATACACCAATTCCAGCTAATAAAGCCGTTGTGGGTAGTAACGCATTTGCTCACTCATCAGGTATTCACCAAGACGGTGTGTTGAAAAATCGTGAAACCTACGAAATCATGACACCAGAGTCTATCGGCTTAAAAGAACAACAATTAAATTTAACCTCACGTTCAGGCCGTGCGCTGTTAAACACCGTATGGAGGAAATGGGGTATCACGAAGGTAAAGACTTCAAATTGGATGAATTGTATACTGCATTTTTGAATTTAGCTGATAAAAAAGGTCAAGTCTTTGACTATGACTTAGAAGCCTTAGCTTTCTTTACGAAACAACAAGATGAAACTGACCACTTCGTGATGGACTATTTCAGTACACAATCAGGCTCTAGTATTGTTGCAACAGCAACAGTCAAAATGCAGTGTGGCGATGAAGTGAAGTCTGAAGCGGCGACCGGTAATGGCCCCGTTGATGCCATCTACCAAGCCATCAGCAACATCACACAATTCCCTATGAAATTAGTCTCGTACCAGTTATCTGCTAAGGGCCATGGTGAAAATGCGTTAGGCCAAGTGGATATCGTGGTTGAATGCCATAACCGTAAGTTCCACGGGATGGGATTAGCAAACAGATATCGTCGAATCTTCAGCGAAAGCCATGGTGCATGTATTAAATAGCATTTGGCGCTCTGAACAAGTTGAAAAAGAAAAACAAAAAATAAATCAAGAATCACAATCAAACACAAAGGAAGCAGTTTAAACAATGTCTAACTATAAAATTGCCGTATTACCGGGAGATGGCATCGGTCCAGAAGTGATGGCGCAAGCTCACAAGGTTTTAGCCGCTATCAGTAAACGTTTTGCAATAACAATTAACACCACTGAATACGATGTTGGCGGCGCGGCAATCGACAAACACGGTGAACCGTTACCGCAGGCTACAGTAACAGGTTGTGAGGAAGCTGATGCGGTATTATTTGGCTCTGTCGGTGGGCCTAAATGGGAACACTTACCACCCGATAGCCAGCCTGAACGTGGTGCATTATTACCTTTACGTAAGCATTTTAAATTATTCAGTAATTTACGGCCTGCTCGCTTATATCAAGCATTAGAAGCATTTTGCCCATTACGTGCAGACATCGCAGCTCAAGGTTTCGATATTCTTTGTGTCCGTGAATTAACCGGTGGGATTTACTTCGGTCAACCGAAAGGCCGTAAAGGTGAAGGCCAAGAAGAATATGCATTTGATACTGAAGTTTATCACCGCTATGAAATCGAACGTATCGCACGTATTGCTTTTGAATCGGCTCGCAAACGTAATAACAAAGTCACATCAATCGACAAAGCAAACGTGTTGCAAAGCTCAGTATTATGGCGTGAAGTGGTCAACCAAATCGCTCAAGAATACCCAGATGTTGCCGTCAGCCATATGTATATCGATAACGCAGCAATGCAAATGATCAAAGCCCCATCTCAATTTGATGTAGTGTTATGTTCTAACTTGTTCGGCGATATCATTTCTGATGAATGTGCGATGATCACTGGCTCCCATGGGCATGTTACCTTCTGCGAGTTTAAATGAAGCTGGATTTGGTTGTATGAACCTGCGGGCGGCTCTGCACCAGATATTGCTGGAAAAAATATTGCTAACCCAATTGCACAAATTTTATCTGCTTCCATGCTGTTAAGATTTAGCTTAGACCAAACGGATGCGGCAGATACCATCGAGCGTGCAGTCAATAAAGCCTTAGAAGAAGGTTATAGAACATCAGACTTAGCAGGTGCAGGTCAGTCAATAAGTACCAGTGAAATGGGCGATATTATTGCTCGTTATATTGCAGAAGGGGTTTAACATGGCCAAGACTTTATATCAAAAAATTGTATGATGCCCACGTTGTCCGTGAGGTCGAAAATGAAATCCCTTTGATTTATATCGATCGTCACTTGGTACATGAAGTGACATCACCTCAAGCATTTGATGGTTTGAGAACTAAAAAACGCCCATTGCATCAACCAAGTAAAACATTTGCCACCATGGATCACAACGTATCGACGCAAACCAAAGATATTAATGCTTGTGGCGATATGGCTCGTATTCAAATGCAAGAGTTAATGAAAAACTGTAAAGAGTTTGGCGTAACTTTATATGATTTGAATCACCCATACCAAGGTATTGTCCATGTGATGGGCCCGAGCAAGGTATTACTTTGCCGGGAATGACTATTGTGTGTGGAGACTCCCACACCGCAACACACGGTGCATTTGGCTCATTAGCCTTTGGTATCGGGACGTCAGAAGTTGAGCACGTGATGGCGACTCAAACACTGAAACAAGCACGCGCTAAAACAATGAAAATTGAAGTCGTCGGCAAAGCTCCTGCTGGCATTACCGCAAAAGATATCGTTTTAGCGATTATCGGTACAACTGGCAGCGCAGGCGGTACTGGCTATATTGTCGAGTTTTGCGGTGAAGCCATCGAAAACTTGAGCATGGAAGGCCGTATGACGGTATGCAACATGGCTATTGAATTAGGTGCGAAAGCGGGGATTATCGCACCAGATGAAACCACCTTTGCCTATATGAAAGGTCGCCAATTTGCACCTAAAGGCCAACAGTGGGACGACGCGGTTGCGTATTGGAAAACGTTAAAAACTGATGATGATGCACAATTTGATAAAGTCATTACTATTCAAGCAAGTAGCATCGCACCACAAGTCACATGGGGAACTAACCCGGGGCAAGTAATTGCCATTAACCAACCGATACCTGCCCCAGAATCATTTGCAGACCCTGTTGAGCGAGCTTCTGCTGAGAAAGCATTAGCTTACATGGGGTTAGAGTCCGGTATTAAATTATCTGATGTAAAAATTGATAAAGTATTTATTGGTTCATGTACTAATTCGCGTATTGAAGATTTACGTGCAGCAGCTGCAATTGCTAAAGGAAAAAAAGTTGCCAATGGCGTGCAAGCCATCGTTGTTCCGGGATCTGGCCCTGTTAAAGCCCAAGCGGAACAAGAAGGTTTAGATAAAATTTTCATTGAAGCGGGCTTTGAATGGCGTTTGCCAGGATGCTCTATGTGCTTAGCGATGAATAACGACCGTTTAAACCCTGGCGAACGCTGTGCATCAACCAGTAACCGTAACTTTGAAGGTCGCCAAGGTCGAGCAGGCCGTACTCACTTAGTTAGCCCAGCAATGGCGGCTGCAGCAGCGATTAATGGCCATTTTGCTGATGTACGTGATATTCAAATCTAAGGAGAAAATGATGGAAAAGTTTATTACACACGTCGGGATTGTTGCTCCTTTAGATGCAGCCAATGTGGATACTGATGCCATTATCCCTAAACAATTTTTGCAAAAAGTGACTCGCACTGGTTTTGGCCAACACTTGTTTAATGACTGGCGCTTTTTAGATGAGAACGGGCAACAACCGAACCCTGATTTCGTCTTAAATAAGCCAGTTTTCAAAGGGGCAAGTATTTTATTGGCTCGCGAAAATTTTGGTTGCGGTTCATCCCGTGAGCACGCACCTTGGGCATTGACTGACTTTGGTATTCAAGTGGTTATCGCCCCAAGTTTTGCTGATATTTTTTATGGTAACTCGTTCAACAACCAATTATTACCAATTAAATTAAGTGAAACCGAAGTCGATGAACTGTTTAACTATGTTAATGACCATGAAGGTTGCCAGTTTACGGTAGACTTAGAAGCTCAAACAGTAACTGCGGGTGATAAAACCTATCATTTTGAAATTGATAGCTTCCGTCGCCACTGCATGATGAATGGTTTGGATAGTATTGGTTTGACGTTGCAGCATGTCGACCAAATCAAGGATTTTGAGCAGCAAATCCCTGCATTCATGAGCTAAGATACTCGTCATATTTCACGTGGCGTGGGTGTTAGCATCGCTCGGCTACACGCCACATGAACTATTTAGAGTATCCCACATTCAGATTTTTTACTCCCATAAATGCGGAACCTGTCAATATTTACCAGCTTTACACTCCTTAGTCACTTCCCCATTAATTTCTTCCTGTATAATTAATAACAAAATAAGATTTTTGCTTTTAACTGAACAATTTTTTCTAAATAGTTCGCGTTATAGCAAGGCGGCAAGTGAGGATACGCCTAGGAGCATACATAAGTATGTGACTAGGGTAGCTGAACGAAGCTAACACAGCTATAACGAGAAATATGACGAAAAAATAAAAAAAAGCCGGTAAAAACCGGCTCGGTGATAATACACCATTACTCTAAATGGGGGAGTCGGCCTGCAACTGCAGACCAAACGAGCTACTTACTACCTTCTATTATCGTGAGAATTTAGGAAATTAAAATTGATGTATTTTTTGCCGGAGTTCCTCTTTTATGTCTAATTCGCGATTACAAACCCAATTCATTCGTCTCTGGCAACATTTTCAGGGCCAAGACAGTGAAACAACACTACAAGACATCGCTGATACGCTGTTTTGCTCTCGCCGTCATGTCCGTACTCTGCTTAATAATATGCAGTCACAAGGTTGGCTTAGTTGGCAGGCAGAGTCTGGTCGAGGAAAACGCTCTACCCTTATTTTTCATGTTAATGGCTTGGAGCTACAGCAGGCACAGGCTGAACAACTACTCAAAGAAGAAAGTATTGAAAAACTTGTCGCCCTAGTGGGTGATAAGGAAACCATTCGTCAAATGGTATTGTCTGAACTGGAACGCAGCTATCGACAAGGTAAGAATTTATTACGAATTATTTATTATCGAGATTTCCCGACATTGCTTCCTGGTGCGCCAATGCGCCGCTCAGAAATTCACTTGATGAGCCAAATATTTAATGGCCTTACCCATATAAATGAGGAAAAAGGGGAAGTAGAAGATGGCCTTGCCCACCATTGGCAATCCACCAGCGATACCCAATGGCGTTTTTATTTACGCCCCGCTATTTATTTCCATCATGGGCGAGAAATGGTTACCGACGATATTATTTATTCCCTTTTACGCTTAAAAACCTGTTGGCCGCTATTCTCACATATTCAATCCGTTAGCTCACCGCAGCCTTATGTCATTGATATCACGTTAAGTGAGCCTGATAAACAACTACCTTGGTTATTAGGTAGCCACCATGCCGCCATTTTACCGAAAGAGTGGGAGAGCCTCGAAAACTTTAGCCGTTGCCCAATCGGCACTGGCCCTTATCAAGTAGAAAAAAACTTGCCACAAAAGCTGACCATTACGGCTTTCGACCGCTATTTTGGCTATCGTGCGCTACTCGATGAAGTGACCATTTGGGTGGTTCCTGAACTCTCTGAGCAAATGGTCTGTACAACATTAAAAATGGATGGTGATAAGCACCATAATGGCTCGCTCGAAAGTCGTATGGAAGAAGGCTGTTATTTCCTGTTAATGGATCAGCGTTCACCGATAGCTCAGCGTGAAGATGTTCGTAAGTGGTTATGTAGCTTTTTAACCCCTGTCAACCTACTTGCACATTGCGAACCTTTTTATCAGCGCCATTGGGCACCTGCTTATGGCCTGTTACTCCATTGGCATCACAGTAAAATGCTAACCTTGTTTCCCAAGCCTGAAGATTTAACTGAGCTTACTGTCACTTTTTATCGCCACCACCATGAGTTCTATGCAATTAGCCAAATTATGAAACGGGTTTTACAGATGCAAGGTGTGGAACTTAAGATCAATATCATTGATTACGATGATTGGTTTAATGGCAATGGAGAAAAGTGATATTTGGTTAGCAACAGCTAACTTTTTTAAACCTCTCGAATTTTCCATCTTTGCAACCTTGTACGAAATGCCATTGCTACGACAATGCCTTAATAACACTCTCAGCAATGAACTTAATCAGTGGCGTAATAACCAATTAGATGTCGAAGCTTGGTGTGAAAGTTTAGTTGACTCGCAAATTTTTCACCCTGTTTTTCATCATTGGCTTGAATTGCAAGGCCAAAAAACCATGCGCGGTGTACGAATGAATACCTTTGGCTGGTTTGATTTTAAATCTGCGTGGTTTAAACCCTCTGAGGATAACCTAGAAAAATATTGATAGTTATAAACAGATGAAATGAATAATAAGGATGTTATTCACTTTTTCTGTGGATATCCATGTGAACAACCTCATGGTAATCAGGGTATATCCCCAAGCCGTTTTTTTATCAAAAAAAAGCACAATTGAATAATCACTGATAAATCAAACAAGTAAATAACAAAATAGCCTTTTATCCACTGACGACTTTTTTAACTAAAATGCTTAGGACTTTAACTGAGCAAAGATCAAAACAACGTTGTATTTATCCACAAGATATGTGCTTAACTTACTCATATTTTGTGATTTGCGTCATAAAAACCGTTTCGTCAAGGCTGTAAATACACACAGTAATCTCTGTTTTTCACAGTTATCCAGAAATCCTGTGGATAACCTAGTGCATGATCCTGTGATTATCTTGGGATGAACTTGAATAACCTCTGTAATAATTTATAACTTGGATGAATAAATGATATTATACCCCTATATATCAGATAGTTAAAAATACCAAAGAAAAAGTGTTATACTTCTTGAGTTATATGTATTTTCACTGGCTACTTTTTATACATTACTATTCAAACCATGACGCCATTTATTGCACCACCACCCCCTGATAACGAAGCGACCTTAATGAGCCGAGCGCAAGCTCTTGCTGGCTACACGCTTGGTGAGCTCGCCCAACACGCTGCTATCCCTATTCCTCCGGATCTCAAGCGCGATAAAGGCTGGGTTGGTATGCTATTGGAATATTATTTAGGCGCGAGTGCGGGAAGTAAGGCAGAGCAAGATTTCGCCCATATTGGAATTGAATTAAAAACCATTCCGATTGACCGGTATGGTGTTCCACTTGAAACCACTTTTGTTTCTGTTGCACCGTTAACAGGAAACAGTGGTTTAACATGGGAAAATAGCCATGTTCGCCGCAAGCTGTCCCGTATTTTATGGTTCCCTATTGAAGGGGAAAGGCAAATTCCACTCTCACAACGCAGAGTCGCAAACCCCATTAATTTGGAGCCCGTCCCCGCTTGAAGAACGGTTGCTGCGGCAAGATTGGGAAGAGTTAATGGACCTCATTGTGTTAGGCAAAGTGGAAAGTATTACTGCACGTCATGGGCAGGTATTACAAATTCGCCCTAAGGCCGCAAACAATAAAGCACTAACAGAAGCTATTGGTGAGTTTGGTCAGCCTATTATGACGCTACCACGTGGTTTTTATCTTAAAAAAGATTTTACCCGCGCCCTTACTAGCACGGCATTTTAGTTTAAGTTAGTCGCTAACCATCGCCTGTACCAAAGCAGACGATAAATTATTATCACTGTTTAATTCGTTAATTAGAAGGTACCAAGATGTTTGAGTGGATACTGGATCCCAATGCCTGGATGGCTCTCGCTACACTAACCATATTAGAAATTGTCCTAGGCATCGATAATATTATTTTCCTCAGTATTGTGGTGAGCAAACTTCCGAATCACCAACAAAATAGTGCCAGACGGACTGGGCTTATTGCAGCAATGGTGATGCGCCTTGCGTTACTGGCTTCTATTGCGTGGTTATCACGCCTTACCACTCCGCTTTTTACTGTCGCTGACCATGTGGTATCCGCTCGCGATCTCATATTATGTGCAGGTGGGATCTTCCTTATTTGGAAAGCAAGCCAAGAAATTTTTGATACGATTGAAGGAGAAAGTGAAAATAACCTAGCAAATAAAAAAGTGAGCTCATTTTGGGGTGCTATCGTTCAAATTGCTTTGTTAGACATTATCTTCAGTTTAGATTCCGTGATCACGGCCGTGGGGCTATCAGACCACTTATTTATCATGATGGCTGCGGTCGTGATCGCTGTGCTCATTATGATGCTTGCGGCCAAACCTATTGGCGACTTTGTTGAGCGCTACCCTTCTGTAAAAATCTTAGCCTTATCATTTTTAATTCTTGTTGGTTTCACCTTACTACTCGAAAGTGTTCAAGTTCATGTATCAAAAGGCTATATCTACTTTGCGATGTTCTTTTCCATGACAGTACAAGTTCTCAATATCTTGCGCAGTAAAAAATGGAAAATGAGAAACCAAACTGATTAAGATGGCAACCTAAACCGCTTGTTTAGCCGCTAAAATAGCCCCTTCTACCGCTTTTTTCGCTTGTGGGCTATTTTTCCAGCAACTTGAGCCTGTTAATGCTGCCCCATAAATTAAAATTTCATCGTAGGAAGCTTCGCTCAATTGTGCAAATGAACTAAACCCCATTTGTTCTAAACGGCTAATCACTGTAGGCCCGACGCCTTTAACTGCCAACAAAATCTGTTTTTCTGATTCAGAAAATGCCATTTTACTCTTCTCATTATTAATGAATTGATATTTATTAAGATAATATTTTGCATTTTACCTATTTAATACTTTAAAATTGCAACTATAACAATGCCAGTTTTAATAATTATTAACTGACCTATCTTATCACCCAATCTGTACCTGCTCTGTGTTAGGAATTCACCATGTATAACACACCACTGACCAACACACATCAACACACGATGAAATTACCTGATAGCCGCCAATTTTGCTGGTTTGAATCAGGCCCTAAAACAGGTTTCCCTGTTGTTTTTTGTACAGGAGCAGGGATGAGTGGTTCATTAGGGTTTGGTCTGGATTTACTCGAACAACTGAACATTCGTTTGATTGTTCCTGAACGTGCAGGCCTTGGTGAATCCACATTTCACCCTGAAAAAATCATTGAAAAGCTTTGCTATGGATGTTCAAGCACTGCTAAATGAGCAATCCATTACCCAATTTTCTGTCGTTGGTTTTTCTCAAGGTGCTATTTTTGCCATGGCTATCGCCCACTATTGCCAGCCTATTTCACTGTCTATTGTGTCTGGGCAAGACCAATTTGAATACCCTGCAACTCGCGCGATGCTCCGCACGGATGTCGTGAACATGCAAGAACAAGCTCTTAACACCCCTGAAGCCCTGTCAGATTGGCTATTAAAGAATGTCACTGGTGAGTGGCTGTTGGCATTTATTCTTAATTGCAGCGCAGATATTGACCAACAACTTTATAATGAAGAACAATTCCTTGATGCCTATACTGCGTGTATTCGACGAGCTTTTACCCTAGGTAATCAAGGTTATGTACAGGATTTATTACTCTCTTTACAGCCTTGGGGATTCACCCCTGAAGATATTCAATGCCCAGTTTCTTTATGGTATGGCCAATTAGATGTCAGCTCCGTTCATTCACCTGATTTTGGGCAAACACTGGCAAAACGCTTTCCTAATTGTGAACACCATTTATTTTCAGATGAAGGAGGTTCATTACTTTGGACACAGGCAATAACTATTTTAAAATCATTAAGTAGATAATAATTATTTATGATAAATTTAGTTATTACATTAATTAGAATAACATATGAAATATAAATTATACTTCCATTAAAGCTATTGTTAAAATAAAAAAAACCAATAACGTAGTTTATAAAAATGGAGATAAAATTATGGACAATACATCTAATATAAAGCCATCAATCAATGATATAAAAGGTGAAGAATTAAATATTAACAGAAATAAGGGACCGTTGCCCAAAAATTATTGATAATAAAGTACATTATAACTATAGTATATTAACGAATGGAATAAATGAACTTAATGCATATAAAGAATATTATCTCCCTAAAGCAATGCTACTTGTTGATGAGATGTATAAATTAGTGGATATCAGTTACGAACTAGATACAATGGAATCTATTGAAGAGCTTAAAAAAAGAGTTGAAAATGATGAATTGTCATTTTATAACATAAAGTTAGATACTAAAGTAAATAATTATATTGATCTCATAAATCCTAAATTTTACCCCAATACATTTAATCAAAGCTTATCTATTCCTAAGGATAAATTATGCGATTTACACAACACAATAAATTCACTTGAGAGCCAATTAACAAATGAATTTAACAATGGCATTAAAATTAAAAATGATTTCCTAAACACTATTTACTATAATAATAGAGATAATTATAATATGGAAAGAAAACATATATTTGCAGGAAGAAAAGGTAAACTTATACCCCAAGAAGGAAGTTTACTTATAGAACAAATAAATGTTTTCAAGCACCAAAAAGAAAATATAGCACTAATGCATAGAGAGGATGAGATTATACATAACCATCGTAGTTTTAGCATTGATGCCCAACAATCATTTTATCAAAGTTAACATATCTTAGTGCTAAAACCGTATCTAATAAATAAGATACGGTTTTTAATACAAATATAAGTGAGTACTTAATTAACGATACACAATCCCGCCATCAGTCAAAATTGATTGTCCTGTAATATAGTCTGAGTCATCACTCGCTAAAAATGCAACTAACCCCGCGACATCTTCAGGCGTTTGTGCTCGGCCTAATGCGATGCCCTCGACATATTTTTTATAGGTTTCACCTTTTGGCGTACCTGTGATTTCAGAGAAACGCTCATCAATCTCTACCCACATATCTGTCCCAACAATACCTGGGCAATAAGCATTCACAGTGATACCTGAACTGGCGTATTCTTTTGCCGCGGCTTGCGTTAATGCGCGTACGGCAAATTTTGTGGCAGAGTAAACACCTAACATTGCAAAACCATCATGTCCTGCAATAGAGGATGCATTGATGATTTTTCCTTTGTGTTTACGTTCTTGGAATTTTTCACTAGCAGCTTGAATGCCCCACATGGTTCCATCTACGTTGATTTTGAAGATTAAATCCATATCTTCTTGGCGAACATCAGCGATTGGCTTAACTTGTGCAATCCCCGCGTTATTAATCATTACATCAAAACCACCCAATTGAGCTTCTGCATGAGCCACCGCAGCAAAAACTTGGTCACGTTGACTGATATCTGCGGCAAATGTTGTTACTTTACGGCCTAACGCTTCAATTTCTTTGGCAACATCTTGGAGCTTGTCTTTTTTCAAATCCACCAGTGCGATATCAGCGCCTTCTTTCGCTAAACGCAATGCGATACCACGACCAATACCTTGAGCTGCACCAGTAACTAAGATAACTTTATTATTTAACGCCATACTTTTCTCCTACTGAATAATAGCCAAATTGACTAGTTCACCTTTAATATTAAGTTAGCAACAATAACAATAAGTTACAAAGTATTAATTTTAGCCTAATATTTGTTATTTATAAAAAATATTTCACTATTTACAAGGTTAATATGTTTTTTTTACCGTAGAAAAATACATATAGACGTAAATTACAAGATTATTGTTAATAAAAATCATTCTCAATTCAATAAGCAAAAAATGCGATTTATTGATTTTTAGTATAATTGATAACCACTTATATAAAATATGGACATAAAAAAGCCACCAATCGGTGGCTTAATGATGCAATTGAAAATAAATGACTTATTTTTTAGCAGCTTGGATATACAGCATCTCTAATGCGATAGATGCTGCGGCTAATGCCGTGATTTCAGATTGGTCATAAGCCGGAGCGACTTCCACTAAATCCATACCCACGATATTTAATGACTGTATTCCACGCAATAATTTCAATGCACGATCTGACGTTAAACCACCAATAACAGGGGTTCCTGTGCCCGGTGCAAATGCAGGGTCAAGGCAGTCAATATCGAAAGTCAGGTAAACAGGTAGGTCACCGACAATCTCTTTGATCTGCGCAACCATATCATCCACGCTACGATCATTCACCTGACCTGCATCCAATACAGTAAAGCCATTATCGCTGTCATGTTCGGTACGAATACCAATTTGTACTGAATGATTTGGGTCGATCAGACCTTCTTTTGGTGCATGATAGAACATGGTTCCGTGGTCAAATTTGCTGCCATTGCCATAGGTGTCAGTGTGCGCATCGAAATGAACCAAGGCCATTTTACCGAAGTGTTTTGCATGAGCGCGCAGCAATGGCAGTGTAACGAAATGGTCACCACCAAAGGTCAAGCAGCGTTTACCTGATTCAAGTAGTTTTTCAGTATGTGCTTGCAGTTTATCACTCATGTCTTGCGCATCACCGAAAGCAAACACCACATCACCACAATCGACGACATTTAAACGTTCGGTTAGTTTAAAGTTCCACGGCCAACGGTGACTTTCCCATGCAAGGTTAGTAGACACTTGGCGAATAGCGGCTGGCCCATGACGGCTACCTGCACGGCCTGAGGTTGCCATATCGAAGGGCACACCCGTGATCACCCACTCAGCGTCTGAGCTGTAAGGCTGAAAATTCAGCGGAAAACGTAAGAAACCAAATGCGTTAGAAACCAGTGAATTATCAACTTGATTGCCTAAAGTACTATTAATCATTTTTCTTCCTCAAATAGGCCAGCCCGTTAGCAAGCCCTTTTTATATTTGGTTCGAATAGTTTTACCTAATTAACTTCGTACAGTATAAATAATAAACAAATCATGTTATTTGCACAAAGTTATTATCTGTTCACTATCTTAATGCCCTATGAGTCATTTAATGCGCTAAATAGTTCATGTTGTGGCTAGGCGGCAAAATGAGCCAATCCCTAGGAGCATACACAAGTATGTGACCCAAATAACTGAGCGTTGCCACACCACCACCACTTGAAGCATAACGAACATTGAACACATTAATCTCATATATTAATGCGCTAAATAGTTCGTGCTGTCGCTAGGCGGCAAAATGAGCCAATCCCTAGGAGCATACACAAGTATGTGACTAGGGTTGGCAAATGTAGCCAACAACGCGACGGTGCGAAATATAACGCGCATTGAGCATTTATTCGTCTTCTAAATAAGTATACCCATATAGGCCATTCTCGAACTCTTCCACAAAGTCTTTTTGAAGTTGCTCACTTAAACCGGTGCCTTTTACTTGCTCTGTAAAGCTTTCTAGTAGGACTTCCGGTACTAATTTGACGTATTGCAGCATATCTGCCACAGAATCGCCCTCTTCACTTTGCAAGTAACGCAAGTTGCCTTGGCTATCAACCCAGACATCTATCGCGGCAGTATCACCAAATAGGTTATGCATGTTACCTAAAATTTCTTGGTATGCCCCAATCATAAAGAAACCTATCATTGGTGGGTTTTCTGGGTCATATGCAGGCATTGGCATTGTGGTTTCAACGCCATCACCATCAACGTAATGGTCAATAATACCGTCTGAGTCACAGGTGATATCTAACAGTACCGCGCGACGGTCTAATGGTTTATCTAACCCTTCAATCGGTAATACTGGGAACACTTGGTCGATTCCCCAAGAGTCTGGTAGCGATTGGAATAAGGAAAAATTCACATAAAACTTATCAGCCATGCGCTCTTGGAGTTCGTCGATTATCGGACGATGAGCACGATTACTTGGATCTAAATCCTGTTGAATACGGCGGCAAATATTTAGATATAACTCTTCTGCCCATGCACGTTGCGTTAAATCTAGTACGCCGTGTGCATACTGAGTGTGCGCTTCTTGTAAGTCGAACTGGCTATCATGCAGCCATTCACGTAATGAACGGCTATTACCTTGATGCTGCATTGACTCCCACGTTTCCCATAAGGAAATCAATGAGCGTGGTGCATCTTCATGAGGTGGTGTTGTTTTGGTAAATTCATTACGCTCAACACCAATTACATTGGAGACTAAAACGGTATGATGAGCAGTAAGTGCTCGGCCAGACTCTGTGATTACGGTTGGGTGCGGTAAATCGAATTCTTCACACGCATCCCCAATTGCCCAAATCACGTTGTTAGCGTATTCATTTAAACCATAGTTGACCGAGCAATCGGATTGAGAACGAGTACCTTCATAGTCAACACCAAGACCACCGCCCACATCAAAGCACTGAATGTTAACGCCTAGGCGATGTAATTCCACATAGAAACGCGCTGATTCACGGACCCCCGTAGCGATGTCGCGAATATTGGCCATCTGAGAGCCTAAATGGAAATGAAGCAACTGTAAGCTGTCTAGGCGATTCGCATTGCGTAAAATTTCCACTAATTGCAGTACTTGAGTTGCAGCCAAACCAAATTTAGATTTTTCACCGCCACTTGCCTGCCATTTACCTGAGCCTTGGGAAGCCAAACGGGCACGAACCCCTAAGCGTGGCGTGACATTTAAGCTTTCCGCTTCTGCCAATACCATCTCAATTTCAGACATTTTTTCGATAACAAGATAAACCTTGTGACCTAATTTTTCCCCAATTAACGCTAATCGGATATATTCACGGTCTTTATACCCATTACAGACGATAACAGTCTGTGTTTTACCTGCGTTGGCTAAAACAGCCATTAATTCAGCTTTTGAACCCGCTTCAAGGCCGAGTGGCTCGCCAGAATTAACCAGCGATTCAATGACTCGGCGTTGCTGGTTAACTTTTATGGGATAAACCAGAAAGTAATCGCCTTTATAGCCATAAGACTCACGTGCGCGTCTAAATGCCGCGTTTATTGAACGTAAACGATGCTGTAAGATTTGCGGGAAACAAAACAATGCAGGTAAGCGTAAATGCTCCTGCTCTTCTTTAACCTGATTAACGAGGTCAGCTAAATCAACAAAGGTGTCAGGGTTCTCAGGATTCGGGCAAACACAGACATTTCCGCGCTCATTCACCTGATAGTAACCACCACCCCAATACGCGATGTTGTACGTCTGACGCATTTTGCGAGCGATATTATCATTCATAATAAACTCCTTTTATGGAGGGGTGAGTGACGCGTTCTCCTTCCTGATGCATGTCAGTGAGGACATAACACTGCAAGGCAGTTATGTCGGGGAAACGGCAATACTCAGATTTTAATAAAAAGTGCTTAGAACTTCTAAACAGTGACAATATACGACCTTAAGCTGACAGATTAATGACTCAGCCTCGAAGGTGTATTAAAGATGTGACGGTAACTTCGTGATGAAGTAAAGAATGACAGGAAAGTAAATGCCAAAGTCACGCGGCGATCCGCATATGACGGTTGGATACTGTTATTCAGTAGATTATGGATCATTACCCATTAACCCCCAATATAACTGTTTACCCTTTTAAAATTTCAATGTGGTAGCACTATTTTGGCAGTTTGACCTGTTGATTTAAGCTATATCACCTTATTTTTTTATTGAAATTCAAAAGTTTATAAACATTCCTGATAGATAGCAGAAGTTTTATATCATTCTGCTGGTATATAACGGGAAACAACAACCATCCGTTACGGTCGCAGTTTATACATCTATTGCGCTCAAAAAGCAAAACCAAAATGACTAAATTGCGATAAAACTTTACCCATTGCTGTTTTATGGCTCTATTCCTTTTTTGTATAAATACAGGTAGAAATTTTTACCGTATGGGACTAAAATAGCCGTCTAGATGTTAAAACATCCAATTATAAATTTGCGAATTCTTAAGGTATTAATCTCATGGCTACACATCTCTTTACTTCTGAGTCTGTATCAGAAGGGCATCCAGATAAAATTGCTGATCAAATCTCTGACGCAGTACTTGATGCTATTCTGGAACAAGACCCGAAAGCTCGCGTTGCCTGCGAAACCTACGTCAAAACAGGTATGGTAATGGTCGGGGGAGAAATCACCACCAGTGCTTGGGTTGATATTGAAGAAATCACGCGCAAAACTGTTCGCGAAATTGGCTACACCAGTTCCGAAATGGGCTTCGATGCCAATTCATGTGCTGTTTTAAGTGCAATTGGTAAACAGTCGCCTGATATCAACCAAGGTGTTGACCGTGTTGACCCATCAGAACAAGGCGCGGGTGACCAAGGCCTAATGTTTGGTTATGCAACCAACGAAACTGATGTATTAATGCCTGCTCCTATTACTTATGCACACCGCTTAGTTCAGCGCCAAGCGGATGTTCGTAAAAATGGCACGTTGCCATGGTTACGCCCAGATGCGAAAAGTCAGGTAACATTCCAATACGACAATAACAAAATTGTAGGTATTGATGCCGTTGTTTTATCTACTCAGCATTCTGAAGATATTCAACAAAAAGACCTGCATGAAGCGGTGATGGAAGAGATCATCAAGCCAGTTCTACCAGCAGAGTGGTTATCAAAAGATACCAAGTACTTTATTAACCCAACGGGTCGTTTTGTTATCGGTGGGCCGATGGGTGACTGTGGCTTAACAGGCCGTAAAATCATTGTAGATACCTACGGCGGTATGGCTCGCCATGGCGGTGGGGCATTCTCTGGTAAAGACCCATCAAAAGTTGACCGTTCAGCAGCCTATGCAGCACGTTACGTGGCAAAAAATATTGTCGCCGCGGGCCTCGCAGACCGTTGTGAAATTCAAGTTTCTTACGCTATCGGCGTGGCAGAACCGACATCGATTATGGTAGAAACCTTTGGAACAGGTAAAGTTGATGAGTCATTATTAATTCAATTAGTTCGTGAATTCTTTGACTTACGTCCTTACGGCTTAATCAAGATGCTTGACTTATTACACCCAATTTACCAACAAACTGCTTCATACGGCCACTTTGGTCGTTCACAGTTCCCATGGGAAAAAACTGACAAAGCTGAAGCATTGCGCGCCGCCGCAGGCTTGTAATCACGTCGGTAAATAAACCATATACAAAAAAGCCCATCTAATGATGGGTTTGAGGTTGTTGACAAAGCGGGATAAAAGCGTGGTTTTTTCCCGCTTTGTGTTATCAGCCGAAATCAATAAATTGATTTTCCTCGTTTATTTTCAAAACCGATTAGACTTGCGCTGAATTAACGGTTAATTTTTTTGCGTAAACTGGAAAATAGCCATTCCAGCAACCATCGCTAATGTAAATATTATCCCTTGTGTTAATCCCATTCCCGTTAACAATAATGCAGGTCCTGGGCAAATCCCTGCTAGCCCCCATCCCACACCAAATAACACACTTCCGGTGACTAGTTTTTTATCTATCGTTTGATTGGTCGGAATTTGCAATGGGCAATTTAGTACACTAACAGAGCGTTTTTTAACCCCTAAGAAAGCAATACCACTGATTACCATTCCAACTGCCATCGTAATTAATAAAGAGGGATCCCACGTTCCAGTAATATCTAAAAACGCTAAAATCTTTGCTGGATTTCCCATTCCGGCAATGACCAATCCTAAACCAAACAGTATCCCTGAAATTAATGCGATAAGAATAGGCATTGGTTTATCTCCCTATCCCATAATGGTTAGCTAATGCGACTGTCACAAAAGCAACAATCATAAAGACCAATACAGCAACAATTGAACGACGAGATAACCTTGCCATGCCACAAATCCCATGGCCGCTAGTACAACCACTTCCAAGCCGTGAGCCAAAACCAACAAACAGCCCAGCTAAAACTAAAATAGGTGTACTGGTTGCAATGCTAACTTCTGGTGTAAACGCCAACCAAGTAAATAGTGCTGGGGCGCTCATCAGACCAATAATAAAAGCGACTTTCCACGCAGTATCTCCCTTCGTTGGTTTTAGCAACCCACCTAAAATACCGCTAATACCCGCAATACGGCCGTTAAAAACTAATAAAATTGCAGCGGCTAACCCAATCAATACACCGCCAATTGCAGCAGACAGTGGTGTAAAATTAGCCCAATCTATTGTCATTTCATTTCTCCTTCACAGGGCAATAAAGCTGATATAACGTATTGAGCAACGTAAATAATTTTTCATCTGCTATCGCATAGTAAATGCGCTTTCCTTCTCGACGCGTCATCACTAAGCCTTCATTACGCAATACTGTTAATTGTTGAGAGAGTGTCGGTTGTAATATTCCTAACTGCTCTTCTAACTCACTAACGCAGGCTTCACCCTGTGTTAATTGGCATAATAAAATTAAGCGATCTGGATTCCCTAGTGTTTTCAATAATGAAGCCGTTTCTGATGCGGCCTGCTTCATCGCTAATAGTTGCTGTTCAGAGGTATTATTGGGCATATGTTATTTCTAATTAATATTATATAAAAATACAATATATGTTTTGATATAATATTTGTCAATTATTGCTTGTTTATGTCCATTACCTTCACGTATCCTTTACCCCATGAAAACAATCCGTGTTCCACTCTTTTTACAGCAACAAGTCATGCGCACATTGCGAGAAAAACTCGCACTTGCAGAGCATAAACTCGAACAGTCATTTTCAGAGCCAACGGTTAATTACAAACAACGGGGAACAACTGCGGGTAGTGCTTACTTAAAAGAATGGGAAATTCGCCTCAACCCCAGTTTACTCATCGAAAATACAGAACAATTTATTGATGAGGTTGTGCCTCATGAATTAGCGCATTTGTTGGTTTTTCATATATTTGGCCGTAAAAATATCGCACCACATGGCAAAGAATGGAAATGGATGATGCAACACGTACTGGAAGTCACAGCGAAACGTACACACAACTTTGCGGTTACGACAGTAAAAAGTAAAACTTTTCGCTACCATTGTGCCTGTGAAATGACTCATGAATTAACCATACGCCGTCATAACAAAGTGCTACGAGGTGAAAACCAATATTTATGTCGAAAATGTGGGGAAGTGTTAAAACAAGAAGAGGTTTTTGTCGCTGCGGCAGAAAATTAACCTTTCTGCCGCATCAAGTTTGAGGTGTGCGCTTAGGCAAACTCTGTCATCACTAATTTTGCGATTTCAAAGTAAATAATTAAGCCAGTTCCATCAATAAAAGTTGCAATGAACGGTGCAGAAACGACTGCTGGATCCACTTTCAGTTTTTTCAATACCATTGGAATAATCGAAGAAACAACCGCGCTCCACATTGTAATCGCAACGATGGTTAAGCTAACCACAATAGTCACTTCGTGGCCAACACCTAAAATCCATGCACGGATTAATGCCGCACCACCGATAGTCACCGCAACTAAAAATGAGGTTGAGACCTCTTTCTTTAGTACTGTGCCGAGATTACGTAAGCTCACCTCGCCCAGTGCCATTGCACGGACTAATGTTGATGTAATTTGTGTTCCACTATTACCGCCTGTACCAATCAACAGCGGAATGAAAAATGCTAACGAAATTGCGGCTTCGAGTTGTTCTTCAAATGCTTTTAATACAGTTCCTGTATACGCTTCGGCCACAAATAGCATCAACAACCAAACGACACGTTTACGCCATAAAGTTATAGGGCTTGTCGTTAAGTAGGGCTCATCTAATGGGGTGGTAGCGCCTTGTAGCTGCGCATCAAGTGTATTCTCATCTTCAATCAGTTCAGCGATATCTTGCGGACGCAAAACACCCATTAATTTGCCAAATTGCACCACAGGTATCATATCTAAACCACTATGATTAATCAGGTCATAAACATCATGACGTGATTGTTCTGGGGCAACAGAAAAATAATTGTGTCTCATGATATCAGACACTAATAAATTTTCAGGTGAAGCTAATAATGATTTAACTGAAAGAATACCATTTAAATAATTGTCGTTATCGACAACAAATAAATAGGTTGGGATTTGCTCGCCATCAAGGTGCTCAATAAGATTTTGTTTCACACAAGCTATTGAGTCTGCGACAGAGACTGGCAAATATGATTGGCTCATATAAGCGCTAACTGTTGCATCATCAACTTTTGGTGACGGTGTATTATTGTCTTTGAGGCGCGCGCCTTTCATTGCGGATTGAGCAATAGCAACTGCTCCCGCTTTGTTCTGGGTAGTGAATGTCATTTTTTTAGTCCCTATTACTGTTGGTTACTCAAACAGTACTCACATAGGGGCGAAACCAGATGAGAGAATGCGAAAGCTATCTCTTCGTCTCGGTTTTAGCACTATACAACGTATCCTGATTTAGCAGGAAGTTACATGGGGATATACCTTCGGTCGATATATCCTGTCCTAATCTTGGGCGTCTCTCGACGTCGTCAGATCAGTAACCTATGTTTGTATAGGAGCCTCGCCTAACGAGATACTGCACTTTGGATGCGGCGCGAATTATACCCATTGGTGAATTAATTGCCACCCTATATCTACGGTTTTTTACGCATGAGAAACTTATTGTTTAGGTTTCGTTTAAGTTTATATTAAATAAATCTTCACAAAGTAACAGAATGTAACTAATAATAAAATTAAATATTCAAATTAAAATAAATATATTTAGTTACTTATCAATAACCAATCCTTAGATAAATCTAAATAATATTTGTAATATTATTTAGTAAATCTTATCGATAATTAATCAAAACTTACCTGTCGATTTACCTTATAATACAAAAAAACAATATAAAGGAGTTAGCCTAATTAAATATAACTGAAACGCTTTATTAGAGTATATACAATCACTAATATTAATCACCTATTGGTTTTTTATATTAAAAATAATCAAACAAGTAAATTATGATATAAGAAAATACACTTATATCACTATTTAGTTCGACATTATCATTAAAAACTATTCTTTTAAATTGTTAATATTTAATTTCAGACATCAATACAGTATTAAATATCACAAGAATTATCTTAGAATATTTTTTATTTTATTTAACAGTGAAAGTTTTATTATGGATAAAGTAATTGTTGGAATGTTAACAAACTTAACATTTCGCGTAAATGATGAAATCAAAATTGCTGCCATTTCTGCTTTAGGAGATTTCAAAGCAACGATTGAGTATAATGATGCCATCATAAGAATCATAGACTTATGTCAAGACCCAAATAAAGAGGTTGCTGTGTCAGCGATTAATACACTCAGCAAATTATCTATTTATTTTTTACGTAGTTCACTACCGGAACATTAATTACACTCTCAATTCGAGTATTGTAAATAATTACTATGATTTATTTTATAATACTGTCCCATTAATAATCTAATGAGACAGTTTGCATATATTAAATAATTTTACGCTATTTCAGTGTCGCCCTGCAATTGGCAACTACACGCTAAAACATAACCTTCCGCTATTTCTGCTTCGGTTAATGTCATTGTACTTGTGGTTGTATAATTTCCTGACAGCACTTTTGTTTTACAACTTCCGCAAACACCCGCTCGGCAAGCCGCAATAACAGGTTGTTTATTTTGCTCCAGTGCAGATAATAAAGACGTCCCCACTGGGACTTTAAAATCGACCAATCGTTGACGAATTTTTAACGTAAGAATATCTTCACTATCAACAACTTCTGGTTCAGTAGAAAAACGCTCCATAAAGAAATGTTCAGCAGGAACACCTAAATTTGCAGCAAATTGCTGTGCATTTTTCATATAAGGTACAGGCCCACACGTCATCACAATTCGTGAATTAATATCGGGTACTAACGCTTTCAATTTCTCTTCGGTTAAACGCCCTTGAGCAATATCGCCATTATCTGGTGTTTCCGCCATGACACACAATTGCAACCGTTCTGGATATAACCGGACGAGCTTTTGCCACTCCTCAGCAAAAATAACTTGCTTATCATCGCGAACATTGAATAGCACTTTTACATGGGAATTTGGGCGATTCACCATCAGCCAACGTGTCATTGACATAATCGGTGTCACCCCACACCCAGCAGCTAACATCAAGTACTGCGAGTTTTGTAGATTGGCACAGGTGAATTCCCCTTGTGCTTCTGAAAGCCAAAGGTAGTCACCTTCTTTAACTGAGCGTGTTAGCCAATTTGACCCTTCTCCATCGTCTAACCGCCTGACAGTAATGGAAATAAACGACTTTGTCCCGGTGATGATGAAAGAGTGTAAGCACGCATGACATCATCACTATTTTTAATACTGACCAAAGCATATTGACCGGGTGAATATGTATAAAAATCATGATTGATAAGGTTGATTGTCCAGACATCTGATGTTTCTTGAATAATAGAATGAACTTGCATTCTATTTGGACATAAACTACTTGGCATGGTCATCGCGCTACTCCTTTAAAGGGGGTCGCTGCCCCCATCTTTCACATCGTTTTTAAGCTTTTTCTATCGGTTTATTGATCATGCAGGTAAAATTTCTGCCAGATCTTGCTCAACTGTTGTAATACTTCGCATGCCAAATTTCTCATTTAACACATTCAATAAGTTTTCAGTTAAGAAACCAGGCGCTGTTGGGCCGGTATAAATATTTTTCACACCCAACGCTAATAATGTTAAGAGGATAACAATTGCTTTTTGCTCAAACCAAGACAGAATCAAACTCAATGGTAAGTCATTAATACCACAACCAAGTTTCTCTGATAGATTCACCGCAAGCATAATGGCAGAGTACGCATCGTTACATTGGCCCACATCCAATAAACGCGGAAGCCCTTCTAACGTACCAAAATCTAATTTATTAAAACGATATTTACCACAAGCGAGTGTAAGGATTAAGCAATCTTCGGGTACACTACGCGCAAAGTCCGTGTAGTAGCTACGCTCACCGCGGCTACCATCGCATCCACCAACGAGGAATACGTGACGTAATTTTTTCTGTGAAACTAAATCAATCACCGCATCTGCCGCACCGAGTAGTGTTTGACGACCGAAGCCAACTGTAATTTTGTGTTCGATTTCGGTATACGGGAAACCAGCCAGCGACTGAGCTTGAGCAATCATTGCAGAAAAATCATCACCTACTAAATGTTTTGCACCCGGCCAACCCACAATACTACGCGTCCAGATACGGTCTTTATAATCACCGACATCAGGGTCAATAATACAGTTAGAGGTCATCAAGATAGACCCTGGGAACTTAGCAAATTCCACCTGCTGGTTTTGCCAACCGCTACCATAGTTACCGACTAAATGCGCATATTTTTTCAGCTCTGGATAACCATGTGCTGGCAGCATTTCACCGTGGGTATAAACATTGATACCCGTACCTTCAGTTTGTTCTAACAACATTTTTAAGTCTTTCAGGTCATGACCTGAAATTAAAATACACTTCCCTGCGACTGGACGAACGTTAACTTCCGTTGGTGTTGGATGACCAAATTCGCTCGTTTCACCTGCATCCAAAATTTCCATGATCTTGAAATTCATCAGACCAATAGCCATCGCATTATCAAGCAGCTCATTCATATCTGATGGCAATGTTCCAAGCCAAGCCATAATTTCATGGTATTGGCCATAAACCTCATTATCATACTGACCTAAAACATGGGCGTGTTCCATATAGGCTGCCGCCCCTTTTAGGCCATATAGGCATAACATACGTAAACCGTGAATGTCTTCGCCGACTTCAGCTTTATCAATATCTAATGAAAATTGAGCCGCTTGTGCCTGTAGGGTTGGAATGTCAGTCCCATTTAATTGCAAATTAATTAATGGATGATTGAAAGCCACAACACTATTCACAGATTGACAGTGTTTGATTAATTTATCACGCAAATAAATAGCTTCACGGGCATAACCAATAATACGTTCTGAATCAAAGTTGACGTTAGTTAAAGTAGAGAAAAATGCGCGCGGAGCAAAACTATCAATATCATGGTCAATAATACCCAGCGAGCGAGCAGTGACTGCGCTTGCAGATAAGCTTTGCAATACAGCAACTAATAAATCTTGAAGGTCAGATGTTTCTGCTGTTTTACCGCACATACCCTGCGCGTATGCACAGCCATTTCCAGCTGGAGTTCTAATTGTTTGTTCACATTGCACACAGTACATGTTGTTAGCCTCTTAAAGTTGCATTTCAAATACAACATTAAGACTACGCTCTTTATTAGAATAAAAAAAGTGGAATTATTCATTATCTAATGGTTTATTGATCTATATTAATATTCATTGCAAATGAGAACTATTCACAGCAATGAAAGTATGCTATTCGTGCTGCTGTTTTTTGTATTTCAGCTGCCTTGCTTAAATACACTATTTTGCATTTTATTTTTTTCCTGATACCGTTCTTACGGTAACTCTTGTTATACTTACCTATAAGTGTTTGTTATTCCATCGTATAAAGAGAATCCAATAAAGATGAGCCAGGTAAATTCAGCAAGTAAATCTATGATAAAAAGCCGGTTACGGATTTTTAAACGGTTAAAAGAATCAGATAAAACACCTGTAAAAATCTTACTACTCGCGGCACTCATTGGTGCTGCGGTCGGTCTTATCGGTTCTCTATTTGAAATAGGAACAACTTGGATTAGCAACTATCGCGTTCAATCAGTGAGTGAATGGGTTGCTCCAAAATGGCTGATGGTTGTTGGGATGTTTTTTATCTCGGCACTTCTTGCCATGTTAGGCTATTACCTAGTTAAACGGTTCTCCCCTGAATCGGGTGGGTCTGGGATCCCCGAAATTGAAGGTGCATTACAAGATTTGCGCCCCGTAAGATGGTGGAGAGTCATCCCAGTTAAGTTTATTGGTGGATTAGGGACATTGGGTTCAGGCATGGTGTTAGGGCGCGAAGGGCCAACTGTACAGCTTGGTGCGAACCTTAGCCAAATGTTTTATGATTTATTTCGTTTAAAAGATAATGAGTCGCGCCATACCTTACTTGCCTCTGGTGCTGCTGCTGGTTTATCTACAGCATTTAATGCCCCTTTAGCTGGCATTTTATTTATTATTGAAGAAATGCGCCCGCAATTTAAATACAGTTTAATTTCAATTAAAGCGGTATTTATCGGTGTTGTTACCTCCACCATTGTCTATCGGTTAATTAATGGGGAAGCTATTATATTAAATATCGGTCAATTCTCTTCTGCACCGATGAATACTTTATGGCTTTATTTAATTTTAGGATTAATGTTTGGTGTCATCGGTATCTGTTTTAATGGTTTTTTATTGTACCTACAAAGTAAATTTTTAGCATTTTACCAAAATAAAATTTCTCGCTTTGTATTGATGGGCGGGCTAATTGGTGGTGCCTGTGGTGCAATTGGCGTTTATCTTCCTGAAATTGTTGGTGGCGGCTATTCAGTGATCCACCAGATGGTTGCAGGCCAATTTACCATCACTTTATTATTCATATTTTTTGCTTTACGGTTTTTAACTTCGACGATTAGCTTTAGCTCTGGCGCTCCAGGGGGTATTTTCTCCCCTTTACTCGCCCTTGGTACCTTATTTGGTGGTGTTTTCGGCTACGCTGCCCTCGAAATATTCCCTAATTACCAAATTGAAGTGGGGACTTTCGCTATAGCAGGCATGGGAGCATTATTTGCCGCAACCGTCAGAGCACCATTAACTGGGATAGTTTTAGTTTTAGAAATGACAAATAACTACCAGTTAATCTTACCGATGATTATTACCTGTATTGGTGCCACAATGATAGCCCAATTTTTAGGTGGTAAACCGCTATATTCTGTCTTGCTCGAAAAGACTTTAGCCCGAAGCGAAAAAGAAACCGCTAATTCCGCCGCTAGCAAACCTTAACGATTAGAAATAAAAAAGAGTTGCCACCCACGGCAACTCTTTTACTAAGATAACCTATGCAAGTCTCTTACTTACTTTTTCCGTGCAATGAGTGTTGCAAAATTTAATTTAATACGATTACCTTGTGAATCAGTGCGGTGTAAATGACCAGGGTTTTCGTTATATTTTAAAATATCCCAATCCTTATAATACCCTTCTAGCTCCCCTGGTTTTAAGAAGCATTTAAATGGCACTAAATCCAGCGGTACATCTGGCGTTTCAACGGCACACACAATAACGTTAACTCCCCCTGGCAGGGTATGTTCTTGCATATTAGTAATAACATTGGCGATTTTTTCTCGCTGCAAGAACATTAGCACGACAGTGGAAATAATAAGTTCGTAGTTCTCTTGTATTTGGTGACTATTAATATCATAAACAGCCGTATGAATATTCTCTACCCCAGCTTGTTTTTTAACGAAGTCAATTGCTTGGATATGCTGAGGGTTGATATCTACCGAGGTTACGTCATAACCCTGTAAGGCAAGATAAAAGCTATTTCGGCCTCTTCCCGAGCCTAAATCTAATGTTTTACATGGCTTACTAAGGTGGTTCTCACACAGGTAACGCACTTCTGAATGTGGAGTCGTTAACCCGTGTTCTTTATAAAATTTCAGTTCTGGTTTGCATAAAAAAGCCAATTGGCATTCCATGTCATCACTACAAGCAGAAATACGATGCCAAACTTGAGGTTCGATAATAGGCGGCTGGTTATGAATATCAAAAGTAAAATGTTGTTCGCTGCCATCCTCATTAAAAATGATAAAATCTAAAGAGCCTTTTAGCACTTTCAACTGTGCATATGTATCTTCTTTTGTATTATGACGCTCTTGGAACATTAACGGTAAAGACGCTTTATTCCAAACCGGCATGGTTTTGTAACACACGAGATTATTCATATCATCACCAATAAGTTGCATTTTAAATACATCTTATACCGTTCGTTTGCTATCTGCAAAATATTCATGGATAAATTATCGAGGACTTGATTCATATCAACCCCCTATAGATAAAGAGGGCTGATACGCGCTATAGGATAAGTTAGTAACCTAACTGTTTCGCACTTAACCCTAAGAATTCAAAAGGTTTTGTAACCACATATTTATTGGTCGCATCCCCCGAATAAATATGGCTCTGCTCTTCACCCAGATCCAACTTTTTCACTTGTCCAGTTTCTGCTGAAAAGTCAATTTTTGCCAAATCAGTCCAAAAAATATTTGGCGTCAATGCAGATTCAAAAAAATAGAGCTGACGTTTATGGTCAACTAATGTCCGCCAACGCGTTGACGATATTTCAGGTGAATTTTCGGACGTCAATCCGTAAGGAACAGACACATTACGTACGACACTGAAAACACTGGCGACCGCTTTATTAGGCGTTGTTTTCTGAGGAATTGCATTAATATAAAATTGCGCACGAGCAAATCTATCAGCGGAACGGTTTGTCCCCGGTAGCATGACAGTACCACCAATTCCTTGCCAATATTCCTGCATTGCTAATTGCTTCTCATAAGTAGGCGAATTAGTCATAACTTGATACTTGCGACTATGATGAATGACCTGCTTACCATCAATATATTCAATAATTGCGCTATCGCCACTCGGATCTGATAATGACAAATGTAAAGTCGCTAACCTATTTTGCCCAGGAACATTATCCGTTGCCACGACCAGTGGATTTTTTTCTAACGCTGCAACAGCCTCTCCCACTGTCGCATAATTATCTAGCACATATTGTGCCCATAGCGATATCGACAACGCAGGTTGCTTATTATCTACTTGAGGGTATTTTGATTCAGCAAGCCATAATAAATTGGCAACTAGACCTTCTTCGTTCACTCCATCAGTCGTTGAAATATCATAACCTGAGGCGATCACACTACCGTATTTTGATTTCCATTTTAAAGAGTTAGGTCCTGCAATGCCATCACGCTCCATGCCTCGAGGAAAGATCCATAGATTAGTGCCTATATCGTATTTCCAATCCATTGTTCTACCGGTCATTATCTGTTCATTTTCACCTAAATAAACAACCCGAGTACAAGCTTGACTTACTGCAATTGGCATTGATATCGCAGTCGCAGCGGCAAGTGCGATGATACTTTTCTTAATAAATTGCATGCCATCTCCAAAATAGTTAAAAATAAATTTATATAATAAGCATACTACATAAATACGAACTATTTATGCTCAAATAATAATACATTAAAAAAAGTGCGATTAACGCTATGAAATGTAATACTTAATGACACAAAATGGTACCAATATTAATCAGTACCATTTTGCTAAAAAGAATTAATTATTTACTGATGAAAATAAAGAACGTAACAATGCCGCTTTTTTCGGATTATCTGGAATAGATAATATTTCATCATAAAAACTAATAGAAATACGGCACGCTAGTGCAGGTGATTTCTTCCCTGCTTCTAAATTCCCAAGAATTGCAGTATCTTCACCATACTTTGCAGAAAGCCCGCTAGCAAGTTGGGTTAATTCCTCAGAATATTCTGTCGGGGACATTAACGCCTGTTTTACACCCGCTTCACTTGAAATTAAAAGTTCATTGGTTGCCTGAATTTGTTTCAACAAAACAGCTTGGCTTTTTTGTGGTGGAATAATTTCTGCTGTTTCTCTCAAGTGTGGAAATAGTGAATAAAAACACGTTTTTCCCGTTGGGTCTTCTTCCAATAAGATTTTTAGGTAATCATTAACTCTGCTAGTAAAGTTAATCACGGAGTCATCAGAGGCATATTCCATACGCTCTAGTACTAACTTCATGACATTCCCGACCACTTGGTCAAACAGTTGACGGCGTAAATCTTCATTAGTTGGGTCGTATTGTGTAATTAGGTGTTCAAAACTTTGATAGGTTTCAGGGCTTATTTTCTTAACCGTCGCGATAATCGGTAATTCTTTTTCAACTTGAGCAAGTGCCTCTGAATGAATTGCACTATTATTTTCTGTAGATAACACATTGTTATCTTTACTTAACCAATAAAAACCGAATGCAAATGCAATAAAAATAATGCTAACAATTAATGCGGTTTTACGTGAGTTATTTGTATTCAAAGTTACCCTGCCTTTTCTTGTAAAACGGTTCCCCACAAACACTTTCAAGCTACTTATATACTGTAGAACCAATTGCATATAATGCCATGGCATCTAAAACCGATAATATTCACGTATCTAAAGTGTTAATGCCACGAATTGAACGATAAAAAGTAATAATGCTTATTTTAGCTTGTATTAAAGTCGTCTAGCTATAGGAATAAGGGAAATTGCGAGGTTCAGACGGGGGAATTTGCCACAAAGAAACAATTTATAATACGCTGGATATAAAAAAACCTCCAGCACTCGAAAGCCTGAAGGTTTTTTATGATAAAAATCTTATTTAACTTGAACACCTTCAACTGAAATCAACAGTTGTGCTTCTTGAGATTTAGGACCCAAATCAGATTTGATGTTAAATTCTTTTAACTTAATATTACCTTCTGCTTCAAAACCTGCACGGTATCCACCCCAAGGATCTTTACCTTCGCCCATTAATTTAGCGTCTAATGTAATTGGCTTAGTGACACCATTTAAAGTGAAATCACCAGTGATTTTGTAGGCTTCACCGTCTTTCTTCACTTCTGTTGAAACGAATTTCGCTTCAGGGAATTTGGCTGCATTTAAGAAATCACCACTGCGTAAATGTTTGTCACGCTCTGCATGGTTAGTATCAATGCTACCTGTCTTAATAGTAACTTCGACTTTATCTTTTGATGGATCTTTTGCATCATAAGTAAAAGACCCATCAAAGTCTTTAAAGCTACCATATACCCAGCTATAACCTAAATGCTGAATACGAAATTCAATAAACGCGTGTTGGCCTTGCTTATCAAATTGGTAAGTTTCTGCTAATGCTGAACCTGCCGTTAAAAAAAGTGCGCCAGTAGCCAGACCAAGAACCGTTTTCTTCAACATAATTATCTCCACGTTACTTATCGGGGTTAAAACCCAACATTCTTTTTAATGTAATATCACGATCAAAAAAGTGATGTTTAAAAGCTGCAAAAGCATGCAACACTGATAATAAAACCACTGCCCAAGCTAAATATAAATGAACTTCACCTGCGGTATCTGCTTGTGTCGCAGCACCGGTAAATAGTGCAGGAACATCAAACCAACCAAACACACTAATAGGTTGTCCATCAGCGGTTGAGATTAAATAACCACTGATCAAAATACTGAATAAAATAATATAAATCAGAATTTGAACAATAATAGAGCTAGCTTTCGTTAATTTACTGTAGCTTGCTAATGGCTTCGGCGGCGGTGAAATAAATCGCCAAATCACACGAAATGCCATAACAATAAATAATAATATTCCTATACTTTTATGTATCTCAGGAGCTTGATGATACCAACTATCATAATAGCCTAGTGTCACCATCCATAAACCTAAAGCGAACATTCCATATACGACAATTGCGACTAGCCAATGTACGAGCAAAGAGATATGCCCATAGCGGCTTGCATTATTTTTCCATTGCATGATAAAAACCATTTAGAGAAGAAGGTAATATTTTATTAACTAAGCCGTAATAATCATAAGGTGAAATTAATTTTATTCCTATCCCAAAGTTAAACAAATATTTTGTTGAAGACATTCAAATACGATCAACATAATGAAAAATAGATTACTATTTGATTTTGTCTAGTTTTAATTATAAAAGTTGAATAAAGATTCTTCCACTTTTGTAAATGGTCGTAACTAAATACTTAGTTCATTTATTTATTAATTTCAATTAAATCTAGCTTATTCCTAATAGATATAAGCTATTTTCGATAAAATAACATTTGTAGGTCTGCCTTTTTCCCCATACATTGGTATTCGTCCTTTTAACATTGCGCGAACTGACTGATAGGTTAAATACTATGTATAAACTTTGGATAGCAAATAAAAACTACTCTTCATGGTCATTGCGCCCATGGGTTTTACTAAAGGTATTACAGATCCCGTTTGAAGAAAATTTGTGTTTATTTGAAAACGGTAAAAGCAGTCATGAGAAATTCAGTCGTTTTTCCCCTACCGGTTTAGTCCCTTGTTTAATCGATGAAAACCAAACAATATGGGATTCATTAGCCATTTGTGAATATATTGCAGAAGACTTCCCGCAAGTCTGGCCAAAAGATCGCAAAGCCAGAGCATGGGCTCGAAGTGCCAGCGCAGAAATGCACTCAGGTTTTAGTGCGTTACGCCAGCAGTGTCCAATGGATGGAGCTCATAATGCACCACTTAATAATATTTCAATTGAATTACAAACTGACTTAAACCGCTTGCAGAAACTATGGCAGGATGGGTTGAACCAATTTGGCGGCCCTTGGCTTGCGGGCAATGAATTTACGGCTGTAGATGCCTTCTTTGCACCCGTTGCCTTCCGAATCCGCAGTTATCATTTACCTGTAAGCCCAGCGGCTAAACAATGGGTTGACCGAGTTTTAGTTTTGCCTGCAATGAAAGAATGGCATGACGCAGGTTTACAAGAACCGAATATTGAGCATTAATAATAGGCGAATAGGGAGGCATTATGTGCCTCCGATTTTATTTGATTAGTAAAAAATCACCTGCTCGAACATCAAAATTAATATTTAATCAATTTGTCGGCTATTCAAGCTACAGTCGGTTATTTAACAGACAAACAGCAGCTATAATTTTTCATCCCATGGGTCTGCCGTCATAATATCGCCAAGTGGTGTGTGTAATGTAACCTGTTCATTTTTAAACCACTCTGCTAATGAAAACCCACCCTTCGGCGTTTCAACATGGATATCGATTGGGCAATAGGGTGTATTCGCCTTAATAGCAAACTCAGCAAAATCTTCTTTTTCTTGAGGGTTCGGACAGCGAATGACCACATCAAGGTCGCAGTCTGACAACATACTTTGGATATCTGTCGCTAAAGTGTAAGCACAGCTGCCTGTGACTCCCCATTGCCAAGGCCATTTAGTCTGCGAAATGATCCATAAAACCTGCACAGGTGGTAAAGCGATAAACATGGAACGTTGTAGTTCCACCGAATTTGCCACCAAGGATTCCACATTCATAATGTGCGTGATTGCCGATTTTTCAATTTGTGTCGTGATGCGTTGGTGTGGCTTAATTCCTCGAATTGCAACAGTCAGTTTATTCTCATCCGCTTTATTTCGATATACCGTCAACGGTAATTTACTGTTCCATTGTGAGCCAACCCATTCAGGAAGCGATTCTATCGCGACATCATTATTACTGCTGACCCAAACAAAATCATGAGGATTGATTATTTGCATTTTATTACCTTTATGATTGCTACGACTGCTCTTCCCTATTATGCCTTTTTTGTCACATAAAAACAGAATATCAATACTAACAACGCCACTGATACCATTTAATGGTAACTTGTCATAAATACTGAGTGATTGCCTTGAAATTTCACACCGTATAATATTTAATTACGTTATTAATTAATGAGTTAAGCTTCTATTTACGAGCATCGAATTATGAGAACGTTTCCTGCTATTCATGATGGGATTATTTTTACCAGCTGTATGTTTTTTAGTGCCGCAACTGCTTTTGTGATTTTAGATGCGCAAGCAGCGATGTGGGCGACATTCTCAACACTGTATTCATTTAATTTATTCAATGCAGCAAAAGAATATAAAAACTATGCTTACACCGCTTGTTGTTTATTGATGATTTTAGTGGCTATTTTTATCGGTGATACCCTGCGGCTTGGTACGGCGTATTATATTTATCTCGCCATTTTTTCGTTCATTTATTACCAATTGTATGGCACAGATCCCGCAATGGATTTAACGATGAAGTTTATGATTATCATGTCGACAATTGGCACCATTTTACCTGATATATCAAGAAGTTTGGCGTTAGGTTTTATTATTGGCAGTGGAGTAACGCTAATCACGTATTATCTCCTTAGTCATAAAATGACACGCCATAGCGTTATTACGAGTGCTTTAGTTGAACAAAATTTGTTTACGTTGAGAAAAAATATTATTCCCCGTTCGATGATTTATGCTTTAGGGCTATTACTCGCACTTGCCATTCCACGCAGTATAGATCTAGGGCACTTTTATTGGACATTATTGACCTTTGTTTTTGTATTGCATCCAAAATCACAAAGCATCGTTAAAATTACTTTGCAGAGAGTCTTAGGCAGCCTTATTTCTGTTTTATTGCTGTATTTTTTATTCAACCTACCACTTATGCCATACATCGGTTTAATTGCAGTTGTGGTATTCGCCTTTTTAATGCCAATGAGTTTTCATCATGGATATACGTTTATGACATTTGTCGTGACAAGCTTAATTTTATCTATTCTTGAGCTCGTTATATATTGGCGTCACCCAACCTATGAATTATTGTTTGACCGCGTTCTTGAAACCGCCTTAGGAGGAACCATCGCCATCATGACGAGTATTATTTTAAAGTTATTTAGAGAAACGAAATAAAATTAAGCATATTCCCCAATAAGAACGTCTGTTCTATACTCAAAAAAAGAACACATTGGGAAAAGAAGTCTTAGTCCTAAAGCCTAGCCCTATCAGTATCATTACTCTTGAGTGTGACATTCAAGCAAAGAGGAACTGAAGATGAAAATATCGATTATTGGCGCAACAGGTTTTGTTGGCAGAGTATTAGTCGCTGAAGCGCTACTTAGGCATCACCAAGTAACAGCGATTTCTCGTCATAGTAATCAACTATCTCAACACGCTCACTTAATCACCGCTGCAGGAGATATCACCGATATTCCATGGTTAACCTCACGCCTTAAGGGGCAGGATGTGGTTATCAGCGCGTTTAATGGCGGCTGGCAGAACCCTAATTTGTATCAAGATACTGTTGCGGGTAACCTCGCAATTTTACATGCTGTACAAAAATCCATGGTCAAACGGTTCATTGTGGTGGGTGGTGCAGGAAGTCTAAAAACCACTGCAGGTATTGATTTAATTGACTCCCCTGATTTTCCCGCTGAAATAAAGCCTGGCGCCCAAGCAATGAGAGAATTTAAAAACCAATTACAATCCATTGATTCATTAGATTGGACCTACGTTTCTCCTGCCGCCATGCTTGAAGAAGGAGAAAGAACAGAAACCTTCCGGCTTGGCGGGAATCAATTATTAATGAATGGTAATACTCCCGCTAAAATTTCTGTTGAAGACTTTGCAGTTGCTATTCTTGATGAAGTGAATAATTCACAATTTATTCGCCAACAATTTACCGCAGCCTATTAAGTTTAAGCATAAAAAAGCCGGTAAATAGTTACCGGCAAAGATAGATAACAGAACTTAATTCATTCACATATTGCTGTTTTTAACTTACTTTTCACGATGTTTCGCTGCATAGATTTCGCTGTTCACCCAGTTATGGTCTTTTTCCCATGTAAATAACCATTTACGTGTTGGTCCCGCCATCACATTAAGGTAATAGTTATCATAGCCAGCCACTGTCGCCATTGGGTGATACCCTTTTGGTACCATAACAACATCTTTGTTATATACCGCCATGCACTCATCTAACTCGCGGTCGTCAGTGTAAACACGCTGCATACAAAAACCTTGAGATGGATTTAAACGATGATAATAGGTTTCTTCTAGATAAGTTTCATTGGGTTCATTATCGGTGTCATGTTTATGGCTTGGATAAGAGCTGGTGCAGCCTTCATCTGTAAAGACCTCCACGACTAATAAGCTGTCAGCGGCTTTATCATCCGGTAAAATATTATGCACGTAGCGCTTGTTATAACCATGGCCACGTTGCTCTGCACCAATATCATCTGGACCAATTAAACGTGTTGGATAGGTGCCCTTTCCTTTAGCACTGCAAACGGCCAATTCAAGATCGGTATCTGCGATGACCTCAGCAAACTCTTGGGCTGTCACATACACAGCATAGGGTTTTTTACGTTCGAAAGGATCCATTCGGTCGCCAATGTTTTCAAACGTTTGATTAGTTGTTTTAATCGTCGCTTTACCTGCGACTAAGACTAAGCACATTTCATTTTCAGAAGCAGGTAAGGAAATAGACTCACCTTGTTTTAATTCGTAAACATCAAAGTGAACATAACCCCAGTTAGCGATTTGTGGAGTGATATGCTGAGTACGCTTATGTGCATCTGGAGCATGGTATTTCGACAATAATTTTGACATAACTTTCCTCTGACACTTTTTAGATTCTAGATAGGCAATTCTTTTTAGTCACTAACCATTTCATCTATCAAATAGTTCAGTTTGTGGCTAGAGTCGGCAAACGAAGCCAACAACGCCACAGACTGAAATATGACGACGATTTAGATTAAACCCGCATCCTTAGCAAACTTAGACAAATTGTTGTAACCCAATGTGGCATAAGTTAATGGATGCGCAATCGCAGGGTCTTGCTCTGCTTCAACTACCAGCCAGCCATTTTCATATTGGCTATTTTTCAATACCTTAAACACGTCAGGATAGTTAACGCAACCATCACCCGGTACCGTGAACACACCGGCTAATACGGCATCTAAGAAGCTGGTTTTACGGTTTTTAACATCTTTTAGGACATCTGCACGGACATCTTTGCAATGTACGTGATTGATCCGTTTTGCCCAACGTTTAGCCACTTCAACCGGATCTGCGCCAGCAAAGGTTAAGTGGCCAGTATCTAGCAATAAACCAACTTCATCGCCCGTGTGCTTCATTAGGTTATCAACATCTTCTGCTGACTCAATCACGGTTCCCATATGGTGGTGATAGGCGATTTTCACGCCTTGAGATAAGGTATATTTCGCGAATTCGGTCAGTTTCTTACCGTATTCTTCCCATTTATCGGCTGGGAACAATGGACGCATATGAACAGGTTTGTTTTGGTCGCCATGAATACAGTTGGTCACTTCTGCAAACACCATCACTTTAGCGCCTAAATCACGCAGTAACGCTAAGTGCCCTTGTACCGCTTCAATTTCTTCTTCCACGCTGCGAGATAATAGTTCTCCCGAATACCAGCCTGAAACCAGTTGTAAGTCATGCTGTTTTAAAATCGGCCCTAGAATCTCCGCTTTGCGTGGAAATTTATTACCTAATTCAAAACCAGCGAAACCTGCTTGACGGCCTTCAGTTAAACATGTTTCTAGAGATGTTTCTGCCCCTAAAGTGGGTAAATCATCATTCGTCCATGTCAACGGGTTAATACCAAGTTGGATTGCCATGATGAAGCTCCTGTGTAGGTAAAAGTAATATTATTTACGCTGACGCCATAGGGCTATCAGGTTTAAGTAATTAGTTTTGATTTTCTGAACCAGCTCATCGTCATTGATTTCACCTTTCATCCACTCCAACGAAGGCTTACCAAATAAGGTACGACCAACAGCAAATCCTTTGACGATGGATTTTCCAGCTGCGGCATTAAAACCCGCTTGTAACTCAGCTTGTGGCGCATCAAGCCCTAAGAGTACGACACCGCGGCAATATGGGTCGCGCTCTTGAATCAATCGGTCAACCGCATCCCAATTTTCTGCTTGTAGTGGTGGTAATTTCCACCAATCAGGCTTGATACCTAAGTTATAGAAGCGTTTGATTGCGCGTAAATACAGTTCATCATTGCGTTCCATATCTGCGGGTAATATCACTTCAAGCAATAATTCATGCCCTGATTGGCAGCAAGCGCTGTAAACTTCTTGAACTGTTTTTTCTTGCTCTAAACGCAGGGGATGGTTGTCTTCTGGATGGAAAAATACCAAACATTTCACAATATGCTCTTTTGGCCAACTGATCAGCTGAGAACCGATATTGCCATGTTCTAAGCACAATGGCCTTGATGCCGGTAGCTCAATTGGACGGCCTATCCACCAACCACGACCAGTCACGTCATTCAATACGTCTTGGCCAAAGGTACTGTCGCAAAGTAGCCCAGCTTTACCTTGTAAATTTGCTTCTTGCGCCACTTCACTGCTGGCACGGAAAATCAATTTCTTCAAATAAGGAATACAGGAAATATCAGCACCAGCATTACGAGCCATATCAACAAATTGGATGCGATGGTCGAATGCCATAACACAGAGCTCATTCCACTGTGTGCTACGTGAAGTCACTCGATGTAGATGGTTGAGTATAGGATCGAGATCTGGACGTGGTACTGCCGCAGCACGTTCAAGGTAATTATCTAACTCGATTTTTGTTGGCATTGCAGGTGCACAGCCATGGCGAGAAACCACTAAAGCCCCACAAGCGTTCGCATAAGCACAGGCTTTTTCCCAACCATCACCGTTTAAATAACCGCGTAGTAAACCAGACATAAATGCATCGCCAGCACCTAATACGTTAAGTACTTCAACTCTCACACCATGAACAGTGATCCCTTCATCCAATGTTTCTGGGATCGCACCGCTAAATACAGAGCATCCCAGAGAGCCACGTTTGCATACTAGTTCTGCATCCGTTAATTGACGGATATTTTTAAGGGCTTGAACGGTATCCGTTGTGCCACCAGCAATGTGGAACTCTTCTTCGGTACCAACAATCAGGTCAAACTGCGATAATACTTCTTGTAGCTGCGCAGTCACGCTATCAGAAGCAATAAAGCGCGTTTCTCCGTCCCCCAAAGAGGTCAGCCCCCATAAGACTGGGCGATAATCGATATCAATGGCTGTTTTGACGTTATTACGTTTAGCATATTCCAACGCTTTCAATACGGCCGCGCGGGTTTTCGGATTCGATAAATGCGTTCCTGTAATTGCCAAGCAACGTGCGGATGCAATATATTCTTCCGTAAAATCATTTGGCGTAATCGCCATATCTGCACAGTTATCACGATAGAAAATTAATGGGAAAGTATCCTGATCTTTGATCCCTAAGATAACTAATGCCGTTAATCTGTCTTTGTCTGTAATAAGATGGCTGGTATCACAGCCTACCCGCTGTAATTCCTCACGTAAAAAGCGTCCCATGTGCTCATCCCCCACACGGGCAAGCATTGACGATTTTAATCCTTGTATTGCAGTGCCGAATGCCACGTTTCCAGAAGAGCCGCCTAAATATTTGGCAAACGAACTCACATCTTCTAAACGAGAACCTATCTGTTGTCCGTACAGGTCAACGGCAATACGGCCCATACAGATAACATCTAACTTCTTCTGCTTATCCATTAATTACCCCTTAACTACAACAGAATTAATTGATTTCTTTAACGTTAACCCAACGTTGTTCATCATATGAACGTGCTATCGCGTCTAATATTCGTGATACTTTCCAGCCCTCTTCAAAATCAGGCCACATTGGCTGCCCTGTTGCAACGCCATCAATTAAATCACGCACTTCAACTGTTTTTTGGTCATTAAAGCCAATACCATGGCCTGCACCATTACAAAATGGCGCATAATCCGGGTGCTCTGGCCCCACAAAAATGGTTTTAAAACCTTGACGATTACTAGGTTCATCATGACGATAGAGCTTTAGCTCTGCCATTCTTTCTTGGGTGAAAGACAGTGTTCCTTTGGTGCCAGTCACCACATAGGTTAGCCCCATTTTACGGCCAGCTGCGATTCGTGAAGTTTCTATGACACCCATTGCGCCACCAGCAAAACGCACCATGGCATGCGCCTGATCTTCATTTTCAACCATAACCATAACGGCTGAACCCGATTTTTCTGGGCGCTGTTTAATGACGATTTCCATATCACCACAAACGGTTTCAATATCCCCTACGAGGAATTGCGCCATATTAATAATATGTGCAGATAAATCGCCCAGAGCACCTAGGCCAGCTTTTTCTTTAAAACAATGCCAGTGAATCGGCGCGCTAGGGTCAGCCATATAATCTTCATTATGGGTGCCATAAAAATGGATAACTTCTCCAATTTCGCCATTTGCAATGATCTCTTTGGCTAGTTGAGAGGTAGGGTTTTTCATATAGTTAAAACCCACTAACGTTAAGACACCCGCCTTTTTAGCCGCTTCGACCATTTCTTTGGCATCTTCAGAATTGAGCGCTAATGGTTTTTCGCAATAAACGTGTTTACCGTGCTTAATTGCCTCCATTGCCATTTCTTTGTGCAGGAAATTAGGCGAACAAATATCCACCACGTCAATATTTGGATCTGCAACTAATTTTCGCCAGTCATCGGTTGCACGATTAAATCCCATTTCCTGAGCTCGGGTCTGTGCTAACTCAGGGGTAATTTCTGCTATCATTTCACGAACCAATTTCCCCTGTAATGGAAAAACGGTTGCTGCTTGTGCATAAGCAATGGCATGAGCTCGTCCTATATAGCCAGTACCTATCATCCCGATACGGATCTCTTTCATCTGTTCTACCTCTCGCTCATTTTCTGTAACACAATGGCTGGCCTAATACTTGTTCCAGATTTTTATTTCAATAATCATGTTATACGGAACATTCGTTTCATTTTCAATATTTTTGGGAATATTAATTTCATTATGTGATCTAACGTGAATTTTTAATGTAATTAATTAATATATAAGAAAATAAATATTAAATTTACAGAAGGGAAAAACAATAGAAGCGTCATGACGTGGAATGAAATGAAATAGAATAACTAAAGATGAAATTTATTGAGTATGGGATCAGGTAAAGATCCCATACTATCTTCAGCCCCCAAAACTAGCGATGAAGAATGCTTAAAAATTCTTCTTTACTTGACGTCAAAGACAATGCATTGGCAATAAACTCATCACTGAAAATCAATGCAATTTCCCTAAGTACATCAATATGTTCTCTTGACTTTGCGATCACGCCTATTGCGATAAACATCACATTGGTCCGGTCCCATATCACCCCGTCAGGGAATTGAAAAATTTCAACACCAGTATGCAAGATAATATCATTGGCGGACTTAGGTAGATGTGGCAACGTAATACCATTCCCCAAGAATGTTGATATTTGTTGTTCCCTTTCCGTTAAGAAATGTACACAATCCCTATCAACATAACCTTTATTTTTAAATTCCGTACCCACCATGTTGAGTACTTCAGCTTTATTTCTTGCCTGACAACCTAAATGCAAATTACTTGTGGTTAGTTGTTCTATCATATCCAACCCTCGATTAAGTTAATTAGGTATATTCACACCACCAATAAGTAATAATTACATTGATGAGAGCTCTTCTTCTAATTGCTCTAATGATTTGTTTGATGTTTCTGGTAATAACTTCACCACAAAAACGATAGCTAAGTAGTTTATTACCGCAAAAATTAAGAATACTGGACCTAAACCAAGTTCTGCTTGTAATACAGGGAATAAATAACTCACAATCGCATTCATAATCCACATAAAGAAGACTGAGATCCCCATAGATAACCCGCGGATTTTAAGTGGAAATAGCTCTGCAAGTACTACCCAAGTTAAAAAGCCCATTGTTCCTTGCATAACCCCAACAAACACCGCGCCAAGTAACCAAATTAATGTTGCTTTAACATCCCCGGTTAAGAAGTAGTCTGTTGCTGCAATTAATAAGTGTAATGATGCCATTAGAGCAAAACCACCAACAATCAGTGTCTTACGTTTAAATCGGTCAACAAGGAATAGTACCCCTATCACCATACCACCAACAGAAAAAACACCATTTAATACGTTGAAAACTAAAGAAGTTTGTTCAGAAAAACCCGCTGTTTTGAGAATTTCTGTACCATAATACATAATAACGTTAACCCCAGTCGTTTGCTGTAATGCCGCCCACACCATCCCAATTAATACCAATTTAAAAATCCAAGGCGTATTAAAAATTAACGCTAAATTTTGTTTATTGGCATTCGGATGACGTTTAGCTTCCGCAGCTTCAACATCTAATAAGGTCACGATATCTTCATATTCTTGAATAGCACGTTTTTCAGGGCGAATTTGCTTTAAAATTTTCAGCGCTTCTTCACGACGGTTTTTACTCATTAGCCAGCGTGGGCTTTCAGGTGCTTTCCACATACCAAATAATAGGCACAATGCAGGTACCGCCTGCACTAACAACATATAACGCCAGACATCCGGTAGATGACCCCAAATAGAACCGATAATCGCATTGATAGCAAATGCCGCTAGCTGCCCGATAACAATAGCAACTTCATTGAGTCCGGTAAGTTTTCCCCGCATTTCAGTCGGGGCCACTTCCGAAATAAATGTCGGTGCTGTCACTGAAGCCCCGCCCACCGCAAACCCCAATATAAACCGAGCAATAAGAAGAACTTCAATGTTTGGAGCCGCCGCAGATAAAAATGCCCCAAATAAAAACAGAAATGAGAGGTAAAGCAAATAAGTACGGCGCCCGACAAAGTCTGCTACACGTCCACCACAAACACTGCCTAATGCCGCGCCCACTAATAGGACGCTCATTACCAACCCTTCCGTGGTTGGTGTTAAGCCCATATTTTCTTTCAGTGATGAAAATGCACCGTTAATGACGCCAGTATCATAACCAAATAGTAATCCACCAAAGGTTGCAACCAAGGTTATTTGGTGCAACCTTTTTCTCTGTTGTTGATTGAGATTCATGATTAATGACATATTATTACCTTATTATTTGAATCATTATGTCTTACCAAAAAAACAATTTTTCAATATTTAAATAAATGTTTAATGTTAAATGTTAAATAATGAAATAAGTTTCTGGCACTCTGGTTTGAATCGCTACTTTGCTAGCTTTAGGCCTGATCGATAAACTCTTTGAAAATAGTTTTCACGAATTTAAAACGATAAATACATCAGTTAAATTAAAGAAAGTAAGATTATAAAAAGCCTCAATTAATCTCAGAATATTGAAAGCCTAAAGAGTATTAAATAAAAGTAAGGTCAGTATTTTATATACTCATTGATAAATGAATATATTTACTATTGCGGCCAAAAATAGATTTTTAACCGCAAGTCTATAATTAAGTTAAATAGTATTACCGTATTAATTACAATTTAACTTCTTTACCTGTTTTTAATGATTCCAGCGCTTTGTCTGCAAGATATAAAGCCAATTCACCATCGGTACCTGTCGTTTCAGATTCCGCACGGCCTGCTAAGATATCAACAAAATGCTGCCACTCTGCTTGGTATGCTTCATGGTAACGTTGTAAAAAGAAATACTCTGGCTTGGCGGATAAGCATCCAACTTCACTTAACAGCGCAACACTATTCTCTTTAATGTTACCTGCCGTTAATAAGCCTTTTTCACCATGTAATTCAATGCGTTGGTCATAACCGTAACCTGAACGACGGCTGTTAGAAATGGTCGCCATTGCGCCAGATGGGAATTTTAAGATAATAAACGCGGTATCAATATCACCTGCTTGACCGATAGCAGGGTCAACAACATTGCTGCCTTGTGCGTAGACAGAGCAAGGCTCTTCGCCAATCATAAAGCGCGCCATATCAAAATCATGAATCGTCATATCTCTGAACATACCACCGGAGACTTTGACGTATTCCGCAGGTGGTGGTGACGGATCACGAGACGTGATAATCAAAGATTCTGCTTTACCAATAGCGCCTTGTTGGAATAAATTTTTCAAATGGCGAAATTGAGGGTCATAGCGACGATTAAAACCAATAAACAGTGGAACATCATGTTCTTTCACGCTTTTTAAACACTGTTTCACACGCTCAAGGTCGAGATGAACAGGCTTTTCACAGAAGATCACTTTTTTATGTTTGGCTGCGAGTTCGATTAAATCAGCGTGAGTATCTGTGGCTGAAGCGATTAAAACCCCTTGTATATTAGGGTCTTGCATTGCTTCTTCTGTCGTCTGTACTTTTGCTTGGTATTTTTCAGCCAAGGCAACCGCATTCGGTTGATAAGGGTCGATGACAGAATAAAGTTTGGTTTCTTTATGGCCGGCAATATTAACAGCATGAACCTGTCCGATACGTCCTGCGCCGAATAGTGCTATATTGAACATTCAAATGCTCCTTGATACCTTAAATCCACTATTTGGATATTACGGAATATACCAAATAAAACGTTCATTTCAATTTATAATTTTTTGAAAATTATATTTTTGGGCTCTAGATAACAAATGTTATATTAAAGTGTATTTTTAGTGTTATTCAGATCACAAATTGACAATGCAAGCGAATAGCATTTAACAATAAAGTCTGTGTTTGTTGGCATATTAAATTTCCATAACTTCTTTTTTGTTCTTTCCCTACCTCGCAATAAAACATATATTTCAATAAATAAATTTTCAAACTATAAAAACCATAAAAAACCCAGCCAAAGCTGGGTATATAATCCAAAATGATTCGAGTTGTGTTGGCGATGAGCGTAACGCTATCCCCATTTAACTTGAAGTATGACGAATATAGAACGGCAAGTGATAACCACTATGCAAATAAAAACCAAAGCAATCCCTGCTAAGTTTCCAGTAACTACCCTACTTAGTTACACATCTGACTCATTAAGAAAACGAAAAACATTCCTCGACGGTAAAACACCGTCGAGTTATTTTGACACTATAAGGCACTAGCGCAATATGTTGATTAATAAAGACGAACTTTATGTTCAACCATCTCTTTAATTTTTTCAGCGGAAGCAACTATTTGAGGCTTTTTAGAAACTTGAGCCGTTCCTGTGCGCCACCAAGCTTCATAACCATCGGTCATTGTTTTCGGAAGTACTTTAATATCAATCAATACACAGCCCGAATGGGACTTCGCGTCTTTCAGTGCAGCAATCAATTGTTCCTCATCATGTACCCGATAACTTTTACAGCCATAGCTTTCTGCGTTTTTAGCAAAATCGACCTTCACTAACGGCCCATCCATCAACCCCGTCTGTGGGTTTCGATGCCGGTTCTCTGTACCAAAACTTCCCATGCCTTGGCTCATCTGCAGATTATTAATACAGCCGAATCCCGCGTTATCAAACAATAAGATGGTGATCTTAATATTCTCCTGAATCGCAGTTTGCAGCTCACTGTGTAGCATTAAATAAGAGCCATCTCCGACCATCGCATAAACAGGTTGTTTTGGCGCAGCAATTTTAGCTCCGACAGCAGCGGCAATTTCGTACCCCATGCATGAATAGCCATATTCAAGGTGGTATGTATCCCGTTGTTTTGGTAGCCAAATACGTTGTAAATCACCCGGTAATGAACCTGCAGCCCCGACAATAATGGCATCGTCTTCCATGTATTGCTGCATCAAGCCTAGCACCCGTGTTTGCGCCAATTCTGTACCAAGCGTTTTACGGTACTCTTCAAGCTTGTCATTAAGATGGCCTGCAATTTCAGGGACAAAATCTAATGGCCGATACTGTATACTAAACAAGCGCTCCAGCTCATTTTTCCACTGTTGTTTAGCCTGCTGAATTTCATCCCCCCACTGAGCTTCATAGTGAGAATCTTTCAATTTTACACTCAGTGCTTGTAACGCTTCTTTGGCATCTGCGACCACTTTCAATGCATCTAACTTACTTGCATCAAACTCCGCAACATTGATATTTAAGAACATCACATTCGGATGACTAAATAACGACTTAGAGGCGGTGGTAAAATCCGTAAAACGTGTTCCCACACCAATCACTAAGTCGGTTTCTTTAGCCAACAAATTTGCCGCTAACCCACCTGTTGTACCAATTCCGCCCATATTCAAGGGATGACTAGCAACGATGGCACTTTTACCTGCTTGAGTTTCGCCAAATGGAATACGGTAATCTTCCGCAAATTGCAAAAATGCGTCGTGAGCTTCGGAATAACGTACCCCACCACCACAGATGAGCAATGGTTTTTTCTTGCCACGAATTAAATTTACGGCTTCTTCGATACTCACCGTTGTCGGTGGTCTACGTTCAATACGATGGATGCGTTTTTGGAAAAAATAATCGGGGTAATCCCACGCCTCGCCTTGAACATCTTGAGGTAGGCAAATGGTTACCGCGCCAGTATCCGCAGGGTCAGTTAACACTCGCATGGCATTAACCATCGCCGCCATCAGTTGTTCAGGCCGTGAAACCCTATCCCAATAACGTGAAACCGGGCGAAAACAATCATTAGTACTGATAGTCCCATCACCGTATTGTTCGACTTGCTGCAGTACTGGGTCGGGCTGACGAGTCGCAAAGGTATCCCCTGGCAACAATAATAATGGAATACGATTGGCAGTTGCCGTTGCTGCTGCGGTAATCATATTTGCGGCACCGGGGCCGACTGAAGATGTCACAGCAAAAATTTGTTTACGTTTTTTTTGTTTAGCAAAACCCGTCGCAATGTGCGCCATACCTTGCTCATTACATCCTTGATAAACGCGTAGATGACCAGGCGCTTCTTCAAGCGCCTGACCTAAACCCACAACATTACCATGGCCAAAAATCGTAAATACTCCCTGAATAAACGGATATTGCTCACCATCAACATCAACGTATTGTTGGTTTAAAAAATTTAACCAACGCCTGAGCGGTCGTCATTTTCTGCTTATTCATACGGGTCTCCGTTTATTCCATGGTTGGCATTGTGAAACTACTTTCATGGTGCTCTAAGCGAACACTGGCAGGCCAACGGCTAGTGACTGTTTTCATGCGAGTATAGAAACGAACACCGTCATTTCCATGTACATTTAATGGACCAAAAATAGACCGTTTCCAACCACCAAAACTGTGGAATGCCATCGGTACTGGAATAGGTATGTTAATTCCGACCATTCCCGCTTGAACATTTTCTTGGAATTCGCGCGCTGTTTCACCATCACGGGTGAAAATAGCCGTTCCATTACCATATTCATGTTGGTTAATCAGTTTCAAACCCGTTTCAAAGTCTGGAACTCGCACTACGGCTAATACAGGCCCAAAAATTTCTTCTTGATAAATGTCCATTTCAGGCGTGACATTATCAAATAATGTTGGCCCTACAAAATAACCATTTTCGAAGCCTTTCACTTTAAAATCACGGCCATCGACCAATAACGTCGCACCTTGTTTTTCGCCACTGGTAATATAGTCACAGATTTTGGCTTTATGTTGCGTGGAAATCACAGGTCCCATGTCATTTTCTTTACCGTCAGTAATACCAGGACCCACGGACATTTTGGCAATTTGGCCTTTCAGGTTAGCAATGAGCGCATCTGCCGTTTCATCACCGACAGCTAAGACGACGGATAATGCCATGCAACGTTCACCTGCAGCACCAAACGCAGCGCCCATAATAGCATTAGCTGCCTGCCCCATGTCTGCATCAGGCATTAAGATACAATGGTTTTTCGCTCCACCGAGTGCTTGGCAACGCTTACCATGAGCGGATGCCGTCGTGTAAATATATTCAGCAATAGGCGTTGAGCCAACAAAACTAACGGCTTGAACTTCTGGTGCAGTTAAAAGCACATCAACGGATTCTTTGTCCCCTTGAACAACATTAAATACGCCATCAGGTAAGCCAGCTTCTTTTAATAATCTAGCTAATGCTAATGCTAATGAAGGATCTTTTTCTGATGGTTTTAAAACAAAGGTATTACCTGTTGCAATAGCTACTGGGAACATCCACATCGGTACCATTGCTGGAAAATTAAATGGCGTGATCCCCGCACAAACACCCAAAGGCTGCATTAATGAGTGGCTATCAACACCTGTAGCAACATTGGCTGAGTGCTCACCTTTTTGTAAGTGAGGAATACCGCATGCAAATTCAACGACTTCCAAACCTCTGGTTAATTCACCTACCGCATCAGAAAAAACTTTACCGTGTTCTCTTGAAATTAAACGCGCCAGCTCATCCATATTCTCTTCAAGTAAAGCTTTAAATTTGAATAAAACCCGAGAACGTTTTAGGGGAGATAGTTTTTGACCATTTAGGGAATGCTTTATTCGCAATCTCAATGGCTTTTTTTGTTTCATCGGCACTGCTGAGTACAACTTGAGCAATTTGCTCCCCCGTTGCCGGGTTGAATACAGGCGCAAAACGCCCACTTTTGCTGGATACTATTTCACCACCAATGAAATTATGAATCTGTTCCATGTTGCCTCTCTTTAGCTGACAGAGTTACCTTGTTACTCAATGTATATGAAATATTTATTTCATTTACAACTAAATTTGAAATAACATTCAATTTATGTGATCTAGACAAAGTTTTTGTGAAATTTTAATCGCGACTAAAAAAATACCAATCCTAAACTTATGTCCATCACCTATTTATTGGCTATTTTGCCGTTGTATTGAGCTAAACATGGCCTTGTTTCAATCAAGAAAATAAGAGAGCAAATTGATGTAAGCTGTTCAATTTATTATCCCAAATTCAAATTATTTCACGATCCTAAAAAAAGAAAATTTTTAAATATGAACTAAGTGTTTCAAAAAGATTCGACTAACGCTGTAAAACAACTACAATTAGAGCCAAATTCTGGAGGTTATATGTCAAGTGCATCAAATTTAAATGAGTTTCAAGAGCAAGTTCGCTCGCGATATGACGAACTAAGTAAACGGTTACAGCAAGTGGCACGCTATGTATTAGATAATACGAATAGTGTCGCATTTGATACCGTTGCCGTCATTGCAAAGGAAGCTAAGGTTCCGCCTTCGACGCTGATCCGCTTTGCAAATGCTTTTAATTTCAGTGGGTTTAATGAAATGAAACAATTGTTTCGTATGAACCTTGTGGAAGAAACGGCCAGCTACACAGATAGAGCCCGTATGTTTCGTGAAATGGATGGTTCCCAAGAACTGAGTGATGACCCCTCACAAATTTTGAAGGAGTTCGCTCATTCTAACGCCCAAGCGTTACAACAAATGGCAGCCAGAACCCCTGCTGAAGATATTGAAAAAGCCGTATCACTTTTAGCGAATGCACAGAATATCTACATTATCGGTTTGCGTCGTTCATTCAGCGTTGCAACATATTTAAGTTACGCACTTAGCCATTTGGAATGCCGTCCAGTCCTTATTGATGGGCTTGGCGGAATGTTCAAAGAGCAGATCAGTCGGATCAGTGAAAACGACGTTGTAATTTCAATCAGTTTCACACCTTACGCCTCAGAAACTGTCATGGTAAGTGAGAAAGCGGCTCAAGCGGGTGCACAGCAAATCGTGATTACTGATAGTCAAATCAGCCCATTGGCAAGTTTCAGTGATGTTTGTTTTGTTATCAAAGAAGCCCAAGTAGATGCATTTCGTTCGCAGTCAGCCACCTTATGTTTAGCACAATCACTAACCGTTGCATTAGCCTATCGTCAAGGCAGCAGCTTAGTCTAGTTATACGGCTCTGTAATTAAACACCTCCATTAATTCAGAGCCCCTTCCTACCTTTTCCCTGATTAACATAAACGTCATTATTGAATACTAATTAAGTTTCATCTTTTTCTTTAATTTGTGAATCCCATCAGAAAATACAAGTTCTAAAATAACAATAAAATGAAATTATTATTTCACCCTGTTATGTTGGAATTATATCGCGTGTTAGATAAACCAAGAATAAGGGCTAAGCATGTTAAATACACACTTTCTTTATTTACTCGGCCACCTGCGTTTACTTGAAGAACAGCATTCTGTCACGTCAATTAATCGTTCTGGTATTGGTTTAATCGGCACTGCACCTTATAACCAACTTTATATAAATGCGATAAAATGCTGCACCCATCATAGTGAGCTAAAGTCAATTTGCCATTTGTCCCCATCTCTTCCTTCTATGACTGACTTCATGTGCCAAAAGAAAAAAATAGAAGCGCTAATCAACAATGATGACGTTGATTGCATCATAGTGACATCCACTTGTAGTGATGAATTACTAAAGTTTGCTATTCAGACAGCGGTAACTGCTGGAAAAGATGTTCTATTGAATGATATCCCTAACTTTAGTGAAAGCGAACTGAATGAAGTATTAAAGCAAGCCATGCGCCATGACGTATTTATTGACTACAACCAACCTTTGAGCTCTGATAACCAGTTCAATCAAATAAAAGCATCTTTAATGCCTAAACATGGTAGCGAAACAGGGTTATTACGTATCACAACACACCGAATAGTAGAGCCAGAAAACCAACTACCATTCAATATATTACGAAACACCATCACAAAGAGCATAGAATTATTGTTATCACTAATGCCTGATTTTGTCCTTTCACTTCCTTCTATTCAGTTCTCGCATCCCTTCAATCAAAGAGCCGATGGCGACGTCTTAATAATTAATTTACGCCAAGAAAACGGTTTATTGGTTTCATTTGAAATCTTTTTTAATACAGGAAAGATCTCAGACAAAACTATCATTGAAGCAGTGCAATAACCGCTATGAGGTAGAGAAAAAATTTTCTTTTAATGAAAAATATCAAGAGGTTAATCAAGATAATTTCATTGTAAAGCAACTTGACCAATTTGTTTTAAGGCTCAGTAGTAATACAAAATTAGCTAAGATTAATCAATGGAGCCGCGCTAATGAGCTAACAGATAAAGTAATAAAACAGTTAAATATCTATGGATATATTTGATTACCATAAAATATAAAGATTATTCTGATAGAAACAGAACACATTATTATATTAGTGGGTTATATAATAATACTCTAAAATTTAATGTAACATAATCAAATTACTTATAATCAGTGTATTAACCTACACGTTCCACTATTTACATTGACAATCCCATATAAAAAAGAAGCCGGGTCAACATTGAAGAGGTATGCAAATTGGAATAATGAATCAACATCAATACAACTCTCTCCTGTCTCAAATCGATTCATTTCTTCTTCTGTTACACCGATTAAACTCGCCATTCTTTCTATCGATATTTTATGGTTTTCTCGTTGTTTTCGGATTTTTATCCCTAGCATTTTAGCAATACTTTCTTTCCCCATAATAACCTCTACTAAATATTAAAATTAATATAATTAACCGGCGCGTAAATTATCACCAACCATAAATTTATAAATTGACTTAAAATAATAAAACCCTAATTAAATAAGTCATTTAAAGACCATTCATTTATGATTTAAAAAACCAAAACATTAGCTAACTTACTGATATAAAAAGGCTAGATGATTTTCATCATTACATTTAACTCGTGAAGCTGGTCACATTATTTAATCTCACCATCAATAGTTAAATTTACATTATTATCAGTCGACGACTAAAAGTTGTATTTTCAAGTTAACTAAAATTCTAGCTTAGCTCTTCAGTTAGATAAAACTATCTTGCTTGATTTAATGTTATAACCTTAAGAAATTAGTGACAATTTGTATTCATGCGTATCAATAAGTTTCCAGAAGATAATTATAATAAATTGAATTTTTTCACATCATAAAAAAAGACGTTTTTTTTTATTTATTAGTCGGAATTACAACATTAAATTTAGACGATAAAGCAAAATATTTCATATTATACTTATAATACTAAATGACCTTTTCAGATTAATAGCTTACATTACACACCTCTTATATTGAGCCTCCAAAATAGATTACTTCAACAGGCTGTTTTCGATAAAAATAAAATTACTTCACCCTATTTATGCCATGTTCATTACTTTCAGTCCATACTGCAATATGTAAAAATTAGATAAATTACACAAACTCTAAATAGGTGTATTTAGGTAATATTCCTACTTTTTTACTCCCCAAAACTTACTTAACTTCACATCTTTTTAATAAAATTGTCAGTTGGCGTGGTATCATATTACGAGCACCTATGAATACTTACCTGTCATAACCTTGATGTATTTTATGGCTTATTTTTTTTTGGTAAGTAAAAGAGACCTGAAAGGAAAATCATGCTACAAGAAAGTGTTATCAGGGAAATCATTCTCTGGATAGAACAAAATTTAGAATCTCGCCTATCCCTAGATACTGTTGCCGATAAATCAGGATACACCAAATGGCACTTTCAGCGCCTGTTTAAGAACCAAACAGAGCTCGCGCTTGGTTCCTATATCCGAGCAAGACGCCTTTCTTGTTCTGCTGTCGCATTACGACTAACAAATGACAGCATAATGGATATTTCTCTGAGGTACCGTTTTGACTCACAACAAACTTTTTGCCGCGCGTTTAAAAAGCAATTTAATCTCACGCCTTCTGAATATCGAAAACGCGAAGGTTGGAAGATTGAAGGGTTCTGTTTACCTCTACGAGAAAGTAAAGAGTTAAATGTTCGAGTTAAATTGACTCAATTACCAGCCATTAATTTACTCGGCACTAAACATCGTTACACTAAAGATATTAATGAGTGGAACCTAAAAACGGATGAGCTACGCCGATACTATTGGAAAGCTTTTTTCGATAAAAACCCTTATGTCACTCAGCATTTATATGCAATTCATGGTGTAGACCAAAGTGCGAATGCAGAAGGCCATTTCCTATATACCACGGCTCTAGATGAACAAGATGTAGAGATTGCACTTCCCCAGACAACCCATTTACAATTACCTGCAGGTAATTATTTAGAAATCAAGATAACCAGTAGCCTTCATGGTATAGATTACAATGATATTATTTATACTGCTTATGGGAAGGTACTTGCTGAAATGGACATCGTCCGTGGCGAAGGACCAGATGTAGAACAATATGTCCTGAAATCGAAGCCCTCTTATGAAGCGTTCGTGAATGACTCACGAAATTTTATTCAAGAGCTAAATTACTATATTCCTGTTATTATTTAATAAATAGCAAACAACCCATACGGAAACTGTACGGGTTGTTTATCTAATAATTAAAATGTCACATTAATTTTTGCCCAGAAATTTCTTCCTGGTTCATTTACTGGCACATTGGATGAATAACCAAAACCGCTATTTCCAGCTAAGTTAAGGTGCTCACTGTAGGTTTTGTCGAACAGGTTATCAACGCCTGCGCTTAACTTCATGTTTTCATTAATTGTATATGCTGTATTTAATGAAAAAATCGTAAAACCTGCACTTTTACTAAAGTCTTTACCCACCACATTACCATCGTTTATAGCAACGCGATTTTGGCGGCTAACAACGCGTACTAAACCTGTCGTGGTCCAATCGCCTTTTTCCCATGATAAGCCAAAACGGCTTTCCAACGGTGGCATCTGCGGTAATGCCTTTCCATCTGTGCGATTTTCTCCCCACGAATAAGCCAGGCTTGCATCTGCTTTCCATTCATCACTGAGTTTTTGTGCTACACCGAGCTCGCCCCCCATGATTAACGCATTCACATTTTCAACCTGACTCATTCTTGGGTTTGTTGCGCTATAGCGGAAGAGAATAAAGTCATCAACATGCCCCACATAAGCAGAAACCCAGGCATTGGTATCTTCATGACTATATTTAGCACCAATATCTAACTGAGTCGTTTTTTCTGTTTTTAGCTTATCAAACACATTATTGCTACCATCTGGGCCGAGTTTAGGCGAGAACAGCTCCCAATAATCCGGAAAGCGTTCGGTATAGCCGACACCTGCATATAGCATAATAGGCGTGCCAGATAATGAATGCTCATAACGCGCAAAGCCCGCTGGCATCACCGTATTACGCCCTGAAGAACCTACTTCTGTATTATTTTCAACTATCACGCGATCTAAACGAGCTCCACTGACCACTTTGCCTTGTTCAGTCGCATGCCAAGTTAATTCACTAAAAACACCATAGTCTTGGAATTGTGCATCTTTTTTCCAGCTATTATTATTGTTTTTACGATGTTTATTAGTCTGCATGTCAGCCCCTGCACGCAGTTCATAATCTTTCCACAACCATGTTCCCATGGTACGGCCACCCATGGTTTCGCGATCAACACGCATTTTCATTGGCATATTCATCATACCGTGGCCTCCATGCCCCATATGGCCACCGCTCATTCCACCGCCTAATGGAGAGCGAAGCGAGTAGTTATCCATAATATGGTCGGCATAATTGTAGTAAATATTAGCCTCAATTTTATCAAATACCTCGCCGATATTACTCTTTTCAAAGCGCAAGCCTAAGCTTTCGCGTTTAAATTGAGACCCATCCATTCCTCTCCCCGCATAGCGAGCTTCCCCATCACCTTTACCGGCGGTCAGTTCTAATAATGTGTATTCATCAGGCGTCCAGCCAACAGCAATATCTGCATTCCACTTATCCCACTTCGAAGGAACCTTATCACCATTGCCATCTTTATAATCATTTGAACGTGATTTATTACCAATGACACGAATATACCCCGTTTCATTACCTAAACTGATATCTGCATTGCCATCCCAACGCTCATTAGATGCTGTTAAGGCACTTGCGTTGCCTTTAATACCCGCTTCAGTAAATAGCGGCTTTTCGCGCTCAAAACGGATTGTTCCAGCAGAATTTCCTGGCCCCCATAAAACAGTTTGCGGGCCTTTAATCATATTCAGTACATCAAAGTTTTCAGGTGAAATATAAGAAGTCGGCGCATCCATACGAGAAGGACACGCACCTAACATTTCACTATCATTAGTTAAAATACGCAAACGAGAGCCGAACATGCCACGAAAAACCGGATCACCGTTAGTTCCACCATTACGTATTTGTGAAAAACCAGGAATGGTTTTGAGGTAATCAGAACCATCACTTGCAGGGACTGGCTGCCTTGGTGTCCTTGGCGACGTGGTGATTGTTAATGGCGAATCAACAGGCGCCGTCACAATCATTACTGAGTTTTCAGAAATAGGGCTTTGATTAACTTCATTTTTCGCTAATGTTGATGCCGTAAAAATCGCACTAATTACCAGTGTCGCAATAGGAGCCACTTTAAAAACGTGTGTATTCATTTTTCACCTGTTTCTTAGAAAAGGAAGATGCTACCTTCATCTTTTAGGCTGCAAACACATTTCAGCTCCCACAGATAAATTGCTTAATAAGCAAAGAAATTCAAGGCGAGCGAACGCGTTTTGCCCAGTGAAGGCAAAATAGCAATAAATTGATTTGTAATATTTACAATGCTAAGACATCAGGAAATAGGCGGGGCTCGAGCAAGGTGTAATGACCATGGTCTAAATAACCAAATGTGAACACTACGTTCAAAAGGAATAAATAGTGCCAGTGTCGCTAATTGCCGAATAACTACGGCAATAAATAAGATAAGAAATGGGAAGTGGATCAATAATTGGCAGTAACCACATGCAATGTCTTCCATCGGAGATTGCCCAATCCCCGTCATTAACATGTGATTCATTGGTGCAGAAACGTCACAATTTTCAGGCATCAGCATACCTTGATGCGAGTGCATCGAATGGCCTGCCATTGATGAATGCTCAATTGTACTATTAGGGTTAGTGCTCACGCAGTGTTCCATCAGCCTCATCGATTTAGAGAACAATGGAGCGATAAACAGCATAACCACAGCCAATAGTGCAAGATAGGCAGCAAATTGTCTGATTGAAGTGCGCAGGTGCAACGTTTTTCCGTCATCTGAGTACGAATTTATAGCGCAGAATTGTATCTTATTTAGATACCCATTGTTATTGATATTTACCGAAAATGTTAATTTAAGATGAACTTTATTGATAAAATTGATTATCTATCATCAATACAAACCCATTGAAAAATCAATCAATTGACTGATTTATAGTATTAGGTACATTTCTCTAAGTCAGCAAACTGTTTTAAAGGCGCCATAAAAAAGTAGCAACCACAAGTGATTGCTACTAATTTTCCATCCAAAGAATTCTAAAAATAACAAAGGGTATTCTATGCTAATAAGTTTGCAGGGTTATCAATACAAAGGCGGTTAATCATCGATTTATCCACCCCTTTTTTGGCCAATAACGAGAGAAAAACATTGGGTACAAATCCCCAGCCATTACCCCCATTTTTTGCCCACATTTGTTTGAGAAAAACATCATGACTCAACACGATTTGTGCCCCATACCCCATCTCAATCAGTTTACAAACCGCATCCGCAGTTTCTGTTACTGTTGGTGCAACACCTTCTTTTGGAAATGAAATATCTAGACCAATCATGTCAAACTCAAGCCAAACACCTCTATCAAGCATACGGCGTTGATAGTCAAAATCTTTACCTGACGGGTCTGAGTGTGCCAATGAAATTTTAGCGGGATTAACACCCATTTCTTTGATTAAAATATCGAGAACCTCATCTCCTCGACGTTGCCAACCAGGCATATGAATATTCATTGAAACATGGTCATTAGCCAGTTGCGCTACTGATGCCGCTCTTAGGCTATTCTTTTCACCATCAGTAAAAAAAGGAGATACCCCGATTTCACCAATCATTCCTGCACAAATATCCGTTCCATCAATGCCTACATTGAGCTCATCATCAATCATTTTAGCCATAGCATCGATATCATTGACTAACCGGTCTCCTTCAAACTTTTCAATATACAGGCCAGAAGAAGCAACCACATTAATACCCGTTTTAATGGCAACTTCGCGCAATTGATGTACATCACGGCCAATCGCTTTGGAACCTGTAGCATCTACCAATGTTTTACCACCAAGTTCCTTAAAATTATTGACTTCATAAATCACATCTTCGATTGGCTTTTTATCCATATTGTCACAGCAGCAATATGGGTCGTGCTTCAGTCCCCATTGAATATCAGCACTGACTTTTTTATCAACCAACACATGTGAGAAGTCATAAAATGGCTCATCGACAACCGTTGATAAATCATTAAACAGATGTTCATGTGGTAATGTCAGTCCCATATCTTCTTTTTTAACGGGCCCTGTCACCGTTTGGATATAACCTTTCATTTTATACTCCTGCGGCTTTTGTCGCTTTGGCTTCTCTAAACTCAGGAATGGTCGTAATAATTGCGCCGACTAAAGCAAATACTGTTCCAATAATAGTCACTAAGTACACGGTATTGCCCAAAGACGGTAGCAATAAGTCAATCAGTACCGAACCCAATAACTGCCCTGCCGTTGAAGCAACACCGAGCATCAACAAACCTAAGCCGCGGACTAAGATTGCCATTAATGCAATGGACATTAAACCTAACGGGCCACCTAGGTACATCCACCAAACACCCGGTAAATCTAAAGTGAGATGACCTAATGCCATACGGATCACGAGAGCTATCGTCAGTACGGTAAAACCAACAATAAAGTTCCACGTAATAGAAACCATCATTGAACCTGTTGCTTCTGCAACTTTTGAGTTACCTGCGGGTTGCCACCCTGCTAACAAGCCAGCTAAAAAAGGCAAAATAGCTAAATAAATGGCAGAACTTGAATGCCACTGTGGTGAAACCACAAACAACGTCGCGACAACCGCAAAAATGGCACCTAATACACGAAAGGTAGTGAATGGTTTTTTCTCATCGATACCAATACCAAAACGGTCACACAGCAAGCCTGATAATAATAGTGCAGAAATCAATGCAGTTTGGAAAGTTGCGATACCTAATGCACTCGCGGATGCGCCTTCAGAAAACACCACCATCGCACCGCACAGGCCTGCAAACCAATTCCACAATGGAATTTTTTTATTTTAATTAAGCTAGGAATTGCTGCAAATTGTTGTCTGGTTTGTTTCTTCGCAATAATGATAAAAAACATCACCACCAAACCACTGGCAAATGAAATAACGGCGCTCGCATTTCCATCTTTTAATACATCACCCAGCTGCCCATTCACTGCGGATTGCATTGGCGATAACATACCGGCTAATACCGTCGCTATCATTAAAAAAGGGGTAGAATAATTTTTAACACTCATAAAATATTCCTTTTGGATTTTTGACTATGAGTCATTATTTTTTGTAATCGGCTTACAAGGTGCTGAATTAACTCAGCACCCATTTTCTTTATTTTGATTTTTTACTTTTAAAGAATTAATTAACGAGCGATTTACTTAAGAATATTTACCCACATATCTGAATAATGCTCCCAAGCCATAAACTCACGACTTCCCCAGTGTGGCGAGCAGTCACTCATAAAACAGCCTGTTTTTCCTTTGTCATATTCACCGAATACCAATAATGGGTCTTCACCAATATTTAAAACAACTTGTGTATTTTCTTTAGCAGCAACTTTGTTATAACCTAAAAACATTGGCCAATTACCAAAGTTTTTAATTGATTCATGGCCTATATTAGCGGGTGTTGCAAAAACTCCCTCAGGGGTTTCAACGCGGTCGTCACCATCTAACATTTCAACCGGTAATACATCGGCTAATAATGTATTTTTATAATTAGCTTTGGCTTCAATTCCCATAAATGACAAGTAACCACCGATCATTAATAAACCACCACCTTGGCTAACATATTGTTTAATTAATCCAAGTGCGTTAGGTAATACTTTCATATTATAGAAAGTGTCATTTTGTAATAAGAAAGTATTGGCACCGATATCGCTAATAACGACAACATCGTACTTTTCTAATTCCTCTACGGTTTTAGGGAATGTCATTTGCACGGTATGTGCAGGCATATAATCAATTTCAACGCCTTTATTTCTTAAACATTCTAATAAGAAAGTTGCACCTTCTTCATATTTACTTGAAGTAAAGCTGTCATAACCTTTAGTGTGGATCATATGGATATGCCATGATTCACCAATAAATAGAATTTTCATTTTTTTCCTCTTTTCAGAATATTAATTTATTCAGGGGATTGAGTCACAACCTGAGAATAGGTTGTTTGATTAATACGATGCATAACATTTATATCTTCAGGCATTTCTGAAGCATTACTTGTTTCAACAGCAAGGGATGAAAACGCCGATGCATAGCGCAAGGCGTAAGAAAACTGTTTACCTTTCGCCAAAGATGCAGCAAGAGCCCCATTGAATGCATCGCCGGCACCCGCCGTATTCTTAACAACAGCAGTGTAAGCCGGGGAATAAATGAACTTATTACCATCAAATGCAATAGAGCCTTTGCTTCCGAGTGTAATAACTACTTTTTTTACACCTTTGTGATAGATAACTTCAGCCGCTTTTTTAGCACTTTCTAAATCAATAACATTAATATTAGAAAGCAGACTTGCTTCAGTTTCGTTAGGGGTTAAAATATCAATCTTTTCAATTAATTCATTAACGATGTCGTTATACGGCGCAGGATTTAAAATAATTGGAATCTTATATTCATTACCAATCTCAATAATTTCCTTTAACGCTTCAATATTCGTTTCTAACTGAAGAAGAATAATATTTGAGTTTACAATTTTATCTTTTTGAATCTTCACTTCGTCAGCAGTAATATCCATATTAGAACCTGGGTATATTGAAATAATATTTTCACCACTATTTTCAGATACAAATATAGATGCTGTACCCGTTTGATATTTTTCAGTTTGGTATATGGTCGAAGTTTTAATTTTAGATGACGATATGAAGTTTATTGCATATTCACTAAATTGATCTGTTCCTATCTTCGTAATAAAGTGGACAGGTGAATCTGAATAACTCGCTGCTAATGCTTGGTTACACCCTTTACCACCAGGAGAAAAAATAAATTTATTTGATAATAATGATTCGCCTGCCTCTGGTAACCGAGGTAAGTAACTAATCATATCTACGTTAAATGAACCTAATACACATACTTTACCTAACACGGCATCATCCTTATCTGTTCTTTCATTAAAACTTTCATTGCACTCAAGAAATTGAATTATTTCTTTTTTAGCAACTTTATCTAGTGTTTCAAATTCGATGTATGCGCCACCATGGCAACGGCTAATAATTCCTTTTTTTGCTAAAGAGTTTAAATCTGCTCTAATGGTTTCTTTAGTGACATTAAGTTCTTTCGATAAAACAGAAACTTTGGCTGATCCAGTATTTTTTAAAATATTAATTATTTTCTTATGTCGTTCTGCTTTCATGCCATTTTACCTCATGGCATTTACTCTAATTTATACCTTGTTACATTAATGTGATTGTACTCATAGGTTCTCCCTGCAAAGCAAAAAAAAGCAAAAAGCATAAAAGTAAAAACAAAAAAAACCAAAAAAGAATAACTAAAGGTAAATCTTCTATTATTATCAAAATAATATAAGAATTGATTAGTTTACTTTATGGAATTTAGACTAAGAGGGAAGTACATAAGTAAATATAATAATTCGGATTATTTATTATATATTTCATAAATATAAAAACTTTAAAATAAAACAAAGTTAAATTAATAAGTTATATTTATAGCTTCATTAATTAAATAAGATAAAATAACCCTGATTAATCGTTATAATCTATTATGGGTAAAATAATGATAGGTTGAGAGAAGGATCACAATTTGAGTAAATGGATTATTCACCAGATAAATAAAAGGGAGCGGTTGCTCCCTTTTTAGACTTGCTGCCAAACATAATAGGTTTGGCAGCAAGTCTAATTGGTTTTGAAAATACATTAGGAAAATCAACTCATTGATTTTCGGCTGATAACACAAAGCGGGAAAAACCACGCTTTTATCCCGCTTTGTCAACAACCTCAAAAGGGAGCAGTTGCTCCCTTTTGGTCATAGTAATTGACTGCCGTTAACTATTCCGCTTTCGCTGGCAACCCTTTCTTTTCGTGTACCATCATCAGTGCTTGTTCAACACTGCGCTCGATGATAGGGCGACGTTGGTCATTCTCTGGCAATAGTTTTAACATCATTTGCCAAGCAGAAATGGCTTCAGCGTAGCGTTCTTGCTCAAACGCATTGAATGCAAAAATGCTCAACGCTTTCACATTGGTACGGTCTTCTGCAATCAGCTTTTTAAGTAGTTCCGCACCTTGATGGTTATCTTCTGGGTCAGAAGAGCGCGTCAAAACTTCCGCATAGCCAATCACTACATTTTCATTTTTAGGTGCTAGGCGATAAGCACGGCCATAGGCATCGGTTGCCATGGTCGCATTCCCCAACACCATACCAATACGGCCTAGCATTTCCCACGCTTCTACATTTTGCGGGTCTTCTTGAAGGCGAGTACGTAGACCTAAGGCGAGGTGTTCCATTTCCGCATTATTAAGTGGCGGCTCTGACGGGTCTAGCGCTCTATCTAGCAAGGCCGGAGCTTGTTGATAGGCATTATTCCAATCCGCCACTTTCTCGTAGCTACCTACCTGATAATAAGCACCACCCGCAACACCTAATGCAATGATAAAACCGGGTAAATAAACCCAATTGCTAGTGCGAGAGGCCTCAGGTAATGATTCTTCATCACCCTGCTCAACCTGTTTTAATCTAACGCGTTTTTTAGAACGGGCAAAAATGATCCAACCGCCTACCGCTATCGCAACAAACGGTAATCCCCACAGCATAACCGTTAGCGGTGTCAGCGGTGGGTTATAAGTGACGAAGTAACCATAACGGGCAACCATGTAATCAACAATTTCATCACGGTTCTTGCCTTCTTTCATTAACTCATACACTTTTTGGCGCAAGTCCAGTGCAATCATTGAGTTAGAATCTGCAATGCTGTTGTTTTGGCATTTAGGACAGCGCAGTTCCTCGGTTAATTTACGGAATTGCTGCTCTTGTTGTTCATTATCGAAAGTAAAGACTTCTGTCGATGCATATGTCACCGTTGCACTTAACGTTAACATCAATAAACCCAGTAAATACCTCATTGGTTCGCCTCCTGATTATAGCGCTCCCAAAGGGTTTAAACTCTTTTTCCCAAACGCGCTCGTCCATTGCCCCTGCGTGACGATAACGGATCACACCATTACCATCAATTAAGAACGTTTCAGGTGCCCCATATACCCCTAGGTCAAGGCCTAACATCCCTTCACCATCAAATAAGCTTAAGGCATAAGGGTTGCCCAACTCACGCAACCACACAATGGCTTTATCCCGTTTATCTTTATAGTTCAACCCAACCACACGAACACCCTGTGCAGACAACTTATTCAAATATTGATGTTCTGCTCGGCATGTTGGGCACCATGTTGCCCAAACATTCAATAAGATAGGTTGCCCTTGTGTTAATACATCAGATTCGTAGTGCTGCCCCGGGTTTTCTAATGACTCAAGACGAAAAACAGGCACTGGCTTACCAATTAAAGCAGATTCTAATAAACGAGGGTCATCCCCTTCTGCATTACGCATCAATTGCCATAACAGAACCGCGGCAATTCCTGCAAAAATAATAAAAGGAATTAAGAAGACTTTGCGGTTCATGCTGTTTCCCCTTGTAATTTACGACGACGATAACGTGGGTCAAACAAGCAGAATAACGCACCAATAGCCATTAATACGCCACCAGACCAGATCCAACGAACAAACGGTTTATAATACAAGCGCATAGTCCATGTATCTTTAGCAATTTCCTCACCCAATGCAGCATATAAATCGCGAGTAAAACCACCATCTATCGCCGCTTCAGTCATAACAGCTCGACTAACACTATAAAAACGTTTTTCTGGCATTAAAACACCGATGACTTTGTCTTTTTCCTTCACTGAAATACTGCCAATGACACCTTGGTAGTTAGGGCCATCAGCTTCTCGTACTCCATTAAATACAAAGGTATAAGCACGAATTGAAATGCTATCACCCGGCTTCATTTTCACGTCACGCTCAATACTGTAATTTTGGCTAAAGGCAATACCGACGATAGTTACCGCCAAACCTAAGTGCGCCAGTACCATTCCCCAGTAACTTGGTGTGAGCTTGATTTTCTTACTGATGCGGACTCGCATTTCTGCGAAGGCAAGAATAGCAATCCAGCACGCCATGATTAAGCCGACAACCGTTAGGGCTTCTACCCTATCTTCCATCAATAATGGCAGAGCAAATGAGAGAATAACGGTTAAAACAGTTGCAATGATTAATAACTTTTTAATCGCCGCAGGGCGGTCACGCCCCCAACGTACGAGTGGCCCAATTCCCAGTAACAAGGCAAATGGCACCATCAACGCGATAAACATGGTATTAAAGAACGGTTCACCAATGGAAATCGTACCTAGACCAATTTGTTTATGAACCAACGGTAGCAAAGTACCGAGTAACACGACTAACATCGCGGCTGTTAGGATAACGTTATTGCCCAATAACATGGATTCACGGGACCATAGCGCATTGTTAACTCTTGAGCGTACTTTGTGCCCACGCAGTGCAAACACTAATAAAGAGCCGCCAATCACTAACACCATGAAGGCTAAGATGAATAACCCTCGAGATGGGTCTGAGGCGAAGGCGTGTACGGAAACCAGTACCCCCGAGCGGACTAAGAAAGTCCCGAGCAAACACAATGAGAAAGCAAAAATCGACAATAATAGTGACCATGCTTTAAAAGTGGCTCGCTGCTCAGTCACGGAGAGTGAGTGGATCAATGCTGTTCCCACTAACCATGGCATAAAGGAAGCATTTTCCACCGGGTCCCAGAACCACCAGCCCCCCCAACCTAATTCATAATAAGCCCATGCGGAACCTAACATGATCCCTAGCGTTAAAAAGAACCATGCTGCCATCGTCCAAGGGCGAGCAAAACGCGTGAAAGAGCTATCTAACCGGCCACTTAACAATGCAGCAATCGCAAAGGCGAATGCCACTGAAAAACCGACATATCCCATGTATAACAATGGTGGGTGGAAAATCAGCCCTGGATCTTGCAGTAATGGATTGAGGTCACGCCCTTCAATCGGAAAGGCGGGTAGCGTGCGCGAAAACGGATTTGAAGTGAAGATGATAAACAGCAAAAAACCAACGCTAACCATCCCCATAACAGCTAAAACACGAGCAACAATGTCGAGAGGCATGCGATAACTGCAAATTGCCACCGCAAATGTCCAGCCACTCATTAATAATACCCAAAGTAATAATGAGCCTTCGTGAGCTCCCCATGTTGCCGCAACACGATACCAAATAGGTAATTGCGTATTAGAGTTATTGGCAACATAAGTGACTGAGAAATCATTAACAACAAAGGCATTCACTAATACTAGGAATGCCCCTGTTACACAAAGAAAAAGTAACCATGCTAATGGACGTGATGATGCCATTAAGCGTGCATCATTGCGCGCCACTCCCCATAGCGGGTAGAAAGACAGCAAAACGGCAAGACCTAATGCCAAGCACAGTAAAACGCTACCAATTTCAGGGATCATGATGCATTGTCCTTATAGGCAGCAGCTGGCCTGCGATGGTTTTCTTGCATCGCTTTTTCAACCTCTGGTGGCGTATAGTTTTCATCATGTTTCGCAAGCACTTCTTTCGCTAAAATATGATTATTCTCTTGTAATTCCCCTTGAACAACGACACCTTGCCCTTCTTTGAATAAGTCGGGCAAAATTCCATGATAACTTACGTTAACCTCACCTTCGGCATCATAAACAGTGAAAGTGATATTGACAGCGTTAGAGACAGGGTCAGAATCACGTACTACACTACCTGGCATGACCATGCCACCGACACGTAAGCGTTGTCCAACTTCAGGGATTTGCTGAGTTTCTCGCTTACCATAAATGATTTCACCGGGGGTATAAAACAAGTCAATACTTGAGCGTAATGCATAGAGAATTAATGCGAGGGTTAGCCCCACACCAACCAATATGGAACAGATCAGCCAAAGTCGGTTACGACGACGAATATTCACACTCCCTCCCTACGCGCTCTTGCTGCTTTTTGCCTGACTTCACGAGCTTGCTGTTGAATAATTGCATTTATTATCATTTTTCTTTGTATATACGTATGCAAACAGAGTAACAAAATAGGTATTAATGTCAGCGCAACCGCCAGCCATACATAAAAACCATAGCCGCCCATCGCCCAAAATTCACTCCAAGATGCAAATGCGCTAGTCATGATTGACGTCCTTTTTTATTCACAATATCTAATACCCATGGACGGTTACGTTCTAACATCAATAATTGGCTACGTAAACGGATTAACGTTAATGAGATAAAAAGAAATAGGTAACCAAGGATGGCTAAACGAAGTGGTGTACGCATAGCAGGGTTGATGCTTTCTTGCATGCGAGTCGAAGGTTGGTGCAAGGTTTGCCACCATTCAACTGAATAATGAATGATAGGTAAGTTAATCACACCAATTAATACTAAAATTGCAGCGGCCTTTCCTGCGGTGCGACGGTCATCAAACGCATGCCATAAAGCAATAATCCCCACATACAGAAAAAATAGAATTAATTCAGAGGTTAAACGTGCATCCCATACCCACCATGCACCCCACATTGGTTTACCCCATGTCGCACCTGTAACTAATGCAATAAAGGTAAATACCGCCCCTATTGGTGCCATCGCCGCTATCGCCAATTCCGAGACTTTCATTTGCCAGACTAGCCAACAAAAGCAGTAATGGCCATCGTGGCATAAATTCCCATCGACCACATTGCGGCAGGAACATGAATATACATAATACGATAGCTTTGGCTTTGAACTTTATCGGTTGGCGCAAAACCAAATCCCCAAATCCATCCCACCGCTAAACAAATTACACTCAATATAATAAACCACGGTATTAGACGCCCACATAACCGATAAAGGTTGACTGGGATGGCTAGTTGATGAAGCTTTTTCCACATAGTTTAATTACCCTGATTTATTATATTGTTAGTAAATGCTGCGTGACAGCATCATACAATACACATTAAAAAAGCAAATATATTGATTTAACACAAATATAACTTAGGCTGATCATACTCAAACGCATAACCAGCCTATTTATTGATCATTACTTATAATTCATCGATGTAACTCATCATAAAATGATTACCTTGAATTAAAAGCCAGGTTCAACTTCACGCATGTCCGGCAACTTATGGGCGATCCCTTTATGGCAGTCAATGCAGGTTTTACCATCCGTGATGGCTTGGTCATGCATTTTGGCTGCAACTCCTTTTTGTGCTGTAAAGTCCATATACTCAAAGTTATGGCAGTTACGACACTCTTGTGAGTCGTTATTTTTCATTCGTCGCCACTCACTTTGCGCCATCGCTAACCGATGGTCTTCAAATTTTTGTGGCGTATCAATGATGCCAAAAATTTTTCCGTATAACTCCTTACTCGCTTGAATTTTACGCACCATTTTGGGGCCAAACTCATGCGGTACGTGACAATCAGGGCAAGTTGCGCGGACACCACTACGGTTAGTATAGTGAATAGTATCCATATATTCTTCATAGACATTCTCACGCATTTCATGGCAGCTAATACAGAACTCTTCCGTATTGGCCATTTCCATACCGGTATTGAAGCCGCCCCAGAAAATAACACCACTCACGAAACCAATCAGCAATAAGGTTCCTAATGCTAATCGGCTTGGCCTACGCCACCAGCGCCATACTCTGCCGATTAACCCAAACAAGCCCTTTTTCTTCGGCTTGTCATCATTTGTTTGCTTATCATTGTTATTTGACATAATTCCCCCTTATTTCCCAAAACCTTTGGATGGGGTAAATGTGTTATCAACAATCGGTGCTGTGTCTGACTGAGGCACGTGGCACTGTAAACAGAAGTAGCGATTTGGTGCAACTTCGCCAAGGACTTTGCCTGTTGCATCCATAAAGTGCGTTGGGCTGACTCTTGGTGCCCCTGTCGTGCGGTAATTTTCCACACCATGGCATTGCAAGCAACGATTAGTATTGGTGGTAATTTGATAACCTTCAACACTATGTGGGATCATTGGTGGTTGATTCACATAGTTTAATGCCATTCTTTCTTGCTCTTTCGGAATATGAATGCTTCCTTCTGACGTACCGGATACTTCTGGTGATTGGGTCAGGTCTACACCATTAGCAGCCCAAACAAGACTGCTTACAACAAAGGCCATTCCAGCCACCCAACGGCTGATCGTCTTTTTCAGGACAGGATTTTTCATGATTTTGCTCCCGAACTCCATCTTAGTGTTATTTTAAAAACATCCTCAGAACAAACATCGATGCAACGACCGCAAGTGATGCAATCTTTATCGGATATCTGCGCTGGAGCTTGTTTATCTAGGACCGGTGCGCGCAGAACTTGCGGCTCCGGACAAATGTGGAAACAGTCCATACAACGGCTACAGTTTTCTTTATTTTCCGCTGTAACAACCAATGCGCCCTTGCACCCTGCCACGCCATATAGCGCACCTAATGGGCAAAGGTGACCGCACCAACCATGTTCCACAACTAATAAATCGAATAAAAACAGTGCAACTAAAACCAATGCACCGCTGCCAAAACCAAAAATTAAACTGCGCCCCATTAATGAAACTGGATTAAGCCATTCCCAAAGTAAGGTACCTGTAATAGCAGAACCGATCAGGATCACGACCAGCAATACATAGCGAATATTGCGCGGTATTGTTGCGGATTGGTTAAAATCAAATTTACGTCTTAACCACGCCGCCGCATCCGTCACTGGGTTTACAGGACAGACCCAACTACAGAAAATGCGCTTACCCAGCAGTGCATAAACCCCGAATACGATAGCAGCCCCAACTAATGCTGAGATCCCCGGTAAGTAACCACTTGCTAAGCTCTCTAAGGTGATTAATGGGTCAGTCAAAGGTACGGTGTCTAACAATAAGCTACTGCTGTAGTTACCATGTAAAATCCATACCCCAAACCATGGCCCACTCAAGAACATCGCTAACACCAGCAATTGGCTTATACGTCTAAACACCAACCATTTGTGGCTCTGCCACCAGCCTTTTTTTGCCTGAGCTTCACGTCCGGCATCACGTTTACGATTCGCCATTGTTACCCTCCAGCCAACCAAAGCGGTAATGGTGTCCTAACTCACCTTTCGCCAGCGACCTTGGTAATACCTTGATAGCTGCCTCTTCCAATACACATGCCTGTTCACATTTACCGCATCCCGTGCAGTAGTTGCTATTGACGGTGGGTAAGAAGCGCGCGTGCTTACCTGTTCGGTGGTTTTGTTCAAGTTCCAATGTGATGGCTTCATCAATCAGTGGACATACGCGGTAACATACATCACACCTTAGCCCTTGAAAGTTCAGGCAGTTTTCCTGATCGAGTAAAACGGCTAACCCCATGCGTGCATCGTTAATCGACTCAATGTCTTTATCCAATGCACCACTTGGGCAAACCTTGGCGCAAGGAATGTCCTCACACATTTCACACGGATTTTCTCGGGCGATGAAGTATGGCGTTCCAGAAGCCAAACCGGATGCCAATGTCGCTAATTTCAACATGTCATACGGGCAGGCTTGAACGCATTGTCCACAGCGGACACATGCACTGGCAAATGCTTTTTCATCAAGGGCTCCCGGCGGACGAAGCTTAACGCCACTCGCACGGGAAGTTTGTTGCTGAAGCCCCAGCACCACACCAACAGCCGCCAACCCACCCGCAGTACGGGCGACATCGCGTAAAAAGCGACGACGACTATTCTGGGACTTAGCCTGTTGAGACTTAGCTTTCTGGGGCATGAGCAATTACACCTTTTCCAGTTTAACGGCACATTTTTTGTAATCCGTTTCTTTTGAAAGCGGATCGGTTGCATCCAGTGTTAAGTTATTCACTAGCTGCGCAGCATCGAAGAACGCCATGTAAACTAGGCCTTTTGGTGGTCTATTACGGCCACGTGTTTCGACAATCGTGGTCACATCACCACGGCGTGAAACCACTTTGACTTTATCACCACGGCGTAAACCTCTCTCTTTCGCATCGATTGGATGTATAAACACAAGAGATTCAGGGAAAGCACGGTGCAGTTCAGGAACACGGCGTGTCATACTACCGGTATGCCAATGTTCTAATACACGGCCTGTTGATAACCATAAGTCATATTCTTTATCTGGCGATTCCGCAGCAGGCTCAAATGGCAGAGCAAAAATCACCGCTTTACCATCTGGTTTACCGTAGAATTGATAACCCGCGCCAGCCTTAACGTAAGGGTCATTTCCTTCGCTATAACGCCACTGAGTTTCTTTGCCATCAACCACTGGCCAACGGATACCGCGCGCTTTGTGGTAGTCATCAAAATCAGCCAAATCATGACCATGACCGCGACCAAAGCCAGCGTATTCCTCGAACAGCCCTTTTTGTAAGTAAAAACCTAATTCACGAGACTCATCATTAAGTTGGTCTTCTGCTAACTCGCTCACAGGGAACTTCGTTACAGCTTGGTTAGCGAATAACACGTCATATAGGGTTTTACCACGTAATTCAGGTTTTTTCGCGAGTAACTCTTCAGGCCACACTTCATCCGTTGTAAAGCGTTTAGAAAACAGTACCATCTGCATTAAGTCAGATTTTGCTTCGCCTGGTGCCTTAACTTGCTGGCGCCAAAATTGGGTACGACGTTCCGCATTACCGTAAGCCCCTTCTTTTTCTACCCACATGGCTGTCGGTAAAATTAAGTCGGCAGCCAATGCGCTGACCGTTGGGTATGGGTCAGATACCACGATAAAGTTACGTGGGTCGCGCCACCCTGGCATACGCTCTTGGTTGATATTCGGGCCCGCTTGCATGTTGTTGTTACACATTACCCAGTAGAAATTCAATTTACCGTCTTTTAAAGCACGGTCTTGGGCAACGGCGTGTAAACCCACTTTTTCAGGGATCGTCCCAGCAGGTAACCCCCACACACCTTCTACTTTTTCACGGTGTTTTTCATTGGTAACCACCATGTCCGCAGGTAAACGGTGTGAGAACGTACCGACTTCACGAGCAGTACCACACGCTGATGGCTGGCCTGTTAATGAGAACGGCCCACAACCAGGTTGAGAAATTTTTCCTGTCAGTAAGTGCAAGTTATACGCTAAGTTATTCGCCCAAACACCGCGAGTGTGCTGGTTAAAGCCCATGGTCCAATAAGAAACCACTTTCGTTTTAGGGTCTGCGTAAAGTTTAGCGAGTTCTTCTAACTGATCTTTTGGAACCCCGGTCATTTCTGCGGTTTTGTCTAACGTATATTCTGCAACAAAGACTTTATACTCGTCCCATGTCATTGGCTCAGACGCATCAGAACCTGCATTTTTCGCATTTTGTTCGAGTGGGTGAGTTGGGCGTAATCCATAACCGATATCTGTTGCACCACGACGTAAATTCACGTGTTTATCGAGGAATTCCTGATTAACTGCGTTATTTTGAATGATATAGTTTGCAATATAGTTCAGGATCACCAAGTCAGATTGTGGTGTAAAGACGATGCCGTTATCCGCTAATTCAAAGCTACGGTGTTTGAAAGTCGATAACACCGCAACACGCACGTCAGGGTTAGACAGACGACGGTTGGTGATACGAGACCACAAGATTGGGTGCATTTCTGCCATGTTTGAACCCCAAAGGACAAACGCGTCAGCATGCTCAATGTCATCATAACAACCCATTGGTTCATCCATACCGAAAGTACGCATGAAGCCCACTACCGCAGAAGCCATACAGTGGCGTGCATTAGGGTCTAAGTTATTAGAACGGAAACCACCTTTGAACAGTTTTGATGCCGCATAGCCCTCCCAAACTGTCCACTGGCCCGAACCAAACATACCAATCCCTTCAGGACCTTTTTCTTTTAATGTGGTTTTGACTTTTTCTTCCATGACATCAAAAGCTTGTTCCCACGTGATCGGTGTGAACTCCCCATTTTTATCATATTCACCATCTTTCATGCGCAACATTGGCTGCGTTAAACGGTCTTTTCCGTACATAATTTTTGGTAAGAAATACCCTTTAATACAGTTTAGACCACGGTTTACAGGGGCTTCTGGGTCACCTTGGCTGGCCACAATGCGACCATTTTGAGTTCCCACCAGTACCCCACAGCCTGTACCACAAAAACGACAAGGGGCTTTGTCCCATTTAATACTTTCTTGTTGACCAACCACTGCTTTCGCAATGCTCGGTGCGCCAATACCGGCCGCCGCAGCAGCGGCCGCTATCGCATTGGCTTTCATAAAGCTACGACGACTGAGTTTCATAATCTTCCTCACCTTGCTCTTCCTGCTGATGGTAAACCAGCGAAACATCTAGTACGCCGTCAATATCGCGTACTAAATCAATAGTATCTAACAACGTTCTACTACCTTGCCCTTCAACAACCACAATCAGTTTTCCGTTTTCCGGGGCGCTTAGCGCCACTTCACAATGGGAAAGTTGATTAATTTCTTCGGCCACAGTAGACAGTCGCTCACTTTTTACTTGTACTATTAAACTGCACACTTGATAGTTACTGTGCATGTTCATGCTCCACGGTAATGGCTGAAACTGGGCAACCTGCGACGCAAGCACCACAGCCTGTACAACCTGGTGTTTCTACTTTTGGCTGGTATATACCGGCCATTGACGGACGAAAAGAGATGACTTCAGGCTCACAACTGTCTTGGCAACGACGACATTCAATCGAAAGATAAGCAAGACAATTTTGGCCAATCGAAATTGAGATATCCCAAGGTTGGGAATGTTTTGGTAGGAAAATAGGTTCTGGACATGCTGTTGCACATGCATAGCAAAATGTACATTCACCACGCTTAAAATCAACAACAGGGTAGCCCCCTGCTCCTGGTTGGATAATTGCCGTTTCGCAACTTTCAACACAGGCATTGCAACGGGTACACAATTCGATAAATTGCGTTTCACTACCACTCCATGGCGGCCGAACCACTGGGGCTGCACTACGCCACGCACCAGTTAATACTCCCCGACGGGTGAGATCAACCATGTTTTTTTCCTTTACATTGCCAACAAAAAAACTAAAACGTATTGATAAACCGCATTTTTTATATGTGTATTTATGAGAAATATTAACGATAGAGGTTATAAAAATACATACTACCAAGTGGGTAAAAGAGGTAATTCCCCGTATACGACTAGAAATGCCAACATTTACGTTATTTACTCACCATTAGCTAAAAGTAGCACCAAAATGATAAGCAAGTAGGCCTTTTTAATTATTTATTAACATTTTTTTAATATGTATTATTAATTTAAACTCAAGTTTTAATTTTTTAAATTATAATTCCAGCTCAAAACTACCACTAAAGTGGTATATGCAATGTCATTTAGCAAAAAAATATCTGTATTTTTTTTGATATTAAACAACTTTCATTTCTAACTTTATTTTAAAAACAGCACTCAAATATTTAAAATAAAAAAATTATTTTAAAATCAACAAAATAAAATCAGATAACGCCAAATATCAAAATAAGAATCATTACTAATTAATTATTAAAAGTAACAGTTTAAAACTACAGAAAAATAACTATATCAATTTCAATAATACCTATTTTTTATTATTTCCTCACATTCTATTTCCTTATTACAAATTATCTTTTGATCAAAAACAATATTTTTAGTGTGGTTTTTTGTTACACATATAAATTGGCAATGTCTTGGTAGCAGATGAAAGCTTGCTATCAAACCTAAATAACAAAAAGATACCCAAAATAGTTCGAGTCACAGGTCACATTACAACAACAACTCGAAAAATGAAGGGATGACTGGCTAAAATTACTCGAGGCCCTTTTTATGGCAAACATAAGAAATAATGCACTATGCTTATTGAGTCTGGTTGCAGGAATATTTCTCTTTACCTCTGTTCATGCTCAAACTCCGACTAAAGATAGTACATCTACCATCAACGCACGAAATGAAACTTTCGAAGCTGCTCACCCTGATCAATACCACTCTTGGCGAGCAACATCCGAGCAATCAAACCGAGAAGACGCATTAGCGGAAGACCCTCGCTTAGTCGTTCTCTGGGCTGGATACCCATTCTCACGCGACTACAACAAACCTCGTGGTCACGCCTATGCCATCATCGACGTCCGTGAAACCTTACGAACTGGTGCTCCGAAAGATGCCCAAGATGGCCCGCTTCCGATGGCATGTTGGAGCTGTAAAAGTCCCGATGTGGCTAGGCTTATCCAAGAACATGGCGAAGATGGCTATTTCGAAGGTAAGTGGGCAAAAGGTGGTCCAGAAGTGGTGAATGTCTTAGGTTGCGCAGATTGCCATAAAACCGACTCAGCGGATTTTGCAAAAGGTAAACCAGAGCTAACACTTTCTCGCCCTTATGCAGAGCGTGCAATGGAAGCGATTGGCAAACCGTTTGATAAAGCCAGCCGGTTCGACCAACAGTCCATGGTGTGTGGCCAATGCCACGTAGAATATTATTTCTCTGGTGATAAAAAAGCCGTGAAATTCCCATGGGATAACGGCACCAAAGTGGAAGATATGGAAGTCTACTACGACAACATTGGTTTCTCTGACTGGACCAACTCACTGTCGAAAGCTCCAATGCTAAAAGCCCAACACCCAGAATATGAAACTTGGAGTGCGGGTATTCATGGCAAAAATAACGTGACCTGTATTGATTGCCATATGCCAAAACTGCAAAACGAGAAAGGCGAACTGTATACCAGCCATAAAATTGGTAATCCATTCGACAATTTCGAACAAACCTGTAGCACTTGCCATACCCAAAGCAAACAACAACTGCAAGATGTGGTTGCTGAACGTAAAGTCGCTATCCAAGAGATGAAAATCAAAGCGGAAGACCAATTGGTTCGCGCTCACTTTGAAGCGAAAGCCGCATGGGATGCAGGCGCAACAGAAGATGAAATGAAACCAATTTTAACCGATATTCGCCATGCACAATGGCGCTGGGATTTAGCTATCGCCTCCCACGGTATTCATATGCACGCACCAGATGAAGGCCTACGTATGTTAGGTGGTTCAATGGATAAAGCGGCAGATGCACGTACTAAACTAGCTCGCCTGTTAGGCTCAAAAGGCATCACCCATGAAATTGCCATTCCAGATATTTCAACCAAGGAAAAAGCACAACAAGCCATTGGTTTAGATATGCAAAAAATTAACGCGGAGAAACAAGAGTTCTTAAAAACTGTCGTTCCGCAATGGGATGACCAAGCTCGTAAAAATGACCTATTAGCCAAATAACCATGATTTGCCCCAAATAATGGGGCAATACAACCAATGGAGTGAATATGAGCGTACTACGTTCGTTATTAACTGCTGGGGTGCTGGCAACAGGCTTATTATGGGCAACAGCCGCATCCGCAACCCCACAAATGGCACAAGAAAATGTAGAAGGCCGTTGGGTTGTCACGCAGCAACGCAGTGCTGACAGCGCCTGCTTAGACTGTCATAAACCAGACCAAGAAGGCATGCATGGCACTCACGCAGAAGTGATTAACCCTAACAATAATTTACCCGTGACTTGTACCAACTGCCACGGTAACCCAGGGCCTGATCACCGTGAAGGCGTCAAAGATGTCATGCGCTTTAACAACCCAATGTATAACGTTGAACAACAAAACAGTGTCTGTCTGTCATGTCACTTACCAGAGCAACTACAAAAAGCGTTCTGGCCTCATGATGTCCACGTCACCAAAGTGGCCTGTGCCAGTTGCCATGACCTTCATCCCGAAACAAGATACGATGAAGGTACTGACTGATAAGGGCAAAGTAAAAAATATGTGTCGACTGTCACTCAGATCAACGCAATAACCCTGATTTCAATCCAGCAGCGGTGAAATTGCGTAAGGAGCAGCCATGAGTTGTTCTCGTCGTCAATTCATTATCTACACAGGAGCACTGGCGGCGGTAGGAGGGGTTGCTAGCCATACGCTAGCTAACACCATGAAAATAGATGGCGTTCGCTACGGCATGGTGCACGATGAAAATCTGTGCATCGGCTGTACGGCGTGTATGGATGCGTGCCGAGAGGTTAACCAAGTACCGGAAGGTGTTTCACGGTTAACCATCATCCGTAGTGAGCCCATAGGCCAATTTCCTGATGTTAAATACCGTTTTTTTCGCCATTCCTGTCAACATTGTGAAAGTGCGCCTTGTGTTGATGTTTGCCCTACTGGTGCCTCTTTTATCGACAAAACAACGGGGATTGTTGATGTAAACCCTGACTTATGTGTCGGCTGCCAATACTGTATTGCTGCCTGCCCTTATCGCGTCAGATTCATTCACCCTATCAATAAAACCGCGGATAAATGTGATTTTTGTCGTAAAACAAATCTAAAAAAGGGTAAGCAACCTGCTTGTGTCGAATCTTGCCCGACCAAAGCATTAACCTTCGGTAATTTAGATGATCCTAAGAGCGATATTTCGTTGATACTAAAAGAAAAACCGACTTATCGATTCAAGATTGCACTCGGTACTCACCCCAAAATGTATCGAGTCCCGTTCAAATATGGGGAGGTTAGCCAATGACAACAGCTTCTGCTTTCCATTTTGAATCCTTAGTGTGGGACTGGCCCATTGCCGTTTACTTATTCTTAATTGGTATTTCAGCTGGGCTCGTGGTACTTGCGGTACTTATGCGCCAGTATTATCCCACTGCGGCTGGCAGTGATAGCACTCTCATGCGCACAACACTGATTTTAGCTCCGACAACAATCATCTTTGGGTTATTGATCTTAATTCTCCATTTGACGCGTCCATGGACATTCTGGAAATTAATGTTTCATTACAGCCCAACTTCGGTGATGTCGATGGGGGTAATGTTATTCCAAGTGTATATGGCTGTACTTGTTATTTGGCTTGCTAAAATTTATGAAAAAGAGCTCATGGTTTTACAGCAAAAATGGCTGCCTAAGTTTACGCTTATCCCAAGAATATTAACCCTGCTAAATCGTGCGATGCGTTCTCTGGATATTGTAATGCTAGTCTTGGCTGTTTTGCTTGGGGCTTATACCGGATTTTTACTTTCAGCATTAAAATCTTATCCATTCTTAAACAATCCATTATTACCAGCTTTATTCCTATTTTCAGGAATATCGTCAGGTATCGCGGTATCATTAATGGCAATAGCATTACGCTACCGTAAAAATATCCATAACGACGAAACCGCATTTTTACACCGTATCGAAGGCTTTGTTATTTGGCTCGAGATATTCCTATTAGCAGCCTTTTTTGTCGGGCTAGCGTTAGGGGATGACGGGAAAATTCGTTCATTAATTGCCGCATTAGGCGGTGGTTTCTGGACTTGGTGGTTTTGGATTGGCGTTGTCGGGTGTGGTTTTATTATTCCTCTGCTATTCAAAAAATGGATGGATAAAGGACAAGGTGCAGCAAGAGTATTGATTATCAGTGGTGCAAGCTTACTGGGTGTCTTCTGCTTACGCTTCTTTGTGTTATACGCAGGGCAGTTGACCGTCGCATAACTCACTCAAAAATAAGGGTAATCATTGGAACTAATACTCCCAGAAATTGGCTTTCTCTGCCTCGCATTGGCACTCTGTATTGCCTGTTTCCAAGCATTGTTTGGAGTTATTGGTTTCTTCCGCCATATTCCGAGGCAAATGCCTCGGAATATTCTTTGGACCTACTTACAGTTTCTTTTCTTGCTCGTTGCCTATGTTTGTTTAACTCTCAGCTTTATTCAAAGTGATTTTTCAGTCGTGTATGTGGCGCAACATAGCCACCGGCTATCGCCGCTATATATTAAAATTGCCGCAGTATGGGGAGGCCATGAAGGCTCAATATTTCTTTGGCTACTGTTTATCTCTGCTTGGAGTTGCCTATTTGCATGGTGTTATCGTCGGCAAACTCACCCCGTATTTCCTCTCACATTAACCCTACTCGCTATTATTAGTACCGCATTATTACTGTTTATCGTCTTTTATTCGGACCCCTTTGTTCGCATTTTTCCTCCTGCTATTGAAGGGCGAGATCTCAACCCAATGCTGCAACATTGGGGGTTGATATTACACCCTCCACTACTTTATTTAGGTTATAGCGGGTTAATGGTCGTGACCGCCTTGGCACTTGCATCCACGCTGTGCACGCAATTTAACCAAACTGTTGCAAGGCTCTGTTGGCGCTTTGTCGTTCCTAGTTGGTGCATACTCACTTTGGGTATCACACTGGGTTCATGGTGGGCATACAGTGAACTTGGTTGGGGTGGATGGTGGTTTTGGGACCCAGTTGAAAATGCATCGCTGTTACCATGGCTAAGTGCAACTGCGTTATTCCATAGCCTTACCATTTCATACAAAACGGGTCATTATCGTCATTGGTCAATATTACTGGCGATCCTCACATTTATTTTATCTCTATTGGGGACGTTGATTGTACGCTCAGGTATTTTAATGTCTGTCCATGCGTTTGCTTTAGATAACGTTAGAGCTGTCCCCCTCTTTTTACTATTCAGTTTCCTGAGTTTCGGTGCTTTATGTATATATGGTTGGAAAGCTAAAAACATTGATAATTTACCAACCAAAACTAATCGCCGTCAGCTTTATTTATTACTCACTTTAATCCTATTTTCTACTGTATTATTTATTGTCCTGACGGGCACACTTTACCCGATGATTTACACGTTATTTGGTTGGGGAAAAATATCGGTTGGGGCACCTTATTTTAACCAAGCATTACTACCATTTGGTATTTTGATGCTAATCATAATGGCGGTAAGTGCCATTTATCCGCTTAACAAAACTCGGATTAAAGCCCAATGGCGTATTCTTTTCATTATACTTCTCAGTGTATTAGTAAGCTTATCTCTTTGGTCTAAAGGGATTATTATCGCTCTTTCTTGTGGTTTTTTATTTGCTATTTTACTTATCTTTTGGCTACGACCCATCGATGCTATTCGTCAACAATTCCCTTCCCTTATCGCTCATACAGGGGTTGTGATTTTTGCGGCTGGCATTGCCTTATCCATTGGTAGTCACCATGAAACCAGTGTTAGTCTTTCTGTTGGGCAATCTATTTCACTCGCAGATTATCAATTTCAATTCAACGAGTTGCAACTTGAAGCTAAATCTAATTACACTACCGAAAAAGCCATTATACAAATTAGCAAAGCTAACCAACCATTACACCAGCTAATCACCGAGCGCCGCTTTTATACTGCTCGCCAGCAATTAATGATTGAACCCGGTATATATTGGGGGTGGCTACGTAATTGGTATGCGGTATTAGGTGAGAAAACGGGAACAAATAGCTATGCAATACGCCTTTACGTACAAGATGGCATTCAATGGATTTGGAGCGGTGCGTTTGTAATGTGTTTTGGCCTATTAATAAGCTGGATAAAAGGGAGGATAAAAAAATGCTTAAAACCCTATTAGCACTATTTTTCCTATGTTGCTCTTTTATATCCAATGCTCAGATTGTTGATGTGTGGCAATTTAATTCTATTGAAGAACAAGAATATTCTTTGCAAATAGCCTCACAATTACGTTGTCCGCAGTGCCAAAACCAAAACTTACTCGAATCCAATGCACCCACTGCAGTAAGTATGCGCCACCAAGTTTTTAAAATGGTTGCAGAGGGGAAAGATAAAGCGCAAATCATGCATTATATGACCGAGCGATATGGCGATTTCGTGCTGTATAACCCTCCCTTGACTATTGGCACCGCACTGCTTTGGGGATTACCGGGCATTGCTCTAGTTGGCATTTTTTATTTCATTTTCAAATTTTATCGCTCACAAAAACAGCCGATTTTAGAGAGCAATTTTCACCATCAGCAGGTATTCGAGCAATTATTGTCAGATGATGTAACAGCGCCATCAGTTGCAAAGCAATGGCATATTAATAAATTACTCGCCATATTAATGGTGTCAGTTGTTATTGGTTACTTTTTTTCGCCTCGGTTTGAATTAGCCTACCAGGAATACCAACGTATTTCAGATCCTCTACTCTCATTCACACCATTGCAGCAAGAACAAAATGATTTATTACGCTTGCAAGATGATATTCGCCAATCCCCTAAAAATAGTGAGCTTTGGGCTACACTAGGTGAATACTATCTCTATCAAAATAGTTATGATAACGCATTAATTGCTTATCATAGAGCGTTAAAATATGGAGGAGAAAATGCTCAGATATACTCCGCTATTGCAACCGTTTTATATTATCAAGCAGGTCAACAACTAACAGAAGATGTCAGAGCGGTAATCAACAAAGCATTAAACCTTGATAAACAAGAAATTACTGCTTTAATGCTAGTCGCTTCAGATGCTTTTATGAATGCAAATTATGAACAAGCAATTGATATTTGGCAAAAATTATTAGATAGTAATAGTTCTCGTATTAATCGTTCTCAACTCATTGAAGCTATTCATATGGCAAAAATAATGAAGAACAAAAAATAAAAATCTTATTTTATTATGAGTTTTGTTACTCTAGGGATTAATACATACTGAATTATCACAATAGTGATAAAGTATCCTTTTATGAAATGTCTATTTATTTAAATGTGTAATTTTTCGTTTCTTATTGATTACCATTGTTTCCCCTCTATATTACTTCAAATTATCTTATGTTAGATTGGTAACCGTTAATTATCCCAAATGTAATCCAAGTATATCTCCGTAAGTGAAATTATCAATTAAAAGTTAGTTTATGCTAATGAATTTTCATTTAATTTTTATATTTTGGCGTTCATTGGGAGGTTCAAAAATAATAACATAAGAAATAAACACTATGAAAAATAAAATATTTTCATTTTTAGTCGTTGGCCTAATTGCAGGCGCTTCCTTTATAGGAGGCGTTGTAAGTAACTATACACCTGATTTAGATATTGTAGAAAAATCTCAAAAAGCGGTTGAGGATTTTTTAGCATTCCCCAAAACGGCCGAGTATAAAAATGTTAAATATCATGAGATAAGAGAAACCTTAGACCATGGTATGCTAGGTTATGTATGCGGTGAAGTGCTTATTTTCACTAGCCAAAACTCATATTCATTTAAACGTTTTGTGGTCAAAACCTATCTTCATGATGACGGCCGTAATGTTGTTTCTATTCCATTAATTGATAGAGATAATAAAGAATTTCCTAATAATGATTTTAATGTAATTTGGAATAAGTATTGTAATAGTTAAAAATATATAAAACCTAACTGTTTAAATAAGATATTTCCGAGAACCTCTTTAATATTACATTAAAATGTTAAAGAGGAGGAAAAATAAAATATTACATCACAAACCACACTCTAAATAAAAATAGCTTTAAATAACCTTAATATTATCGATAGGTATTTTCATTTACCCACCTTAAGCTAAATTAATTACGCCCTTTTTATGAACATCAATAAATCAATCCTTCTATAACGGTTGCATTTTGTCATAGTGCTTCTGTGCTTTCAGAGCATCTAGACAACATGCAATCAATTCAAGCTATCTCCTTTTGAGTTTTTCCCTTCATATCGAACTATTTTTTCGATAGTAATTCATTCCTGCTTGATATAAAGTCTCTGCCTTTTTTCAAAGTCGTTACTCTTGGAGGCGAAATGTTTATTGGTTTTGATTACGGCACATCTAACTGTGCTGTCGCAGTCATGAAAAGCGGGGTACCCACACTATTACCATTAGAAGGCGATAGCGTTTATATTCCATCAACCTTATGCGCGCCAACAAGAGAATCAGTTTCTGAGCATTTATTTCGCCATTGTAAAATCTCCCCCTCGAATGAAATCGGACAACAAATTTTAAAAAGATCTATCGCGTTTAACCGTGATGAAGGGATCGATTTAATACCTGAGGACATTGTATTTGGGCAAGCTGCTTTAGATTTATATCTGAGCGACCCTAGAGATGTTTATTATGTAAAATCCCCAAAATCTTTTTTAGGGGCTTCAGGCTTACATGATACTCAAATTAGTTTTTTTGAAGACCTTGTCTGTGCCATGATGAAAAATATAAAGAATACTGCAGAACATTCTTTACAACAGGTTATTGATGACACAGTCATTGGCCGACCAATTAATTTTCATGGGCGTGGCGGGGAACTTTCAAATCAACAAGCAGAATCCATACTCTATCGTGCGGCAAAACGTGCAGGTTTTAATCATATTACTTTTCAGTTCGAACCTGTTGCTGCCGGGCTTGAATATGAATCAACATTAAGTAAAGACCAGATCATCTTAGTCGTTGATATTGGCGGTGGAACAACAGACTGTTCATTGATTCAAATGGGACCAACTTATCGAGGCGCACAGGACAGAACACAATCCTTACTTGCACATAGTGGCCAACGAGTGGGTGGAAACGACCTTGATATTTACCTAGCATTAAAACAATTAATGCCACTTTTTGGAATGGAAAGCCAATCTTTATCAGGCATTAAAATGCCATTTCTACAATTTTGGAACCCGATTGCTATCAATAATGTTGAAGCGCAAAAAGAATTTTACTCACGACAAAATTTGACTGCATTAACACGCTTAAAACAAGATGCAAAAGAGCCTCAAATAATATCTCGATTGTTAGAAGTTTATAATGAAACATTAGGTTATAGCTTAGTACGTAAAGCTGAAGAAGCTAAAATTGCTTTATCGGACGCTTCCAGTTATTTAGCTCAAATTAAATTAATTTCTGAAAAACTAGAAGTGAATATTCCACATGAACAAATGGTGGAATCAATTGAATCACCAAAAAGTAAAATGATTGAATTAGTTAAAGAGGCTGTCAACCAAGGTGGGGTCAAACCTGATGCTATTTACGTTACAGGTGGAAGTGCTCGCTCACCAGTATTACACCAAGCAATTAGCCAAGAATTACCAAATATTCCGATAATACGTGGAGATGATTTTGGTTCCGTTACTGCTGGACTAACGCGCTGGGCAGAAACCTGTTTTAAATAAAGCTACAATAGAGCAATAATGCCGCAGAATAAATTACTCAATCAATGAGCTTTATATCTAGACTGCGGCATTGGTTTAAATGTTATTTTTTAACTTTATGGACAATATCAAAGTACTTATCTTTGCTATCTTGCTCTGGATAAATACGATACGTATATTCTTCAGGTGTTACTGTGACATTTTCAACAACACGAGTAAATAAAACTTTACCGTCATCATCTTTCGCTGTTAATGAGCGGCTTTTGCCATTTTCATCAAATGACCAGTCACCTTTCATTTTTGGTTTGCCATCGAACGTGGTCATATTAAAGGTCCCGTCTGGATAATATTCGGCAACCCCAAAGAAGTTTGCAACTTGTTTATCTTCTGCATTAACTTCTTTTTTATCTTGATCTAAAGCTTCTGTCGTTACCCAGACTTTGCCTACCATAATTTCTTCGTAAGCATTTAATTTATGTTCTGCCTTCTGTGATTGGCTTGCTGCTGGAGTTGTCGCTGCATTAACAGCAAATGACATAGTAGATGCAACAGCAAAGAGTGTAGGTACTAATAATTTTTTCATTTTTATCCTCTAATAAATTAACTCAAACAACAATTTGATTAAGTTTAGATTAGCGATATAAAGCCAACTTTAAAAATTATATTACGTTTATTTACAAGATAACATCTTATTACATTTAATATAGACTGTTTTACAAAATAAAATATAGCACAAACACATTGATTTTAAAATTAATCTCCTTAAATTTAGCTATTAAGTAATTTATTAATCAGCCAGTAACCCGCTTTTCCTGGTGGATTATTCTTAGACCAAACTAAATCCACATCAATTTTACGTGGCCATAAATCATAATTAATACTCACTAAACGGTTATGGCCAAATTGCTTAACTAACCATGTCGGTAATATTGCCCATCCAGCTCCTTGTTCTGCCATTTCTAATAATAGTAAATAATTTGGCGCAAACCAGTTCTTTTCACTATTAATAATAATTTGGCTACTACTGCTTAGCCGTAGTTGGCGTGTCATTGTTAAATGCTGATAAGTAGTTTTTTTCTCTTTAGCTAATGGATGGCTATTTAATACATATAAACCTAATTCACCTTGAATAGGTAAACGAGAAAAAGAAATATCTGCAGGATATTCTGTTCGAGATTCCATCATACCAACATGAGCCTGTTGGTTTTGGATCATTTCAATAACGGCATTATTTTCTGCAATTAAAAACTCGAACTCAAGATGCGGAAATTGTCTATCTAATGTCGTTACAATATGTTCAGCATGAGGGGGCTGATAAATATCTGAAAAAGCGCAGCTTAATCTTGGTTCTATATCTGGTAGCAGTTCAACTCGAAGCGCTTGAAGACGCTCATCTGCCGATAAAATATCCTCAACTAAACTCAAAACTTTTCTACCTGCAAAAGTTAATGTTGATTCACGTCCCTGCCTATCGAATAACAAAAAGCCCAAGTCGTCTTCAAAACCACTGATTGTCGTACTCACAGTTGATTGGCTTTTATTTAATTTACGAGCCGCAGCAGAGAATGACCTTAGGGATGCCGCCTCCACAAAGGTACGCAATGTTTCTATAGAATAATTCATAAGGTATCGCTTTTTCCGATGGCTGCCATTTTGTATATATATAAAAAAAAGCAAATAATTGCACCCGATTTTTACCCATAAAATAATTTTCCATATCTTTGAGGTAGTTATGAGCAAGTATACAAAAACATTAACTGAACGAATTTTTCATGCAGTTTCATTTGAAGTCATCGCGATCGCGATAACTGCACCGGTCAGTGCGTGGCTTTTAGGACGCTCAATTTTCCAAATGGGAACAGTCGCTATTGTCTTGTCGACACTGGCAATGCTATTAAACTTATTTTATAACATGGTCTTTGATCGTTATTGGCCCTTATCCAAAGGGCCTCGCCCAGCCAAAGTACGCATTTTTCACGCCCGTTGGATTTGAATTGAGCTTTGTGATCATGGGTGTACCAATGCTGGCGTTTTTACTTAAAATGTCATTCTTAGACGCATTCTTACTTGAAATCGGCTTTTTTGCCTTTTTCTTATTTTATACTTATGCGTTTAATCTTGTATATGACATCTCACGTGAGCGTTGGTTTGCGAATAAAGAAAATGCAATACGCGTCTCAGAAACAGCGGTTAAACGTTCTTAATTTTAATTAAATATTCAAACACCGTGTAGCTTATCTATACGGTGTTATTTATGTATCATAAATACGGTAAACACGCCGAAATAATTCTCTCTTTTTTTTTTGCAAAATGATGAATGCGTTTTATGCACTTATCATATGCATAGATGTCAATTTCATCATTGAACATGATCACCTATATTGACGCCATCGTAATGATTAGTCCTACGATAACTTTATAAAAATACTACTTAGATGCGTTTATCTATCAATAACAGACCTAAGTTCTAGTGCAGTAAATAGAAGTTAAACATTAAATTCCTTCATTTTTTAGAACTCATTTATATAAAGTTATCCATTATTTTGTCCAAAGTTTAGGCAATGTTATTTAAAGGTATTCAGATGAACAAACTATTTATTTCTTCTGCACTTTTTCTGGTATTTAATTTAAGTGCTCAAGCAGACGTAACCACCCATAAAAATGCCATTATTTCACTCAGTTTTATTGAAAATAATACCGCTTATGCAAACCAAGCCGCTATTGCTAACCATGCAAAAGCCGCTAATTTATCACCTAATGGTATCCAAGGTATTACGAAATCTTTTGCACAGATGAATTCGCATGAAAAAGCCGCTACTGCATTAAGTTTTAATGAAAATAATATGTCCGCAGCGAACCAAGCAGCCATTAATTCACATCTAAAAGCTGGTAATTTAGCAACAGATAAAATTAATGGTATCAGCAAAAGTTTTTTAGCAATGGATGGACATGAAAAAGCCGCAGTCGCGTTGAGTTTTACCGAAAACAACCAATCCCCTTCTATCAAATACGCTGTACAGCAACACTTAAGCAGGAGCCAGACAAAATAATAAAATAGAGAATGATATTTAACTGATTTATCACACAATTAATCTTATTAAGGCTTGGTGACTCACCAAGCCTTTTTCATTTTAAAATTATATTATTAAAAATCAATGCATTAATAGTAAATAACATATACCCTTCAAAGTTGATAATAACTATCATTTGCAATTGATAATTATTAACATATAATTCGAATCGTTATTTTATCTTATGAGTTATAACTCAAGCATAACTACTTAAGAGCTGTTTTGGTCTACCCCTCTTTAGGTTCAACAAGAAAGAATATTGAGGTCTTATGATGAGTCGAAAATTAATTACTTTTACGCTATCCATAACACTGCATATTCTTGTTATTGGGTACTTAACCTATGTTACGGCTCAATCATTATCCTTAAAAAACCAAGCACAACAGGATGCGCCGATTATATCGATCGCATTGACTCAAGCGGTTAACGTTGCAGAACCTGAAGAGCTCCTTCAACCGATAGAACTCCCTAGTGAGGTAAAAATAGAACCCAGCCCAATTATTGAAAATGCCGCCGTTGTTGTGCCTAAAAAGCAAAAAAAAGGTGATCAAAACACAAAAAGAACCCGTAAAACCCAAAGAACTCACTAAAAGAACTGAAAACCCCAGCAAACAAGCTGATTCCGAAATTAAAAATGATTTGCCAATCGCACAACAACAAAAAGCCGGTGACCTTGTTTCTTCTCAATCAGCAGGAATTAAAGGCCCCAAAAACCAACATGCGACTAGTGACACTAATAGCCAACTAATTAATGCCTATCGAGAAAAACTGCGCCAAGAAGTTGAGCGAAACAAGCAATACCCTCGCCGCGCAAAAAAAATGAAAAACCGTGGTATCGCAACTATTCAATTTCAATTAAGCCAAACCGGAGAAATTAGTTTAATTCGCTTAGCAAGCAGTTCAGGAAATGATTTATTAGATCAAGCCGCTTTACTTGCAGTACAAAAAAGCCGCTCTGTCGGTAAGCCACCAGCAGGTTTTGCTCAATCTATCACTCTCAATATTGAATTTAATTAACCAACACTGATAATAACAATTATTTTCAATAAAAAAGTACACCTTAATTGGATATTAGATGTTCACTTTATAGTTAGTTATTCTGTATTTATTTTTCATTCCAAAAAATAATAATAAATTTTATTGTTTTTTAAGAGAAATCAATGCTCCTAGAGAAATTTATTATTATATTCCAACTATATGACTAAAAGTCTTCTCCCTATTTTCCGAAAATGGCCTTACCGAGAGAAATATTTTCTCTACAAAACTCAATATTAACATTTCTAAATTTTTAGACACGAGCAATAAAAATAAAACCTGTTTTTATTCATAACGTTATAATGATATCAATTATCATTAATATTTATTTATTATAAAAAAGTTACCAGTTTTGAAAATATAACTTCGTTGATATGGCGCAAAAAAAACTAAATATGTCAGAGTAAGATAGCCCCTGAATAACACTATATTTAATATGGTCATAAAGGCTAATATCAATGAATACAAAAAATAAATTATTAAATAGCCCTATCTCAAGACGCAATGTCGTGAAATCTGGCGCTGCTGGCGGTTTATTTGCTGCAGTTGGCGGTTTATCACTTCCTTTTAATGCAAAAGCAATCGATACCTCTCAAAACTCAACATCCCCTGAAGAAAAAGCCGTTTGGAGTTCATGTACCGTTAATTGTGGTAGCCGTTGCCTATTACGCCTCCATGTGCGTGACGATGAGGTATATTGGGTTGAATCTGATACCACGGGAAAAGATGAATATGGTAATCATCAAGTCAGAGCTTGCCTGCGTGGTCGCTCAATCCGCAGAAGAATGAATCACCCAGATAGATTGAAATACCCAATGAAACGTGTGGGTAAACGTGGTGAAGGCAAATTTGTCCGAATTTCATGGGAAGAAGCCCTTGATACTGTTGGTAATAGCTTACGCGATATTCTAAAAAATTATGGTAATGAAGCCGTTCACGTTTTATATGGTACTGGCGTTGATGGCGGTAATATCACCAACTCAAATGTTCCTTATCGCTTAATGAATTCATGTGGTGGTTTCCTGAGCCGCTACGGCAGTTATAGTACTGCACAAATTCGTGCAGGTATGAATTACCTATACGGCTCCCAAGAAGCAAATAGTCCTGATGATATTGCAAATACAAAACTAGTTGTGATGTTTGGTAATAACCCTGCTGAAACTCGTATGAGTGGCGGAGGTGTCACTTATTATGTCGAACAAGCGCGCGAACGTTCAAATGCGCGCATGATAGTCATTGACCCTCGTTATAATGACACTGCTTCTGGTAGAGAAGATGAATGGTTACCTATTCGTCCTGGTACTGATGGTGCACTTGCTGCCGCATTGGCTTACGTGATTATTACTGAGGATATGGTCGACCAAGAGTTTGTCGATAAATACTGTATCGGCTATGACGAAAAAACCTTGCCAGCTTCGGCACCTAAAAATGGTCACTATAAAGCGTATATTTTAGGCCAAGGTGCTGATGGTATTGCTAAAACACCACAGTGGGCCGCTAAAATTACAGGTATCCCAGCAGATAAAACCATTAAGTTAGCCCGTGAAATAGGCCAAGCAAAACCCGCTTATATTGTTCAAGGTTGGGGTCCTCAACGTCATTCAAATGGTGAACAAACCGTTCGAGCAATTGCCATGTTAGCCATTATTACTGGTAATGTTGGCATTAGTGGTGGAAATTCAGGCTGTCGTGAAGGTACTTATGATTCCGGTGTTGAATGGTTCCCGATGCTCGATAACCCAGTAAAAACTCAGATTTCTGTTTTCACATGGACTGATGCCATCGAACGCGGTACCGAAATGACAGCTATTCATGATGGTATCAAAGGGAAAGATAAATTAGATGTTCCCATTAAATTTTTATGGTGCTATGCCAGTAATACATTGATAAATCAGCATAGTGATATCGCTCGCACCCATGAAATTTTACAAGATGACAGCAAATGCGAAATGATTGTCGGCATCGACCACTTCATGACGGCCTCTGCAAAATATTGCGATATTTTACTACCTGATTTAATGCCGACCGAACAAGAAGATCTTATTCCTAGTGAGTCCGCAGGAAACATGTCGTACATGATCTTAGGCCAACCAGCCACTAGCGCTAAATTTGAGCGTAAGCCCATCTATGAAATTTTGTCAGAAATAGCAAAACGCTTAGGCCCTGATGTCGAACAGAAATTTACCGAAGGCCGTACCCAACACGAATGGGTTAAATATTTATGTGAAAAAAGCCGCGAACGCTTCCCTGATATGCCAACTTATGAAGAAATGAAAACTGTGGGTATTTTCAAGCACAAATGCCCAGATGAACATGTCATTGGATTTAAAGCCTTCCGAGATAACCCTCAAGCTAATCCACTGAAAACGCCTTCCGGAAAAATAGAGGTTTACTCAGAAAGCCTAGCTGAAATAGCGAAAACATGGCAATTAGCACCAGATGATGTAATTGACCCGCTGCCAATTTATACCGAAGGCTTTGAAAGCCATACCGATAGTCTTAATAAAAAATACCCATTACAAATGACAGGGTTTCACTACAAAGCCAGAACACACTCAAGTTATGGCAACATTGATATCTTAAAACAAGCTTGTCGCCAAGAAATATGGATTAACCCTATAGATGCCAAAGCACGTGGTATTAAACAGGGTGATATGGTCAAGGTTTTCAATGACCGAGGTGAAGTTCATATTCCAGCGAAAGTGACACCACGGATCATGCCAGGCGTGACTGCTATGGGCCAAGGGGCTTGGTTAGATGCCGATATGTTTGGCAAAAAAGTAGACCAAGGCGGGTGTATTAATGTCCTCACGACTCAACGCCCTTCACCGCTTGCTAAGGGGAACCCTCAGCATACTAACTTAGTTGAAATTACAAAACTATAAGGAGCCCGGTATGTCACAACAATATGGTTTTTATATTGATACACAACGCTGTACGGGCTGCAAAACGTGCGAACTCGCCTGTAAAGATTTTAAAAACTTATCCGCTGATGTTCATTTCCGTCGTATTTATGAATATGCAGGCGGCGACTGGACAGAGCAAGATGGTGCATGGAATCAAAATGTATTCTCTTATTATCTTTCCATTTCATGCAACCATTGTGAGGACCCTGCTTGCGTTAAAGTTTGCCCAAGTGGCGCGATGCACAAACGTGAGGACGGCTTTGTCATTGTCGATGAAAGTGTTTGTATTGGTTGCCGTTATTGCCATATGGCATGTCCTTATAGTGCGCCTCAGTTTGATGCAGTTAAAGGGCATATGACTAAATGTGATGGCTGCTATGAACGTGTGGCTGAAGGCAAAAAACCCATTTGTGTTGAGTCTTGCCCGCTACGTGCATTAGATTTTGGGCCCATTGAAGAGCTACGTGCAAAATACGGCACAATCAATGAGATAGCACCTCTACCCGCTGCACATTATACCAAACCCAATATTGTGTTAAATCTCAATGCAAATTGCCGTCCTGTTGGTGACACCACAGGTTATTTAGCGAATCCGGAGGAAGTTTAAAATGGGCGCAGGCTTACATGAATATCCGTTAATCTTCTTCACCGTTATAGGTCAAAGTGTTGCCGGTGCATTTATTCTCATGGCTCTGGTATTGTTAATGAAACCCTTGCAAGAGCAGCATCATAAAATAGTGATGAGCATGTTTGGTTTATGGGCGTTAATGGGAATTGGCTTTTTACTTTCCATGCTGCATATGGGCTCGCCGATGCGTGCATTCAATTCAATGATACGTGTTGGTCATTCCGCTCTTAGTAACGAAATAGTTAGTGGTTCAATATTCTTCGCCTTAGGTGGGGTATATTGGTTACTGTCATTATTGAAAAAAATGCCTAAGTCTATTGGTACTATTTGGTTAATTATCACTATCATTTTTGCGGCAATATTTATTTATGCCATATCCCGCGTTTACCAAATTGATACCGTCCCAACTTGGTTTAATCACTATGGTAGTTTGCAATTTATCCTAACCAGCTTTATTGCAGGGCCTGTTCTTGCCGCATTTTTATTACGCATAGCAAGCTATGATATCAATAACGTCCGTTTCTTTACATTAATCAGTATTGTTGCAGTGGTTGCGAGTAGTATTTTGGTGACGGCACAGGGGTTTGAATTAGGCTCTATCCAAAGCTCAGTACAAAAAGCATCTGAGCTTGTTCCAGATTATGCCTCACTGATGGGATGGCGTACTGTTTGCTTAACATTAGGGCTAGCTTTCTGGATTTACCCACATGTTAAAATGAAAAATCCGTCAATTATCGGGCTATTAGTCGCCGTATTATTGGTGATTTTTGGTGAATTAATTGGTAGAGGCATTTTCTACGGGCTACATATGACTGTAGGTATGGCTATCGCCGGATAACGACTATTCCATTGTTTTTACGATGATAAGGGGGCTAATTACCTTCTTATCATCGACAACAATCGCATGTTTCGCTACGATCGCACCAAAGCGTCATCATTAACATAGCAAGTGGACAAATATGGAACAAAAATTATTGGCAGATTTTTCGCTTTGCGCGCAAACTTTGGGGGCATTATTTTATTATGACCCTTCTGATGCACGCGTAAATAAACTAATTGATTTATTTACGACGAGCGAATGGTTAGCTGAGTGGCCATTTACTCCAGGATTATGATTGCCAACGTATTGATAAACTTTTTCAAGATAGTCTTTCTGAATCAGAAACTTTACAAGAAGCCTACCAGCGCTTATTTATTGGCCCTTACGCATTACCTGCACCACCTTGGGGTTCTGTTTATCTTGATAAAGAAAATGTTGTTTTTGGTATTTCGACACTTGAATTAAGAGCATGGCTTCGTAATAACCAAATCAATATTGAATTAAATCAAAAAGAACCCGAAGATCATGTGGGGCTAATATTTCTTCTCACTGCCTGGGTGATTGAAAATAAACCAGAACTGTTACGTGAATTACTCGAAATACATTTTTTACCTTGGGTATATCGCTATTTAGAAAAAATGCAATTGCAAAGCGGGAATACTTTTTATGAAGCCACTGCGCTGCTGGCAACAGAAACTTTAAGACATATCCAACAAAGCGCTCAATTAACCCCAGCGAATAAAGAGCTTTGTCTTTAGTTTTATATCGTTCAAATAAGCATTTTGTGAAGTAAAAACCCTCTAAATAAATCAGACTATTTAGAGGGATTAAAATATTATGGGCGTTTTTTAGGTGTGTGGTAGGTATCACTCAGAAGTAAAAATGTGTTACTAATGGCCTAATTACTGTACCTGCGATAAAGCAAAATCGGCATCAGCGAGTAAATCATCTATATCTTCACAGCCCAATGAGAACCGCAATAATCCATCCGTTACGCCTTGCAGTAATCTTTCCTCTTCAGGGATACACGCATGGGACATCATTTTAGGGTAGGAAATAATTGATTCAATTCCCCCTAAGCTGACCGCAACGAGTGGAATACGAATTGCTTCTAAAAATTGCTTTACATTTTCATAGCTACCCAAATCAAAGGAAACCACCATTCCGCCATTTTTGGACTGTTGCATATGAATCATATGGTTTGGGTGTGAAGCTAACCCCGGATAAAAAACGCGTTGTACTTTTGGGTGCTCACTCAGATATTCTGCAAGCTTTTGCGCATTTTCACTAGCTCGTTCAACCCGCATTGCCATTGATTTTAAACCACGCATCGTCAGCCAGCTATCAAATGGGGCTGCAATACTGCCAATAGCCACCGCAGACTTATGTAACCACCTCGCATATTCAGGGTTATTCGTTGCTACTGTCCCCAAGATCACATCACTATGGCCATTTATAAATTTAGTCGCACTATTAATAGAAAAATCAATTCCAAGAGAGATAACATCTGATAACAATGGCGTCATAAAGGTATTGTCACAGATGGTAATAATATTATGCTGTTGCGCAATTTCAATAACAGATTTTAAATCAGTCACTTGTAATGTGGGGTTAGATGGCGTTTCAATATAAAACGCTTTGGTATTCTCCGTTATTGCTTGCTGATAGTTCATTGGATTAGTCGCATCAACAAATGTCACTGAAATGCCATAACGAGGCAGAAATTCAGTCATTAACTGGAAAGAACCACCGTAAATATTTTTGCAAGCAACAATATGGTCACCCTGGCTAAAATTAAGTAATACTGCGCTTATTGCTGCCATTCCTGAGGAAAAAATCTCAGCAAATTTCGCGTTTTCAATCGCGCAAATTGCCTCACTTAATGCATCTCTTGTTGGATTGGAAAAACGCGAATAAATATGGTCGTAACTTTCCTCAATATTGGCTTGTGAAAATGTGGATGATTGATATAACGGAACAGAAGAACTTCCGGTATATTTATCTGTCATGGGGTAACCATGAATAACCTTGGTATTAATTTTCATAAGTAAATCGCATTATCAAAAGTCTATTTAATCGTTGCTACATTGATTTCAGAATAAGCAAAAATAGCGGGTGCTCCGCCAGTATGAATAAAAAGTAATGGCTGATTGCCATCAATACTTTCTTTTAAAATATGATCAACTAAACCCGCCATGGCTTTACCGGTATACACAGGGTCAAGTAGTATTCCTTCTTTTTGAGCTAATAGCTCAATGGCTTGTTGGCCCTTGTTATTCGGCTGACCATAGCAAGGTGAAAAATACTGATCCCACAGATTCACTTTAGGAAAATCTGTCAGGTTTAATAATTCACCAATTTCCTGCTGTAAGGTTTCTACCTTAGGTTGTTGCTGCGCAACTGTTCTTGAAACGGTAACACCTATCACTGGTGTTTGAGGAAATACCGATTGTAATCCCATAGCTAGCCCTGCATGCGTTCCTGCGCTACCAGAAGCAACAATAACTGCGGCAAATTCAATATCTTTAGGAGTCTGCTCGGCAACTTCTAATGCACAATTAACATAACCTAATGACCCTAAAGCATCAGAACCACCAATAGGTACAATATAAGCATCTTGCAATCTAAGGGATTCAACTAACGCTTGCATTTGTAAGCTTGGGTCGGTTAACTCATCACAAAAATAACAGCGGGCATTAAATAAATCTGTCAGTTGTTTATTACCATTTGTTAAAAATAATGAATTCAAACTCTGTAATGGGTTTTCCAATAATGCGACACATTCCAGACCATACATTGATGCTATTGCAGCTGTTTGGCGAACATGGTTTGATTGAATAGCCCCTGCCGTAACAATCACCTTAGACTTTTTTTGTATCGCATCTGCAATAATATATTCCAATTTTCGCAGTTTATTGCCCCCCATTGCTAGGGGGGTCATATCGTCACGCTTAATATAAATATCACGGCCTAAATATTCTGAAAGATTATTTAATTTTGCTAACGGTGTTGGTCCTCGAAGTAGATCTATTTTATTTATTGCAGCTAATCGTTGTCTAATGCTCATTATATTATTCACCTTATTAATATGTGAAACCTAAATAGAGATAAACCATCAGCGCAAAAGCGGCAGTCACCGTGGCATAAGGCATTTGGGTACGAATATGCTCAATATGGTCACAATCTGTTGCCATAGAGGCCACAATCGCATCACTGGAAATGGGTGATGTCATATCCCCATAAATTGAACCTGCTATTGCGGCACCAATCATATATTCAACAGGCATTCCAACTGAAAGCCCTAATTGCACACCGATTGGGATCATAATCGCAAATGTTCCCCACGATGTTCCAGTTGCTAATGACATCACCGCACTAATTAAAAATATAAAACCGATTGAGAAAGCCGGTGAAATGACACCAGAGGTAATTTCAGCTATATAAGCACCAGTGTTTAAATCTGAAGAAACGGTTCCCATTAAAAAAGCGAGGATCATCACTGAACTAATTTTTACCATGCTGGCATAGCCGATGTATAACTCTTTAAAGAAAGTCTCAATATTAAGCACACGACGCGCTAAGAACCACACAAAAGAGACTAAAGTTCCAAACATGACTCCCCAATATACCGATGTTGAGCCACTACCTTTACTAAAATCACCATTACCAGTGATATAAAGCGCAATAGGTACCATTAATACTGTTGATAAAATTGGAATAAAAAAGTTAAGAGAGGTATGGCAATTAGGATGCTCAATAATATCTTCATCATCCTGCTCAGTTTCTTCTGCAGACAATAAAGTTAAAGCTTGCTGCTCTGCGCGTAAATCCGCTTTTTTCATTGGTCCCCAAGAAACATTGGAGAAAATATAAAATAATACTGAAGCTAAAGAAAACCACGCCATGATATTAAATACCATTGAGCCTGCTAAAATTTCAAATGGCTCTCCAGTAATTAAACCTTTAGATATTTGTACACCAATAACACCCATCATTGCCGCTCCCCAGCCGTTAATCATGGCTGATGAACAAACTGATACGCAGGAAGTTTGTACAATATAGGACATTTTTTCTGGCGAAACACCGTATTTCTTCGCTAATGTTTTTGTTGATGCTCCAGCAATTAATTGGTTAATTGAACTTTCAATAAAAATTAATGATGTAATAATTATCGCCATTAATTGAACAGCTTTTTTATTTTTAATTAGCCTTGTTTTATTTGTTAATAATTTAACTAATGATCGCACACCACCAGTAACAACGACTAGCCGCATAATACCGCCAATCATTACCATAAATAGAATAGTTTTTGTATTTCCCGGTGATGCAAACGTATTAATAATACCATCGAGCGTTCCGTTTATACCCAATAATATATTATGGTCATATATAACGGTAAAACCAACTAGAATCCCCAGCAATAACGATAATATAACTTGTCGTGTAAAAATGGCTAAAAGTATCGTCACCATTGGCGTGACGATGGTCCAAATTCCATAATCATTCATTAGATGCTCTCTTATTATATTTTAATTTTATTTTGATTTTAATAAATTAAGATAGTGCATTTTCTAAATCATTTAATAAGTCAGTGATATCTTCAATACCTACAGATAAACGTAATGTGGTGTCATATACATGGATACTTTCCCTTTCTTCTTTTGTCATCGACCCATGTGACATAGTTGCCGAATGGTTTACCATGCTTTCAACACCACCCAATGATTCGGCTAATACAAAGTAATTAACTTTAGATAAAAACGTTTTGGTATCTTCAATATCCCCTTTCAACTTAATTGTCACAACCGCTCCACCTGTACGCATTTGCTTTTTACATAATTCATATTGTGGATGTGAAGCTAACCCTGGGTAATAAACCTGTTCTACTCTTGGGTGCGTCGATAAATAGTTAGCCACTTGCGCTGCATTACTGCATTGTGCCGCCATTCGTAACGCTAATGTTTTTAATCCACGTAAAGCAAGGTAGGCGTCAAAAGGAGAAGCAATTGCTCCTAAAGTTGTTTTTAGAAAATCAAGGCGGCTGGCTAAGTCTTCTCTTTGGGTGATCACAGCACCACCAATTAAATCGGAATGACCGCCAATATATTTACTTGCCGATAGCATCACTAAATCAGCACCTAATTCTAACGGCTTTTGGTTCCAAGCTGTTGCAAATGTATTATCAACACAAGTCAAAATATTATGTTTTTTTGCAAGTGAACAAATCGCATTGATATCAACTAACTCCAATAATGGATTAGTTGGGCTTTCAATCCAAATTAAACGCGTATTCTCTTTTATTTTTGTTTTAACTTCATCAAGGTTATTCAAATCAACATAATCTATTTGATGACCGCTATTAATGGTTGAAACTCGTTCAAATAACCTAAATGTTCCACCATAAACACCTTTCATCGCAATAATATGCGAGTCTTTTGGTAATAAATTTAAGACTAAACTTGAAGCTGCCACTCCGGATGCAGTTGCTGTTGCATAACTTCCACCTTCAATTTCTGCTAGTAAGGTTTCATATGCATAACGCGTTGGGTTGCTGCAACGTGAATAACAATATTCACCATGTTCTGTTAAACTTTGCTGAACAAAAGTACTGGCTGTTGTAATAGCAGGGAAAATAGCATGATTAACGGTATCTTGCTGCTTTCCACCATGAATTAAAATTGTAGCAATATTCTTAGTCATAATCTAAAACCCAATATAGTAAAATAAAAGTGATATCTTTATATTTGTTGCTAAAAAGAATATGCCATAGGGAAATAGAAAATTTTTTCTAAAAATTAGTGTCTTTATTCAAATTAAGAGAAAAATTTTCTATTAAAGAATTAATTTCCTTTTAATTCATAATGTTGATGCGTTTCCCATAAATGAGCGAGCCGTCACAATATTATTATTTTGTTTATCTTCCACAACCGACCAAGCCATAAAAAATACATAACTTACTAAAACAAAACAATAAATGTTTTATTAAAGTTAAATATATCATCACGCAATGTAATTATTTAGTAGATATTCTGTCGTTGATTTAACATGAACCCTAGTATTCATACCTATTTCCCCTCTTCTCATACTGCACAATAGGCATATAAGAGAAAGTTATTCTCTTTTACTTTATTTCTTATAATGAGCTATATCACTTAAAAGCTATAACAATTCGATTAATGCAAATCAACACGCAAAAGAATGGCTATCAAGCAACAATATGCTCAAGGACTATTTATAAGATAGGCACAGAGACTAAATTTGATTGAGTTATTTTTAATTTAATCACCCCAATTTTTTGTTTAAAAAAAGTACAATAACTATTACAAACTATGATAAATGAAATGCTACCGCTATTTAAATTATTAGAAAAATGCATGACCACTATATATTTTATAAATTATTCTAATCACTTTTTCTTAAAGAATCTCAATTTAGCCTAGTGCAGAACTATTCATTATAAATTCAAATTTGCTCGAACAAATTCAGTAATGTATTCCATATTACATATCTTCGTAAAATTACTCTCTATATGGGTTTAATTTTTTAGTGAAGAATCATCTTGTATACAAATTATTTATTATGATACAGTCAAAAAATGCCTATGATTCAAGCATCAAGTATCAATATTGGTTATATCCTTTACTGTGATATGACTCGCTTGAGCATAAAAATTTGGGGCATTAGTTTTCCACAATACAAACAATGAGAATCAAAAAAAAACACAATTATTATTAGTAAATTTGAATTTTATCTTTTGTTCTTATCTTTAATAAAAGCCACGTTTTATTTAGCGAAAATCTGAATTATATAAATTTAACTTAATATAAACTCTGTTTTTATATTACCTAAAATTAAATTTACCACAATAAAAACAACTTAATTTTGTAGTAGAGACAATATAAGGAAACAATTATGAATAATAACTTTTCAGTGCATGAAGCCAGTATGCTTGCGCTACTTAAACAAGTAGTCAATATTGAATCAGGTTCTTATGACAAAGAAGGTGTAGATAACCACGCTGCTGTCTGGTGTGAAAAATATCGCGAAATGGGGTTCGAAGTCGAAATCATTGAAAATGAATCACTCGGTAATAATTATCGAATTTATCACCCATCAACAAAGGCTGATATATTAATTTTATTGCATTTAGATACCGTTTTTCCTAAAGGTACCGTTACTGAACGTCCTTTTAGCATTGAAGGTGACCGCGCTTATGGCCCTGGCGTGATTGATATGAAAGGCAGTCATGTCATGGTATATCAAGTCATGAAGCAACTTTATGATAATCAAGACATTCGCTATAAAAATATTGAGATTCTCCTCAATTGTGACGAAGAAATTGGTTCTATTTCATCTCGCGGTGTCATTGAACAATGTGCTTTAGGAAAACGCTACGCACTTGTGATGGAACCTGCGCGTGCCAATGGCGCGATAGTGAGTGCTCGCCGTGGTGTTGGGACTTATGTGTTAAATATTGAAGGGAAAGCCTCACATTCAGGTATCGCACCTGAAGCAGGTATTAGTGCAATTCAGGAACTATCATATAAAATTCAAAGCCTACACGCACTCTCAGCTCATGATAAAGGCCTATCCGTTAACGTTGGTTTAATTTCTGGCGGAACCTCCGTTAATACTGTCGCACCGAATGCCAGAGCAGAAATCGATGTTCGTATCTCGTCTGAAGAACAGGGTATTGAAATCGATAAAAAAGTCAGGGAAGTGTGTAGTACACCAATATTAGACGGTATCAAACTCACCTTAACCGGCGGAATTAATCGCCCACCTATGGCTAAAACGGATGAAAGCACCGTTCTTATCAACATCATTAAAGAAGAAGCTGCACAACTAAATATTGATTTACTCGATGTTTCTACTGGCGGTGGTTCTGATGCCTCTTTTACTGCGGGTGTCGGAACTGCCACTGTAGATGGGTTAGGCCCGATTGGTGGTTACCAGCACAGTGATAAAGAATATTTAGAAATACCGTCGCTCACAGAGCGTGCTCAACTATTTTTCAATGTATTACAACGCATTACACAATAAAAAATAATCCAATAGGAAACTCTATGACAACGATGTCAACAAACACAACAACACCACCTAAAAAAACGTTCTGAAGGCTTAAATCCTTATGTGCTTTTGTTTTTTATCTTAGTATTGGCAGGCATTGCGACGTGGATCGTTCCCGCGGGGCAATATGCATCAGAAACAAAAGTCATCACCATGGTAAAAGATGGTATAGAAACAAAAGTATCGAGTTCTTATACCATTCCCGGTAGTTATGAGCGCTTACCTGAACAACACGGCATTTTACCAGGACAAATTTTCACCTCAATTGCCGATGGTCTAATCAAAGCAGCTCCTATTATCTTTTTGATTATTTTCACTGGAGGTGCTTTACATCTTCTTGAAGAAACTGGGGCTATCAAAAAGGTACTCAATAATATCTCGCGCAGTAAAAGGCTTAATGACTTTTTACTAATCAGTATATTCTTTGTCGTTTTTTCTATTTTAGGAACAACAGGAATTGTCGTTAACTCAATTATTGCATTTGTTCCTATCGGTCTTTTAGTTGCTAAATCCGTGGGAATGGACGATAAATTTGGTGCCGCTTTAGTCTATGTCGCCGCTTATTCGGGCTTTAACGCCTCAATCATGGCACCAATGACGGTTGGCCTATCTCAAGGTTTAGCCGATGTCCCGTTGTTATCCGGTCTCGGTTTTAGAATGGCAATTTATATTGCATTTGTTATCGCTGGTATTTTATTTTTAACGATTTATACCAAAAAATGCCGTAACAAAGGTATGGTTCGGCCTGATATTGAAATTAATACTGACGAACACCAAACCTCTAAAATTTCAGCTTTGCATGTCATTACCCTTTCCTATAGCGCATTCTGCTTAATCGGATTTATTTTCGGTGCCGTTGAGTGGGGCTGGGGAGAAAAAGAGATGATGGCAATGTTTATCATCTTAGGCGTTGGCGTGGGTATTTTAAACCGTATGTCGCCAAATACCATTGCAACAGGTTTCTTAAAAGGTTGTGCAGGAATGGTAGGCGGCGCGTTTATCGTTGGTATGGCTCGTGCTATTGCTATCGTATTATCTGATGGCATGATTCTGGATACCATCGTTAATGCCATTATTTCAATGATGGACGGTTTACCGAAGACTTTATCTGCCCTTTCCATGTTCGCAACCGCAGCAATTATGCACTTCTTTATTTCATCTGGTTCTGGTGAAGCGGCAGTGCTTGTACCTATTTTCACGCCAATGGGAGATTTATTAGAAATTACTCGCCAAACGACGGTGCAAACTGTATTACTTGGAGAAGGTGTTGTTAACTGTATTAACCCAACATCAGGAATTTTAATGGCTGTACTTGCAACGGCAAAAATTCCTTATACACAATGGGTGAGATTTATTTGGCCATTAGTCTTCACATGGATAGCCATTTCTATTGTCGCTCTAATATATGCAGTAATGACTAATTTAGGTCCTATCTAAAATATCAATATTGAATAATCCACTCTTCTTAGCACCGCTTTTTAGTGGTGCTATTTTTCCCGCTTCGTGTTATCAATCGCTGCTGCAAATTTTCCATTTCATCACTTCCTGTTGATTTAATTTTGAACTATATCAGTGATAGTCAGGTTCTACATTAATAACGAATTAAAAACAGACAGAGTAAGGTAGGAATAGTATTATTAGCGCCATTATGCCTTTTATTCTATTTGAGATTGTATTGTGACTTCATTTGCTGACCTAAATGCGCTTTCTGCGGAACAACTCGCTAACTTGCAAGAGTTAGGCTACCTAAACATGACGCAGATCCAAGCTGCCGCTCTTCCCCCGATCCTTGCCGGTAAAGACGTTCGAGCACAAGCTAAAACTGGCAGCGGTAAAACTGCTGCTTTTGGTCTGGGTTTATTACAACATGTTGATGCCAAGTTATTTAAAACTCAGTCATTAGTTTTATGCCCAACTCGCGAACTGGCAGATCAAGTCGCCAATGAATTGCGCCGTTTAGCTCGCGCTATCCCTAATATCAAAATTTTAACACTCTGCGGTGGTGTACCTTTTAGCGTACAACGCGACTCCCTTGCTCATGCAGCACATATCATTGTTGCTACACCGGGGCGCTTACTTGATCATCTAAATCGTGAAACAGTACAACTTGATGCCTTGCAAACATTGGTTTTAGACGAAGCAGACCGAATGCTCGATATGGGCTTTATGCCAGATATTGAAACCATCATTGACTACGCACCAATTAATAGGCAAACATTATTATTTTCAGCTACTTGGCCAGATGAAATTGCACGAATTAGCCAGCAAATTCAAAATAATCCACAAACCATTGAAATCAATAGTGTTGATGAACTTCCCGCGGTTGAGCAGCAATTTTATGAAGTTGCTCGTCACGAAAAAATTACATTATTACAAAAGCTCTTGAGCCGTGAACAACCCGCTTCTTGCGTCGTTTTCTGTAATACTAAAAAAGATTGCCAAGCTGTTTATGATGCCTTAACTGCAAGCAAACAAAGTGTCCTAGTGCTTCATGGTGATATGGAACAGCGTGAGCGTGACCAAACTCTTGTGCGTTTTGCTAATGGAAGTAGCCGTGTATTAGTGGCTACGGATGTCGCATCCCGCGGGTTAGATATTAAAGCCCTCGAAATGGTGATTAACTATGAATTATCATGGGATCCTGAAGTGCATGTTCACCGCATCGGCCGAACTGCACGCGCAGGTGAAAGCGGTTTAGCAATTAGTTTATGTGCACCAGAAGAAGCCCAGCGGGCCAATGCTCTAGAAGAAATGTTAAACATGAAGCTTAATTGGCAAGCCGAACCAACAGGTTTACGAGTCACTCCATTAGAAGCGACGATGGTGACCTTATGCCTTGATGGCGGTAAAAAAGCCAAAATACGCCCCGGCGACATTTTAGGTGCCTTGACCGGAGAAGTTGGCCTCAATGGCGACGATATTGGCAAGATTGTGATCCACCCTACTCATGCCTATGTGGCACTCAAACGTGAGGTTGCCGAACATGCTCGCAAGCATTTACAGCAGGGGAAAATTAAAGGGAAATCCGTTAAGGCTAGGTTATTAAAATAATCGGTGTGATTCGTGTTTCCTTCTGCACAATGTTAGCAGGCAAGGAAACACGATAACTTTCTTACCTTTCTTATGATGTGGCGTTATTCTCTTGCGGTAAGGCAGATTTAGGCAATCCAAAAATCTTATCAAAGGCCCAATTGAAAAAGAAAGTATAAATTGGGATAAAAATAATTAAGGCGAAGTCGAGTATTAACGCCTGTAATAAACTAATTGATAACCACCATGCAATTAAAGGAATTAAAAAAATCACTAACGTTAATTGAAATAATATAGCGTGTACAAACCGGCGCCTAAAGGTTCTAATGCGTGATTTTTGTTTTGATTCCCAATATTCAAATGCAGTATTGAAAATAAAGTTCCAGCTCACTGCAATAGTCGTTATGACTAAAGCTAATGGGCCTGTTGTTTCCGCTGAATTACCGGAAAGAAAAGCCAATGCCAACGCTGAAATTAACCAGCCAATAACCTCATAAGCCGTTACAAAAACAATTTTACGTTTAATCCCCTGCATTTTCCCACCTCCAAAAATATCATTATCAACAAGGTGGTAAAATAAATATTATTCAATGATAATAAAAGTCAGCTTCTATCAATTTTATTGAAAGGTCAATCATGCCATTTAATAGCGATAACCTAACGATTTTTCTCACCGTGTTAGATAAAGGCTCATTTTCTGCAGCGGCTAGGGCATTAAAACGCGTGCCATCTGCGGTCAGTATGGCAGTCGCTAATCTAGAAGCTGAACTTGGATTTGAACTATTTGATAGACACACTCGGGAGCCTAAACCCACTGAAAAAGCGCTTTCATTAGCCCCCTATGCACGACATATTGTCGCTAACTTATCGCAGCTCAATACGTTTTCTTTAGAATTGACTCAAGGCGTTGAAAGCACGTTGACTATTGGTATTGCGGCAGGTATTAATGCCAATTTACTCTTTGACACTCTACATATTTTAAGCCAGCGTTACCCTTTACTGCATATTGAGCTGATTACCGCACCTCAAGATGATCTTTTACCGTTACTACATGAACAAAAAATTCATCTCGCGATTGTCTTTGGCGGTTTAAATGTTAATTCCCAAGAGCAATTTCATTACATTGGCGAAGAATCAATTATTGCCACCATTTCGGCTAAACATCCCTCTTTGCAAAATAAAACGTCACTCTATATCGAAGACCTTGTTGAAAGCCGCCAAATAATTATTGCAAGTCGTCAACGTGAATTGAGTGATATACGCATTCTAGTTTCTAGTAATTATTGGAAAACAGACAGTTTTTCTTTAGCTCTCGGTTTAGTCGAAAGTGGTATGGGATGGGGTAATTTTCCTTTATCACTTATTAAAGATAAATTGCACGATGGTTCACTAAAACCCCTTGAGTTTAAAAATACCCCAAATGGCTTCAAACTGCCTATTCATGTGGTATGTTTGCAAGGTCATGCGCTTAAACGTGGTGCACAAGAATGCATTGAATTACTGAAAAATAAGGTAATTTAAACCCTCAATTATTTATTTTTCCTATTTTTAATTCCATAAATTAAATTATTTCTGGACACATTAATTCTTTTAAACCATCAACGAAAACGTTTGCTTTTTATTTTGATGGCTATAAAATGCGTCGGATTTTTTTGGCCTGAGAAAAATAACTGGAGACAATCGTGCCTGACGATAAAAATTATAGCCATGGCCCCGTGCCCATATCCGCGCGGAAAGGCGGACTAGCATTAACCTTTGTGATGCTAGGTTTAACGTTCTTTTCCGCCAGTATGTGGACCGGAGGCGCTCTCGGTACCGGTCTTGATTTTCATGATTTCTTCCTCGCAGTTCTTATCGGTAATCTTCTTCTTGGTATCTACACCGCATTTCTTGGTTTTATTGGTTCTAAAACAGGCTTAACTACCCACCTTCTTGCTCGTTATTCCTTTGGTATTAAAGGCTCATGGCTCCCCTCTTTCCTATTAGGTGGCACACAAGTCGGCTGGTTTGGTGTCGGTGTTGCGATGTTTGCCATTCCTGTTGGTAAAGCCACGGGTTGGGATATCAACTGGTTGATTGGTATTTCAGGGGTCTTAATGACCGTTACGGTTTTTTTCGGTATTTCTGCTCTAACTATACTGTCAATCGTTGCAGTTCCTGCCATTGCGATACTCGGCAGTTATTCCGTCTACCTTGCTATCACTGACATGGGTGGAATGAGTGCATTGCAGGAAGTCGTCCCCGCAAAACCTATCGATTTTAACCTTGCCTTAGCCATGGTAGTGGGGTCTTTTGTGAGTGCTGGAACATTAACAGCTGATTTTGTGCGTTTCGGACGAAAACCTAAGATTGCGGTGCTTGTCGCCATTATTGCTTTTTTCCTTGGTAATTCATTGATGTTTATCTTTGGAGCTGCTGGTGCAGCATCATTAGGTATGGCAGATATCTCAGATGTGATGATTGCCCAAGGTTTACTATTACCCGCAATTATCGTTTTGGGTTTAAATATTTGGACAACTAACGATAACGCCCTATATGCGTCAGGTTTAGGGTTTGCCAATATCACCGGGTTATCCAGCAAAACCTTATCCATTGTCAATGGGCTGGTTGGAACGCTATGTGCGCTGTGGTTATATAATAATTTTGTTGGCTGGCTAACTTTCTTATCTGCGGCTATTCCCCCTATTGGCGGAATAATCATCGCCGACTACCTCATGTACCGCCACCGCTACGAAACCTTTGATCGCAGTAAAATGCGTGATGTCAACATCAGTGCATTAATCGCCGTTGCCGCTGGGGTTATCGCAGGTAACTGGTTACCAGGTATTGTTCCTGTCAATGCCGTGTTGGGCGGTGCATTATGTTACGCTATCCTTAACCCATTATTAAATCGCCGCCATACTACTGATTCGGAGATGACCCGTGCTTAACCAAACTATCAAACATATCCATAATATCCGTTTACCTGAGCGTGATGGCCTGTGGCGTATCGATATCGACAATCAAAAAATTCAAGCCATTCTTCCACAACCTCAAGGTGAAGTATTACCAGACAGCTTAGACGGTGAAGGTGGATTAGTTACGGCTCCCTTCGTTGAGCCACACATTCACTTGGATACCACTCAAACCGCGGGGCAACCAAGCTGGAACCAGTCAGGAACACTCTTTGAAGGCATCGAACGTTGGGCAGAGCGTAAAGCGATGCTCACCCACGATGATGTTAAAAATCGAGCGTGGCAAACCCTTAAATGGCAAATTGCCAATGGTATTCAACATGTTCGTACTCATGTGGATGTGTCAGATCCGACATTAACCGCACTGAAAGCGATGTTAGAGGTAAAACAAGAAATCGCACCTTGGGTTGATGTGCAAATTGTGGCTTTTCCACAAGAGGGTATTTTGTCTTATCCAAATGGCGAAGCCCTGTTAGAAGAAGCGTTACGCCTCGGAGCCGACGTCGTTGGTGCCATTCCACATTTTGAATTTACTCGTGAGTATGGCGTGGAATCACTCCATAAAACATTTGCTTTAGCACAAAAATATGACCGCTTGATTGATGTCCACTGCGATGAAATCGATGATGAGCAATCTCGTTTTGTTGAAACAGTCGCAGCGTTAGCGCATGCACACGGGATGGGTTCTCGCGTCACGGCAAGCCATACCACCGCAATGCATTCATACAATGGCGCTTATACTTCCCGTTTATTTCGCCTACTAAAAATGTCTGGAATTAACTTTGTCGCTAATCCGTTAGTGAACATTCACTTACAAGGCCGCTTTGATACTTATCCAAAACGCCGTGGAATTACGCGAGTGAAAGAGATGCTAGCCGCGGATATTAATGTGTGCTTTGGTCACGACGATGTATTTGACCCATGGTACCCATTAGGTACAGCCAATATGTTGCAAGTACTGCATATGGGGTTACATGTCTGCCAATTAATGGGTTATCAGCAAATCAATGATGGGCTGAAACTGATTAGTGAATACAGCGCACGTACATTGAACTTGCAAGATTATGGTGTGAGTGAAGGAAACCGAGCTAGTCTATTAATTTTACCAGCAGAAAATGGCTTTGATGCCGTTCGCCGTCAAGTTCCTGTGCGTTATTCTATTCGTGATGGCCAAGTGATCGCTAATACCCAACCTGCGGTAACACAAATTCATTTAGAACAAACAGAAACGGTCCGTTATGGATATTCTCCAAAAATCTAATCATTGAATTTTTATTCCTAAATGGCTCTCTATAATCATAGGTGAGCCATTTGCTCTACGCCCCATCATTAATTTCAATAAAATCAGCCCAAAAAACCAATCTTAATCAGATAAAAAGCAACAAATAATGTATTTTTTCACACAAATGTCATTTCTATATACTAGACTTATTCCAATACTCATTGAAGAGCTTGAAAAGCTTTGATGAGCAAATAATTGTCTTATAAGAACTCTTTTTTTGGTTATAAGTGCCATTTCTAAGTATTAAGTGCAATTTCTATTGAAATTCAATGTGAACGTTTTATATTTTTTATAGAGTTATCTGAAACTGGATTTGAGCTTTATTTATAGCAACAATAACGCTAATACACTGACTGTCGTGCAGCGGTGGTCAATATTCCTGTTTTGCTGTACCACGAATACGTCACAAATAAAGTTCTCTGAATCCCACTTTGATAAAAATTGGAGATCAGATGAGTACTGAACAAGTCGTTAACCAAAAAACCACTATCGACTCTTGGCAACGCATTGCTACTGAATTATTGAGTGAAGCTGGCATTAAAATTAATGGCTCCCGCCCTTTCGATATCCAGGTACACAACCCCCATTTCTTTAAACGAGTGCTACAACACGGCTCAATAGGATTAGGTGAAAGCTATATGGATGGTTGGTGGGATTGCGAGCGTTTAGATATATTTTTCCAATATGTCTTACGCCATAAACTCGATAAAAAAATACCTCACAATTTCAGTGATACACTGAAAATTGCTGTCGCACGTGTTCGCAATTTACAAACCCTAAAACGTGCTCGTATTGTAGGAAAAGAACATTACGACCTCGGAAATGACTTGTTTTCCCTAATGCTCGACCCTTATATGCAATATTCTTGTGGCTACTGGAAAGGTTTAGAAACGGTTCCTGAAAACCTTCCTCTCGCGCAAGAACAAAAATTAAATTTAATCTGCGAAAAACTGCAATTAAAACCTGGTATGCGATTACTTGATATCGGCTGTGGCTGGGGTGGACTCGCTGCCTATGCAGCAAAAAACTTTGGGGTTTCTGTTACGGGTGTCACTATTTCCGCTGAGCAACAAAAATATGCTCAATCTCGCTGTGCAGGCTTAGATGTTGATATTAAATTAGAAGATTATCGGAATCTTAACGACCAATTTGACCGTATTGTCTCTGTAGGTATGTTTGAGCATGTCGGCCCTAAAAATTATGCGACTTACTTTGATGTTATTCAACGCAACCTAAAAGCTAACGGTTTGTTTTTACTTCACACCATTGGTTCTAATCAAAATAAAGTGAATGTTGACCCATGGACTAATAAGTATATTTTTCCAAACGGCTGCCTACCTTCGGTGCAAAATATTGGCGAAGCCAGCGAAGGCAAACTGGTCATGGAGGATTGGCATAATTTTGGTGCTGATTATGACCACACACTCATGGCATGGTATTCCCGCTTTCAAGCCGCTTGGCCAGAACTCGAGCATAATTATACACCTCGTTTCAAACGCATGTTTTCTTATTATTTAAATGCTTGTGCTGGTGCATTTAGAGCACGAGATATCCAATTATGGCAAATACTGTGGAGCCCACAAGGTGTGAGCGGTGGCATACGTGTTGCGCGTTAAGTTTTAGCCTAGAACATGGTCTTCAACAGATAAAAAGCAGCTAAATGAACCTTACTGGATATTTGAAGAATCAATGTGTTTTATTCAACCATTGCTCAATAGCCTGTAAGCCTTGCTGTATATCCTTTTTCAGCTGAGTATCCGCCATTGGCTGCTGTTCTAATAATGCACAGCTCTGTGCTGCGTGTTGCATTCCCAAACTGGCACAACTACTTTTTAACTGGTGAGCAAGGCGCTTTATTTGTTCTGTGTTCTTTTCTGCTCGTGCAATATCAATTTGGTCGATTAGTGGCAAGGAATGCTGTTTAAAAATACTCACCCATTCGCGAATTTTCGGAAGCCCCATTAATTCAGCATCACTAATAAGCTGTTGCAAATCTACAAATTTTTCCTGAACACTAGAATCGGACAACGTATACTCACCGCCTGAAATATATTTAACGATCAACTGGTTTAACCTATCTCTTGGTACTGGTTTTTGAATAATACCGCGAAAAACTTGACTCGTCCGTTGGCGCAATGTTTCATCAATCACATGAGCACTAAAACCAATCAAAACCAATGCGGGATAGGCTTTCGCTATTTGTTTAGCCAAGGTGATCCCATCGATATCAGGTAAACCAAAATCCACCAACGCTGCCGTAAATTGTTGCCCAGTTTGTAAAGCAGCTAATGCTTCTGCCGCAGAACCAACAGTGGTTACCTGTGCCCCACTTCGAGTTAACATTTCTCCACTGATTTTCTGAGTCAATAGGTTGTCTTCTATGAGTAATAAATGTACGCCCCGCATGTCTAATGATAGATCCGCCGATTTACTAACTGGATGCGAGGCAATAGATAACGGCAGTGTTAAACGAAAACAGCTTCCACTCCCTAACTGGCTACTAACCGTCAATTCACCACCCATCGCTTGTGCTAAACTTGCACTAATTGTCAGCCCAAGCCCTGTTCCACCCCGCTGGCTATCGACTTGCACAAATGGCTTAAAAATATCAGTAAATCGCGAGTTATCAATGCCACACCCGGTGTCTTCCACTTCAATAAACCAATATTTGCCATAACGGCAACTACGCAAAGTAATCCGCCCTGCTGAGTGAAACGTAGTGCATTACTGAGTAAATTCGTGATAATTTGCCGGATCCGGAGTGGGTCCCCTTGTAAGGCTGTAGGTAAATCATCTGCAATATCAGCAACCAACTGAATAGCATGATTTTTATTACTGGCATTCATTAAATACAAGGTACTTTCCAATAATGGCTTGGGCTCGAAAGGTTCCTCATTGATAGAAACATTTTGTCCCCCAGCTTCAATAGCAGAGTAATCCAAAATGTCATTTAAAATAGCCAATAAGGATTCACCTGAATCCGTAATTGCATATAAATCATCATGATATTGATTAAGCGCTTTATTTTCTAATAGCAATTGCGCTGTCCCCAAAATTCCATAAAGTGGCGTGCGAATTTCATGGCTCATTGCCGCCAAAAATGCCGATTTTGCCTGATTGGCTTTTTCTGCTTCAGCGCGAGCTTTGCGATGCTCAACAACCATCACCCGCAGTTCTGCCGTTCTCACTTTGACTTGGTCCGCTAGTTGTTCACGCTGATTATTTAAAGCATGAACACTCGCACGAAATGCATCCATTAAACGGCCAATCGTATCAAGCTCTTTCACGCCTGCGGTTTCAGGAAATGCAGAGTCAATATCGCCCTCAAGCAAGCGCTGAAGCGCTTGGGTTTGCTGTGCCAACGGCTTTGTCACTAAGCGGTAAACCACTCGCCAAAGGATCAAAATCAATGAGAGTAATGAAACAATACTTAATGCTAGCAACCAATTTTGCCCCCGTTCACTGGCTTGTTTAAGTTGCCCCAATGCGGTTTGGTTACGAAGTTCAATGATGTCAACTAATTGAGCTACTTCACTACTAAAACGTGCAAATTGGTCAATATTATTTTGCGATAAAATCTGTAAACGAGTTGTGATGTCGTTATCTTGGCGATACAACGTAATTAACTCGATATAACGCTTAACGCTATTTAAGGCATTTTCTACCTGGCTTCTCACGGCAGGGTCTTCAATATATTTTTGCCGACGTTGTAAGATTTTGACTGCAGAATTCAGCTGATTTTCTAATTCTGCCATATTACGATTGGGTTGGTTTGAACCTAAATTAAGTACCATTTGCTGTACGCGCATAGCGCTTAATCGCAACTCATTCATTTGGCTAGCATATTCAAGGTCAATATCAATGAGTTGATCAAGGGCTTGCTGTGCTTGTTCCCCTTGTTTTCGCTCGATTAGGTCATAAATACTCACCTGCGTTGCACCAGCGGAGGTCGCTGCATTATTGGCTTGGCCATGCGCTTTTTGGGCGATATCACCCGCCGCAGCGATGATATGTTGCCTTAACTGTTGTTGCTCAGTGCGCAGTTTTAACCGCTGGCCAACTAATTCACCTTGTTGGCTTAATGATTGAGCGATTTCTTTTTCTTGTTGTTCTATATCTTGTGTGTTGAAGCCTTGTTCCCGTAATGTTTTCAGCAAATTAGTGATTTTAAGGCTTTGTGCCGTTAACATCCGTCCTTGCGCTAACCAAATACTTTCGCTATCTGCATTGGTGAGATTCTGCGCAGAAAATAGCTCCCAAGCACTTGCTTCACTCAATTGCCTTGCCATATTCATGGTTGGAATCAAAGCCTCGGTATTGGCCTGTTCAACTTGGCTAACAAAACGTAAGTTGTACCACCCCACAAGGGTGCTGATAAAGGTCAATACTGCCATCAGCGCAAAGCCCATCCACAATCGTCTAGTTAGTGATAAATTCACGGTTTAGTTAGCCTAAAAATTAAAATGGTTGAGTTAACTGCAAGAAAGCATTTAGGATAAAGGTTTCTGGTTTGTGAGGCTATCATGCGTGTATTGATTTTACTACTGTTCACATTTTACTCATTACTGAGCCTAGCAATGGCGCAGAATAGTTCACTCATTCAGTGGCGTGATACACTACACTTTACCTCCCAACCACATAATCCCATTACCGCTACAAAAACATGGAAATTGTGTGCGCTTTATCCTAGCTTAAAAGATTCTTATTGGTTATCAATTAATTATGGTATGCAAAAAGCAGCCAAAAGCTATAGTATTGACCTAAATGTATTAGAAGCTGGCGGATATAACCAGCTAGCTACTCAGCAAAAGCAAATTACGCAATGCCAACAGTGGGGAGCAGATGCCATTTTACTGGGCAGTAGCACCACAGCCTTTCCAAACCTGAGTCAACTGGTAGGAAATACGCCTGTCATTGAAGTCATCAACGCGACACACGATAAAACAGTTAAAACCCGCGTGGGTGTACCTTGGTTTCAAATGGGCTATCAGCCGGGACGCTATTTAGTGCAATGGAGCCAAGGTAAGCCATTGAAAGTGTTACTTATGCCTGGGCCATTAAATGCTGGCGGTAGCCTTGAAATGGAACAAGGATTCAGAGAGGCTATTGCGGGTAGCCATGTACAAATTGTGGATGTTGCACAAGGGGATAACGACATTGAAGTTCAACGCAATTTATTACATGAAATGCTAGAGCGTAACCCAGATATTGATGTCGTCGTTGGCACAGCTATCGCCGCTGAAGCCGCAATGGGGTGAAGGCCGTAACTTAACAAAACCATTGAATATTGTTTCTTTTTACTTATCACATCAAGTCTATCGCGGCTTAAAAAGAGGCCGAATAATTATGGCAGCTAGCGACCAAATGGTTTGGCAAGGTGAGCTAGTCATTGAACAAGCCATCAAAGTATTACAAAAGCAGCCAGTTCCAAACAATATAAGCCCGCCAATTTTAGTGCTTACTCAACAAAATGCAGATAGTGAACACTTACGTAATTCATTATCTCCAGGAGGATTTAGGCCCGTATATCAGTATACATCGGCGGCTAAAAAATAACCTTCACCATGCTGAGTCACTAATAAATCAGCATTAATCTTGTGGCGTAAACGGCGAATAAGTACATCTACCGTGCGTAAATCAGGGTTATCAACCCGACGGGCTGATAACATACGTAAAAGACGTTCTCGGGTTAGAATCTCCGTGGGTTTGTCACAAAAGCCACTAGCATTTCATATTCAGCACGAGTGAGTTTGATTGCTTGATGCTTAAATTCGAGCGTATGCATCGAAACATTTAGGCAATAGCCAGCGAACTGATAGCAATTATCTTGAGAAACAACCTGGGTTTGTGATGGTTTAGCAAGATCAATTCGCCAAAGTAAATTTTTGACACGAACAACGAGCTCCCTGAGTTCCAAAGGTTTAGTAACGTAATCATCCGCTCCCATTTCTAAACCCACAATACGGTCAATTTGGTCACAACGGCCTGTGACTAAAATAATTCCTACTGTAAAACGCTCACGTAGCGCCCTTGTTAACATTAACCCATTTTCATCCGGTAAATTAATATCCAACAGAATCAAGTCAACTACTTGCTGATCCATAATTTCGCGTAAACCTGCACCATTCCCGTAACAGAAACACGATATCCTTCTTGCTCAAAGTAAGCCTGTAAACGCGCCTGAGTAACGGGTTCGTCTTCAACAACCACAATATGATGTGATGTCATTGATATACTCTCTTCTGTTCATATCTGTTCATATTTACCCATATCTTGCCGTAAGCTGTTCATCCTGACTAGTACCGCTATTCATATTAACTCAATAAGATCGCCTGTATTAAACCATATAATTACAGGGGCTATTATGCGGAAACTCTGGAGAGCGTTGCGAAAACCAAGTGCTCGTTGGTCAATGCTTACGTTAATCGTTGTCGGGATTGCAGTGGGTGTTGCGTTAATCGTTGTACCCCATGTTGGGATGAAAGTGACTAGCACCACCGAGTTTTGTGTCAGTTGCCATAGCATGGAACCCGTTTACGAAGAATATAAGCAATCCGTGCATTTCCAAAATGCCTCTGGGGTACGTGCAGAATGCCATGACTGCCATATTCCCTCCGACCTTCCAGGCATGATTAAACGGAAACTCGAAGCAAGCAATGATATTTATCAAACATTTATTGCTCATTCGATAGATACCCCTGAAAAATTTGAAGCCAAACGCGCCGAACTTGCAGAACGTGAATGGGCTCGCATGAAAGAGAACAATTCGGCCACTTGCCGCTCTTGTCATGATTACGACTCGATGGATCACGCCAAGCAAAATCCAGAAGCGGCTCGCCAGATGCAAATCGCTGCGAAAGAGAATCAATCCTGCATTGACTGCCACAAAGGAATTGCCCACCAATTACCTGATATGAGCAGCGGTTTTCGTAAACAATTCGATGAGCTGCGCGCGAAGGCAAATAGTGATTCCGACATTCTGTATTCACTTGATATTAAACCTATTTATGCAAATAAAGGGGATAAAGACCCTGCTGGCTCGTTACTTCCTGCCTCAGAGGTGAAAGTCCTAAAACGTGATGGCGATTGGCTACAAGTTGAAATCACTGGGTGGACAGAAACTGATGGCCGCCAACGAGTCCTATCCGAATTCCCTGGTAAACGAATTTTCGTTGCTTCTATACGCGGTGATGTTCAAGAAAATGTGAAAAATTTAGAGAGTACCGTCGTCGCTGCAACAGATACCTCATGGAGCAAATTGCAAGCGACCGCCTGGATGCAGCAAGGCGATATGGTCAATGATATCAAACCGATATGGGCTTATGCAGACTCTTTATATAACGGCTCTTGTAATCAATGCCATGGCGCGCCAGATATTGCCCACTTTGATGCTAACGGTTGGATAGGCACATTAAACGGTATGATTGGCTTTACCAGTTTAGATAAGCGAGAAGAGCGCACCTTACTGAAATACTTACAAATGAATGCATCTGATACCGCAGGATCTTCACACGGTGATAACGGAGTACAGAATGAAAAATAATCCAACTTTTCAAGCTTCTCGTCGGCGCTTTTTGTTCCAGCTTGGCGGGCTCACTGTTGCGGGTATGTTAGGCCCTTCCCTCTTAACACCACGTAAGGCTAGCGCTGCAACGGCTGGTGAACAAACTGCGGTGGTACAAGAAGGCATTCTGACTGGGTCGCACTGGGGTGCAATCCGCGCTACTGTGGTTGATGGTCGCTTTATCGAAGCCAAGCCCTTTGAACACGATAAATTTCCATCCAAAATGATTGCAGGGTTACCTGACCATGTTCATGGTACTGCCCGTATTCGTTATCCAATGGTACGTGTTGACTGGCTACGTAAACGCCATTTAAGTGATACCTCACAACGAGGTGATAACCGCTTCGTACGTGTTTCTTGGGATGAAGCCCTTGATTTGTTCTATCAAGAATTAGAACGTGTTCAAACAACCTATGGACCAAGTGGATTACTCACTGCAAATGGTTGGCAATCGACAGGGATGCTTCACAACGCTTCAGGTATGTTAGCTCGCGCCATTGCGCTGCATGGCAATAGTGTCAGTACTGGCGGAGATTACTCAACAGGGGCTGCACAAGTAATTTTACCTCGAGTTGTTGGGTCGATGGAGGTTTATGAACAACAAACCCTCTTGGCCGTTAGTCCTCAAAAATAGTAAAACCATTGTGTTGTGGGGCTCTGACCTGATTAAAAATCAACAAGCTAACTGGTGGTGCCCTGATCATGACGTTTATGAATATTATGAACAATTGAAAGCAAAAGCCGCTAACGGTGAGATAAAAGTCATCAGTATTGACCCTATAATCACCTCAACGCATGATTACCTTGGGCGTGCCAATGTTCAACATATCGCGATTAACCCGCAAGCGGATGTACCATTACAATTAGCCATCGCCACACGCTTTACATTGAAGACTTACATGATAAAACCTTCTTAAAAGAATATTGTGTCGGTTTCGAGCAATTTGTTCCCTACTTAATGGGAAAAACGGATGGGCAACCCAAAGATGCACAATGGGCAGCTGAAATTTGTGGTATTGATGCCGATACAATCCAAGCTTTAGCTCGCCAAATGGCAGCAGATCGCACCCAAATCATTGCAGGTTGGTGCGTTCAACGCATGCAACATGGTGAACAATGGTCATGGATGATTGTTGTTTTAGCTGCGATGTTAGGTCAAATTGGCTTACCGGGTGGAGGATTTGGCTTCGGTTGGCACTACAATGGAGCAGGAACCCCTAGCCGTCAGGGAATTATTTTAAGTGGTTTTTCTGGCTCAACTAAAGTGCCCCCCATTCATGATAACAATGACTACAAAGGCTACAGCAGCACCATTCCTATTGCTCGTTTTATTGATGCGATTTTAGAGCCCGGAAAAACAATCAACTGGAACGGTAAAGCGGTTAAATTACCGCCACTAAAAATGTGCGTATTTGCCGGAACCAATCCATTCCACCGCCACCAACAAATTAACCGTATTATTGAAGGTTGGCGCAAGCTTGAAACGGTTGTTTCTATCGATAATCAATGGACATCCACTTGCCGCTTTGCCGATATCGTATTACCGGCGACCACGCAATTTGAACGTAATGACCTTGACCAATACGGTAACCATTCAAATCGTGGCATTATTGCAATGAAACAACTCGTTGAACCGCAATTTGAGTCACGCAATGACTTCGATATTTTACGCGACCTATGCCGCCGTTTTGGTCGTGAAGAAGCCTTTACTGAAGGTTTGGACGAAATGGGCTGGCTAAAACGTATTTGGCAAGAAGGCAGCCAGCAGGGGAAAGGCCGTGGTATTCATCTACCCTCTTTCGATGTGTTCTGGGAAAAAGAAGGCTATGTGGAATTTGAACATCCACAAATGTTTGTTCGTCATCAAGCATTTAGAGAAGATCCCGACTTAGAACCATTAGGAACACCGAGTGGTTTAATTGAAATTTACTCAAAAACTATTGCCGACATGCAATATGATGATTGCCAAGGCCACCCAATGTGGTTCGAAAAAGCAGAACGCTCTCATGGTGGTCCAGGTTCAAAAAAATGGCCATTACATTTGCAATCTGCACATCCCGATTTTCGCTTACACTCACAACTGTGCGAGTCCCCTGTATTACGTCAATATTATTCCGTTAGTGGCAAAGAACCTGTCTTTATTAGTCCTCAAGATGCGAAAGCTAGGGGTATACAAAATGGTGATATCGTTCGCGTTTTCAACGACCGAGGGCAAGTGTTAGCGGGAGCTGTGGTTTCAGACCTATACACAAAAGGCGTTGCCCGTATCCATGAGGGAGCTTGGTATGACCCGACTAAGGGCGGAGAAATCAATGCGCTGTGCAAATACGGAAACCCAAACGTATTGACGCTTGATATTGGAACCTCTCAATTAGCGCAAGCCACCAGTGCACATACAACCTTAGTAGAGATAGAAAAATATACAGGACAAGTGGATAACGTGAATGCATTCGATGGGCCAATTGAAATGGTTGCTCAGTGTGAATATGTTCCTGCATCACAGGTGAATAAATGACAAAACAAAGCACTTTAGCACCAGAACAAATAGCGTGTATTTATGCATGGCTAGCACAATTGTTCTCACGTGAACTAGATAGTGCAACATTAGTGCAACTTCAATCTAGCGAGATGATGGATTGGTTTACGACTGTCGAGCAGGAACCCGTTCTAACTTTGCCAATTCAAGCAGTTAAAACAAAAGTCCAAGCGCTAATAATGCGAAATGATGCACAACTCGAATTAGCCGCCGACTTCTGTAGCTTATTTTTAATGTCTGATAAGCAATCAGCTTTACCTTACGCCTCAGTTTATCCAAACTGTGAGCAAGGTAATGAACAAATTAAGTACTTATTAGCCGAGGCTGGAATGGAAACTAATGAGGCATTTAGAGAGCCTTCTGATCATATTTCAATTTTTTTGGAGCTATTAAGTCACTTACATTTTTCATTAAATGAAGCCCATTTGGACCAAGAAAAAGTAAGGCAATTGCGCCTAAAAACCTTGTCACTTTTACTGCAATGGCTACCAATATTTAGCCAAAATTGCCAACGGTATGATGAGTTTGGTTTTTATGCCGCTTTGAGTCAACTGTCGTTAGCACTAGTTCAATGGGATAAGCAAACCTAGTAGATGCCATTTAAATAATTTATATATTATTCAACAATTATTAAATAAAGGGATATTGATAAATAATATCCCTTTTAAATCTGAGTCATAACACCTGAGTTACTGTAAAGAAATAAGTTTTTCACGGCTCAGCCCAGTGCTTTTCATTATTATCTCGATACTAACTCCTTGTTCCAAAAGATTCCGTGCCGTTGTTATATTTGCCTCTTCTTTGCCTTTTTTAAATCCCTCTTGCAACCCTTCTTGCCGCCCTTCTTGCCGTCCTTTATCTTGCAATCGTTGCGCAATATTCATGATTGTCTCCTTATGCTTTTCTGTTTGTTCACCTAAAACTTGAATAACTTGTTCAAAATTATGGGAATCCAAGGCAATAAACAAATAATTTAGGATAGTTATGATGTCGTTATCACTATTATAATGTTTATTGAGTGCCTTCGCCAAGAGAGGGAGTACTTGTTGGAATTCATCCCGAAGATATTTATGTTTCATCGCTAATTCCATTACTGCTATTTTTCGATGGTTAACGAGTTCATTATCATCAATAACGGTAATATCTACGAGTGGAAACGGTTGTGTGTATAACTCATGTGCAATCTCTGGTAATGGAAAACACTCCGTCCAAAGTTGTGTATATGGAAATGAAAATAACGTTTGAGTAATACCACAAAATATATCAATGGCTTTATTAAAAAACACCAAAATAGCTTTTAGCACTAACGCATTCAAACCATCATAGTCAATTTTGATATGCTATATACTTTGCTCCTACAAGCTTAACGATTTTTTATTTCAGCCCTCTTTACAATTATTCCATGGTGCTAAATGACTATAGAATATAAAAACAAACACACATCTCAACTTTCAGCAGAGAATAGAGAGGCATTATATTCCATGCTATTTCAAAGCTTTGAGCAAGATTTTACCCATGATGATTTTGAACATGCTTTGGGGGGAATGCACGTCTTGGCTTATGACCAACAACAAATTATTGGCCACGTTGCTATTATTCAACGTCATATGGCAATCGGTAATACGCCAATAACGGTTGGCTATGTTGAAGCGATGGCGGTACGGGAAAACTACCGTCGCCAAGGGATCGGCAAACAGCTTATGCTGGCTACCAACCAAATTATTGCCGATTGTTATCAACTGGGTCTGCTTTCTGCATCAGATCAGGGCTTCCCTGTATATCAATCTGTCGGCTGGCAGGTATGGAACGGGCCATTATATGAGCTCAATCAAAGCCATTATATCCACTCTGTCGATGAAGAAGGTGGCGTCATGGGGTGGTCAAAAAACAATTTAATTGATTTTTCACAACCCCTATATTGTGACTTTCGCAGTGGAGACCAATGGTAGCCCTATTTGTAATAAAAAACAGATAAGCTACACAAATAACCTCGTTTTTATTAAGCGGGTACCAACCCCGGCTGTACTACGCTATAAATTTGTTTTTTCAATTCACCTTGCTTAGCCAACTGATAAACATGCGCAGCAACATCCGCACGCATCACTAAGCCATGAACTTCAACCTCTTGTTGAAGAATTGCTTTTCCCGTTGGCTCACCATGTAATAACCCACCAGGGCGAACAATCACATAATCTAATGAGCTAGTTTGTAGCCATGACTCCGCAAGGGATTTTTCTCTCACAGCCTGACCAAATGCAGCGCGTGACCGGGCAGACAAATAAGGCCATGAATCCCCACAACCTAATGATGTGACTAACACCATACGAGATATCCCAGCTTGTTCTGCACAATCAATCACCGTACGGTGAGCTAAATAATCTTGGCTCCCTCCCATGGTTGAAATAACCGTGGCAGTTGTTCCTGCTGCATGACAAGCAGCCTTAACCACTTCACTATCACAAGCATCACCAATGAAGACTTGCGCACCTAGCGCCTCCAATGCCTCTGCAGACTGCTTATTACGCACAACAACGATGACAGGGCGTTTCTTTGCAATTGCCAACTGAGCAATTTGACGACCAACACCTTTTCCACCCGCGCCAAAAATTAACCATGGAGCCATATCTTTATTCCTTTATATTTTGAGTGATTATAAACCTAGCTGTGTACCGTAAAGACAAAATTACCACAACAGTAATGATAATGCGCATTGTTTGCATTTGTTTTTTTTGATTTATTTACCCCACCATTGTCTACGAACGATGATGAAATAATAAACAACATAAACTTTAATGTTTTTAATGTAATCCATTCAATCAAACGCATTAAAATGTGACTAATTTAACTTTTTTATCAAAAAATAATTACCATTAAAATTGATAATCCAACAAATTAACTACAAAAATAAATCGTAATATCAACCACTAACAGCAAGATCAATATCACTATCTCATTGATACTCATAATTATTTTAATGTTAATGCGAAGAATTATCATTTGCATTTATATTATTATTTGATTTAATACAACTCGTCATATATATGCGAAATAATAATTTCTTAATCAATAGTATCGTTAATATCTTTAATAAAAATGGAGTATTTCGATGAAAAAGTTAAATATTATCGCTCTAGCACTCGCAACCTGCACAGTAACTTTTGGTGCTTCTGCAGCAATCGGTTCTGGCCAAAGCCAACCTTTCGATGCTAATCAGCCTTCCGTCCGTGTTGGTGCAACAGAAGGAACCGGTGGTGGTCATGGCGGTGCTGCGGGTGACCCAGGTATTGGTGTGCAATCTGTTTATGGTGGAAAAACCATTTCTTTCTCAGGCTTAACTCGAATGGCACCAATACAGGCAGGAAATGAAGCACATGTTATTTCCATGCCTAATGGACCTGGTTCGCATGACAAAATGGGCGTTTTTAACTTTGCCAAAATTGCAGATGCAGAAGTCTATTTTGGTGAATGGTCATCGACAGGACAAGTTAGTGACACCACACATACCGCTTACTATTCTGGCAAGGATGTCACCACCAATATGCCTACAGCTGGCACAGCGGAATACTCCGTTAAAGGAATAAGCCAATACAATGGAGGCGCACTAACCGCAGGGACTCTGACAGCCAACTTTGGTACTAAATCCTTAGCAGGGAATATTGGTGCAACCAATATTGATGCCACCATTAAAAACAATGCCACTTTCGCCGGGGCGGCCACTCTTAATGGTGAATCAGGCTCAACAAATGGACACTTCTTTGGCGATCAAGCTAAGCATATTGCTGGTGTCACTCAATTTGAAGATCACAGCAAAGATATGGCCTTTGGTGGAAGCCGTGGGAATATTTCCCAGTAACCCGTAAATCAACCTTGGTGGCCAACCATAAAGCGTGACAGGCAGTTGGCCACTGCCTTTTATTACCGAAGCTAATCCTATGCGATATCTGTTATTAACCCCTGCCATTATGATGCTTATAGCCGTATTCTCTGCATTTCCAGCCAGCTTGGACACTGACCGAGAACAATTGTTATGGCAAAAAGACAAACAAAACTATCGTGATAAAAGTGCAGTAGTCCCCAATAAAGACCAATTGCTTCTCCCAGATGACCTATCAATTAACTTAAATGGGGAAAATTATGCCCTTGAGAATAATGCCCAAGACCTCGGGCAAGCCATTTATCTGGCAATTAACCACAGGCAATTTGAAGACGTACAGCGCTTATTACCCCGCTACCAACAACTCGCTGATGCAGATCCATTGCTCATTTTATTTGCAAAAGCAGAAATTGCTAAATCGCAAAATCATTACCCTGAAGCGATTGCCCACTACCAACAAATATTGGCACGGTCGCCAAAGTTTCTTCGCATAAAATTAGAACTGGCCCGGGCTTATTTTGAAGATAACCAAAATAAAGAGTCTTTGGCTTTATTCCAAAATTTAATCAACGATGAAACACTCGCATTACCTACGAATGTGAAGCAAACCATCCAGCAATTTATTAGTGCTATCGAAAACCGCACCGCTTGGACTGGCAGTCTCTCCTTTGGCTATAAATACAACAGTAATATCAACCAAGTTCCAGATAAAAATAAAGTTTGGGAAACGCCAGGGGGAACCTGGAAAATGGCTAACCCCAAATCATCACCGGGACTCACCTATGATGCAAGTCTGAGTAAAATTATTCCTATCTCGGGCAATCATTCCCTGCAAATCAAGGGGACATCTTATGGTGACCGCTATCCGCACTATGCTGAATTCAGTGAAAACACGTCTTCTTTAGCAACTTTATATCGTTTTAATGATGCGAACACCACTATCGCATTCGGCCCATTAGTTGAGTTAAAAACGGTCAATGAAAAGCGCCGTTATTTAGGCATAGGGGGAAAAATTGAAGCTGACTACCAATTTTCACCTCGTGTGCTCCTAAGTACCTCCGCTGACTACCAACAACTTCATTATCAAAAACCGTATGACAGTGCCAATGGTAATCGAAGTAGCCTACATCTAACCGGTGTCTATGGTATTACCCCAGATACCTCCCTCTTTTTGGGGGCTGATGCGACTCGTCTCACCACAGAAGTTCGTAGCGATGATTATGACCAATTGGGTATCCGAGGCGGCTTTTATCACGTGCTAACACCCGATATTCATTTACTGGCACTTGCAACTTACCGAGAAAGCCAATTCAAGGCCTTCAACCAAATGTTGAATGTTAAACGCCATGATAGAGAAGCGATGTATTTTGCGCGTCTTAGTTTTCCAAATTATTCATTGCTCACATTTACGCCTTATACCAGTTACCGCTTTCGTGATAACCGCAGTTCTGCAGATGGAATTTACTCCTACCACCAGCACGAAATTTCTATTGGATTAGAAACCCGTTTTTAAGCGTTATGGCATAGAGAAAAACACAATGTATAAATACAAATTAACACCTATTACTACTGCAATTATTACTGCTCTTTTTATTCCAACAACCGCTTTAGGGGAAAAAGAAGAACACATCGGCACCATTACTGTTCAAGATTCAGCAAAAACTATCAAAGAACGGGATCAACAAGGTTACGATGATCAATATGATGCTAAAGGTTCTAAAATTTATTTAGGAAAAGACCTTGTTGAGCGCTATAAAGGTACCAGTACCGCGGATGTGCTTAATAGTGCAGTTGGTGTCTATAGTGGTGATGCAAGAAACAGTGGCGCGTTAGACCCGAATATTCGAGGCATTCAAGGGCAAGAACGTGTTCCTGTCACGGTTGACGGCACAGAACAGTCGTTAACCGTTTATCGGGGTTACAATGGGGCAAACAACCGTAACTATGTGGACCCAAACCTCATTAGTAGCATTGAGATTGAAAAAAGTGGTTCTCTTGCTGGTGATATAAAAACCTCTGTTGGCGGTGGAATAGCCATCAGAACCATAGGAATAGATGACGTTGTTGCTCCGGGCGAAAAGTTTGGTGTCAGCTTAAAACTAGAAACCAGCAGCAATTCTACTCGTGAGCGTGTTCCCCACTTTGGTTATGGCGAAGATTACCGAGATCACCCTGAGATTTATAAAAATAATAACTATGTTTTCTCTGATCCAGTCGTCAACATCACACCGAAATCCCGAGGAAGCGCTCAATTCTTTAATTTTAAAGATAATGGCGGAAGAATAGCGGTTGGGACTCGACAGGAAAAGTTTGATTTAATGGCCGCCTATGCTTATCGCCGGCAAGGTAATTATTTTGCGGGGAAAAATGGCGCTCACCGTTATAAAGAATCGGTTCAATTAAATGAACAACAAACAGTACAGCAACAGCTTGGTCCAGACCCTTACTTACCTTTTGCTGCCAATGTATTTCGCCCCGGAAAAGAAGTTACGAATACCTCCAATGAGTTGGAATCCTATTTAGTTAAAACTAATTTATATCTCACTGAAAACCAAACATTACATCTTGGTTTTCGCCGAAGTGAAAGCACCTATGGTGAAATCATGCCATCACGTTTAGGATTTGCTGAGCTTGAAGGAAAACAAGTATTACCCCAATGGCCATTAGCTCACTTTACGGTCAATGCTTATAATGCCGAATATAAATGGAAACCTGAAGATAATCAATGGATTGACCTAAACGCAAATGTGTGGATGACCCATTCCGTAGGGGATACCAATACCTCAGGTGGCTACCCACGAGAACCCAAAGAACGCGATTGGGGCTTCGAGTATGGTTATGGTGGTGGAAAAGCCCCTAACATTGATGGTTCATTAATTAATACCGCAGCAACTAACTCTGAGAATGACCGTATTGGCTTTAATTTGCGCAATACCATGGCACTCACGCCCGATCTTGATTTAACGATCCGCGGTTCAATGCTCAAAGAAAAATTGGACTCTAACGACGTACCGCCATCTCAAACCGCCAGCCCTTTTATTGCCCTTCCTCGTAAAGGTCATCGCCAAGAAACCAGTATTGCCTTTAACTTTAACTATCGCCCAACGAGCTGGTTAGAACTGGATGCGGGCGCAAAATATATTGATGGCTGGACAGAAGATGATTATTTAAAAGAACAAATGCGCAATCGCACCAAGGGCTTCCAAAACCCTGACGAGCGCCTTGCTAAACAAATAAATTACAACCGAATTTTAACCAAAGAAGAGTATAACGAGGCTGTTGCCAATGGCTACCAAGCGTTTAATGGTGGTTATAAAAACAGCCAAATATTACTTAAAACATTAGGGTTGGAAGATACCGACTATACCGTTTTTATTACTAAAAGAAACAACGCTCAGCGCCCAGAAGAAAATGGTGTTTTAGACGTTAATTTCCGCGCCGAATGGAAATCAGATAGCGATGGGCGCTATACCACCAAAACAAACCCTTTCCATAACGGTACTTTTGACTCTCAAGCTCGTGCTGTTGACCCTGTTACTGGCAAGGAAGTTTATGTCTATGGTTCAAGTTATTCACACCCAGCCGATGATATCAAGCGCGAACTCACTGAAGAAGAAAAATGGAAATTCTCAGGCAAACAAAAAAGCCATGGCTGGGCTCCCGCTTTTGGTGCCAATATTTGGTTATCTGATAACGACCGGGTTTATGCACGCTATATAGAGACGGTTCGCTTACCGAGTATTTTTGAAAACAGCATTGGGTTTGCAGGGGAAAGTGAAGCCCGTAAAGAGAAAATGTTATTTAAACCCGAACGTGCAAAAACCTTTGAATTTGGTTATTCACGTAATTTACAAGGTTTACTCGGCGCTGAACGCCACGCTGACGTGAAAATAGGCTATTACCATACTGTCATTGAAAATGCTTTTGACCGTGATGGACGTCTTAATTTTGTTCAAGTAAAAGAACATAAAACAGCAGGAATTGAAGCTTTGGCACGCTATGATAATGGTGGTGTATTTATGGATATTGGTGTCGATTACCGCCTCAAAAATGAAGTCTGTGATGATTCGGCTCCAGCCAATCTTGACCCGGCTAATCGCTATAATATCTCCCAATGTACAACTGCAGGTTTCCCTGGCGGTTTTTTACGTACACAATTACAGCCTAAATATGCCATAAATTCCAACCTAGGCATGCGCTTTATGGATGAGGCCCTCGAAGTGGGAACACGCTTACGTTATACCAGTAGCGTACAAAATAAAGATGAACGCAAACTGATGCAGCAGTTCCCGGGGAGTTATTCGATGGCGAATAATAGCCCAATGCACTGGACGCCTACCTTTACTGCAGATGCCTACGCAAGTTACCAAATTGACAAAAATATTAATGTCGAATTCTTAGTGACCAACTTAACTGACCGTTATTATATCGACCCACTGACGCGCAGTATGATGCCAGCCCCCGGGCGCACACTACGCTTAGGATTAAATGCGCAATTTTAGATAAATATTGTAGGTTTATCGCTCTACAAATATCCGCTGCTAACTATAAGTTGGAGCGGATATTCGTCATTTCAGCACTAAAAAACTAGCCGCATAATGGTTTCATCAAATTCATCTTGGTCAACAACGGAAAAACCAAACTGTTCAAAAAATGGTTTCATCATGTCATTGCCTTCGATATAACAAATTGATACTGATTGATATTTACCTAAGCTTTTTATTTCATCGAGAACAAGTGGAATAGCCAGAGAACCAAAGCCTTTTCTTTGGTGTTTAATATCAATCATCAATTGGCCAATAAAAACCTCTTCGGGCCGACCATTTTCATGGTTTGAATAATATTGAACAAAACCAACGGGCTCATTATCAACATAGATACCACGATTAATATAGTAATCAAAAAATTTTGAGGCTGCGATTGACTCTGAGTTAAGAGCCACAAAGTCTTCCTGTTCTTTAGTTATTTCAAGACAGATGATATCCACCCAATTATCTTTGGTGATATCTTTTAACGTAATAGTCATAAACACCTTTCTTTTGGTTTGCCGTTCACAATGCCGCTGCGATAAAAAGACGACTTAGTGTAAATTAACAACAAACACTTTTTTGTTCGCGCAATTCGTGCCTTTATATTTTTCGATATTCAATAAACAAATAACAGGTAAACATGTTACGGATAACATGAATTTCAGCAAATAGACTAAAATAAAATTTCGACTCATTTATTGCTTTCAAATTAAGAAATATTCAGAATTGAGATCCATGTCAAATATCACTGCCAAATACAATATTATTGTAATTTATCAAATTTTTTTGAATAAAATCAGCAAAAACAAATCAGTTTATTACTCTAATAATCAAATTAAATTCAGACCAAAATAAAAATAAAAGCCCAAAGAAACCATAACAACCTCCAATTAAAATTCAATTTTTATCATTATATAAATTTAGTAAAAATAAAACCTTGCCATAAAAAAATAAATAAAACCTGAACAACCTCACATTTACTGGGTATTTGATAATTTCTCGCATTAACACACCAAAAAATCAAAATTACTTATGAAACAGCATGTTAAATAATTAATAATAATTTGTATCAATCTGAAAAATAAAAATATTTTTAATATGAAAATGCAAAACATTTCAATAACTACATCTTTATTAATAAATATTAATTTATTGATTTTAACCATGCCTTTTCGGCATGTCTAAGAGACTTTCGGAATATTGTCAGGAAAATAGTTTCATGGATAGTATGAATACGAAAATGATGCATTTTTATTATAAATATATACGAAAAACTCTTAAAAACATTTCCAATGAAAGGTAACACTATGGGTATATTAAAAGATAGTAAGTTGCTTTTGGTTAGCTTACTTATCATTCTTCTTTCGGAAGCTATAGGGCAAATTAAAATCAGTTTAGTCATGGTTTTTCCAATGCTTTATTCCATGTTGATGGGTGGTATTATCAGTTTTCCAAAATTCAAAATCCTTAGCGAAAAAAATATGGCACACGCGAGCTCGATAATGAGTGTTGCGTTAGTTATCTTAATTGCAAAATTAAGCACCTCCGTTGGTGCATCTTGGGAAAAAATAATTCAAGCCGGTGGCGCATTAATCTTGCAAGAAGTCGGTCACTTTATCGGTACTATTTTGCTCGGTTTACCACTTGCTATCATGTTAGGCATGGGCCGTGAGGCTGTTGGTGCCACCTACTCTATCGGTCGTGAACCCAATATTGCCATTATCGAAGCCAAATATGGTTTAAGTTCACCAGAAGGCCGCGGCGTTATGGCAATGTATATTTGCGGGACGTTATACGGTGCGGTTTGGATGGGTGTTATCGCCAGTGTTATCGCAGGACTCGATATTATGAGCCCACTTGCTTTAGCCATGGGTGCTGGTGTGGGTAGTGGTTCGATGCTAGCAGCATCTGTTGCCCCATTATTGGAACTTTATCCTGAACACGCCGCAGATATTCAAGCATTCTCATCCTCTGCAAACTTGATGTCTTCGGTATTAGGTCTGTACATCTACATCTTCTTCTCCTTACCGTTTGCCTCTTTCTTGTATAACAAATTGAAAAGAAAAACGTGCAACCGCATCAGCAGATACAGAATAAGGATATAAGATCATGAAAAAGATGGCAGAAATTGCAATAATCATCGTGTTAGTCATCATCTTCACTTCACTGGGTGATGCACTCGGCGGTTCAATTTATGGCCGTGGTAGCTTTGGCGCAGTCTTTAGTGACTCACTTATCGCCATGGCATTATTAGGAGGTATGTCATTTGTGGCATACTTAATTGCACAAATCCCACCATTAGGTAAGTTACCTGTGATTTTCTGGGTATCTTTGATTGCTGCAGGTTTGTGTTCACCGTTATTCCCTTACGATAAAGAAATGATCGCAATGACAGGTAAAATCTCACTTGCCGTCATCAGTACGACAGTACTTGCCTTTGCTGGTCTTTCACTCGGTAAAGATATCGACAAATTTAAAGCCATTTCATGGCGGATCATCCCAGTTTCACTGGCGGTCTTTACGGGAACATTCTTATTCGCTGCACTTATTGGTCAAGTGACACTTTCATGGAGCGGCGTTATCTAACAATAGGAAATATTTACCATGACAATGACCAAAGACCAATTGAAAGCCATCGTCTGCGAGACAATTGCATCCCATAAAGGGGATATCAAAAAATTGGCTGAAGATATTTGGGCAGAACCTGAGCTCGGCTATAAGGAAGTTAAAACAGCAAAAAAAGTGGAAGCTGCATTTTCTGCCTTAGGCGTTAATTACCGTAACCAACTCGCATTGACGGGGGTTAAGGCTCGCCTTAAGGGTGGAAAAGGGAGTAAACATAGTATTGCTGTGATTGGTGAGCTCGATGCAATTATTTGTGCGGAGCACCCAGAAGCTGATGATTTAACGGGCGCTGCCCATTGCTGCGGGCACAATGCACAAATAGCTAACATGATGGCAGTCACTATTGGTCTGGTTAAGTCAGGTGCTATGCAATACCTCGCGGGAGACGTCGTTCCTTTCGCCGTTCCCGCAGAGGAATATGTTGAACTAGCTTATCGTAATAAACTGATTGAGCAAGGAAAAATCAGTTATATCGGCGGTAAACCTGAGCTGATATCTCTTGGTGAGTTTGATGATATCGATATGGCAATGCAAATTCATTTAACCAGTGTCAAACCTGAACGTGAGACTGGTTTTATTGAAATGTCGACCACCACCAATGGGTTTATTGGCAAGCTGATTAACTACAAAGGCAAAGCATCCCATGCGGCGGCGGCCCCTCATCTGGGCGTTAATGCACTCAATGCGGCAATGATGGGGATCATGGGGGTGAATGCAATTCGCGAAACCTTCCAAGAAAAAGATTATATTCGTTTCCATCCTATCATCACACAAGGCGGTGATTTAGTGAATGTCACCCCAAGTGATGTCCGTATGGAAAGTTATGTCCGAGCGTCAAATGTTCCCGCAATGATTGATGCGAATGAGCGTATTACTCGCGCATTGGTTGCTGGCGCAATGTCAGTCGGTGCAGAAGTAGAAGTCAAAGATTTACCGGGTTACCTGCCGCTATATAACAACGATACGTTAAACGACTTATTGCAGCACAATGCCCACGACTTGATTGGCGAAGAAAATGTTTGGGTTGCTGGCCATATGACTGGAAGCACAGATACAGGTGACTTATCACATATCATGCCAGTGAGTCACCCGTGGATTGGCGCAATTCGCGGTGGCTTGCACGGTAAAGATTACGTTGTTTTTGATGATGATATGGCCTACATCCGCCCTGCGCAAATGATGGCAATGGCAATTATTGACCTATTATTTGATGATGCATCCCAAGCTGACGAAATGTTAGCTGATTACACCCCATTGATGAGCAAAGAGGAATATCTCTCATTTATTGGCTCTTTTAAGAACTAATTATAGAAACATGTCCCTTATTAATGCGTTAATCGCAATAAGGGGCATATAATCTTTCCAGCTTTAATCCTATCTTTATAGTTTCCCCTCTCATTAATTCAATATACTTTATATTCGTCATCTCATGTAAAATAATTTGTAAAACCATGCTATCTACGTCCTATTTCAAATAATAAAATTTAGCGTAAACTCAATAACCGCCTCTCTTAAATATAAAAATCCTTAATATAAAAACCAGAAAATACAAATTTAAAATACTGATATTAAAGGAATTTAATTATTTTTGCATTTCCTGATGATTATTTTATTAAATTACCATCCTTATTATTCATGAGCCATGCAATACTGATATGATATAAATACGATCTCCATCACGCTCACTTTTTTAATATCCACGTTAAAATTCACTCTATGAATTGTTAGATAAAATAACATCTATCAGAAGTGATTTATTTCTGAATCTAGCGCTTAAAATATACATAAATTAAATGAGTACGCTGTTTCTTATTCATGCTCACACCAGGGGCTCCTTAACAGCATTAAAAACGCTTTTTGTATACGGGATAAAACGTAATGACCAATAAATACAATATCAGTGAAAAGCTCTTTGCTTTAGAAACGTTTAGCAAAAAAACACGTCAGGATTTACATAAGATCCCTGAATTATCTGGGCAAGAATTCAAAACCTCACAATATTGCCGTGAATTGATGGAAAGCTTTGGCTATAACATCCGTTTATTTGAAGGTTACACCGGTTTTACCGCTGAATTGATTATCGACCCAGCAAAGCGCTTGATTGCCTATCGTACCGATATTGACGGCCTTGAAATGCCTGATTTAACATGCAATGAGCACAGCTCTGTCCATGAAGGTTGCGCTCATAACTGTGGCCATGATACCCACATGACCATCGCCTTAACGGCAGCAAAATACCTTAGCGAAAACCGTTCTGAACTCACTCATAACGTCCGTTTTATCTTCCAAATGGCCGAAGAAGACATGCGAGTACCGGGCGCTAACAAAATGGTAGAAATGGGCTGTATGGAAGGTGTTGATGAAGTATACGGCTTACATAATGATGCCGCTTTTGAAACGGGTTATATTAAATTCAATTCCGGGGTTATGTCCTCTTATGGCTCAGCGTGGACGCTAGATGTTCATGGCGTTTCAGCCCACGGCTCAACCCCTCATAAAGGGTTAGATGCTATCCGAGAAGCAACACGTATCATTGATTATATGGACTACATTGTTGCCAAAAAAACCGATCCTTTCAGCCCTGCCGTATTTGGTTGTGGAATGATTAACGGTGGAACTATTCCAAATGCGTTGGCTGATCATGTTCAGGCACGCGGTACCATCCGTTCAATGGATGAAGAAACCGACAAAATTTTAAAAGCCAGCTTTCATGAAATTGTCGCTCGTAGTGAAGCCGGCGGGTTTAAAAACCACATTAGAAGCAAGCGGTTATCCCGCTGTCGTCAATCACCCGCAAGCCGCAAAAGTGATTTATGATGCTGCTGCTGCATTCTTACCTACTGAACAGATTGATGCGAATGGTAAGCCAATGACGGGTAGTGAAGACTTCAGTTATATGATCAATGCCACTAAAGATAAACTCGGTGCCATGTACTTTTTAGGAAGTGGTAATCAAGCAAAAGGGATTAATAATTATTTACACGCTAACCCTTATTTTGTTGATGACGATTGTTTGCTGATTGGCGCTCAAATTTTTATTAATATTGCCACTCGTTAGGATAAAAATAACACACACAGCAATTTCAAAGCCGAGTAAATCATATTACTCGGCTTTTTTCTTATAGCTCAGGTAATTCTCTATACAACCTATCTCGCTCACTTTGTTCTGTAGGCACCCATTGATTCGGCTGATGAATATAGTTCAAATCAAGGTGAGGTGCATAATTAGAGATAAAATCATACATATAATCTTTTAAATGCATATGCCGGTTAATGCATACATGTGTATAACTTGGCTTCACTAAATGGCTGATATCAATACAGCGTAATGTCTCGCTATCTTCCTCTGGGTCAAAAGCAACCGTTGAAATAATACCTACCCCAGCACCACGTTTTACATAGTATTTAATAATTTCGGTATCTACCGCAGTTAAAACAACATTTGGCGTTAATTTATGTTGGTAAAAAACTTGGTCAAGTTTTGAATGCCCGGTAAAACCAAATACATAGGTAATTAATGGGTAACCAGCAAGGTCTTCAATAGAGAGCTGTTCACATTGAGCTAGCGGGTGGTCATGGGGCACAATAATACTGCGCGACCATTGGTAGCAAGGCATCACCAATAAGTCATCATAAAGGTGCATAGATTCGGTCGCAATAGCAAAGTCCACATCCCCATTATTCACCATTTCTGCAATTTGGGCGGGAGCCCCTTGGTGAAAATGCAGTGAGATATTGGGATAACGTGCGTTAAAACGTTCAATCACTTGGGGTAATTTATAGCGGATTTGTGTGTGTGTGGTTGCGATATGAAGATTTTGTTTTATCGTGGTATCTTCATGTGAAACGATACTTTTAATTTTATCGAACTGCGCCAGAATATCACACGCGACGTGATGAACTTTCTCACCAATCGGGCTAAGAGACAATAAGTTATTATTTTTCCGATTGAATAATGAAACGTTCAGTTCATCTTCCAATATTTTAAGTTGCTTACTGACAGTCGGCTGAGAGGTATATAATTTTTCAGCCGCGTTGGTGATATTGAAATCACTTCTAACCACTTCAACAAAACTTTTAAGCTGACTAATGTTCATTGCTGATTTATCCAATGCAAAATGGATTAAAAAATAGAGATATAAATCCAGAGTGAGATGCGACATCTTGGTTGTTATGTACAGTAATTATACCATAACGAATGGATTAGCAAGAACTACACTGTTGCTTATTCCCAAGCAAACCGCTTCTCTTTTGTAATCAAGCAACCTGACATTAGTAAATGAAAAGCAAATTATTCACTCAAGATCACTAAAATTAAAATAATCACAAAATAAATAGTCATTTTGTGATAGCCATCTTACCTACTTTGTTTTTTACGCCATTTTCAAAAATATCTGGCTAAACAATACAATTAATCCTAATTCATTTTACTTAGATTGGGGGCGCCAATTTCTTATTAATCAATTGGTAGACAGGTTAATTATGCCACTAAGAATGGCATTATAAATAAATTATAGGTGCAAACATGAAAAGAATTAAAACCAAGTTTCTTTTGTTATTTTATATAATTATTTCAATAACCTCCACCAGTGCTTTAGCTACATCAGATAGCGATGCCCTTTATTTTTACCTTGTTAGACATGGACAAACTTATTCTAATATTAAAGAAATGACCATTGGTGGAGGCGGTAATGCTCAGCTTACAACCAAAGGGCGCTATGATGCACGCAGCCTTGGTTTAGGTTTAGAAGATGTCGATTTTATCGCCGGATACAGCAGTACATTAGGTCGAGCTCATGAAACCGCCAGTAATATTTTAACTGGCCGTAACATGGATATTATTGAGATTGAGAACTTAAAAGATATTTCTTGGGGTAACGCTGAAGGCGGTAGAATTGATGACTTAACGAGCCAATACGGCCATTCTGGTAATGAATTTGAATACTACTTTGGGAACTATAAAGATAAAAACTTCAAATCTGTCGTCAACACTGAAAGCATGTATGACTTTTCCCAACGCTTCGAGTCTGCATTATTAGATATTGCTAACCGTCATAAAAATGAAACTGGTAATATTTTAGCCGTTGGCCACTCATCAATGGCATTTTACTTGCAGAAATATCGTCAAGATAAGCCATTATCAGGGTTAAGCAATACTGCCGTTTCGGTATTAAAATATAAAGATGGTCAATTTACGCTTATCGACTTTAATAATACGGATTATTTAAAATCAGGTTATGCAAAACAAGAGAAACTTCCGCCTCTTGAAATCTCGATTGTCATCAACCCAATGACTATTTTAAATGATGCCAATGTAATGGAAGGCACCTCAGACTCCGATCTCAGTAAATCAGGTGTTGCGGCGGTTAATCAATTGAAACAACACATTAACCCTACTGACTATTTGGCGGTTTATAGCAGCACATTAAATAGAGCCAAATATACTGCAAACCACTTATTTGAAAATAGCACCCTACCAATCCAAATTAATCGTAATTTAGATGAAATTTTCCTTGGCCTTTGGGAAGCGGAGAAAATCAGCACATTAGAAAAAGACCCTAAAGGCCAGTTTACCAAATTACATTCAGGAAAAAATGTGTTGAGCTTTGAATCCCCAGTCGATGGTGAAACAGGAGCTATTGCAGCCTACCGATTAGAAAGCTTACTTAGAGATATTGGTATCCAAAATGAATTCCATACTGGAAAAATCATGGTGGTTACTCACCCGATTATTTTCAGTGCGTTTTTAAATAAAGTTCAGCCAGAGTACCAATTCATCCCTAAAAAAGACTTACAACTGATTACCCTGCAATATAAAAATGAAAAATTCAGTGTCAAAAACATCCAATCTTTTAATGGTAAATAAGAGAAATTAACACCTTATAATCGCCAATAAAAAACCTCGCCATTGCGAGGTTTTTATCTCTTCAGAAAAGCTCAAAACGAATTATACATTTTTCCTTTCGATAGTTTCTTCCCCCCAATATAGCCTATCCGCAGTTGTCTTCGAAAAGGCCAGAGGTAAAACTTCATCAGAACCTTCCTCCCAAATTTGTTCCGCTAACACTTCATCATTATTCGCTAACTCAAAAATAGCTTGAGCAATTTCAATTGAGGTTTCTCTAACTTTAGCCCATTCAGCTATATCGTGAGGCTCTTTCATTATTCGCTCCTGATTAAATGGTTCTGGTAAAAATACTGAGAGATTTCAAGTCTGTGAATAAGATCACTACGACTTTAAATATATTGCCATTTTTCCCTTTTAGTGGCGCTCCATTGAACGCGCTCACTATTCACTCTCTCTAGTATATGACTATAAGTTAAGTAATAGAGATAAAAAAGTCATGAATATTCGCCATGTTGTTGCTATTGATTTAGGCGCATCTAGCGGTCGAGTCATGTTGGCTTGCTATGATGTGCATAATAAAAAATTATCATTAGATGAAATTCATCGTTTTACAAACCATTTGATCACTGAAGGCAACCATTGCTATTGGGATCTTGACGACATTGAGAACCAAATCCTGATTGGCTTACACCGTGTAGAACAATCTGGCATCAACATTGACAGCATCGGGATCGACACTTGGGGTGTTGATTATGTCCTACTTGACCGTGAGGGTCATACCGTTGGTCGCAATTTCTCCTACCGAGATAACCGCACGCAAGGTGTCATGGAACGAGTTCAAACCGATCTCGGTGTTCAAAATATCTACCAAAAAACAGGGATCCAATTTCTCCCTTTCAATACCTTATATCAATTGAAGGCCTTGCAACAATCACACCCCCAATGGCTGGAACAAGCACACCATTTATTATTGATTCCTGATTATTTAGCATACCGTTTGACCGGGCAAATCAACCATGAATATACCAATATTACCACCAGCCAAATGGTTAACCTGCAAACAGGTGATTGGGATGAGGAGTTAGTCGAATATTTACAATTGCCACGCCGTTTATTAGGTCAAATCAAGCAACCGGGTAATGTCATTGGCTATTGGATCACGCCCAAAGGCCAAAAAACTCCCGTGGTCGCTGTAGCCAGCCATGATACGGCCAGCGCTGTCATTGCGGCACCAATAGCCGATAGCCATAGTGCTTACTTAAGCTCAGGAACTTGGTCATTAATGGGCCTCGAGCGCACATCCCCTTGTACATGTGAAAATGCATTTGTTGCCAACATTACCAATGAAGGAGGAATTAATGGCCACTACCGAGTCCTAAAGAATATTATGGGGTTATGGTTATTCCAACGCATTTGTCTTGAACACAATGTGCAAGATATTTGCAGCCTCATTACCTCAGCAGAAGCTATCCCAGCATTCACGTATCTGATCAACCCGAACGATAACCGGTTCTTGAACCCGGAGTCGATGAGCCAAGCCATTAAAGAAGCTTGTCAGGAAAATCAACAATCCGTTCCAAATACTGTCGCTGAGCTAGCTCGTTGTGTTTTCGACAGCTTAGCACTGCTTTATCGTCAAGTGTTCCTTGAATTGCAGCAGATAAATCATGCCCCATTACAACAGCTCCATATCGTCGGTGGCGGCAGCCAAAATGCCCTACTTAACCAACTCTGCGCCAACACTTGCAGGGTTCCTGTGAGCACAGGTCCGATTGAAGCCTCCACCTTAGGAAACATTGGGTATCAGTTGATTGCCCTCAACACCATTCCAGACGTCCCCACTCTGCGCACCATTATTGCAGAAAATACCGAGCTTTGTTGGTTTCAACCTCAAAGCATCGCGCTGGATGAACCTTGGAAACGATTTAAAACCATTACGGGCTAACTCAGGTTATTAACCGTATATCGATAAGTTATAAGGAAAATTTCATGTCTAATTACAAAGAAAGTTATCTTATTGCCAAACAACGTTTTGCTGACCTTGGTATCGATACTGAACTAGCGATGCAAGCTATGGCTGACTTGCCTGTATCAATGCATTGCTGGCAGGGAGATGACGTAGCCGGCTTTGAAAAATCAGCAACCGCTTTAAGCGGCGGTATTCAAGCTACAGGTAATTACCCCGGCAAAGCGACTAATGCGATTGAATTACGTGCAGATATGGATAAAGCAATGAGCTTAATTCCGGGCCCTAAACGCGTTAATCTGCACGCTCTTTACCTCGAAGCTGATACCGCCGTCGAACGTAATGAAATTGAACCTCGCCATTTTGCCAATTGGGTTGATTGGGCGAAAAAAAACCATATCGCGCTCGATTTTAACCCATCTTACTTTTCCCATCCCGCTAAGTAGCGAAGCGACGCTGACTCACAGTAATAAGGAAATTAGAGACTATTGGATTGGTCATGGACAAGCTTGCCGCCGTATTTCTGCGTATTTTGGTGAGTCATTAAACAGCGCTTCCGTGATGAATATTTGGATCCCTGACGGCATGAAAGATCTCCCTATTGACCGCTATGCCCCTCGTCAACGCTTAGTCGAGTCATTGGATGAAATTATCAGTGAAAAAATTGATATTAAATATCATATCGATGCCGTCGAAAGTAAATTATTTGGTATTGGTGCAGAATCTTACACCGCAGGCTCCAGTGAGTTTTATTTGGGCTATGCCATCACACGTAAAACCGCTTTATGTTTAGATGCGGGGCATTTCCATCCAACTGAAGTCATTTCGGATAAAATTTCAGCGGTCATTCCTTATGTTGAACGTCTATTACTGCACGTCAGCCGTCCTGTGCGTTGGGACAGTGACCACGTCATTTTACTCGATGATGAAACTCAAGCCATTGCCAATGAAATCATTCGCCATAACTTAAAGAACCGTGTGCATATTGGCCTCGATTTCTTTGACGCATCAATTAACCGTATTGCCGCTTGGATCATTGGGACTCGTAATATGAAAAAAGCGTTACTTCGCGCCTTACTTGAACCAACCACAAGACTACGCCAACTCGAAATTGAAGGAGACTTCACAGCTCGCCTCGCGCTGTTAGAAGAACAAAAATGCCTGCCATGGCAAGCTGTTTGGGATGAATACTGTGAACGCAACAATGTTCCTGTCGGCGAAAAATGGTTAGATGAAGTTAAAAAATACGAAAAATCAACATTATTAACACGTTAAGGTGAATTGTATGCAAGATATTCTGACATCTTGGTTTGTTCAAGGAATGATAAAAGCCACCAGCGATATGTGGCTCAAAGGCTGGGATGAACGTAATGGCGGTAATGTGAGCTTACGACTCACTGAAGATGATGTTTCGCCATTTAAACACACTTTTCACGCTGACCCACGTTATATCGAAGCGACAGAGCCAGTTAAAGAGCTCGCAAACCAATATTTTATTGTTACAGGCTCCGGTAAGTTTTTCCGTAACGTTGCCTTAGACCCCGCAGATAACTTGGGTCTGGTTCGTATCGATAACGAAGGTCAGGGTTACCACATTGTTTGGGGCTTTGTGAATGGTGCAATACCAACCTCTGAATTTGCTGCACACTTTCAATCGCATATCACACGTATGCAAGCCACTAATGGCACTAACCGCGTCATCATGCACTGTCATGCAACTAACATCATTGCATTAAGTTATGTTTTACCGCTCGATAGTGCATCCATCACTCGTCATTTATGGGAAATGAGTACTGAATGTTTGGTGGTTTTCCCTGATGGTATTGGTGTGCTGCCATGGATGGTCCCCGGTACAGATGGTATCGGTTTAGAAACAGCGGAACAAATGAAACAACATGGCTTAGTACTTTGGCCATTCCACGGTATTTTTGGCTCTGGCCCAACTTTAGATGATGCTTTTGGTTTAATTGATACCGCAGAAAAATCTGCGGAGATATTGGTAAAAGTTCTCTCCATGGGTGGTAAAAAACAAACTATTTCAACAGAAAATCTGATTGCGCTTGCCAAGCGATTTAATGTCACACCAATGTCTGATGCATTGAAATAAAACCTGTTTCTCTGTGGATACCCCTTTCCTTCCACAGAGAAATTAAAACGATAATAAACAGTGAGGAATAGTTCATGGGCAGTGGAATTTTACTCGGTATTTTTTGGCATTTTGTCGGCGCAGCTTCAGCTGCCTGCTTTTACGCACCATTAAAAAAAGTTAAAAACTGGTCATGGGAAACGATGTGGTCCATTGCCGGTATTTTTTCGTGGATTATTTTACCTTGGACCATCAGTTATATTTTACTTCCTGACTTTTGGGCCTATTACAACTCTTTCAGTGCAAGTATTCTGATCCCTGTATTTTTATTTGGCGCCATGTGGGGGGGTTGGTAATATTGGTTATGGCTTGACCATGCGCTATTTAGGTATGTCAATGGGGATTGGGATTGCCATTGGTATTACACTCATTGTTGGTACCTTGATGACCCCTATTATTCAAGGCACATTTGGCGAGTTGATTGCCTCGACTGGCGGAAAACTAACGATTCTTGGTGTCTTAGTGGCTGTTCTAGGGGTTGCTATCGTTTCCTATGCCGGATTACTGAAAGAAAAAGCGACCGGAGTGCAAGCTGAAGAGTTTAACCTGAAAAAAGGCTTATTACTGGCAGTCATGTGCGGTATTTTCTCAGCCGGTATGTCATTCGCCATGAGTGCAGCCGTCCCTATGCACGAAGCTTCCGCTGCCCTCGGCGTTTCTTCTCTTTATGTCGCATTACCAAGTTACGTCATCATCATGGGTGGCGGCGCATTAATCAACTTGGGTTATTGTTTTATTAGGCTTATTTATCGCCAAGATATCTCTTTCAAATCAGATATCTCTGTCCCCAAAGCCCTACTGATCAGCAATATTTTATTTGCCATTTTGGGTGGCGGTATGTGGTACTTCCAATTCTTCTTCTACGCATGGGGACACGCCAATATCCCATCACAATACGGCTTTATGAGCTGGATGCTACATATGAGTTTTTATGTTCTGTGTGGCGGTATTGTGGGGTTAGCCCTAAAAGAATGGAAAGGCACTGGCAGAAAACCTGTCCGAATTTTATGTTTAGGCTGCTTAGTGATTATCTTAGCTGCAAACATTGTTGGCTTGGGAATGGCAGCATAACGTAACGACTTTTTATTTTAATCGATCGGGAGGTCAGCGATGACCCATAGAATGATACTCAATGAAACCTCATACTTTGGCGAAGGGGCTATTAACCACCTTGTAGAGGAAATTCAAAAACGCCAATTTAACAAAGCACTGATTGTTACGGATGCGGATCTGGTTAAATTTAATGTTGTCAGTAAAGTCACCCAATTATTAGATAACGCTAAATTGGACTACGCCATTTATGATGCCGTTATTCCTAACCCAACCATTGATACCGTCCAACAAGGACTAAAACACTTCAAACAATTTAATGCAGATTATCTTATCGCTATCGGTGGTGGTTCCCCACAAGACACCGCTAAAGCGATTGGGATTATTATCAATAACCCACAGTACGAAGATGTGGTGAGCTTAGAAGGTGTCGCTCCAACCCAAAACCCAGCGGTTCCAATTATCGCCATCCCAACGACCGCAGGAACCGCGGCTGAAGTCACGATTAACTATGTCATCACGGACAACAAACTGTGCCGTAAATTTGTGTGTGTTGACCCCCATAGTATCCCTATAGTAGCCATTATTGACCCATTAATGATGGCATCCATGCCTGCAAGCTTAAAGGCTGCTACTGGCGTTGATGCCCTCACTCATGCCATTGAAGGCTATATCACGAAAGGAGCTTGGGCACTTACCGATGCTCTGCACCTTAAATCCATAGAGTTGATCAGCAATTCGTTACGGCAATCCGTTAAGGGCGACCCGCAAGGCGTTGAAACAATGGCTCTTGCACAATATATGGCTGGAATGGGCTTCTCTAACGTTGGTTTAGGGTTGGTGCATGGTATGGCTCACCCACTTGGGGCGTTTTACAATACACCTCATGGAGTCGCCAATGCCATTTTATTGCCCCATATCATGGCGTATAACGCAAATTATACAGGGGAAAAATACCGCGATATCGCCCGTGCAATGGGCGTAAAAAATATAGACTCCCTACCACTTCAAGAAGCCAGAGATACCGCCATTGCAGCTGTCTTTGCGCTAAACAAGAACGTTGGTATTCCTGAAAAACTGCGTGAAATCGGCATGAAACCAGAGGATATTCCATCCCTTGCTCAAGCCGCCTTTGATGATGTGTGTACTGGGGGTAATCCACGTGATGCAACATTAGAGGATATCGCTGAATTATATCAAGCGATTTATTAGAGGACAGTATCATGATAAAAAAAGCATTTGTGATGCAAGTTGCTCCTAACGCTCACCAAGAATACCAGCGCCGACACGATGAAATTTGGCCTGAATTAGTGCTTACACTCAAAGAACACGGTGCACATCACTATTCTATTTTCTTAGATAACAAGCGAAATTTATTGTTCGCCTATGTGGAAATTGAATCTCAAGAACGCTGGGATAGCGTTGCACAAACGGAAGTATGCCAAAAATGGTGGAGGTATATGTCGGATATTATGCCATCAAACCCTGACAACAGCCCTATCAGTGATGAGTTAAGATCGGTATTTTATTTAGACTAATATCCCCCAGACAGTGCTAGTCTTTGGCTAGCACTTACCTCAATTTATTTTTCTGTAAAAAACAGCGTCGATATGCGCTTGCGGTCATATTCATTTTTCTATGGAAAACACTCGAAAAATAATTACTATCCTCATAGCCACATTGCCCCGCGATTTCACTGATAGACAATGAAGTACTACGTAATAATAATGTCGCTTGGCACAGACGTAATTGTTGCAGATATTCCATTACCGTCATTCCTGTTTTCGACTTGAACAAACGCTGTAATGAACGCGCGGACAACTGGTGTTCCTGAGCAAAATTATCTAATGAAAATGGTGTATTTATACTTAAATTTAAACAGTTTATTAGCTGATCCATTTGATGTAATAAGCTTATTGGCGCTTGGTCAGGCTGATACCTTAAACGGTAAATATAAATTGCCAGTTGTAAGAATAACCCTTCACAAAGATGAATCGATGGAATATCAGGCTTTTGGCATTCTGATGCTATTTTTTCAATAATTGGCGTTAATGTTGGTAAACTCGAAGGCGGTAGCTTCCAATGCCTAGATATTGCTGGCTGATGGTCTAATGGCACATACTTTTCAATAGATTGTTGAATCAAAAACTCATTAGGCTTATATAATATATTTACCAGTTTTAAATTATTTACAGAGTGATAGCCATGACGATCCTCTGCGTTAATATAAAACAGATCACCACACGTAATCGGATAATCATCACCATTCCAATGGTGTAAGCCATTCCCGGAAAAAACAATCACAAACTCATTAAAATCATGGCTATGAATAATAAAATCTTCCTGAGAATTCCGTTTTTCTACCGTCACGGTATTTTCAGTTCGAATAAAATAATCGCTGCTGTTGAGAGTGATAATTTTTTGTATCATGGTCACCTCAAAAAAGTGTAAAGATGATCATGGCGATCTTTGTTAATTACTGCAATGACGCAGGTCACGAGGTGTGAAATTATACTCGCTCTTAAAACGCGTTGAAAAATACGCACTATCATTAAAACCACTTTCCAGCGCAATATCTGTAATAGTTTTCTCTGAAAAACGGATTTGATAATATGCTTCAGATAGCCTTAATTTTATTAAATAATTTTGTGGCGATATGCCTAAATTATTTTTCATATATCGATGAAAAGTACGCAGCGAAACCGAAAACTGAGTGGTTAAACTTTCCCAATCAATTTCTTCCATAAAGTTTGCATTCAACCATCGTAACATCTGAATAATACGCTGTTCATTATTCCCCTCACCTACGTGGTTATAACGTCCCTCTTGCAAGTTCATAATTAACTGTAAGAACAAACTTTCAGTATAAGCAGGGTCAGAACCATCACTTTCGTTAAGTTTATCAATAATCTGTTGCGCTTTATTGCAATGCTCTTTATTTAATAGCCAATGGGAAATGTTTTTTTCAGTGTCGGCAGGAAAAAAATGACTGATATTGTTTAAATAAGTAAAGGCAGAGTCTGAACGATATAACACATTAGTTAAATTGAGGTTAGAGACATTATCAAATAAGTGATAATCGCTGGATTTAATGTAACACACCATACCTGGGCATAATGTATAAGGCCGCCCATTAAGTACATGCAGGCCAACGCCTTGAGTCACCAAAAAAATCTCACTAAAATCATGTGTATGCTCAGGAAAAATAGGCTGAGGTACCCTTGGTTCAACCGCAATGTGCTGCTGTGGTGTGATAAAAAAATCTTCGCTATAGAGTTTCATGAAAGATCTCCCAATAAGTACTCCTCACCTGTATATTCACTGTTGGGTTTATGTCGCGATATTCCATTTACCGTAAATACCCCTACCCTTTCATTCTAGTGATCTTATCCAAAATCACCTTGAAATTACTGCCAAGCAATCACTTGTTATTGGCAATATTTTCAAGAGTTCATCGAATAAATGTGCGAAATGTGACATTGAATACACCAAAGCTACTTCATCTAAGATTACTGTTTTGTAAGAGAAGGCAATTTTCAGGTATTTTAACTCTCTGGCTTATAAAAATAGGATTGGTTATCAATAAACTGTTATCGAATGTAAACATAACCTTATGTTTTCACTTATTAGTTTCTGGATCTATGGCTCCCGATAAAGATCGGTTAATTATTACCGCCAAATGGATAAGTCTGCTTTAGTATCACAATGATTTTTCGATTTTAAAGAAACTACATGAGAGGTACGTATTTTTGCTCCGCGGTCTGAGTACTTAATTTCATCTATCAATTCCTATTTAAATGAAACGCCCATATCGCATTATCAGAATCGATTTCTATCAAACTGGTCGAGCTTAGTACATTTATAAGAAAGTTAATCTGATAGAAAAATAGTTTGTAGGTATTCATGAGGGCTACTTGGGAAGACTATAAGGTAAAAACCAGCTAATTCACTGAATTTTAGACATAAAAAAAGACATCAGTTGATGTCCATTGACTTCGAAATGGTACGCCCTACAGGATTCGAACCTGTGACCTACGGCTTAGAAGGCCGTTGCTCTATCCAACTGAGCTAAGGGCGCATTGATAATGCGGGCAGCCTATCTGGCTGATGGCGTTGAATTATACGGTTGCTGCGCGCTGAGTCAATGGCTTTTCGCTACTAAAATAACTATATGCTCATTTTATGTAATAGTTTGAACTGACAATGACGTTAACTTCTGACAAAATAGAGACATTACCGTGTCTCATATATGGATTAAGTTACAGATGTTAGCAAAAATTATTGATGGGAAAACGATTGCGCAGACAATTAGGCAAGAAGTTGCTCAAAAAGTACAATTACGTTTAGAACAAGGAAAACGCGCCCCTGGGCTTGCTGTGATTTTAGTTGGCGCTAACCCCGCGTCACAAATCTATGTCGGCAGCAAACGCCGTGCTTGTGAAGAAGTCGGTTTTATTTCACGTTCTTATGATTTGCCAGATACAACAACAGAAGCTGAATTACTCAAACTGATTGATGATTTAAATCAAGATACTGAAATTGATGGAATTTTAGTTCAACTACCATTACCTGCGGGGATTGATAACGTCAAAGTTATTGAGCGTATTCATCCAGACAAAGACGTTGATGGTTTTCATCCGTATAATGTCGGCCGCTTGTGCCAACGTGCGCCGCGCCTTCGCCCATGCACCCCCAAAGGGATTGTTACTCTACTTGAGCGCTGCGGTATCAACACTTATGGTTTAAACGCTGTAATTATTGGCGCATCCAATATTGTTGGTCGTCCAATGAGCTTAGAGCTTCTGCTAGCGGGTTGCACTACAACAGTAACGCATCGCTTTACCAAAGATTTAGAACACCACGTTCGCCATGCTGATTTAGTTGTTGTCGCAGTGGGGAAACCCAATTTTATTCCTGGTGAATGGATTAAACCTGGCGCGATTGTGGTCGATGTCGGTATCAACCGCTTAGATAGCGGCAAAGTCACAGGAGATGTCGATTTTGACGAAGCCGCGAAAAACGCAGCTTGGATCACCCCAGTGCCTGGTGGTGTTGGCCCAATGACCGTTGCGACTTTAATTCAAAACACCCTTCAAGCATGTGAAGAGTACCACGATATTTAATGTAATTTTGGAGTAATCATGGATATATTCAATTTAAATGGGCACCCACACGTCGAACTGTGTGATTTGCTAAAAATTGAAGGCTGGGCGGAAAGCGGTGCAATGGCAAAAGCCATGATTGCAGATGGCTTAGTTGAAGTTGACGGTGTGGTCGAAACACGTAAACGCTGTAAAATTGTCGCGGGTAAAATCGTTTCAATGGGCAGCCAAAAAATTAAAGTTGTAGAATAATACATTTAGGTAAGCTGAAAAATTTCAGCTTACCTCCCTTTGCATAATAAATAACCACCTCCCTCTCCCCCTTTGTTCAAAATAATCCGATTTATTGTAAAACGACCAAAGCTCTTTTGAGGTTTTAGAAGATTTTTTCTTTAGCCATATTTAGTGTATTAAACATTCAAATAACCAAACATATTGATAATTTAACTTATTGGTTTACAAAAACAAAAAGCTTCAGCAATTACTTCAGCTTTGTCATAAGGCAGATAAAACACACTCAGTTCCTCCCCTTAAAAAATTTAACTTAGCTCTCATTTTTTGTATTTCGTACCTTAGCGACATAGACAAGACTAAACGATTCAGCTAACCTTGTTAACGATAACATGATTAACAAACAATCAGATCCGCTTGCAAGTCTTCTGGCTGATCCGGCAATAAATAATAATCAGGAGAAATTATGTTTAACTTACCAATAAGCGATATCCACCTTGCAGCTGCTGCATCTGATAAAAAAAATGCAATAGAACAAGTCGCTAAGGCTCTCGAAAATGCAGGTTATGCAAAAAGCGGTTACGCACAAGGAATGCTTAACCGAGAAACCCAAGCTCCCACCTTTTTGGGAAATGGTATCGCAATCCCACACGGGACAACGCAGACAAGAGACCAAGTGTTGAAAACAGGTTTTGCTGTTTTCCAATTCCCTAATGGTATTGATTGGGGTGATAACCAAACTGCTTATATTGTTATTGGCATTGCAGCTCAATCCAATGAACATCTCGAATTACTTCGCCAGTTAACCCACATTATCAGTGATGAGCACACTGCTGACGCGATGGCCAAAGCTGACACCCCTGAAGCCTTAAAGCAAATTCTAATGGGTGAACGTCAAACCCAACCAGTGAAACTTGATGACTCAATGGTCACTGTTAGTGCTCAAGTTGATAATATAAACACATTAAAAATACAGAATATTATTAACTTACAAAATGCCCAAGCTGTTAGTACCGACTTTATTACCCAAGTTCTCACCCAAACACCTTCGTATTTAGGTCAAGGTATTTGGTTAAGTGATAGCCCTATTGGAAATATTCAGAATGCGATTGCGATAACGACCGTAAAAAAACCATTTAGCTTTCAAGGTAACCCAGTCAATGCCCTAATCACTCTCTCTTACGCTAATTATCAGATAGAAACTTTTTTACTTAAAATAAATAATATATTGAAAAATAAAGAATTAAATCTAATTAACAACACTGATAACGTTAACAATTTAATTAATTTATTGCGTAGTGAAGATTCACACACGGAAAGTGAATCATCAAGTACATCCGGAATCACTCAGGACTTCACCGTTCTTAATCCACATGGGCTACATACGCGCCCGAGCACCCAGTTAGTCACCACCATTAAGCAGTTCGAAAGCACTATTACTGTGAGTAATCTTGATGGTACTGCGACTCCCGTAAATGGTCGCAGCTTAATGAAAATCGTCAGTTTAGGCGCTAAATGTGGGCACCGTTTACGAATTCACGCAGAAGGTACAGATGCACAAGAAGCTATCGTTACCATTGGCGAGGCAATTAATTCAGGACTTGGAGAAAAAATCGCATGAGCAGAAGAGTCGCAACTATCACGCTAAACCCCGCCTATGATTTGGTTGGGTTATTACCTGATATTCATCGAGGTGATGTGAATTTAGTCAAAACTGCAGGGCTTCATGCTGCTGGAAAAGGCATAAATGTAGCTAAAGTGCTAAAAAACTTAGGAATTGATGTCACTGTTGGTGGCTTTTTAGGCAAAGAAAACCAAGATGGTTTCCAAAAAGCTTTCAGTGAAACAGGAATAGCTAACCGCTTTCAAGTTGTGGAAGGCCGCACCCGTATCAATGTAAAACTGACTGAGCACACCGGCGAAGTTACCGATTTTAACTTCTCGGGCTTCAGTGTCACTAAAGCGGATTGGCAGCGTTTCGTCACCGATTCACTCAGTTGGGCGGGCCAGTTTGATATGATTTGCGTCAGTGGAAGTTTACCACAAGGTATTGATTTGAATGATTTTACTCAATGGATGTTACGCCTTAGAGAACAATGCATGTGTGTCATTTTTGATAGTAGCCGTGAAGCTTTTGTTGCTGGACTCAAAGCTTCTCCTTGGTTAGTAAAACCGAATCATCGTGAACTTGAAATTTGGGCAGGAAAACCTCTTCCCACTCATCAAGATATTGTTGATGCCGCAAATCAACTTCGCGAACAAGGTATTGCCCATGTGGTGGTTTCTTTAGGCGAAAAAGGTGCCATGTGGGTCAATTCATCAGGCGCTTGGTTTGCTAAACCACCTGAATGTGACGTTATCAGCACCGTTGGCGCAGGGGACTCAATGGTAGGAGGGTTAATTTACGGGCTAATGATGAGGCAGACAAGTGAGCACACACTACGCTTAGCTACTGCTATTTCTGCACTTGCAGTCTCCCAACCCAATGTCGGTATCACAGACCGAGCGCAACTTGCACATATGATGACAAAGGTTGACTTACAACCGTTTACGGCTCAATGAGGATGAAAAACATGAAAATATTAATCGCTCCAAGCCACCAGCAAGGCCCTGCTATTTGCTGGCTAGCCATCGATGCCTTAAAAAATGTATCTGCCTTACAAAATATCACCTTTACTGAACAAATTACTGATGCAGATATTGTGATTTGTTTCGACACTCAGTTGCCTGAAGATTTCAATTGTGCAGACAAAAAAATCTATTTCGGCCACCCCGATGTCGCTGTTAGGCAACCTGCTGAATTCCTGACATCAGCAATTAATGAAGCCACACTTTGTGAACAACAAATTGCCGAACCGCAGCACACAAAAACTTTCTCTATATTAGCCGTTACAGCTTGCCCTACAGGGGTTGCTCACACTTATATGTCCGCAGAAGCACTTGAAGCTGAAGCAAAAAAACGAGGCTGGAATATCAAAGTAGAAACCCGTGGTTCTGTAGGGGTTGGAAATGAAATTACACCAGAAGAAATTGCACAAGCTGATTTAGTCATTGTCGCTGCTGATATCGAAGTCAATGTGGATAAATTTGCGGGAAAGCCAATGTACCGCACCTCTACCAGTGCAGCATTGAAGAAAACAGCACAGGAATTAGATAGAGCGATAAAGGAGGCGAGTACATTTTCGCCACAAAATGGCAAAAACTCATCACAATCAAGCCAATCCAACGAAAAACGCGGAGTCTATAAGCACTTACTCACAGGTGTGTCTTATATGCTCCCGATGGTTGTGGCAGGAGGATTGTGTACTGCACTTTCATTTGCTTTTGGTTTAGAGGCATCCAATGTAGAAGGCTCTCTGGCCTGGGCGCTTAGCCTAATTGGTGGGCAAACAGCCCTTGCATTAATGGTGCCTGTACTATCGGGTTATATCGCCTATTCCATTGCTGACAGAACAGGGCTAACCCCGGGTTTAGTCGGTGGGGTACTTGCGACCACCTTAGGTGCAGGTTTTTTAGGCGGGATCATTTCCGGTTTCCTTGCGGGCTACAGTGCTCACTTTATTAGCACTCGATTAAAATTACCGCAAACAATGGAAGCGTTAAAACCGATTTTAATCGTGCCATTGATTTCGACTTTATTTACCGGTTTAGCCATGATCTATGTGATTGGTCACCCTGTAGCGTGGTTGATGGACTGGTTAACTAACTGGCTAAATACCATGGGAACCACCAATGCAGTGATCTTAGGTGCAATATTGGGTGCCATGATGTGTACGGATATGGGAGGCCCGGTCAACAAAGCTGCTTACGCCTTTGGTGTCGGCCTATTAAGTTCACAAACCTACGCACCAATGGCAGCGATTATGGCTGCAGGTATGGTGCCGCCATTGGCAATGGGGATTGCCACATTAATAGCGAGACATAAATTTGTTCCCGCTGAACGCGAAGCAGGTAAAGCCTCTTTTGTTCTCGGTTTATGTTTTATTTCAGAAGGTGCTATTCCGTTTGCCGCCAAAGACCCTATCCGTGTTCTTCCTGTTTGTATCATTGGTGGTGCAATAACTGGGGCGCTATCCATGTACTTTGGTATTCAGTTGATGGCACCTCACGGTGGTTTATTTGTGCTGTTAATACCCGGAGCTATTAATCATGTATTGATGTATTTATTCGCGATAGTAGCTGGTACGGTGGTTTCTGGTGTGCTTTATGCCATTGTCAAAAAAGCAACGCCCAAAGAAGCTCAACAAGAAATGGCAAGTATCGCTTAATCGCTCAGATTTAAGTTCCATTCCTAGTCCCTGTTGGTAGTCTTATTCCCCCCTTAACTGGGGGGCTTTTATTTCACACTAAAAATAAAAAACGGTTAAATATCAATATTTAACCGTTTAAATATGCAGGATTTTTTAAGTCCATCAGTACTCGAAAGGATAACTTGGGGAGCATACAAAAGTATGTGACCCAAGTAGCCAAGTGATGGCAACACCGCCACAGTATGAATATGACTCTTATTAATACGCTAAATAGTTCGTGTTGTGGCTAGGCGCCGAACGTGGATAACTTGGGGAGCATACAAAAGTATGTGGCCCAAGCAGCCAAGTGATGGCAACACCACCACAGTATGAATATGACTCTTATTAATACGCTAAATAGTTCGTGTTGTGGCTAGGCGCCGAACGCGGATAACTTGGGGAGCATACAAAAGTATGTGACCCAAGTAGCCAAGTGATGGCAACACCGCCACAGCACGAAATATGACGCGTATTATTTGCGACGCCACGTAGTACCAGTAGCCCCATCCTCAAGCACAACCCCCATAGCTGTCAGCTCATCACGAGCCGCATCTGCTTGCGCCCAATCTTTATTTTGACGCGCATCTAGGCGTTGTTGAATTAATGCCTCGATTTTTGCCACTTCCGCATCATCTTCAGTCTGTGCGCCGCCTTTTAAGAAACTTTCTGGGTCTTGTTCTAACAAACCAAGAACGCCAGCCAGTTCACGAAGTTGTGCCGCCATCGCATTGGCCGCTGATATATCTTCTGATTTCAGACGGTTAACTTCACGTACCATGTCAAACAACACGGAATAAGCTTCTGGTGTGTTAAAGTCGTCATTCATCGCCTCAATGAAACGTGCTTTAAATTCATCACCACCAGCAGGAACTGCCGATTTATCGGTACCGCGCAATGCCGTATACATACGCTCAAGTGCAGTGCGCGCCTGTTTCAAGTTTTCTTCTGTGTAGTTAAGTTGGCTACGATAATGGCCTGATAACAGAAAATAACGCACTGTTTCTGCATCGTAATACTCAAGTACGTCACGAATAGTGAAGAAATTATTGAGAGACTTAGACATTTTCTCTCTATCAACCATGACCATACCGGAGTGCATCCAGTAATTCACATAAGGGCCATCATGAGCACAGGTAGATTGTGCGATTTCATTTTCATGGTGTGGAAACATTAAATCTGAGCCGCCACCGTGAATATCAAAATGGTTGCCTAATGTTTTACTGTTCATTGCCGAACATTCAATGTGCCAACCTGGACGGCCTAAGCCCCATGGGGATTCCCAGCTTGGTTCGCCTTCTTTAGACATTTTCCACAAGACGAAGTCCATTGGATTACGTTTTACATCAGCCACTTCGACGCGAGCACCTGCTTGCAACTGCTCTAAATCTTGGCGGGATAACAGGCCATAATTTGGGTCGGTTTTCACCTCAAACATGACATCGCCATTCGCAGCGACATAAGCATGACCACGCTCAATCAAGCTTTGGGTTAATTCAATAATTTCACCAATATGACGCGTTGCTCGTGGTTCGCTATCAGGGCGTAAAATATTCAATGCATCGAAATCTTTATGCATTTCAGCCAGCATACGCGTTGTTAGCTCTTCGACGCTTTCATTATTTTCTGCTGCACGTTTAATGATTTTATCGTCAATATCGGTGACGTTGCGCACATAATTTAAGTCGTAACCCAAATAACGCAAATAGCGGCTAATTGCATCAAATGCCACAAATGTACGGCCGTGGCCGATATGACACAAGTCGTAGATAGTGATGCCACACACATACATCCCAATCTTCCCTGCGTGGATGGGCTTAAACTCTTCTTTTTGACGACTTAGTGTATTAAAAATTTGTAGCATCTGAACTTTTCCATTTATTTGAAAAATGATTATCGATTTCTACCGATAAAATATCATGTTATTGAACCCCGATCACCTTAAGAATGCAAGGGTTTACCCCGCTTCCTTTTCAGTTTATTCATTGGGTTTAATACACACCTATTATGCTATAAACTACCCGCTAAGCTTCCTTCCGCTTCAAGTCAGGTTTTATCTGTGATATAAACGTGCTGATCTCAACGCTTTCGCAAGTTAGCGCACAAAAAACAATTATTCAGGATAGCTATTATGGTTACATTTCATACCAATCACGGTGATATTGTTATCAAAACGTTTGACGATAAAGCCCCCGTTACAGTCGAAAACTTTTTAACTTACTGCCGTGAAGGTTTTTACAATAATACCATTTTCCATCGTGTTATTAATGGTTTCATGATCCAAGGCGGTGGTTTTGAGCCGGGCATGGAACAAAAAAACACTAAAGCACCTATCAAAAACGAAGCTAACAACGGTTTAAAAAACAGCCGTGGTACCTTAGCGATGGCTCGTACTAACGACCCTCATTCAGCAACAGCACAGTTCTTTATCAACGTTGCTGACAACGACTTCTTAAACTTCCGTTCAGAACGTCCAGATGGCTGGGGCTACTGTGTATTTGCTGAAGTGGTTGAAGGTATGGACGTTGTTGACAAAATCAAAGGTGTCTCAACTGGCCGTAGCGGTTTCCACCAAGATGTTCCACGTGAAGACGTTATCATTGAAAAAGTGACTGTCAGCGAGTAAACCTGACGCATGTCCACTTACATCATTGCAGATTTGCATTTAAGTGAAGATGAACCGGCGATCACCGCCGGTTTTATCAACTTTATTCAACAGCAAGCCATCCATGCCGAAAGCCTGTATATTCTCGGCGATTTTTTCAATTATTGGGTGGGCGATGATGACAACAACCCGCTACATCAACAAGTTGCCAACGAACTAAAACAGCTTACAGATCGCGGAATACCCTGTTATTTCATTCATGGAAATCGGGATTTTTTAATCGGTAAACGCTATGCGAAACAGTGTGGCATGACCCTATTACCGCAAGAAACATTGCTCGAACTTTATGGTAAACGTATTTTAATTTTGCATGGTGATACATTATGTATAGACGATGCCGCCTATCAAAATTACCGTAAAAAAGTTCATACTCCTTGGGTCCAACGGTTGTTTTTGCTGCTCCCCCTCTTTGTGCGTCGCCGTATCGCGCAAAAAATGCGACAAAATAGCCAATATGCAAGCAGCATGAAAGCCGAGTCGATTATGGACGTCAATTCGCAAGCCGTTATTGATGCATTACAAAGGCACCAAGCGCAATGGATGATCCATGGTCATACTCACCGCCCTGCCATTCATGAGGTGAATATCGGTGGTGAATTGCATTATCGAGGTGTATTAGGTGCATGGCACGATGAAGGTTCTGCTTTTGTCATTAGCGAGCAAGGCATTGAACTTATTTTCTTTCCATTCGAGTAATTTTAATTAGCCCCAGAATTTCTCATCGCATACACGACTCGTTTGCTTAATTATTAATCACGCAAACGTTTTCCTGACTGCATTACCGTGATATGATCACCTTAATTCAATTTCCCCATCTTAGGGTCATGTTTTTTTCACTACAGGAAAGCACCAAATGACTGCCCAAGTTTCTGCTCAATCTGCGGCAAAAATCGCCATTGTTATGGGTTCGAAAAGCGATTGGACGACAATGCAGCACGCTGCTGATGTATTAACTGAACTCCAAATCCCTTTTCATGTCGAAATCGTCTCTGCACACCGCACCCCAGATAAATTATTTTCCTTTGCTGAAAATGCGAAAAAAAATGGGGTTGATGTGATTATTGCAGGCGCTGGTGGTGCCGCTCATCTACCGGGTATGTTAGCTGCAAAAACCTTAGTGCCTGTCTTTGGTGTACCAGTACAAAGCGCTGCTCTCAGTGGTGTCGACAGCCTATACTCCATCGTTCAAATGCCTAAAGGCATCCCTGTCGGCACACTAGCAATCGGTAAAGCAGGTGCAGCAAACGCAGCGCTGTTAGCCGCTCAGGTATTAGCAATAAGTGATACTGCTATTTTCAACCGCCTTGCCGCGTGGCGTGAAGCACAAACCAATGATGTGCTAAACAACCCAGACCCGAGGGAAGCATAATGAAACCCGTTTGTGTGCTTGGTAATGGCCAACTAGGTCGCATGCTGCGTCAAGCGGGTGAGCCATTAGGTATCGCCGTTTTTCCTGTTGGGCTTGATGCAGAGCCGGAAGCCGTTCCTTATCAGCAAAGCGTCATCACCGCTGAAATTGAACGCTGGCCAGAAACACCTTTGACAAAAGAATTAGCTCGCCATAATGCCTTTATTAACCGTGATATTTTTCCACGTTTAGCGGATAGGTTCCCACAAAAAAGTTTATTTGATAGTTTGCAACTTTCCACTGCACCTTGGGCATTATTAGAATCCCCTGAACAATGGCCTGAATTATTTGCAACTTTAGGCGATTTCCTCATTGTAAAACGCAGAACTGGCGGCTACGACGGGCGTGGTCAATGGCGTGTTCGCCCTGGTGATGAAAAAGACTTACCCGCTGAAATTTACGGTGAATGTATCGTTGAACAAGGCATCCCTTTTGACGCGGAAGTGTCTGTCATTGGGGCCCGAAATTTAGAGGGAAAATCCGTTTTTTACCCGATTACCCATAATTTGCACCAAGAAGGTATTTTGCGGACCAGTGTAGCCTTCCCTAAGTCAACTAACCCGCAACAGGAACAAGCTCAAGCCATGCTCAGCGCAGTCATGGATGAGTTAGGTTATATTGGTGTGATGGCAATGGAGTGTTTTGTCGTGGGCGATAACCTACTGATTAACGAAATTGCGCCTCGCGTACATAATAGCGGCCATTGGACACAAAATGGTGCATCCATTAGCCAATTTGAGTTACATCTACGTGCCATTTTAAACCTGCCAATGCCATCACCTGAAGTCTATAGCCCTGCTGTTATGGTCAATTTAATTGGTACTGATGTAAATATAAACTGGTTAAACTTACCCCTAGTTCACCTTCACTGGTATGAAAAAGAGGTGCGCCCTGCTCGGAAAGTGGGCCATTTAAACCTTTCTCATCGCGACTGCAATCAATTGTCTGCAACACTTACTGCTTTAGTTCCACTTTTACCAAATGAGTACAAAAGTGGCATTGAGTGGGCAAATGCAAAATTAGACTGGTACTCTCACCAATAAATAGGGAAAATAGCCCTATTCGATGCCCGAACCTATTTTCGGGCATTATGCTATTTACGCCGTCATCCAGAAAACAAATATCCTGATTTAAGGTGTGCGGCATTACTGGAGTCAATATGTCCTCGCAGCCTTTTAGTCCGTTTTATCAGTGGTGCATTCTTGTTCTATTAGGGCTGGTTTATTTTTTAGCCACTGCAACCACCTTTACATCTCTGGGTGTGGTTTTACCTGAGATGATAAGTGAGCTCAAATGGAGTTGGAGTGAGGCTGGATTTGGTTTTACGCTACTGGGCTTAACTTGCGGGCTTGCGAGCTTTCTCCCTTCTCTGCTGATCCGTAAAGTCGGTGTACGGGCCACTTTATTGCTAGGTACCAGTGTCTTTGTTGCGGGCTTTTATAGCCTTTATTCCACACAAGCCATCAGCACCTATTTTTTAGGCACCGCATTAATTGGCATTGGTTTCACCTTACTTGCCACAGTTCCTGGGACTTACGTACTTTCACGGTTATTTGAAAAGCAATCCCTTGCCTTTGGGTTATATTTCACCATCGGGGGTTTGGGAGGCGTTGCAGGCCCTTGGATTTACTTTTATGCCTCAAACCAGTTAGGCTCTTGGCGTATGCATTGGGTTCTATGCGCCGTTTATCTGAGCATTGTCACGTTAATCACTATTTTTATGCTGCGTGAAGGTAAACAAGAACAAGAACACGCAAAAAAAGTGATGCAAAAACAAGTGAGTGATGCGAGTAAACCCATTTATCGCACTCCAGAAGTATGGACAGTCGGCAGAGCACTACGTACATGGCAGTTTTACTTAATTGCTGCAACTTATACCTCATTTTTATGGTGTGGTATTACCGTTAATAGCTTTGCTGTTGCCCATATTGAAGAGCGTGGTTTTGGCATGACCGTGGCGATTTCATTGTTAAGTACAATGGCATTTGTTAATGCATTCTCAAGACTTATTGGTGGAGCCGCTGGGGAATGGCTAGAACCAAAGAAACTATTAATTGGTAGCCTAATTACCATGGTATTAGGTGTTATCTTCCTCAGTATTGCCACCTCATGGCTATGGCTAATCTTGTTTGTGTTATGCGTTGGCATTGGCTACGGCATGACTTTTTTGGCATCAAGTGTTTTGCTTTCAAATTATTTTGGCCGAGGCCCATACCTAGAACTATTCTCTGTGGTGAATTTAATTTCAACCGTTGCTTGTTTAGCGCCTTTTATTGCTGGTGCAATAAAAGATTTCACAGGGAGTTTCACCCCTGCATTTTTGATTATTGCTGCGCCTGTTGTCGTGATTTTAGGTCTTACTTTGATGATGAAGCCCCCTGCACTTAATCACAAATAAAAAATCCCGAGTACTTAGCTCGGGAAAAATTAAAACCAAAGGGAAAATAAGTTTAAGACCAGATATTGGATCAATACATATCGCTTATTTGCGCCACCAAAAAATCAAAATGTGGCGCAAAATCAATTACGGTTTTAACAGCTCAGGAACTTTTAATAAGATAAATTCGTTATCATCCGCTTTATTTGGTTCACGACTGGATGAGAACGGGTAGTTATTGTCATTGCCAACAATAATGTGTTCGCTATCAACTACATCAACGTTCTCTATGGTAAAGAATGGGAAGGTAAATACCCCGTCATTTAAGGGTTTTCTTGCCATATTGTTCGGGTCTTTGATATTCATTAAATCAATATAAGCCTGCTTATCTACTGGTTTGCCTATGTTGTTATCTGAAAATTCAATACGATAAACACGCTTGAATTTAGCTAAATTACTAAAACAACTTTCAGTATTACTGCTTCCCGCCGTGCAGGCTTTATCTGCTGTACCTTCACCATTATCACGCTCAATGATTAGGCCGTGAGTATCATCAATAAGATTAAAATCACCAATGGCGTTTTGGTTATCTTCAAAGACATATAACCAACTTCTGCCAGTCCAATCTTGCTTTTTCACATCAAATTCAAGAATACGTGCTGCACGTTTGCCATCAACATTTTCATAATCTTGTTTGCCATCAAGCCAAATCGCCCCTTCTAGCATTGGATAGAGCTTAGAACCGTCTGGCGATGACGCCATGCCTTCAAAACCTTTCGAACGGTTGACTTGGAAAGTCACTTTATCTGTGGGTTTACCTGGTGTGGTGATTTGGTAGTGATCCGGAGAAACGACTTTCTTTCCATCTACTTGCGTTTCAAACAAGGCTAATACCTTGCCATCCAAATCTATTTTGATTAAGTAAGGGCCAAACTCATCACCAACCCATAAAGCACCATCCGCAAATTGAAAGCTTTCAGGATCAAAATCACTGCCTGTTAAATAGCGTTCTTTTGTACTTTCATTCGTAATATGGAAAGGGATAATTTTATCGGGGTCATGGAAGAAAACCGTTTTTAATGGTGTCGTATTACCCGTTTGAAAATCAATATCATATTGAGTGACATACAACATAGAGTCAGGGGAGTTTACTTTGTTGCCAAATCCATTATCAGTTAAAACCCAGTAAGTACCATCCGCCATGCGTTTGATACCCGAGTGCCCTTGACGTGGTTGGCCTTTAATTGGAATGTGCATTCCCGTTGGGCGATCTGCAGATTTACCTTCCATTTTCCCTAAACTATCTACACGAGCGCCTGTGGTAAATTTACCACTCACTTGCATGTCTGAAGGTGCATTTTCAGGTGTAGCGACAGTGGAATTAACCGGAAGAATGGAGTGACCCGCCAATGTTGCTGGTACTTCTTGTTGAGCAAACCCAGTGATGCTAAATGAAATTAAACTAGCCAATAAAGATAACGAGCCCAGTTTACGTTTAATAGAATAGTTATTCTGCATTGTTATGTTTCCATTTTAAGGCTATCAATAATTGATGGCGGAATCATAACGTCGATGAATGAAGCTTTTATGAAAGATTGGAGACAGTTATTTTACTGAAAAACAGGTTATTTTTTATCATGTTCAATAAATATTGGTATTAAGATATTTTCCTAATACCACCATACTCTAAATAATTCGAGTTGCAGCTAGGCGACAAGTGAAGATAGACCGATGAGCATACATAAGTATGTGATTCGGCTAGCTGAACGCAGTCAACAACGCTGCAACTCGAAGTATGACGAGTATTTAACTATTAGGTAAACGACGGTGCTGATTACCCGTCCCTAATAAACGCAGTCCTAACCACCCACCGCAAATAGACAATAAAATTGCCGCGCACAAAGGCAATAATACCCACATACGCCATTCAGGCTGCCATGGGAAATCAAACACTTTACTTTGCAACAGCCATAATGCAATTTCTGCTCCAAAAGCTGCGGCAAGCCCGGCCATTAAGCCAAGTAATGCAAATTCGCTCCATAACGTTCTACGCATTAATTTTTTACTGGCGCCTAGCGTTCTATATACTACGAGCTCTCGCTCTCGTTGGCTCATACCCACTTGAATTTGAGCCAATAATAGCAATAACCCACAGAAAATAACCAGTACCACCATCACTTCAAGAGCTTGGCTAACTTGCTGAAGAATTTGCTGAATTTGGGTAATAATTGCACCAGTGTCGAGCACATTAATTGTCGGGTAATGGCGGCTAAGTTGCGTCAATAGCTGCCCATCCCCTTCATAGTGGAAACTGCTCAGCCAAGTAGCTGGCATTTGAGAAAGACTTTCTTCAGAGAAAATAAAATAGAAGTTCGGTCGCAGGCTCTCCCAATCAACCGTACGAATACTACTGACTGTTGCACTAAAGACCTGAGCCCCAGCGTTAAATGTTAGTTTATCGCCTAATTTCAATCCGAGCTCTTTAACAACCGTTTGTTCTATCGAAACTTCTCCCGCTTTCGGTGGCCATGTCCCTTCGTCAACCACATTAGCTGGCGCTAGATCAGATTGCCAAGTTAGGCTCAATTCACGTCGCACCGTATTATTATTTGGATCACGTTGATCTGCCCATTCAATCGCTGACTGGTCATTAATATCGGTTAGACGCGCTAACACCACAGGGTTGAACTCTGTTGGTTTAACGTCAAACTCAGCCAAGAGCTTGGTGACAGGCTCAAGCTGTGACTGGTTCATATTAATCAAGAAATAGTTCGGGCTATCTGCAGGTAATTGTTGCTGCCAGCGATCAAGTAAATCACCACGCACTAAAATTAGCAGCGCCAACAACATAAATGACAGCGAAAATGCACTCATTTGTGTGATGGTTTGTAACGGCTGACGCAATAGGCGACTAACGGATAAACGCAAACTTAATTGGCGGAACTTAATATGGCGTAGCCCCCATAAGCCTACCCAACCAATCAGCGCAAGTAGAATGGCCACCACGACAATACCCGCCAAAATTGACCATAACAGAGGATTGACACCAGCAAAAATAAATAACCCACCAACCACAATTAAAATAACAATTGGCAGATAATAATACAGCGGCCAAACGGGTGATTTGGCATCTTCACGTAATACCCTTGAAGGCTGGGTTGCCATCAGTTGGTAATAAGGGCGACTGCCAACAATAATAGCAATAATGAATAATGTACCGATTGCCCAAACCCAAGGCATTAAACTCGCAGGTGGCAATTCCTTCGGCAACATAGCCCCTAAGATTTGCATTAAAATGCCTTCAAAAGCCAAACCTAATAATGAGCCGAGTAAAGCCGCAGCGATTAAAATCACTAACCACTGCCCAATAATCCACTGACGTAATGCGCTACGCCCTGCTCCTAGAGTTTTTAATACTGCGATTAGTTGATGACGGCTGCGGCAATAATGCGTCATTGAAACCACGACCGCAGCAATGGCTAGCAGCAGTGTTAATAACACTGACAACAATAAAAATTGTTGAGCCCGTTGGAAGGTTTTGCCTACTGCGCCGTTATCTTCGCTTAACGTATACCAACGCTGATCATTTCGCAGATCTTGCTCATATTTTTGTTGAAATGCATCAATCAGCTGACGATCACCGGCAAACATGTCGCGATATGTTAATCGGCTACCTAATTGAATAGCCCCTGTTAGTGGCGCATCTTCAATCGCTATTAACACCCTTGGTGCAATCTGGAACGGGTTAAATCCGCTATCGGGCTCTTGGATTAATTTACCCGAGATTTTTAGCGTTGCATCTCCGATATCAATGTTATCCCCTACATTGAGGTTCAATAATTCTAATAGCCGTGGAGCGACTAATATTTCCCCTTTTGTCGGGGTTAACCCAGCGGGTTCAGTGATAAGCTCGCCATATAATGGATATGCCTTATCTGCGGCTTTCACTAACACCAATTGTGGCCGAGCGTCTTCATCTTCCGTCGCATAAGCCATGGTAGAAAATGATATTTGCTGGCTGAGCGCTAAGCCCTCTTTTTGGGCTTCTTGTAACCATGTAGGATCGCTTGGATGAGAAGAGCGTAAAACTAAATCCCCCGCTAACAACTCACGGCTTTGGTAGCTCATGCTATTTTCAATGCGATCACTAATTCGCCCTAAAGCCAATACACAGGCAACTGCAAGAGTAAGCGCAAGCCAAACAATCAATAACGAGGGTGTTTTCCATTCACGCCAAAACCAACGCCAAATCATGCTTCTTCCCTCAACTGCCCATCAACCAAACGCAAGCGACGTTGGCAACGCGCAGCTAGCTCGTTATCGTGAGTAACCAAAATCAAGGTTGTTCCATGCTCTTTGTTCATCGCAAATAATAAATCTGCAATTTTATCCCCTGTATGACGATCGAGGTTACCCGTTGGTTCATCAGCAAATAAAATCTGAGGGCGGCCATTAAAAGCTCGAGCAAGTGCAACGCGTTGTTGTTCCCCCCCTGACAACTGTGGTGGCATGTGTTTTAAGCGATCTTTTAAGCCTAAATCAGTCAGTAAACTCGCCGCGTGTTGATAACTTTCAGACTCAGATTCGCCACGTAGCAAAGAAGGAAGTTGCACATTTTCAATGGCATTTAAGGTTGGGATTAACATAAAAGATTGGAACACAAAACCGACACTTTGTGCCCGTAAACGTGCCCGTTGCTCTTCATCCATTTTAGTGAGGTCTTGGCCTAATAAATTAACCGTTCCACTGGAGCCGTCATCCAACCCCGCGATAATCCCTAACAAGGTTGATTTCCCCGAACCAGACTCCCCAATTAAAGCAATTGTTTGCCCGGACTCGACAATTAGCTCAACACCTTGCAATATAGTCAGTTCATGTTCACCTTGGCCAACACGTTTAATGAGATGATGAACTTCAAGAATATTATTCGCCGACATATATTGGTATTTCTCCTGTTACTGACTGCAAGTGGGCACGCACTTGCGTCAACTAAGCTATTAATCTTAGGTGATAGCCTAAGTGCAGGCTACCGTCTACCGGCTGAGCAGGCTTGGGCCACTTTGCTTGCCGAACGTTGGCAGAAACTTTCCCCACCCGTTGCTATTATTAACGGTAGTATTAGTGGGAATACCTCTGCGCAGGGGTTAGAACGCCTTTCCATGTTACTCGAACAAAACAAACCTAACTGGGTATTGATTGAGTTAGGTGCAAATGACGGCTTACAAGGTCTCCCAGTAGAACAACTTGAAGCTAATTTACAACAGATTATTAAGCAAATCGTGCAATCCGGTGCGAAACCGCTCTTAATGCAAATTCGTATTCCACCTAACTATGGAAAACGTTATACGACAAGTTTCGAAAAAGTCTATCCGAAATTGGCGCAAAGTAATCAAATTCCATTACTGCCATTTTATATGGAAACCGTGATAACTAAGCCTGAATGGATACAACAAGACGGTATTCACCCGACGGTTGAAGCCCAGCCATCCATTGCTGATTTTATGGAAAAACAACTTTCTGAACATATTTTACCGTCTAGTCAATAAAACAGACGTTAAACAAGGGGATTAAAACGCTCTTTTATACCCGAAATAGATTCAGTTGCATGAAACCAAGGTAAAGTTATGCAAACATCAGCACGAAACAAAAAATCAGTCCTAGTCACAGGTGCTTCAAGCGGTATTGGCTTTTGTGCTGCACAAACACTTCGCCTGCGTGGCTACCATGTTATTGTTGCCTGCCGTAAAGAAAGTGATATTTTGCGCCTGAAAGAACAGGGTTATGACACCGTCTCCCTTGACCTCGATGATAAAGATAGCATAGAAACAGCGGCTCAAACGGTGCTAACACTCTGTAATCATCGCCTTTACGGGTTATTCAATAACGCCGGTTTTGGGGTGTATGGGCCATTAAATAGCGTCAGCCGCGAGCAACTCGAAGCACAATTTTCCACTAATTTTTTTGGTGTTCACCAGTTAACTTTTTTGCTATTACCCGCCATGAGCGCGCACCATGAAGGCCGAATTATCCAAACCAGTTCGGTAATGGGGGTGATTTCAACCCCCGGCCGTGGCGCTTATGCAGCCAGTAAATACGCACTGGAAGCATGGTCTGATGCCTTACGCCTAGAGTTGGCAGGAACGGGGGTAAAAGTAAGCTTAATTGAGCCCGGCCCTATTCATACAGCATTTACTCAAAATGTTGAACAAACTCAAAAAGATAAGCCTGTTAAAAACCCAGGTATTGCCTCACGTTTTACCTTAACACCGGAACATGTGGTAGAAAAATTGATCCATGCGTTAGAAAGCCCGCGCCCAAAAGTACGCTATTCTGTCACGTTATTAACTGTCGCTGTGCGTATCTTAAAGCGTATTTTACCTGACAAAATAATGGATAAAATACTGGCAAATCAGGGGAAAAAAGCTTGAAAAAAGCAAAATCAGCCCCATTTTATTACCATCGCCCAAAAATTCTATTGATAACAAATTCAAAAGAGACTTCTTATGTTTGCTAACGCTCAGATAATTGATATTAACGAAACCAACCTACACCAAGTCATTGAACAATCAATGAACTTACCTGTCATGTTTTACTTTTGGTCACCGCGTAGCCCTCATTGCCAAGATTTCGGTACTATGTTGGAAAAAATTGCCAACGACTACGCAGGGTCATTTATTTTAGCTAAAGTTAATTGTGATGAAGAACAAATGATCGCCAGTCAGTTTGGCTTAAAAGCGATCCCTACCCTGTATGTGTTGCAAAATGGTCGTCCTGTTGATGGCTTTGAAGGGCCACAACCCGAAGAGGTCGTACTGGAAATTTTATCTCGCGTGCTGCCAAGCCCAGAAGAAATGAAAGCAGCACAAGCCGCTGAATTAATAGCAGAAGGTAAAACACAAGAAGCGCTACCATTGTTAAAAGAAGCGCATCAGCTGAACCCAAAAAATAGCGAAATCACATTATTGTTGGCAGAAACCCAAATCGGTTTAAATCTTGTTGATGACGCACAAGCTACTTTAGAAGCAGTCCCATTACAGGATAAAGACAGTCGCTACCAAGGTTTAATCGCACAAATTGAATTATTAAAACAAGCTGCGGACACCCCTGAAATTCAGCAATTGCAAGATGAATTCAATCAAGATCCGCAAAATACAATGTTAGCTGTTCAATTAGCCCTAAAACTGCATGAAGTGAACCGCAACGAAGAAGCGCTGGAAATGTTATTCGGCTTTTTACGTACCGACTTGGGTGCAGGTGACGGCGCAGTGAGAAAAACCATGATGGATATTATGTCTGCCATGGGAACCGGTGATGCCATTGCCAGTAAATACCGTCGCCAAGTATATTCATTACTTTACTAATTAAGGGTTAAATATGGACTTGTTCGCCTTTGGTGCAATACCGATTATCATTTTTGTCGCTGTCGTTATTGTTTTTACCTGTGTTAAAACAGTACCGCAAGGCTTTCAATGGACAGTTGAGCGCTTCGGCCGCTATACCCGTACGTTACAACCAGGCTTGCATATTATTGTGCCATTTATGGACAAAATTGGCCGTCGTATCAATATGATGGAACAAGTCCTTGATATCCCATCCCAAGAAGTTATTTCTCGCGATAATGCCAACGTCACGATTGATGCGGTCTGCTTTATTCAAGTCGTTGACCCAGTACGTGCGGCCTATGAAGTCAGCAACCTTGAGCTTTCCGTACTAAATTTAACCATGACGAATATTCGTACCGTATTAGGTTCCATGGAACTAGACGAAATGTTGTCGCAACGTGATTCCATTAATAGCCGTTTATTACACGTGGTGGATGAAGCAACTAACCCTTGGGGTGTCAAAATTACCCGTATCGAAATTCGTGATGTGAAGCCACCAAAAGAATTAATTAGTGCGATGAATGCGCAGATGAAAGCTGAACGTACCAAACGGGCTGATATTCTTGAGGCTGAAGGTATCCGCCAAGCAGCAATTTTAAAAGCTGAAGGTGAAAAACAGTCACAAATTCTCAAAGCTGAAGGTGAACGCCAATCCGCATTTTTACAAGCCGAAGCACGCGAAAGAGCTGCGGAAGCGGAAGCAAAAGCAACACAAATGGTATCTGAAGCGATTGCCGCTGGTGATATGCAGGCGATTAACTACTTTGTGGCGCAAAAATACACCGATGCACTGACCAGTATTGGTTCTGCCGAAAACAGCAAAGTCATCATGATGCCATTAGAAGCCAGTAACTTAATGGGCGCAATTGGTGGGATTACTGAGCTAATCGGTGAAAGCAAGAAAACCGGTGCCATAAAAAAACAGGTAAAAGAATGATAGAGCTTATCAGTGCTCAACCCGCATGGTTTTGGCTGTGTCTTGGTGGGCTATTGCTGATTGGTGAACTTCTTGGTACCGCAGGCTATCTTTTATGGTCGGGTATTGCTGCGGTGCTTGTTGGGGTTATCGTTTGGGCTCTGCCATTCATCGGTTGGGAGTGGCAAGGGATCTTGTTTGCCATTTTTACCGTTGTCTCTGCTGTGTTATGGCGCAACTGGTTGAGGAACAAGCAAAAAAATAAGGCAGATAACGTCAATCAAATCAGTCATCAACTGATTGGTGTGAAAGGCCGTTTGTTGTCAGATACCGAAGAAGGCTTTAGCCGAGTACGCCTTGCAGATGGTAGTTGGCGCGTGTATAGCGACACGCCATTAAGCGCCAACACAGAAGTGGTGGTCATCGCAGTAGACGGTATCACCTTGCAGGTTAAACCTTCTCATGATGACAACACCCACGTGCCAAGTGGTCAATAATCGGGCAATCTGCGCCATCATCCCCAGGGCATACGTCCACGAGCTCTTGTAATGTATCTCGAATGGCAGACAATTTAACGATTGTCTGCTCTATTTCATTTATCTTAGCTATCGTTGTCGTCTTTACATCAGCACTATGTCGGGTTGGGTTGCGAAATAAACCTAATAGTTCGCCACATTCATCCAAGGTAAAACCCACATCTTTTGCCTGTTTTAGCAACACGAGTTCGTTTAGATGGCACTCCTGATAATAACGGTAGCTATTTTCCCCTCTTTCAGGTGGTGTAATTAGCCCTTTGTCTTCATAAAAACGAATAGCTTTTGCAGTTAGCCCCGTTTTTTTGGCAATTTCACTAATATTCATAATTCCTCTTGACCTTAACCTTGCTGGAAGGTGTAACCTTTGTTCATTGTCGAATTATAGACCTAATTGTAGATAAAGTTATAGACCCAATACATCAAACGGGTTTTGGAGGCTGCAAAATGAGTAACATGATTATTTTAAAATTACAGGGGCTAAGCTGCATGCACTGTGTCGGCTCAGTCACTAAAGCGCTCGAAGGGCGCGGTGATGTCACTAACTTAAAAGTCACTATCGATTATGCCGTGATGGAAAGTGATGCCAATGTGGCTGATTTAATTAAAACCATCGTTGACGCAGGTTATGAAGCTGAAGTGGCTACAGCCCCAGATATCGAATTACAACTTTCTGGCCTCAATTGTATGAAATGTGCGGGTAAAACACAAAAAGCACTCGAAGAGGTTGACGGTGTCGCCACTGCTGTTGTCGATACGACTAGCGCCAAGGTATATGGCACTGCGGATGCGCAAACGTTAATCGCTGCCGTTCAACAAGCGGGTTACAACGCAGAACTAGCTCAAACAAAAGCGATCACTTTAGCCCTTTCGGGTCTAAGTTGCATGAAATGTGCCGCTAAAACACAGCAAGCGCTAGAAGCAGTTGATGGTGTTGAAAGTGCAACTGTCGATACCCAAACCGCTGTTGTCCGTGGTATGGCATCCGCAGAATCCCTAATTGCTGCGGTTCAAGCCGCTGGCTACCAAGCAACTGTGGGTGAATCTCACCCAAAAACTGAGCCGCTGAGTACCATAACTGAACAGCCGGAAGCTGATTCAGCGGCAATCTGTGAGATCCCGGCACAAGAGTCTGATTTAGGTGAACAACCTGAAATTAGCCCAATGGATGACAGTGTGCAGTTACTGCTTGATGGCATGACCTGTGCCAGTTGTGTCAACAAAGTCCAAAAAGCCTTAAATAGCGTACCAGGCGTTGAAAATGCACGTGTCAACTTAGCTGAGCGCAGTGCTTTAGTCACCGGAACTGCTGAGCCGAATGATTTAATCGCCGCGGTTGTTAAAGCAGGTTATGGCGCGGAAATCATTCAAGATGAAGCTAAACGCCGAGAGCGCCAACAGGAGGTCGCGCAAACCAATATGCGCCGCTTCCGCTGGCAATCAGCATTAGCACTTGCCCTTGGTATCCCTGTGATGGTGTGGGGGATGATGGGCGATAACATGGTGCTGACTGAGCAAAACCATACCATTTGGCTCACCATTGGTGTATTAACCCTTGCGGTCATGGTATTTGCAGGTGGGCACTTTTATCGAAATGCATGGCAAAGCCTAAAAAATGGCAGTGCGACCATGGACACCTTAGTCGCGCTAGGAACAGGGGCGGCTTGGCTCTATTCTATTGTAGTCAATATTTGGCCTGAATGGTTCCCAGACCAAGCCAGACACCTTTATTATGAAGCCAGTGCCATGATCATCGGTCTTATTAACCTAGGTCATGCCTTAGAACAACGAGCTCGCCAACGCTCATCCAAAGCCCTTGAACGCTTGCTAGACCTGACGCCGCCAACGGCCCGTGTTGTCACAGAACAAGGCGAAGTGGATATGCCACTGGAGCAAGTCAAAAAAGGAATGGTTTTACGCTTAGCAACGGGTGACCGTGTCCCTGTTGATGGTGAAATTATCGAAGGCGAGGTTTGGTTAGACGAAGCCATGCTAACTGGTGAGCCGATCCCGCAGCAAAAAAGTAAAGGGGATCAAGTCCATGCGGGAACTGTGGTACAAGATGGTACCGTGCTATTTCGAGCCGCTGCTGTCGGCAGCCAAACGACTTTAGCGCGCATTATTCACCTTGTTCGCCAAGCACAAAGTAGTAAACCACAAATTGGCCAGCTTGCTGACCGTATTTCTGCCGTGTTTGTACCGGTCGTTGTGGCTATTGCCTTAATTTCAGGTGCAATTTGGTACTTTATTGGGCCTGCACCACAAATTACTTACGCACTCGTTATTACCACAACGGTATTAATCATTGCGTGTCCTTGTGCGCTAGGCCTTGCAACGCCAATGTCGATTATTTCTGGCGTGGGCCGAGCGGCTGAATTTGGCGTATTAGTGCGCGATGCGGATGCATTACAGCAAGCAAGTGAGTTAGACACCATTGTCTTTGATAAAACAGGTACATTGACTGAAGGTATGCCACAAGTTACGGATATCCATGTATTTAATGGGTTCGAACAAGACACCGCCTTACAGTTTGCCGCTTCATTAGAAAATGGTTCTAATCACCCACTGGCTCGCGCTGTTTTAAATCGCGCAAAAGGCTTAACACTGCCCGCTAATCAGCAGTTTAGAACCTTAGCAGGGTTAGGTATTAGTGCAATAATTGATGGAAAAACTATTTTATTAGGTAACCAAAAACTGTTAGCACAAAATAATGTTGATACCCGTGATATTGAAGAAACACTACACCAACAAGCCACTCAAGGTGTCACTCCCGTCTTACTGGCTGTTGATGGTAAAGTTGCCGCGCTGTTATCTATCCGTGACCCATTACGTGAAGACAGCATAAGTGCGCTGGCGCGGTTGCACAAACAAGGTTTCCGTTTAGTCATGTTAACCGGGGATAACCCAGTAACAGCTAACGCGATAGCCAAAGAAGCGGGTATTGATGAAGTGATTGCAGGCGTTATGCCAGACGGTAAATCCGCCGCAATTGAAGCCTTGCAAGCCAAAGGGCACAAAGTTGCAATGGTGGGTGATGGCATCAATGATGCCCCTGCTCTAGCCCGAGCTGACGTTGGTATTGCGATGGGTGGCGGCAGTGATATCGCGATTGAAACTGCATCCATTACCCTAATGCGCCAAAGCTTACATGGTGTTGCCGATGCGGTGTCTATTTCAAAAGGAACACTGCGTAATATGAAGCAAAACCTATTTGGTGCCTTTATTTATAATACGTTAGGTATCCCGATTGCCGCTGGTATTTTGTACCCAATAACGGGAACATTACTAAACCCTGTCGTTGCAGGTGCAGCAATGGCATTATCATCGATTACAGTAGTCAGTAACGCAAACCGTTTACTACGCTTTAAACCTGAAAAATAATAGCTTAAAGTGGGAGGAACTGATGTTCTTCCCACTTTTTAATGATTGATATTGTTCATCTCTAAACCTTCTCTCTACAACACTTCATTTTCATACTAATACTAAGTAAAAATTGTATTATCTTATATGTCATTAATATCAAGCTAAGTCTATACTAGTAAATAGTTAGTTATTTCATATTTGGAGAGCAAAATGCTTAATATTGATCGTGAAAAACTTGCCAAACTTGCGGGTGAAGAGTTTAAAAAACAACGTACATTTTTGGTGATATTATCCATTTTATTATTAGCGGGCGGAATTTTTTGTATCATCAACCCAATGATATCGGGTATCGCTGTCAGTACCGTACTGGGTGTGCTCCTGATTATTGGTGGCGTTGGCGCGATTGTGAGCATTCTAAGTACCGTGATCTATACCGGTTGGTCTCGACTGTTTGGTTTTATCATTGGTCTTATTTATATTATTGTCGGCTACTCTTTCATTAAAGACCCGTTGCAGAGCCTAGTCGCGTTGGCTATTTTAGTGGCGGCTTTATTTATCATCGGTGGGGTTATTCGGTTATATGTCGGCTTCCAACAAATTAGCTCAGCCGGCGGCTGGTTACAAATCATCATCGGGCTGTTAGATTTCTTCATTGCTTATTTACTCATCGGTAATGGCCCAATTACATCAATTACTTTACTGACAACCCTAATTGGCATCGAAATGGTGTTTAGTTCCTTTAGTTTATTCACGTTGCTCAGTGTATTTAAAGGTATTAGTAAAAATAATTAATCCTATCATGCCCCTTAATAGGGGCATTTTTTTACATTATTTCACCTCCACGATGACACCAATCGGCTAAAAAATGCGTAATCGACGATGAGCATTCGCAAATTGCGGTAAGATTGTTTACCCTAAGAAAATGAGAAATAACGCAGGAACGAAATCGTGGGTAACTTGTTTGAAAATTTAAAGAATTGGCTTCATACAGAAACTGCTCCGGTTTACCCTTACCCTGCTGTTGATATTCGGCTATCAAAAAAACTGAAATTGCACATTGTGGGTAGCATTCACATGGGAACAGAAACGATGTTTCCTTTGTCTGCCACATTATTAGACAAACTTAATCTCGCAGATGCCTTGATTGTTGAGGCGGATATCACTGAAACCCACTCTCCATTTCCTAGCGATGATATCGCTGAGCTTCTCCCTGTTGAACAACGGCTAACTCGCGATGAATATCACCTTTTTCAACAATATTGTTTAGAGCTCCGCCAATCCCCCGAGCGCTTTGATACCTTACCCTCATGGCAAATTGCCCTGATTTTGCAAGCGACCCAAGCCCAAGAACTCGGGCTAAGAGGCCACTATGGCATTGACTACCAACTTATCCGTAATGCGCAATCACAACTCAAACCAATTATTGAACTAGAGGGCACTGCCTCTCAAGTTGAATTGCTGCTTTCTTTGCCTAATAATGGGTTAGCGTTATTACAAGACTCGCTGAACCACTGGCGTGCAAACGCGCGCTCGCTACAAACGATGATAGGCTGGTGGTTAGACTACCAACCCAATAATCGTACCGCTTTACCCAATACCTTTAGCGAAGACATTTATCAGGTATTGATGAAGCAACGAAATGCGAATTGGAACGAACAGCTTAGATCACTCCCTGATGGTAACTATGTGGTCGCCGTTGGTGCGTTACACCTGTTTGGTGAAAATAGTCTGGTAGAATATTTGCGAAACTAAGTTATAAATAGAAGGCTCAAAATGACCCCAGCCGTAAAATTACTCGAAAAACAAAAAATTTCCTTCACATTACACCCCTACGATCACGACCCAAATGAAAGTAACTTTGGTGATGAAGCAGTACGAAAACTTGGGTTAGATGCCAAGCAAGTGTTTAAAACCTTATTAGTCGCACTCAATGGCGATCAAAAAACATTAGCCGTGGCCGTAACACCTGTTTCAGGGCAACTAGATTTAAAACTGGTTGCTAAAGTGTTTAAAGTCAAAAAAGTTGAAATGGCAGACCCACAAATCGCTCAAAAAACAACGGGGTATTTGCTTGGGGGCATTAGCCCATTAGGTCAAAAAAAGCGCTTACCGACAGTCATTGACGACCAAGCTCAGCAATATGCCAGTATGTTCGTTTCAGGTGGAAAACGTGGTTTAGATATTGAACTTGCTCCTAACGATCTCGCCAAAGTACTGAATGCAACCTTCGCTGAAATACGTAAATGATATTAAACCCGTGACAGTCGCAGCGACGATTGAATGGTTATCGTCTCAAGAAGGTGGTAGGCAACAGCCGCCAGCAATTGGGACTTATTATGCTGTTGCTCGTTTCAGCCTCAAACCCGATGAATCTTGGAGTGTGATATTCCAGCTAGCGTTTCATTTACGCAATAGCCATAATCGACAAATAAGCCGAGGAACTGTGCGTTTTCTTGTTGATCATGCGCCTCATGAATATTTATTACATTATCATTCATTTGATATTTATGAAGGCCCTCATTTAGTCGCTCATGCTTTTTTGCTCTAAATAATGACGATAAAAAGCCCCACCGCGAGCGGTGAGGCTTTCAAGGTAATAATGATTTAATTATTTATTATTATAAATAATCTCACCTTTTGGTTCATAATCTGCCGCTTTCAGCGGGGAATGTTTTTCAATATACCCTTTGAGCACTTCCGCATCGACAAAGCCGGTATTAACGTAGTTAGGATGGTTGTCAATTTTCGGGTAACCGTCACCACCAATCGCATTGAAATTCAACGTTGCCATACGATAAGTTTTGGCTGGGTCAACAGGCTTACCATCAATTTTGACATCACTAATCGTGCCATCTTTATTCAGCGTTAAGTTCACGTTGTAGAACTGGCCATACGCACCTGCATCCGGTTTCATATTCGCAACTGCGGTCAGGTATGGGATAACTTCATCCCCTTTGAAATCGACATAAACTAACTCATTAGCAAACGGCTGAACCTTGAGCACATCTTTATAAGTGATATCGCCACTTTCGATAGAGTCACGAACACCGCCGCCGCTCATAATCGCAAAATCAGCCCCTGCGCGTTCTTTTTGTGCGGCTAACAGAAGGTGCCCCATATTTGTTTGCACAAAACGCACTTTACTGCGATCACCTTCAAGTTTACCTTCAACTGAGCCCACTTTAACACTCAATTGCTTGTCACCTTTTTCTTGATAAGGTGTCAATAATTTCATCATATCAGGGTTATGAGCAATTTCTTGCGTATAATAAACACGCTCGCTAGTCCCATCTTCTTTTGTCACTTTTTTCTTCAAGTTAATTGGGATTAACTGGTAGTGTTTCAGCGTAAACTTGCCATTTTTAAATTCAAAATCTGCACGACCAACATATTTACCCCATTCATGGGCTTGCACAATCCAAGTTCCATTTTGGTTATCTGGCGCACACGGTGTACCTGGTACATAATCCTCTTGTTTGTAGTTTTTCTTTTCTTGAGACATACAAACAGGGTCTTGTGAGTGACCACCCACTATCATATCTAAATAGCCAGCAGGTAAGCTGCGCGCCATTTCTACATCGCCCGGAGCATTTGAACCATGATTACCATCATCATAGTGCCCCATATGAGTTGCTGCGATGATAATGTCTGGTTTTTCTGTTGCGCGAAGCTCTTCAACCACTTTTTTGGCTTCGTCCGCAGGCACACGGAATTCGACATCAGGGAAATTGGCAGGGTTACCGATACGCACTGTGTCGTCGGTTGTCAGCCCCATAACAGCAATTTTCACACCTTGTTTATCAAAGATTTGGTAAGGTTTGAAAAGGCGTTTACCTGTGCTGCTTTGATAAATATTGGCAGATAAAAACGGAAAAGTTGCCCATTTTTCTTGCTGACGCAACGTCTCAAGTGGGTTATCAAACTCGTGGTTCCCTAATGCCATTGCATCGTAACCGACTAAGTTCATTCCTTTAAAATCGGGTTCTGCATCTTGTAAATCAGACTCTGGTACACCGGTATTAATATCACCACCAGAGAGCAGTAAAACACTGCCGCCTTGTTTAGCGACTTCGTCACGAATTTCATCAACTACCGTTTTTTGCGCCGCTAAACCATATTCACCATGGTCGTTATGCCAGAAGTGGCCGTGATGGTCATTGGTATGCAAAATGGTAATATTGTATGTTTTGTCTTTTTCCCACGCATTTGCCATAGTTGCGGGTATTAACGCTAACGATACCGTTAATGCGCATGCCTTAAATGCAAACTTCATACATTTCTCCCTGCTGGTATAGGAATTTTTATACAGTCATATTAGATTATAGTTTGTCACTACCTGCTGTCTTATAGCATAAAAATATGAGCAGGATTTGATACCTATTGCAGAATAAGAAATTCGTTTCATAAAAATGAGACCGCCATCAAATAATTTACGAACACTAGTTATTCACGTGATTTATTTATTTATTTAAATAAATTGTATTTCAGTTATATTGATAACAATTATGTAACACATAAAGTTGATAATGACATGAGTGAGCAAACCACAACACCCAACAACCCAAGCCCGTCAAAGCCATTAAATAAAACAGGGAAAACGGTCTTTAGTATCCTAACCGCGATCAGTGTCTCTCATTTACTTAATGATATGATCCAGTCACTAATCTTAGCGATTTATCCTTTATTACAATCTGATTTTTCACTGAGTTTTGCCCAAATCGGGATGATAACCCTTACTTATCAGATTACTGCATCACTGTTACAACCGATTATTGGCTACTATACGGACAAACATCCACAACCTTATTCCTTGCCAATAGGAATGAGCTTCACGCTAACGGGGCTAATCTTGTTAGCGATGGCAGAAACTTTCCCGACCATATTACTTGCAGCCGCATTGGTTGGAACCGGTTCTTCTGTCTTCCATCCTGAATCTTCTCGTGTGGCGCGTATGGCTTCAGGCGGTCGTCATGGTCTGGCGCAATCCTTTTTCCAAGTCGGTGGTAACTTAGGTGCCTCCCTTGGGCCACTACTTGCAGCACTGATTATTGAACCATACGGAAAAGGCAACATTGGTTGGTTCTCGCTTGCAGCCCTGCTTGCGATTGTTATTTTATTGCAAGTTAGCAGCTGGTACAAACAACAACACCGCGCTGCAAGTAAGAAACCACTCAATTCAGGGAATGTTAAAGTCTTACCACGAAAGACAATTATTGGCTCTTTGGCGGTACTGTTAATTCTGATTTTTTCAAAATACTTTTATTTGGCGAGCATCAGCAGCTATTACACCTTTTATTTGATCGATAAGTTCGGTGTTTCTGTGCAAAATGCGCAAATTCATTTGTTTGTTTTCTTATTTGCCGTAGCCGCTGGTACTATGATTGGCGGGCCAATAGGCGACAAAATAGGGCGTAAATACGTTATTTGGTTCTCAATCCTTGGAGTTGCACCATTTACCTTAATTTTACCCTATGCATCCCTCTATTGGACTGGGGTACTTACCGTCATCATTGGTATGATTTTAGCCTCTGCCTTTTCGGCTATTTTAGTCTACGCACAAGAGCTGATCCCCGGTAAAACCGGCATGGTATCAGGGTTGTTCTTTGGATTAGCATTCGGTATGGGAGGTGTTGGTGCGGCAGTTTTAGGCCATATCGCAGACCAGACCAGTATTGAACAAGTTTATCATTATTGTGCTTTCTTACCATTACTTGGGATTTTTACAGTATTGCTACCAAATATTGGTAACAAATAGATTTATTTTCTTATTTTACCCATACTTACCTAAAAATAAGTATGGGTCTTTCCTTCCATAATCTCGATAAATTTCAGATAAAAATCTCACAAACACAAAGCTTGTAACGATTTAGCTCCTTTAACCTGCATTTTTTTTAAAAACATTTCATTTTTTTAAGGAAATTTATCTCAAAAAAAGTTAGAATATAAAAACATGCAATTTGCATTTTAAAATGAAGGCCTCATTTTAAAAGTCAACGGCATGTACCCACCTTTCTATTTTTATACTAACCAGAGGAGACTAAATGGAGCATTCAACGCCCTTAATCACAACCATTGTTGGTGGTCTCGCCCTTGCATATTTGTTAGGTATGATCGCACAGCGATTAAAAATTTCCCCTTTAGTTGGCTATCTTGCAGCCGGTGTTCTCGCAGGCCCATTTACCCCTGGGTTTGTTGCTGATGCAGCACTGGCACCTGAACTTGCTGAAATCGGTGTTATCTTACTGATGTTTGGGGTAGGCCTACATTTTTCATTAAAAGATTTACTTGCTGTTAAAGCTATCGCCATTCCCGGAGCTATTGCTCAAATCGCAGTAGCAACCTTACTGGGCCTTGGCCTGTCGATGTTATTTGGCTGGGGAATATTTACAGGCGTTGTATTTGGCCTGTGTTTATCAACTGCCAGTACCGTCGTATTACTTCGTGCATTAGAAGAACGTCAATTGATTGAAAGTCAGCGTGGGCAAATTGCTATAGGCTGGCTGATTGTTGAAGACTTAGCGATGGTCTTAACACTCGTTCTACTGCCTGCGGCGGCAGCTATCATGAACACGGATGATGCCAGCTTCAGTGAGCTCGCATTAGGCCTTGCATGGACAATTGGTAAAGTTGTTCTATTCATATTTATTATGATTGTCGTGGGCCGTAAAGTAATCCCATGGATTTTATCGCGTACCGCATCAACAGGTTCTCGTGAGCTATTCACTCTTGCTGTTCTCGCACTCGCATTAGGCATTGCCTATGCTGCTGTGGCTATTTTTGATGCTTCATTTGCCCTTGGTGCGTTCTTCGCAGGAATGGTATTAAATGAGTCTGAACTCAGCCATCGCGCCGCACAAGACACTCTGCCACTACGTGATGCCTTTGCCGTACTGTTCTTTGTATCAGTTGGGATGCTGTTCGACCCAGTCGTATTAATTGAGCAGCCTCTGGGAATTTTAGCCGTTCTCGCCATTATCATTATTGGTAAATCCGCAGCTGCCTTGGTACTTGTTAGGATGTTTGGCCATTCACGACGAACCGCATTAACTATTTCAGTTAGTCTTGCGCAAATTGGTGAATTTGCCTTTATCTTAGCCGGAATGGGGTTAACCCTAGGTGTCATGGATAAAGACGCGCAAAACTTGGTGTTAGCGGGTGCAATTGTCTCTATTATGCTGAACCCTGTGTTATTTAGCTTATTAGATAAGTACCTTGAGAAAACCGAAACTATCGAAGAGCAACTGCTGGAAGAGACTCTGGAAGAGGAAACCCAAGTTCCTGTCGATATCTGCGGCCACGCCATCATCGTTGGTTACGGCCGAGTAGGTGGCATGCTTGCAGACAAACTGCGTAGAAGGGAAATTCCGGTTGTCGTTGTTGAAGATACCCGCTCTCGGTTTGAAGAACTTGCTGAAAATGGCTTTAGCGCAATCTTAGGTAATGGTGCCAATAGAGAAATTATTAGCCTTGCCCGTATTGAATGCGCCAAAACATTGCTCTTAACTATCCCTAATGGTTATGAAGCTGGTGAAATTGTCGCAACCGCGAAAGAAATGAACCCAGATGTCACTGTGATTGTTCGTGCCCATTATGATGATGAAGTCAGCTTTATTAAAGAACGAGGTGCAGACCATATCATTATTGGCGAACATGAAATTGCAAAATCCATGGCGACACTCATGTGCAATGATGTGGAAGAGTTCGGTTGTTCTATCGATGATATGATTGATGGTGACAATGATAAAAAAGGTGAAGGCAAAAGTTTAGATGATTATCTAAAACCCGCTCATTAACCTCTATTTCCATTAATAAAAAAAGGAAGCCATTGCTTCCTTTTTTATTACATTGAAATTTATACGCTTATTATTTCTATCCTCTCTAGATAGTTTATCTTCGGTTTTTACTTTCCCTCATCGTTCACTCTAAATAGTGAGCGATAAACTCATCCCCAGTCCAAACTGGCAACCCTTGGTCTTTAAAAAACTGAATTTCAGCTGCAACACCACCGCTTTTTTCCCAGCCAGGTAGTGTCAGCACAATTAAACCATCACACCGCTTTAGAAATTCCATATCAATAGAAGACCATGCGACTTTTTGTCCTTGTGAGGCTAAGTATTGGTTAATTGGATGGGTCATTGTGATTTGGCTATAGGTAGCGATACCTTTAAGCGCCAGTTCTGCTGCAAATTTAGTGCATTCAGCAAAGCGCATTTCTACAACATTGCTATCGGGGTCTGAATAAGGGCAAGCAATAAAATAAAGGCTCATAATCTTTCCTAGGTGTTGTTAATTTTCGATGAACATTTTTTAGTTAAAGCAACCCCATGAAAAATAATTAATTATTTTCCACAGGGAGTGTTTAATTTATAGAATTAAAACTTATTCAACGTCCGCAACAATAATTTTCGTTTTAGGATGTTTTTTACTTTCAGGTAATTTAAATTCTTTGCTGGTTGTCACTAAATAATCAATATTGTCCCAACTTGTCACAAAATTAATCGCATGTTTATTCGCTTTCGTGCCATCCGCTAACACCATTAATTTATCGCTGTTTTCCATCATCTTTTGTGCGATTGCCGCTTCATCGACGTGCTGATCCATCACGCCATGCAATGCGTGTATCGCCCCTGCCCCAATGACTGCATAATCAGCAAAAAACTCAGCAATATTTTTTAGTGCAATAGCCCCTAAGCACGCATTTTGCGCTGCGTTAAATTGCCCTCCAATCAAAATCGTTTCGATAGTTGAGTTTTCTTGTAACGTATTTGCCAATAACGGCGAATTTGTAATAACGGTTAAGTTATCAATCAATTTGATTCTTTGGCTAAATTCAAAGGTGGTTGTGCCAAAATCAATAAACAATGTGTCTCCAGGTTTAATCAGCTCAGCCGCTTTCGCCGCAATCGCTTTTTTCTCATCAACCGCGGCTTGTGCTCTTTCCGTAAAATTACGCTCAAATTTTGATTGAATATTGACAGCCCCACCATGGACTTTTTTCAGTAACTTCTGTGTTTCAAGCTTACTAAGGTCACGACGGATGGTTTCTTGCGCGACATTAAAATGTTTAGCAAGCTCCTGTACGTAAACCTGCCCTTGAGTAGAAAGCAGCTCAATGATGGTTTGATGACGTACTTTTGAGGAACGTCCCTCACACATAGTTTAATCCTTCTTAACCATTTAACTTTCCAGCACTATACAACAGTGATACTAATTTCAGTAGCTTCCTGCTGTATTTTTGTTAAATCAATATTTTTCAGTAAAATACGTCGTGTTGGTAAACAGCGATGGCGTTTTTCATATAACAGGGTATTCCCTGCCATAACACGAATAGTTCCGTTCACTGGCTGTTCAACTTTGATATTAAAATCAATTTGTCGCACTGATAAATTATCCATATCAATACACGCTGGAACACTAAAACAAATTTTCTCATTAACTTGTACAGGAATACGCTGGGTAACTTTGACATGTTGTTGGTGATGATTTGCTAATAAATCGTCTGCAATATATCCGCCAGTTATAAGACCTTCTTGGTAACATTGGTCACCCATATCGGCTGGATGCAACATATTGCCAGCGGCATAGTAGCGAGTATCAGAGCAACGCCCATATTGGTCTGTTACCGGTTTTCCTGTCGCCGCATCAAAGCTCAAATGGCTTTTACGGATTAGCGTATTTTCACCCACAAATTGCCCCGTAAAAATGACCGAATCACACATGATTTTGTGGCTTTTACCTTCTGTTTCAACAACCACATATTCCACGCGATCTAAGCCACCAATTTCAGTAATTTTACTATTTAAATAAACGGGGGTTCCCATCGCTTTAGCAAATAAAGTCGCGGGTTTAAAAGCTAAAATCCGATCACCACTTTCAATCATCGCTTGGGCTTTAACGCCTGCATTTTTTAGTGTCCATAGTGCAGAAAAACTCACTAATTCACTGCCTACAATCACGGGATTACGGCAAGGCTTCTTGCCATTTAAATAAACAAATTGCTGTAATGCCCCTGCGGTTAAAATTCCTTGTGGCCGCAAGCCTGAAACTAAGCGCGGATGGCGAGGTGTTTCTCTTACCCCTGTCGCTATCAAAACCCGTTTAGCTTGCATTTCAACAAGACCTTCTGGTGTTGAAACGGTTAATTTCCCATTAGGTTGTAACGCAGTCACCGTGCTACGAGTAAAAATCGGTGTGTTTCCCAGTTGATTGACAATTTTTTCAGCAAATTGGTTGCCTTTCATAGGCCGTTTAAAAGCTAAAATGCCAAAAGTTGGGTGCTGGCAGTGGCGTGGAACGCCACCAGCATGGGCTTCACGCTCAATGATGGCGATATTTTGTATACCACGACGACGTAGTGCCTGTGCCGCAGCGACACCTGTAGGGCCCGAGCCAATGATAATAACATCATAATTTACACTCATTTTACGGCCTCCACTGCCAATGTGTGGTCGAAGCGACCATTAATAATTTCAGCCACCTGACTACTACAATAAAACCCATTACAACGCCCCATCATCACTCGCGTTCTGCGGCGTAAAGCCCCTAAACACTCTGGAGGAATATCCGAATCAAATGCGGCTTCAATCTCCCGCTGGGTCACTAATTCACAATGGCAGACAATACCGCCATTGCTTTTGCATTGGTAATCCCGTTGATGATATTCAGAAATCATTGGCATAGTTGGCCAAATCAGTACTTCTGGTGGTGATAGCTCAAAAAGCGGTGTGAAATTCTCTTGGTACAATTTACCAAGATAGCTTGCCACCCCTAAGGCTGAAGTTAAACCTGTGGAACGAATTCCCCCTGCACATATCCACTGTTTTTCTGGATAGTCATTAATGCGGTAATATTTTTCTTCTGTAGCAGGGCGTAACCCCGCATAGGTTGCGGTCACACTGTAATTGTGCAATGAAGGTAACATGCGAGAACCTTGGGCAATTAAGTCCTCAAGCACTTCTTGTTTTACCTCTGCTTTCCAGCGGTCATCTTGTTCTTCCGCTGTAGGGCCAAGCAAGAGGTTGCCGAAGATGGTTTTCGATAGCAATACACCTTTTGTGATAGCAGTCGGCACTGGTAGGATAATCGCATTGATATCCGCTGCTGCCGCTTTGTCATAAACAAGAAATTGCCCTTTACGTGGCTTTATTTGGAACGGTGATGGGTGGCAAATTGATTCGACAATATCCCCATTAATTCCTGCACAATTAATGACTAAACGGGCAGGAAACTCACCTTTTGATGTGGTTAAATGCCATAGTCCATCATGGAGTGTTCCACCATTAACCTCACAATGAAAGTGGTACTCAGCCCCATGCTTCACTGCTTGGGTTAAATACGAAAGTGGCGTACTCCATGGGTCAATAACCGCTTCACCTGGCACAGAAACAGCTGCAAGTGCCCCTGGTGCTAAATGGGGTTCTCTGCGATATAGCTCTTCTTTATCAATAATTGCCACATCTAATACGTTGTTAGTATGTGCTTGTTCTACTATCGCCGGTAATTTACTGAGTTGCTCATCATTCCATGCAACCACTAATGCCCCCGTTTCAAGAAGAGGTAAATTCATTTTTTCTCTGATTGCAATGAATTCACGATACCCTTCTTGCATGCACTCAAGTTCTAGACTCCCTGGTGTGGCGTCAAAACCTGTGTGTAATAGCGCACTATTTGCCTTACTTGCTCCCGAAAGGATGTCACCTCCACGTTCAAGTAACAACGTGTTGGCACCCATCAGTGTGAATTTACGTGTCACAGCACAGCCAATGACACCACCGCCGATGACAATGACATCCCAAATTTTTTTATTATTAATATCCATGGCTGAGATCCTTAACTTAAAACTTGCACACATAAAACCACATAATTCCCACAATCACAATAATTAAAACAACACAAAGCACAGCAATAACCAAAAACTTACTCACATTGTTACTTTATTGTGATTTTTGTCACATTAGTGAAACTTACTGTGAGTTTTTTGTGGATTTTATTTCCGATTAAACGATAGTAAGCAAAAAAACAGACCTATTTACAACATTTATAACACTGGGAATACTGTGATGCTCAATCAACGTTATGCGGCTATCGATCAGGGAACAACGGGAACCCGGGTCGTTGTCTTTGAAGAAGGCGGCCATTACCACTCCCCTATGAGTATTCCTCATAAACAAATCACGCTGAATAGTGGTTGGGTTGAACATGACCCAGAGGAAATACTGGCAAACATCATTAAATGCTTACATAGCTGCGAAGTCGTTGATGCTATTGGGCTTTGTCACCAAGGTGAAAGCATTGTCGCATGGGATGCGGATAGCAAGCGCCCTTTATACAACGCAATTGTTTGGCAAGACTTACGGACAGAAAAAACCATCTCAATGCTCAAGGAAGCAGGGTTAGAGCCGCTGGTACAGTCTAAATCAGGCTTACCTCTCGACCCTTATTTTTCCGCCAGCAAAATGGGCTGGATTATTAACAATGTTGTCGGTGCGAAAACATTAGCGGATAAAAATAAATTACGCATCGGTACGATGGATGCTTTTTTTCTCGATCGGTTATGTGGCGTATTTGTCACCGACTATAACTCGGCATCTCGAACTTCATTACTCAATATTCATACGCTAGAGTGGGATCAAGAACTATGTGACATTTTTGGTGTTCCCATCCATTGCTTGCCGCCTATTAAAGATAACATTGGTGACTTTGGCGCAATAAATCTTGATGGGCACCTCACCCCAGTCACCGCCATTATTGTTGACCAATTTGCTGGCACATTCGGCCATGGTTGCCGTGAGAAAGGTGATGCCAAAATCACCTTCGGTACCGGCGCGTTCTTGCAAGCACTAACTGGCACTGATATTCCACAAACTCATGACAGCGGTTTATTGCCCACACTCTGTTGGAAGTTTCCCAATCAACCTCCTGTATTTGGTTTAGATGGCGGCGTCTACAACGCAGCATCTGCCATCAATTGGGCTCGCAAAATCGGTTTATTTGACTCATTCGATGAACTCGGGGATTTCAGAGCTGAATCCGCTATTAAACGCGGCCTAGCCTTTGTCCCTGCATTATCCGGTTTAGGATGTCCATATTGGGATCGCAGTGCTGCAGGCCTTTGGGCGGGTCTTTCATTAGATACCGACAAAAAAGACATGATGCAATCGGTTTTGGAAGGCATAGCCGCACGTTCCGCTGAAGTTATTTTTGCAATGGAAAAAATTTCACCACTAGGCCAGTCAATCTCAGTCGATGGAGGGCTCTCTTCAAATCAATATTTTAAGCAATTTTTAGCCAATTTATTACAAAAAAACATTGAAGCACCAGCAAACCGTGAAGTAACTGCACTAGGCGCCGCCTTGTTAGCTCGCAAAGGTCTCGGGATCACTCATGAAATGGCGGTAAGACGCAATGCAACTGTGACACATCCTGATGGAACGAATATGCAAGGTGTGATGGAACAATATCGCGACATCATTGCCCGTTCTCGCCAATTAAGACACTAAAATAATAAAAGGAAACCCTACCATGGCTGAATTCGGAAATTACATTATTTATTTAATTATGTGTGGCGCCATTATTGGTGCTGTCGCATCCATTGTTAGACCCGCCAGCGAGCTTGGAAAAGAGTTTGTTAATGGGATCTTTTCTATTGGTCCCGTATTTCTCGCTCAAGCCGGGATCATGGCTGCTGTTCCGCTACTCTCGCAATTAATCTCTTACATTCTTGGACCCGTCTTTTCCTCTGTTGGCTCAGACGTTTCTATTGCAGCCTTATCGATTATTGCCGTTGATATGGGCGGCTACCAACTTGCCGATGCACTAACGACTAATCGAGATATGTGGATCACCGCAATGTTGATCGGTTATACCTCTGGAGCCACTATTGTTTACCTGATCCCTGTAGGGTTAACAATGTTAAATCGTAAAGATCATAAATACCTTGCACTTGGTGCGATGGCAGGGTTGATCTCCATACCATTTGGTGTATTGGCTTCGCTGCTATTAATTACCTTCAATAATATTCCTGTAAGGGACATTATTTCTACGAACTCACCAGCGGCACATCAATTAACCTTAGATTTCTTTACCATGTTGCAATACCTGATGCCGTTGTTTGTATTCTGTTTTTTATTAGCCGCAGGGCTAAAATATCGCCCGATGTTAATGGTAACGGGCTTCCTGATTTTTGGTAAAATTATGGATGCATTCGTCAAATTAGTCTTAGCATTTTCCATTGTTGAACACTTTACTGGTGTATTCACCAAAGTTTTCGGCGCATGGGGCTTTGACCCACTGTTTGCTGACCAAAATGAACTATTCCGTGCCATCGAAATTGCGGGTTATATCGGTATCATGTTAGCGGGCACATTCCCCATTTGTTATCTGTTCCAACGCTACTGCAAGCCTTTAGTCCGTGCATTAAGTAACCGTTTAAAACTGAGTGATACAGGTTCTTTAGGTTTTATTATGGTTATGGCAAACATTATCGCTACTTATCACTTATTCAAAGAAATGCGAGCGAGGGATAAGGTATTATGTGTGGCATTTGGTGTTTGCGCACAAGCGACCATCGGTGATCATCTTGCCTTCACGGCCAACTTCCAACCTACTCTCGTTTTACCTATTTTACTGGGCAAACTAGTAGGCGGCTTCTTAGCGGTATTTATTGCGATTAAAATCTCAGTACCACAGGCGATGCGTTATGAAGCTGAAGATGCAAAAGCAGCTGAAATAGTTAAAGAAGAAAGTGAGCTCACTGTTGCTAAACAACATTAATTAGCATTAACCATACTTATATATTTAAAAATAATTAGCTGTATGCCAAATATGAATACTCCTAAAGTAGCATACAGCTTTTATTTATTAGTCTGAAATTAACTCAAACTCTCATCCATTATTAATATTACACTCACCATATGAATATCTATATTAGTCATCATTAAGCATTACATTATTTATAGATATATAATTTGAAGGTAAAAAAATCACCTCAATTAATAAAATTTAGTGACAACAATTCATCAGAATAATTGTTCGAAAAAAAGCACCTCAATAACAATTATATTGAAGTGCCTTAAAATTGACATCATTAATTCAAATGAGAATTATTTCGCTTTAACGTTCCCAATAAGACTCTTCTAAACTATCTTCTTTTTCAGGTAAGCCACGACTCAAACGAGGTGAATGCTGAGTTAATACTTGATAACTCACACGGTTAGCATATTTGCATACTTGAGCTAAAGAGGAATATGTTAAGTATTGGCGTTCATGTTTACTGGAATTCGGTACATTTGAACGATGGTAAGAATTGGCAGTAATATCGTGAAGTAATGCCGATAACGCCCCATCTCCCGCCCCATTCGTGTTCATAATTTTTTTCAGGCCCGCCCATATAAGGCTCAATATGAGAGAAAATACGTAATGGAACTTGGCAATCTTGTTGGCGCATTGCTCGGCTAAATTCATATAAGTTAAATTCTGCAATCGCACCCGGTAATAGTGGGTGCTGCGTCGTACGTTTATAAGCGTCTTCGGTGTAGCCGGCCATATATAGGCCTGATGGGCCCGCTGTACATAAAACTAAATCGACCCAGTCTAATGCCATATTAGAGGCGAGTAATGGGTCACTCAGCCCTGTCAGTTCCTGCGCTTCGTCCTCATTCATTGCAACGACTGAAATATGTTCCGCTAAGAAATCACGCCAGAATTGAGGGTCTTGAGCGATGACAAATTTTGTTCCAAGCGTCAACACAACGGGAACATTGTGCTTTTTCGCATACGCAATAGCCTGCATAGTCGCATCAGGCATGGTTTCTCCGGGTTTACAACGGACTAAATAAGCCGTTAAAACCAACGCAGAAGCCCCCGCAATGATATCCTCTGGAATACTATTTGGGTGCAAGCGATTCATATGGCCAGGGCTGATAGCAAAAGTTCGCTCGCCATTTTCAGTGATCAAGGTAAAACAGCGCCCAATAGGCCCATCCACACCTTGTAGAAAATTTAAATCCATGCGGCTTGAGGTATGGCACAGGTAGCGATATGCATAGCTACCAATTTGGATGTTATTACACATTGTGCCCAATAAAACAGACCTGTCATCCGCTAATACCGAATAATTGTGCAAGGTATTGCCAATCGTTCCACCTGCAAATTCATGAGTAATCAATGCATTATCTGTGAGCTCTTTATACAAAGCTTCGGCGGCATCATCTTCAATAACCAGTGAATGCCCCCTTACTCAACTGGTAGCGCTGAATAAAATCGTCATCCACTTTCGCTTCAATATCGACTAATGTTTGGTCGATACCAACGATATAGGACTTACAATTCTCATCATCTGCCAAGGTTTCTTTTAAAGGCTGTAATAAAGGATCTCTGAGACTAACAGGAAAATAGTGTTTTGATTTGCGCTGACCGGGGAATTTCATAATTAGAAGATTAACAATGGAACATCGCCCTATTCTAACACGATAAAATAAAGCCAGCACCTGCAAAGAAGGCACTGGCTTCATTGTTTGTCATTTGGCGGTAATTTTACTGATTTTGATATTTATAATCGCGATAAAGCTCCCGACTTAACACAAATGCACAGCTCAAAATTAAACCTAATATGGCGCTCAACGCAACAATTAACGCTGATTTAGGCGAATCTTTATGCAATGGTAAGTCTGGCGTTAAAATAAATTTAACTGGCGTAAAATCTAACTCTTTACTGGTTAACTCTTGTAAATCATCAATATAAATCTTACGGTTTTGTAGGTTTTCGCTCATCAATGCTAAATCACGATTTTGAGTTTCAATCAGTAATTTTTTCTCTAAAGCTTCAGTCCCTAACGCAATAGGGTAATCAGGGTCATCATTGATAGCAACAGATTCGCTGGCGATCGGTTTTTCAATTCCAGCGGCTTTTGCAATATCAACAGCTCGTTTAAGTCTTTCAACCTTAACATCGTATTCAGTTTGAATTTTGCTGACTTCGCGTTTTAGTGACTCACTGGCATAAATAAGTTTCTCTGAAATCATATTATCGATTTCAACTTTTAGCTGTTGCCTTACTTTCGATGCACTATAACGAATATAGCCTTCAAGTAAATCTTGGGCTTCAGTTGGCAACGGAGCAGTGAAGCTTAAAACAATATCATTTGAAGTACTGTTTTTTTCTTTTGACAGATCTTGAATTTTAATATCATTTGAAATGATTGAATTCACTAGCCTTTGCTGAGCGATAACATCATCTTTTGGGTCAATTTTCTCTGCAAGGTTATGATAATACTCAGTACTTCTCACATAACTTTCTTGATTAACTTTCGAACGATATTGGTCAATAAACGCAGTAAAAACACGTTGAGCACTTAGATCAACAGGAACATCTAATACATCCAATTGCGCTTTAAATGCATTAACTTCTTTGAGCTCTTCAGATGCGGGGGGAATAACAATAGCAGTACTGCTCCATTTTTGAGGTAATAGTTTAACAACACCAACACTCACCGCAATACAAACAATCGTAAATATAAGAATCAAAAATTTATGTTTTAACAAAATGGAAAACAAGGCCATTAAATCAATCTCATCGTTTTGTTGTATATGAAATTGATGAGCAGAAGACGGCTTCTGCTCTATATTACCTTGTGGGGGCTGCTTATTGCTCATATTAATTCCAAAAGACATAACATTTATTCAATCATTTATAATTTCAGATAAGTGATTATAGTCCATAATGAGCCTATTGATATATCGATAAGCAAACTTTTCTTCATTAATTTGCTGAATTAGTTATTTTAGTACATCTTGAATTATTGAATTAATCATATGAATGCTATTTGGATTATCATTTAAAGCCGGTATGTAATTATATTTATTACCGCCACTACTCATAAAAAATTCTTTATTTTGTTCGCTAATTTCTTCTAATGTTTCTAGGCAATCAACTGAAAACCCTGGACAAATGACCTGAACGGATTTTACGCCTTGGGAGGGTAATTCATGCATAGTTTTATCCATGTAAGGCATCAACCAAGGCTCACGTCCAAAACGTGACTGATAGGTGAGCATGACTTTATCGCTTGGGTAATTCAACGCCTCACGGAGTGCCTCTGCCGTTTTTTCGCACTCTTGCTGGTAAATATCACCTGTATCGCAATAACGCTGTGGAATGCCATGGAACGACAATATTAGCCTATCGGGTTCACCATGCAGGGCAAAGCTTGCTTCTATCGAGGCCACTAAAGCTTGAATATAAGCAGGATGTGTCGCATAGCTACGAATGAATTGCACGCTTGGGATGGTACGTCTACTTTCAAATGCTCGGGTTAATGCATCATAAACCGCTGCGGTTGTCGTGCAGGAATACTGTGGATACAGTGGAAGAACCACTAAGTCGGTAACACCTTGGTCTAGCAAACTATCTACCGCACTTTTAATTGAAGGCGAACCATAGCTCATGCCTATCTCTACAGCAATATTAGGCAATAACTCTGCTAACTTTTGTTTTTGACGCAAAGAATAAACCAGTAATGGTGAGCCACCTTCTAACCAAATAGACTTATATAACTTCGCCACTTTAGAAGAGCGAAGAGGCAAAATCGCCCCATGTAAAATCGGCTTCCAAATCAAGCGCGGTACATCAATAACGCGTTTATCACTAAGAAATTCGGCCAAATAGCGTTTCACTGCTGAGGTTGTTGGGGCATCAGGGGTTCCTAAGTTTGCTAACAAAATGCCGTATTTTTTTTCTGACATGAAACAACTCCTAATTGATAATTATTCCCAACTTTAGCACAGTTAATTAACGATTTTTGTCACCAAGTGGTATAAAAAAGAAAGGCAGCGATCATCGCTGCCTCCATATAATACCTTATACTTAAAATAATTCGAATTGCAGTTACAATTACTGCAACACAAAGCATAGTTAGTACAAATATTAACCTAAAATTTTCGCCAGTTCTTCACTAACTTCAGACACTTTACGTGTACCATCTAATTTGAAGTACTTGGTGTTCCCTTGTTTAGCTTCATTTTGGTAATACGCAATTAAAGGTGCAGTTAATGCATGATATTCAACCAGACGCTTACGTACGGTGTCTTCTTGGTCATCTTTACGGATGGTTAGTTCTTCACCTGTTACATCGTCTTTGCCTTCAACCTTTGGTGGGTTAAAGTTGATGTGATAAACACGGCCTGATGGTGCATGTACACGACGGCCAATAATACGCTCAACAATGATTTCGTCTGGTACATCAAACTCCAGTACGTTATCAACAGTGATGCCCGCTTCTTTCATCGCATCCGCTTGTGGGATTGTACGAGGGAACCCATCCAACAAGAAGCCATTGCGGCAGTCATCTTGTTTGATACGCTCTTTAACTAATGCGATAACTAATTCATCAGTAACTAATTTACCGTTATCCATCAGCTCTTTAGCTTGTAAGCCGAGTTCGCTCCCTGATTTAACAGCGGCACGTAACATGTCACCTGTTGAAATTTGAGGGATCCCAAACTTTTCCATAATAAATTGAGCTTGAGTGCCCTTACCAGCGCCTGGAGCGCCAAGCAGAATGATACGCATTGCGTAAACCCCTTGCTATTTAGATTTTTATAATTTGAAAAGAAAACAAGCTACCATACCATTAGCATGCTGCTTTACTCAAGAACACACGTAAACGATTTCGCATTTATCTTTTTTCGCAAAAGAAAAAAACCACGCTAAAGCACAAGCAAAAGCGTGGTTTATGCTCAATATCGAAAATATCAAATTAAATTACTTTAAAAGTAATTCATTGATTTTACGTATAAATAGGTTTGGATCTTCCAATGTGCCACGTTCGGCTAACAATGCTTGATCCAACAAGACATCCACCCAATCAGCAAACACGGATTCATCTGACACTTCTGCAGCTTTTTTCACCAATGGATGCGTTGGGTTCAATTCGAAGTTATATTTTACTTCTGGTGCGGCTTGCCCGGCTGCTGCAAACAGTTTCGCCATTTGTGTACTCATTTCATCCACGTCTGTTGTGACAATGGCAGGCGTATCCGTTAAGCGATGCGTGAGTTTAACGTCTTTAACGCGCTCACCAAGGAATGACTTAACGCGTTCAACAAATGGCTCTAATTGCTTATCCGCTTCCTCTTGTTCCGCTTTGTTTTCATCCGCTAGCTTATCTAATGACTCGTCTGCTTTACTTACGGATTGGAACTGTTTACCGTCGAATTCAGACAGATAGTTCATCATCCATTCGTCAATACGGTCAGATAACAGCAAGACTTCAATACCTTTTTTACGGAATAACTCAAGGTGTGGGCTACCTTTTGCCGCTGCATAGCTGTCTGCAGTGATATAGTAAATTTTATCTTGGCCTTCAACCATGCGGCTAACATACTCTTCTAGAGAGACGTTCTGTACACTGCTATCGGTATGAGTCGTCGCAAAACGCAGAAGTTTAGCAATAGTTTCGCTATTTGCCATATCCTCTGCAGGACCTTCTTTCATCACTAAACCAAATTGTTGCCAGAAAGTTAGGTATTTTTCTGCATCAGACTTGGCCAGTTTTTCCAACATTTGCAGAACACGTTTGGTTAATGCGCTGCGTAAACTACGAGTTAATGCGCTATCTTGCAGTATTTCCCGCGAAACGTTCAACGGTAAATCATTGGAATCCAGCACCCCACGAATAAAGCGCAGGTAATTCGGCATGAACTGTTCCGCGTCATCCATAATAAATACGCGTTGAACATAGAGTTTCAAACCATGCTGTTGGTCACGATTCCATAGATCAAACGGGGCTTTAGACGGCACATACAGCAAGCTAGTATATTCTTGCTTACCTTCTACGCGGTTATGTGTCCATGTCAGCGGGTCTGCATAGTCATGGGAGATATGTTTATAGAATTCTGCATATTCTTCGTCTGAAATTTCAGATTTACTGCGAGTCCATAATGCTTTCGCTTGGTTTATTTTTTCCCAAGTTACCGTACCGTCTTCTTCATTTTTTTCTTCGATTTCAACGGGTAAAGCAATATGATCAGAATATTTGCTAATCACTGAGCGTAGACGCCAGTTATCGAGATATTCTTTTTCATCATCACGTAAATGCAAGGTAATTTCAGTGCCGCGCTCCGCTTTTTCAATATCAGCGATGGTATATTCACCTTCACCAGCAGATTCCCAGAACACACCTTCATCGGCAGGAGCACCCGCCGCACGACTACGTACCGTCACTTTATCGGCCACTATAAATGCGGAATAGAAGCCGACACCAAATTGACCAATCATTTGGCTGTCTTTGACTTGGTCGCTACCTAATGACTCTAAGAATGCTTTTGTCCCTGATTTAGCGATAGTCCCAAGATTTTCAATCACCTCTTCACGGCTCATACCGATACCGTTATCACTGATGGTCAATGTACCTTGATCTTTATCGGCACTAATACGCACACGCAGCTCACCATCGTTTTCATACAATTCTGGTTTAGATAATGCTCGAAAACGCAGTTTATCTGCTGCATCTGATGCGTTGGAGATCAATTCACGTAAGAAAATCTCTTTATTCGAATAAAGAGAGTGGATCATTAATTGGAGGAGTTGTTTAACTTCTGATTGGAAACCACGCGTTTCCTGTCCTTTCATACTCATTAATCGCCTCTATTTCATCAATCTAATTGGATAGGTTTGACTTATCGATGCAGATTAGTTGGGGGCGAAAAACAGAAATTCAAGCGAAAGGGATAAAAAATTTAGCAGATCAAACTCAAAAGCCAATGATTAGAAAGAAAATAATAACAACCGCAATCATTTTAAAGGTAGTTAATGAAAGGAATAATTTTACTCATCTCCAATCATGTCCTCTAAATAATTTGTGCTGTAGCTAGGCATCAAATGCGTTAATTCCTAGGAGCATACTAGTATGAGAACCAAGTCACCGAGCCCAGCCCCCTACGGCTCAAATTAGTAACTGAATTCTGTAGGGGGATTTTAGAAAAACGAAATCAATATCATCCTCTAAATAATTTGTGCTGTAGCTAGGCGTCAAATACGTTAATCCCTAGGAGCATACACCAGTATGTGACTAGGGTTAACGCATGAAGACAACAACGCTACAGTGCAAAGTATGACGAGGATATTACAATCGAGAACGGCCGGAGAGCGAATGAGACAACGTCGTACTATCGACTAACTCTAACTCCCCACCCACTGGCACACCGTGCGCAATTCGGCTCGCCGCCACCCCATATTGAGCACACATTTGCCCAATATAGTTTGCCGTCGCTTCTCCTTCAACCGTTGGGTTGGTTGCTAAAATCACTTCAGTGATAGTCTCGGACGCCAAACGCTCTTCGAGCCTATCAAGGCCGATATCCATTGGGCCGATTCCATCAAGTGGGGACAAATGCCCCATAAGGACAAAATAACGCCCGGAAAATTGCCCGGTTTGTTCTATTGCATAGATATCTGCTGGACTTTCAACAATACAAATCAAACCATTTTGTTGACGACGTGGGTTATCGCAAATATTACAGATATCTTGTTCGGTAAATGTTCTGCAATCACGGCAATGACCTATTTCAGACATGGCTCGAGTGAGCGATTGCGCTAAACGCATTCCCCCACTTCGGTCACGCTGTAAAAGATGAAAAGCCATTCGCTGCGCTGACTTGGGGCCAACCCCTGGGAGACAGCGCAGAGCTTCCATCAACGATTCAAGAAGCGGACTTGTTTGCATTAGAATGGCATCTTAAAGCCTGGTGGTAATTGCATACCACTAGAAACACTTGCCATTTTTTCTTTTTGAGTTTCTTCGATACGACGTGCAGCATCATTAAATGCCGCTGCAATCAAATCTTCTAACATTTCTTTGTCGTCTTCGAGCAAGCTAGGGTCAATCTCAACACGGCGACAGTTATGTGAGCCATTAATCGTCACTTTAACTAACCCTGCACCAGATTCGCCTGTAGCTTCTAGTTGAGCGATTTCTTCCTGAACTTTTTGCATTTTATCTTGCATTTGTTGGGCCTGTTTCATCAGGTTACCCAATCCACCTTTACCAAACATAGTTATCTCTCACAACTGAGGCTACAGCTTAATAATGAGACTGTAGCGTTAAACGGGGCGAATACTCTCTTCATCTAATTGCGCATCAAACATTGAGCGCAGTTTTTGAATCGTTTTATCCGCAATAATAGACTGGCGCGCTTGTGCCAGTTTTTCTTCATAAATCGCCTGTCGCCATTCTAACGGGGTTTTCACCTCGCTATTATCATCATGAACGATTTTCAGTTCAACAGTACGACCATATTGTTCACTCAGAGCTTCTTCCAACACTTTGTGGGCCGATGGTTTATCGAGGTGCTTCTGAGCTGAGCGCAAATGTAAAATAATTTGCGAATCACTTAATTCTTCTATATATGAATTCAAAGCTAATTGTTCAACCAGTTTGGGAATATTTAATTTTGCGATTTTCCCTGACCAGCTATCCCGAATTCGCCCTTCTTCAATAATTTTAACGGCTAATTCAGGCGTTTTTTCATATTCCAACGCCTCTTTGATTCCGCTTGGCGTTGTTACCGCTTCTTTTGGAGCCATCGACTCTTCATTTTGCGGTTTCCACTGGTACTGCTTTGGTTTTTGTGGTTTTGCTGCCCGAGCCGCTCTATTTTCCACATTTTGTTGATGTTTGCTGGTCACGGCGGCCAGCCTTTCCAGTGCTGATGCCGCCGGCTTAGCCCTTTCAGGCATCACCGGTTTAGCCTTTTTTGGGCTAGGATCCTCACTTTGGGGAGATTGTAACGCCTGCCTCGCCTTCAATAACTGTAATGTTGGGCTATTGTCTGGCAGATTTTCCGCTCGTACTTGTGTCGGAGGCACCCTTTGCGACATATTTGATGCCGCAGACGGTGCTGATTGAACAGCGGCTTGCGGGATAACCTGTGGCGGAGCTTCAATTTCAGCAATCACATTTTTAGGATGAAAAGCTAATGCACGTAATAGTGCCATTTCAACCCCCATACGCCGCTCAGGGGCATAGGGAAGTTCTTTTCTTCCGACTAATAACGTTTGGTAAAACAATTGGAGATCTGCAGGGGAAATTACTCTTGCAACCTGCCGTAACCGCCCCTCTGTCGAAGATGGGTCTGTTTCTTGCTCAGCTGGAAGCAGTTGGATCATTGCGATACGGTGTAATTGCGACAGAATTTCCACCAGCAAGTTTTCCCAATCTGCACCGCGACTAGCAGCTTGCTCTACCTGTTCCATCACCGCCATGCTATCGGCACGTACTAGTGCTTCAATAATGGCTAATGGCTGTTCGTCATCAAGAGTTCCTAGCATTTGGCTAACGATATCAGCCGTGACTTTCCCTTGCCCCATCGCAATGGCTTGGTCAGTTAAGCTTAATGCATCACGCAAACTGCCATCTGCCGCTCTTGCTATCAACTGACGAGCACGTTGATCATGTTCAATATTTTCTGCATTCAGGATGAGTTCAAGTTGCTCACTGATTTGCGTGACATCTAACGCTTTTAGATGGAACTGCAAGCAGCGGGACAAAATAGTCACAGGGAGTTTTTGCGGGTCAGTCGTCGCCAACAAAAACTTCACATGTTCAGGTGGTTCTTCAAGCGTTTTTAATAACGCATTGAAACTATGACGAGACAACATGTGTACTTCGTCAATTAAATAAACTTTGAAGCGCCCACGTGCCGGTGCATATTGGACATTGTCTAATAATTCACGAGTGTCTTCGACTTTAGTACGAGAGGCTGCGTCAATTTCAATTAAATCGACAAATCGCCCTTGCTCTATTTCAAGGCAGTTGGCGCATTGCCCACAAGGCGATGCAGTAATCCCTGTTTCGCAATTAAGGCCTTTGGCAAACAGGCGAGCAATCGTCGTTTTTCCTACGCCACGTGTACCGGAGAAAAGATAGGCATGATGAAGCCGCTGATGCGTTAGCCCATTAGCGAGTGCAGTCAAAACGTGCTGTTGACCAACAACGTCTGAAAATTTTTGGGGCGCCACTTACGGGCAAGTACCTGATAGCTCATGGATTCCACTGTCATTTAACATGGTACGTGAATATATATAATCATAGTACCATGCTACCACAGCCTCAACCTATACAGCGAGGCTGTGATAAAAATAGAGGGAAAATAAAGATTAGTGGCCTGGGAACTCAACAAGGCTATACGAAGAAACACCTTCTTTTTGTAGACGCTCAACGCCGCCAAGGTCAGGTAAGCTGATGATAAATGCCGCATCCACAACATTAGCACCAAGCTGTTTGATCATTTTCACCGTTGCTTCCACTGTACCGCCTGTCGCGAGTAGATCATCAACAACTAAGACGTTATCGTCAGGGTTGATGCTGTCTTTATGGATTTCAAGTGTATCCGTACCATATTCAAGGTCGTAAGTCATACTTAATACTTCACGTGGTAATTTCCCTTTTTTACGTACAGGGACAAAACCTACGCCTAAACGTAATGCGACTGGAGCACCGAATAGAAAACCACGTGCTTCAGTTCCTACAATTTTAGTGACGCCTTTATTTTGATAATGTTCGACTAACATATCAATTGTTGCTTGGTATGCAGCAGGGTTATTTAATAAAGTGGTAATGTCACGAAAAATCACACCTTCGATTGGATAATCTTGGATAGATGCGATACTTTCTTTAATCAATTGCAGTTGTTGCTCTTTAGCGGTCATAATAAAAGCCATGTAGTAAACACGAAAGTGTAGAATCTATGTAAAGTACCATAAAAATGCAATAAGAAGCCGTCAATTTGGCATCAGTTTTGTTGCTGAATATCAATATTCCGCTATTTTTGACACTTAATGAGAACAAAAATGAAAATCCCCGCTCTTTTAGATGCGTTAAAAAAGCAGATTGATGAATTGAAAACTCGAGTGGACCCCATAAAAGACCTTGAGTTTTCACATTCACGCTTCGACATGCAATTGTTTAGCCGCAAATCCACCCGTCTAGGGGATTGCCAAAATGAATTACAGACCTTGTATCAGCAATTGTGCCACAGCGTAAAATTAAACCACAGCGAGCAAGTCAATTTCCTAACGGAGAAAATAGTCCACCAAATACAAGCCATTTCTCGGGAGATTTCTACACAAGCTTTACGTGAGAAAGAATCCAGTTTTACTAAGAAAAAGGAACAGATTGATTTATATGAACGTTTATCACAACACCAAGACTATGAACGACGCTTACAAGCGATGGTGAGTGAAAAAGAGCTTCATTTAAGTGAGCTAACTGACCACCGTCTTCAACACCAGTGCCAAAAAGAACTCGCTGTACTTGCAGGGCGTTTGTACCGTTGCCGCCAAGCACTTTTGCGTATTGAGAAAGCCATTGAACATCAAGAAAATCAATATTTTGATTAAATATTGGAAGGAATCAGTATGAGTTCACTCAAAGATGCTCCACAAGAAATCCAACTTGCTGTTGATTTAATCTACTTATTAGAAACCTCTGAGATAGACACCGATGTGGTTCTCAAAGCACTTGAAATTGTGAAAAATGATTATATGTCAAAACAAGTGCAAGCAGCACAAGCTACCTGCACCAAAGAAACTTAACGGGCCTAGTGCGTTTCACCATCACTATCTTTAGGTGTTCGCTTCACTTCTTGCACTTCATCACCTTTATTATTATGCAAATGAACCTCTAACTGGTTGAATGCAATATCAATGTCATTTTCTCGACATAACTTGTCTATCGCGCGGTTCACTTCATCACTTGTCACGCCACGATCGCCAATTTGCCGCACATAAAAACGTAATTCATGGTCTAACGTACTGGCGCCAAAACTGGTGAAATAAACATTGGGAGCGGGTTCGGTCATCACCTTGTTATTGCTGGTTGCTGCCGATAATAAAACCCGCTTCACTTTATCCAGATCAGAACCATAAGCCACGCCGATAGCAATCGTGATGCGCGTGACGGTATCTGATAACGACCAGTTGATCAACCGCTCAGTCACAAAAGCTTTATTCGGAATGATCACTTCTTTACGATCAAAATCGACAATAGTGGTTGCCCGGATGCGAATTTTACTTACCGTTCCTGAATAAGTCCCAATAGTCACTGTGTCCCCTATACGGATCGGACGTTCAAATAGTAAAATGATCCCTGATACAAAGTTGGCAAAAATTTCCTGTAAGCCAAACCCTAACCCGACGGTTAAAGCAGCGGCTAACCATTGCAATTTGTTCCATGTCACGCCAATCATCCCTAACGAGGCAATCGCGCCAATCCCCACGATAATATAAGTTAATATTGTCGTAATAGCATAAGTAGAACCCTGACGGAGTTTTAACCGTGATAACACCAATACTTCCAGTAGCCCAGGGAGATTTCGCGTCATCACCCAAGACACAATGATGATCACAAGAGCCAATATTAAATTCGCTAAGGTTACGAATTGTAAAATATTTCCCCCTTCTGCCGATGTGGCGGTGTAGCTCCACAAGTTCACGCTATCTAAGAAAGAGAAAATGGTGATGAAGTCAGACCAAATTGCATAAAACGCTAACGCAAAGATAATAAACAACACCATCGTTGTCAGGCGTAGCGATTGCTGGCTAATCAACTCGATGGTCATGGGTGGCTCTTTAATGGGTTCGTTTTCAACATCTTCTTGCTTCAACATCGCACGACGTTCTATGGCACGTTGATATGCCAACTTACGAGCCACCAGTGTTAGTCCCCTTAAGCAAGCATTGTAAGTGATATACCACAGGAGTAAAAGATAGAGGCTATCTAACCAACGATTGGCCAAACGCAATGTGGTGTAGTAATACCCCGCCATCATTAAGCCCACTAAAATTAATGGCGAAAATGTCAGTAATGTCATGACAATACTGCGCGTTAAGTGACTACCTTTCTCTTGCCAAACCTGTTTACAAAATGGGATTGTAAAAATACACAACAGTATAAGAGAAACTAGTACAATTAATTGGCCAATCACGTCCTCAGACACTTTCAGTGGGTTGCTAACGCCATAAGTGGAAAAGAAAATAAGTGGCACCAGAGGAATCGATAGCCTAATCATTCTACGTCGTGTTTGAGATATTTTCTCTTTTTCAATACCAAAATGTTTTTGTGCAATACCTTGGGGTTTCAACACACGAAACGTCAGCTCAAATAACGCCCAAAATATCGCTAACTGTTGGCTGAACTGCCAGAAAAATGGGCCTTGTACATTCCCTGTTTTCAAAAACCAGTAACCAAATGCGAGTAAAAACAGTGAAATAGGCAATGTTTGCATTAATGTCAGTAGAATCGCAAATGGCGTACTTAGTACGCTATCATTGCGCAAACTTGAAAGCCGTTGGTCAATATCTTGCAATCGGTTATTAATTTTACGATTAAACCAAATAAACAATAGCGCGACCAAAACAAGTGGAATAACCACTAACAGTGAATTACTCACGCCCCGTTTAATGCTGCGGTTTGATAAACTAAAATCAAAGCTATTAATTTGTGTCGCTGCGGCTTCAGGAAAAGCTTTCACCCATTCCAAATCAATCGGTTTATTACTATTCACCCAAAATATTTGCTGTGCCAAGGTATTTTCAAGCGACCCCACTACACTCAATAATTGGTTTTGATCCAGTTGTAGGTTGATTGCTTGCGAAATTTGCCCGCCAAGCTGCTGGTTAAGTTCATCTAATAACCCACGACGAACTTCCAATAGTTTCAATAACGTGGATTTATCTTCCGTTGATAATAATGTGCTATTGGTAAGCTCATCCCCAGCTTTTATCTCAAATTGCTGTTCCAACTTCGTAATATAATCATTAGGTTGGTAAAGTTCATCACGTTGTTGGTTAACATCAAATTGTTCAAGCCGCAAATCGGCGATCGTTGTGGGTAAATTTTTCGTTAGAATATCAGGTGGTAAGTCAATTTGTTGTTGAAACAAAATTCGTGAAAGCAATAAGCTACCGCGTAATACATTAATTTGTTCTTTTAGATTTCGTTCTGACTGTGTCGCTCTTTCAAGCCAGGTTTTTACACGGATACCATTTTGAACCAATTTATTGCTATTTTCTGTCACTGCAATTAACCGGTCGCTCAGCGCATTATTAATCGCAATTTCTTTTTGAATAAGGGGATTTTGTTGAGCGTTGATATCGGTTTCAGAAGTACTTAATGCTTCACGCACCGTTGATTGGGAGTCATTTAGGCGGCGATGACTAATAGCATTTTGTACTTGCTGAATATGATGTTCCAATTGTTCAATATATGCTGCAGTATAATCACGCTGTTTTTGCAGTACATCTTGTAATTGAGTATTCGTCTGTAGGATACGTTTTTGATATTCATTTTGCTGCTGTAATAAATACTGTTCAACTTGCAGCATTGTGATTTGAGTCGGCCTTAAATTCACAGATTCATTTAATGAACTATTTAGTTCATTACGAATTTCCTGCAATCGCCTCGCATTTTCCAACATCATCGCTTGTGCCCTTTCAGGCTGCGTTTGTAAGCCAATTAATTGGCTACTATAGGTTGCGAGGTCATTTTGTTCTGTTTGCAGATTTTCTAAGTAGGAGGTTTGTAATGCTTCTAATTGTGAAAGAGAGCTATCTTGTATTTTTCGTAGGAAATTTTCGGTGAGTTGTTCATTTTCATTTTTTATTTGCAACAAACCTTGTGCAGCTTGTTTTGATTCTTCACTCGCGCTACTGAGTTTTTTTTGCAGATCAGCCGTTCGTTGTTCGAGTTTATCCAGTTCGTCATAAAAATCTGAGGTTTTTTCCAGATCGGCGAGAACAAGTTTATCTTCCTCACTGAGTGAGCTTTTTTTATTCAATGCATTGAGTGCACTTTTTATTTCATTCTTGCTGGGTAAGCTATTTGACGTTAATGCCGTAATTGAGCTGGAAAAAGATGCGATGAAAAAGAACAGTATGATTAATACTAACTGCTGCCACTTCCATTGTTGTTTCATCATAATGGCATTCCTTTATACGAATAATACGTTGCTTAATTAAACAAAGTGCCGATAACAGCCTATCAGCACCTAATTTTACCTAACCAAACACATTTTACGTAGAATATTAGAAAGTTAATACTTTATCAGCCGTTAATGTCCAGCTTGCAAGCTCGACCAATGTACCTACTTCAACACCATCAGCAAGGGTTAATTCACTCACACCACGGGCATCTGTACAAGTTTTACATAATTTAACGGGAACATTTTGTGCTGTTAAAATCTCTAACATTTGTTGAAGGTTGTAGCCTTCTTTAGGCTTTTGAGCCGCTAAACCTGCTGTCACGGCATCTGACATCAGGAAAATTTTCAGATCTAGTTGTGGCTCTTGCTCTTTTAACGTTATCGCTAATCGCAATGAGTTGAACAATGTTTCACTGCCGTAAGGTGCTCCATTGGCAATAATCAAGATAGAGGTCATGTCGGACTCCACTTATTCAGTTTGAATGGGTTTTAACCGGATCGCGGTATTACATTTTAGTGTTTCTAATAGTGTATCAACCAATGTAATTGTATGTTGATTAATATTAAAATTTTCTGATTGGAGTAGCCAGTTTTCTAACAAACCAGACATTAATGAACGGATCATAATCGCGGCACACTCCACATCAAGGTCTGCTGGAAGCTGCCCCGCATCAATACAGGCGGTCAAGTTATCCACAATTCGGCATTGGCTTGCGACGTAATTAGCGCGTTTAAAATCAACTAACTCTGCCATTTCGCCAACTAATTCGCACTTCAAAAAGAAAATTTCCATCAAAGCGCGGTTTTTAGGGCTTTCAATAAAATCAGTCAAAATATAAACTAATAATTCTCTTAGTATTGAAAGTGGATCGTTGGTATATTTAGAACGATAATATTCTTCAGCTTGTACTATTTGGTTATCACCAAATTCACAAGCTTGATAAAAGAGATCAACTTTGTTTTTGAAATGCCAATATATTGCACCTCGGGTAACCCCCGCTGCTTTTGCAATATCGGCTAATGATGTGGCAGAAACTCCTCGTTCAGAGAATGTTTTGATGGCAGCATCTAATATTTCCTGACGGGTTTCTTCAGCCTGTTGTTTAGTTTTTCGTGCCATTGTGACCCGTTTCTATCGAAAGCTGATTTACATACATTCGTGTATGTTTGTACTATAGCACAGTGATAAATCATATTGTTTACCATTTTTCTTATTTTTGTTTTGAACTCATATTGATTAATTGAGGTTAACTTATGCGAAAAAACAGAGGGGTGTTACCTCTGGCTCTGTTAGTTCTTTCAGGTGGCTTGGCTCTATCCGGTTGTAACGATGAACAACAAGGTGGCGGAGAACGCCCGGCGCCTGAAGTAGGAATTGTTACGCTTAAAGCCGAACCTCTGACGCTCAAAACCGAGTTACCAGGCCGAACATCCGCATTTCGTGTTGCCGAGGTTCGTCCTCAGGTTAGTGGCATCATATTGAAGCGCAACTATAAAGAAGGTAGCGACGTAGAAGCAGGGACATCTTTATACCAAATTGACCCGGCACCATTCCAAGCAACCTATGACAGCGCAAAAGCGGAGCTAGCAAAAGCACAAGCTAATGCGAATCTGGCTGCATTAACGGTGAAGCGTTATAAACCATTGTTAGGGACTAATTACATTAGTCGTCAGGAATACGACCAAGCAACGTCAACCTATGCGCAAGCACTCGCTGCCGTCAAAGCGGCTGAAGCGGCGGTTGAAACTGCACGTATCAACCTGAATTATACCAAAGTGACTGCACCGATTAGCGGCCGTACTGGCAAATCGAATGTGACTGAAGGGGCTTTAGTATCAACAGGGCAAACCACTGAATTAATGCGTGTTCAGCAACTTGATCCTATCTATGTTGACGTAACACAATCAAGTGACGATTTCTTACGCCTCAAAAATGAGATAGCGAAAGGCGCTGTACAGCGGGAATCAGGAAAAGCACCTGTCAGCTTGATCAACAACAACGGTCAAGAATACGCACAAAAAGGTGTTCTGGAATTCTCTGATGTCACTGTTGATGAAACAACAGGGTCTATCACGATGAGAGCCATGTTCCCTAACCCGAACAAAGAATTACTTCCAGGTATGTTTGTTCGTGCTGTATTAGAAGATGGTGTTATTGATAATGCGATTCTAGTTCCGCAACAAGGTTTATCTCGTACGGCTCAAGGAACTTCTCAAGTCATGGTTGTTGACGCTGAGAATAAAGTTGAAGTCAGAAAAGTTAAAGCAGGACAAGCAGTTGGCAACAAATGGCTGGTAACTGAAGGTCTAAAAGCAGGTGATCGTGTCATTGTCATCGGCTTACAAAAAATCAAACCAGGAATTGTTGTGAATCCTAAGGAAGCAAACTTAGAAACGCAATCCATAGACAATCAGGCAAAACCTGAAGAAAAGTCTAAATAAGGGAGCGGCTGATTAATGCCTAAGTTTTTTATAGAAAGACCAATTTTTGCGTGGGTAATTGCTATTATCACCATGCTTGCTGGTCTGTTGGCAATTATCCAGTTACCTGTTTCGCAGTACCCGACCATCGCGCCACCGGCTGTTTCTATTTCAGCTAACTATCCGGGAGCGGATGCTGAGACGGTACAAAATACAGTAACGCAGGTTATCGAACAGAACATGAACGGTATCGATAACTTGGTATATATGTCATCGAGCAGTGATTCATCAGGTTCTGCTAGCATTACGCTGACATTTGAAGCAGGAACTGATGGTGATATCGCGCAAGTACAAGTGCAAAACAAATTGCAACTGGCGATGCCATTGTTGCCACAAGAAGTTCAGCAACAAGGTATTAGTGTCGATAAATCAACTAGTTCATTCTTAATGGTTGCGGGTTTCGTTTCTAACGATGGCTCAATGGGGCAATATGATATTGCCGACTATGTAGGGTCAAATATTAAAGACCCACTTAGCCGAGTTAACGGTGTAGGTGAAACTCAACTGTTCGGTACCCAATATGCAATGCGTATTTGGCTAAAACCAGAGCAACTTGTTAAGTACAACATGACCACCACAGATGTCATTAATGCGATCAAGGTTCAAAATAACCAAGTCGCAGCAGGACAACTCGGTGGTTCACCATCTGTAGCAAATCAGCGTTTAAACGTTTCTATCATTGCGCAGACACGATTAAATAGCCCTGAAGAATTTAGCAATATTTTATTACGTGTAAACCAAGATGGTTCACAAGTACGTATTAAGGATGTTGCTGAGGTCCAATTAGGTGCTGAAAACTATAGTACGATTGCCCGCTTTAATGGTAAGCCAGCAGCAGGTATCGGTATTAAACTGGCAACGGGAGCGAACGCATTAGATACGTCTAATAACGTTCGTGCCGCGCTTGAGGAAATGAAACCTTTCTTCCCTCAAGGGTTAGAGATTGTTTATCCATACGATACAACCCCATTCGTTAAAATTTCAATTAACGAAGTGGTTAAAACGTTAGTAGAAGCAATCATGCTGGTTGTTGTTGTAATGTATTTGTTCCTACAAAACATCCGTGCAACACTGATACCAACGATTGCAGTACCTGTCGTATTGTTAGGTACTTTTGCTATCTTGTCGGCATTTGGTTATTCCATAAACACGTTGACCATGTTCGCGATGGTACTCGCCATCGGGCTTCTCGTCGATGACGCCATCGTTGTTGTTGAGAACGTTGAGCGTGTTATGCAAGAAGAAGGCTTATCACCAAAAGAAGCGACCAAAAAATCAATGGGTCAAATCCAAGGTGCGTTAGTCGGTATTGCAATGGTGCTGTCTGCGGTATTCATCCCTATGGCCTTCTTTGGGGGTTCTACAGGGGCAATTTACCGTCAGTTCTCAATTACCATTGTATCCTCCATGATCTTATCAGTACTGGTTGCGATGATCTTAACGCCAGCACTGTGCGCCACCATGTTGAAGCCAATTGAAAAAGGCAGCCATGGTAGCCAGAAAGGGTTCTTTGGGTGGTTTAACCGTACATTTGAAAAACAAGCACACCACTACACCGACAGTGTAAGCCGTATGCTTAACGGTACTGGTCGTTATCTCGTCATTTACCTGCTGTTAGTGGTTGGTATGGCGTTCATGTTCGTTCGCTTACCGTCTTCCTTCTTACCGGCGGAAGACCAGGGGGTATTCTTGTCAATGATCCAATTACCACCGGGATCAACGCAAGAACAAACCCAAGCGGTACTGGATGAAGTGAATAACTACTACCATACCGAAGAAGCTAAAAACGTTGAATCGGTCTTTACCGTTGGGGGCTTTAGCTTCGCAGGTCAAGGCCAAAATATGGGTCTCGCTTTCGTCGTTCTGAAAAATTGGAGCGAACGTAAAGGCGATGAAAACCACGTTGATGCGATTGTACAGCGTGCGAATATCGCACTGTCAAAAAAACAAGAGGCATTGATTTACGCCTTTAACCTACCCGCAATTGTTGAGTTAGGTACCGCAGACGGGTTTGACTTTGAGTTAGTTGATAAAGGTAACTTGGGGCATGATAAACTGATGCAAGCCCGTAACCAGTTGCTAGGATTGGCGGCTCAGCACCCAGAAATGCTTCAAGGTGTTCGCCCAAATGGTCAGGATGATACCTCGCAATACCGTATTTATATTGACCAACAAAAAGCACAGGCTCAAGGTGTCGCTATCAGTGATATCAACGCAACATTGAGTTCTATGTTTGGTGGAAGCTACGTGAATGACTTTATCGACCGTGGTCGTGTGAAGAAAGTTTACGTACAAGGTGACGCAGAAAGCCGTATGTTACCTTCTGACATCAGTAACCTGTATGTTCGTAATAACCAAGGTAAAATGGTTCCGTTCTCTGCATTTATGGACGAATCCAAAGATCCTTGGAAGTATGGTTCACCACGTTTAGAACGTTATAACGGTGTCCCTGCGATGAATATTCAAGGCCAAGCAGCTCCGGGACAAAGTACGGGTGATGCGATGCTGTTAATGGAAAAACTCACCACTGAAAACCTGCCTGAAGGAATTGGTTACGAGTGGACGGGTATGTCTTATCAAGAACGTTTAGCAGGTAACCAAGCCCCTGCACTGTATGCGATTTCTTTGATAGTGGTATTCCTGTGTCTGGCTGCTCTATATGAAAGCTGGTCTGTTCCATTCTCAGTTATGTTAGTGGTTCCATTAGGTATTATTGGTGCGTTATTGTTCACCAGTGTTCGCGGTTTAGACAATGACGTTTACTTTAAAGTGGGCCTCTTAACCACCATTGGGCTATCGGCGAAAAACGCAATATTGATTGTTGAATTCGCCAAAGACTTGATGGAAAAAGAAGGAAAAGGGTTAGTCGAAGCAACACTGAATGCAGTTAAAATGCGTTTACGACCAATTCTGATGACATCTCTAGCATTTATGTTAGGTGTTATCCCACTGGTATTTAGTAATGGTGCAGGTTCTGCATCCCAGAACTCAGTAGGTACTGGTGTTCTTGGAGGCATGTTCGCAGCAACCTCGCTGGCTATCTTCTTCGTTCCTGTATTCTTCGTGGTGATCCGTCGCCGTTTCTCGAAGAAATCAGAGGACGTGGAACACAGTCACCCACCAACAGCTCAATAAACGCTGATGAATGACAAAAAGAGCCACTAATTGTGGCTCTTTTTTTATCTAAATGCTGATTCCTATAATGCGCTCTAATACATCATCCCAGTGGACAAAAATAAAAAATCAAGCCAAATTAATTTGGCTTGATAAGCCAATTGGTATAAGTTCAGTTCGTTCATTTTTTCCGTCTAGCATAATATCTACATTTAATTGTTCTATGTGACGCATAAAATTTATTCTATCCGTTAATAAATCTATAATATCGGTAGAGTCTGACTGTCGTTTTGCTCTTTCATTAAAATATGTCGATAAATACATTAATCCGTAATTTTCCTTTAGCTTGTTAACTAGATTATCGAGTACTATATCATCATGCTCCTGCGCTATTTTAATCATCAAGTGGCGATAAGACTTAGATTTTGAACCATAGACTTCACGTAATATTAACGATGTGTCATTATGGATATCTGTAATAATGAGATCATTACCTTGCCGGTTAATGAACATCTTTCTCCAATTGTCAACTGACGGTATAATAATATCATCTACAGCATTATCTTTTGCGTTATTATCAATAATAATGGCACGATAAGCTTTCCAAGCATCTACACTAAATTCATATGTATCCCCCCCTTCTCCACCACTTAATATTAATGTATCAACATGAGCTATTTTAGATGGATTAATGATATCTGCCTCATGCGTTCCTTTAATTACAAATGAAGCGCCTATCTTGTTCGATTCTTTTGTTCCATTTTCAGGCTGATAAAGTATTTCGTTCTTATCCGTTAGCATCATGAGGCCATTATCAATTTTCTTAATATTTTTAAATACTAACTCTGGGTATATTCTAATGCTATCAGCTATATTATTATTTGAACTCATATAGGTATTAATAACACCGAATGAATGTCGCATAGTATCAATATTAACAACTTGCTGACTATATAATTTACCGGTATTTCTATCAAATATAAACCCGTTTTGATTATCTGAATCAAATCCTAAAAATTGTAGCTCATGTTCTGATAACAAAGAGTGAGCAATAATAAATTTGCGATCAAAGTACCATGCAGGAATGATACTCTCATCTGAGCGCCTTAATCCCAATAAAGCAATTGCCTGTTTTGTTCCATTATAGTTGTCGTCAAGCTTTGATAACCAATTAGATGAATCTAATGTTTTTAACCAATGCTCATTAAATGCGACTATATCTATACTACCATCCGCATTAACTTGCTGTATCTTTCCTGACTTTCTTATAACAATAATATTTCCATTCCAATTAAAAACAGTGTTTATTTGTGTAATCGGGATTGAGTGTCCGTATATTTCTTGTGTGATAACCTTTGTTGTTGGATTGTTGATATCAAATACATCTTGCCCCAAGCCTTCTTGACGATATAATCTATCTTTTTCTTTACTATAGAAAAAAAACACTTCCGTTTCACTGTAGTCAATTAAACTACCAACAAGTATTAAATCAGCAGGGTTTTCAACAACCTTTGTATATTTATTTACACCAAGGTTAACCTTAATTAAAGTATTTGTGTCACGACGTAGCCAATAACGACGATTGATACCATTTTCATCTTTACCATCAATAGTTACTATCTTTGCAAGATTTAACGTAGAAAAATCTAACTTATCAGATTCTACTTCGCTAAGATTTTGACTGTAACGATCATTAGGTACATTATAATACATTTTTAAAATATGGTATCCCGAACTATTTATTTTTGTTGGTGAATTCGCTAAATATTCTAACAGCTTACTACTATTAAAAATATTAACGAGTTCAGATTTTTTTCCATCTATTTTATATTTAGTGAAAATTTCGTCATTATTATCATGATGAGTTAAACTAAAATAAATATTTTCATGCTCCCTCCATAGCTTATGTACTTTAAACGGTGATGATTTCTCATCAGCTAAATAATAATTATTATCGAGTTGACCACCATTATTAATATTGCTCCGCCAAATAATATTTTCTTCCTGAGAAAAGAAATAGGCATACTCTGCATCAATAGTTCCGAGTGTAGGCGAATGATAGATTTTATTTATTGAATTAGTAAAAAGCATTCTTTTTGTTGCGACCTCATAAAAAGCTCTCCCAACATTTTTCTTACCATATATATAATCATCAACTACAATAAAGTTACCGTGCAATTGGTGTTTATCAGCCAATTCATTTAGGTGCTGTTCAATTGACTGGCCTTTATTACTCCACTGTCGACCATCCTCTCTGATAACTTGAATGAGTTTATTTTTAAAATCTACCTCACGAACTTCATGCTCTGAATTAACTAAAATAACTTGATCAGATAAGGCACTTGGATCAATATTTATATTTAAACTGCCAATTCTTAGATAACCATCATTAACTTCTACTGTAGGATCACCGCCATCAATCAAACTTGTATCAATAACCCATTTTGAATTATGCTTAAAATTTGAATCATTTATTAATTTAATATTAACACCATGGTTAATACTAATAATATATTCACCACCCGCTCCGCTAAGGTTATAAGATAGTTTCCCATACCATTCACTGGATATTTTAGGCACGGCAATATGTGCTTTATTTATGGGTAAAATAATATTTGTTTTGGTACTGACATATTCATGATAAATTCTAGTTATAATATACTCACCAGGAAAAGAATAAAAATCATAATCAAATTTATCTGTTTCTTCTAATCTCCGCAAAACATTAAAACCATAATCATAACGAGTCAATGCACCTGGAAATAGATTAAAAGAATAATTAATATATGACTTTGGCACCCCTGGTAAAATAACGGTATCTGTCTCTTGAAATGGAATGTCATGCTTGCTCTGATAACCAAGTCCTTCTCGAATATTAATGGCTTGTTTTTTATCAACCACCGAATAGGGAAGATACGCTGCCCAAGCAATAAAATCTTTGCGCCCACTACCATTTCCACTGCGATGGGGCTGTGTACGGTAGAGATACTGGCTATCAAAGTTAATTTTTTTTGAGCGTAAGTCAATACGATCAAATACAGCCAAAGGACGTGGAACTAAGATCCGTTTACCACTTTTATTATCTATTTGATAATCAAATCCATTCCCACTATACGCATCATCTAAATGTTGGAAGTAGACCCCAACTTCTTTCGCATGCTCGCCAATTTCAGCATATGCACGTGCTAGTCCCACAATTCCAATTCCGAGGCCACCAACAATCACACCCACACCACCAAATACAGCAGCTGCCTCTGTAGCTCCGACAATACCTGCACCAATTGTTGCACCACTTAATAGTAAACTTGCTGAATCGAATGCCAGCTGAGTTCCAAATACAGCCTTTTGTGGATCATTTTCTGCATGTGTTAATTCATAAATATCAAACCCAACCATTGCGCCTTGAAAAACAGTACCGATCCCTTCATTAGCTACCCGGGCAAATGATGATGAAAAAGTCTTCATCGCAGAGTGGGTAATTCCCGCCTCCTCACACCAAAGCGTTTTAACTAACTTTACAACCTTTGTCACATCATTTACTGCACCATGCGCCATCATACTATAAGTGACATAAGCATGAATTTTTAATGCTTCCGCTAAATTTGATGACATGCCACTGCTTATGTTTTGTCTATTTTTATTCGCAGCCCACTGAATTAATGCGTGAACGGCCATTCCCATGTTCATTCCATCAACATGTTCCGCATTACCTATGCCACCTCGGCGCCGTAATTCAGAATGGTGAAATTCGTAGCTTTGTTCAAATGTATTTATATTTTCATTAAAGTACTCTTTAAATTCCATCAAAGTACTATCTGTTGTTTCAATCCAGCGCTCTCGAAATGCGATGTCTTTATTAATAAATTGAATACGGTATTTTCCCTCCTCAGTCATTTCTATACTAGAAAAATTAGGTAACCATGTTTCATCTAATTGATACTGTTCAGATATCTCATTAAATACTCTCTCAATTTTGTCCCCCCATCGTTCAGCGGTCAAAATTGTTAACGATGCTTTTATATTTAACTCTTTAGTGATTTGTATTTGATTTTCAATAAATTTAATCGTATTTTTACGCCTTTCAGCAACAAGATTCAAATCATCTGTATTGGATAAATCTGATACGACTAATCCCCCGCCCACTGCCACATTTCTCATCCCGTCAACATCAATAGAAATTAATTCAAAAATAGGTTTCGAATCAGAGCCTAAAGCAACATATAATTTAGCCATTTTTTTATTTATCATAAACTTATTTAGAGCTGAAAAAAGTTTATGACTACTTTCAAACATGAATATACCGAAATTAGGATCGTAAAAATAATAGGTTACACTATCTTCATATACAATTTTCCCCAACATCATCGCATGCTTCTGGCTATTTAAGGCATACATTTTCGTTGCATTCCCCTCAGTTAATCTAGCCTCAATAGCATTTAAATCTAGGTTACCTTGAGAACTCGAAGACTGTACCGCTTCAATATTTGAGTGAAGCCTTATTAATGATTTTTTTAATAGAATTGAGCTGTTATCTGTTGGTGATGCGGCAGCTAAAAAGAGTTTGTCGAGTAGTACATTACTACCATTTGGCCCATTCTCCTCTAATGCAACAGCCATAGCTCTAACAAGCGGATAACAGCGACCATCTGACATATCTCCCATTAAAGGTAAATAAAAATCTTGGGGGGATAGCCTAGAATTTATACTGCCCTCTCTCTTAAATAATTCATTTATTTCCCTCGTATTTTCTAAAATTTGATGACGACCTTCGTTATCTATCGTATTTTGAATATGCCTATACAATGCGCCACGTTCTGTCACGCTCAATTCAGGATTTAAATATAGAGCCATCATCTCTGATGAAGTCATTTCTTGATTAAAGCCTCGAATATCAGTTTTATTATAGTTATCATAACCTTCATTAAATTTATCATTAGCAATATTACGATCTCGCATCACCGCCAATTTATATTCTTTATTTAGTGCTATATTCGTAACACCGTTACCAAGTTCTTCATTTACGACTTGAACAACAGAGTCAATTCCAGTCTTATTTTTTATTTGTAGCCATAACCTGCTTTTTTCTACAGATAATGACTCAGTTAATATCGATAAATATTTTTGAGAATAGTAATCTTTAATAGTTTTTTCCATTTCCAGAATTGATATTAAATTATCGATCCTTATATTTTCGTCATTACTTCGTATTGACTTACTCTTTAGATTGCTTAATTCAACTTTAAATTTATCAATTTTTTTAATTAATTGATTGATTTTATCATAAATTTTCTTTTTAACCTTGCCATTTAAATCAACCCATGATTTTATTGCTGAGTTCTCCAGCGAAAACCCCCCATCAATATATTCACCATCTGAAACCTGGTCCGTATTTATACCAAATTCTTTTGCTATTTCTTTTAATTTATTTTGTGATGCATGGCGATATCGATTGAATTTTTCTAATTGTTTCTCGGAAAATTGATTATCAACATAATAACCTATCATAGAACTTTCGTTGTTACGTAGCTTAGGAATAGGTGTTCCATTGATCAATTCATATTCTTGCTTTTGTAATAATAACCGCCAATGGCCATCCTTAAAATACATATACGCCATCGCAAGGCCTTCATCTGAGCCTGGAACTTGGTAGTCCATATAATCAAATGCCATTACAACGTTATCATACAATATAGAACTATTCACACGGCCATCATGATAAACACGATAGGTTGTTTCATTCAGCTTAGTAACAATAACGGAGCACCCTGTTAAAGAGCCCGTGAATAAAAAACTATCCTCCGCAGCCTGAATAGGTATATCAACATAAGCAGGCGTTATACTGGACTGATTAGCCCCGTTATAACCTAAAAAATAAGTATGGAATGCTAATGAAGGCGAGATGCTTGAAGGCTCATATCTATATTCAACCGCATAACTATTCGGACCAATTTTAACTAAGTGTGCACGTCCATAAGGTGGTATTTTACCCATTGTTGTCATGCTATCCCCACTAATCGCATGCAAGCGGGTAAACGATAATGTGTCTGCAAGAAAGTTCTTAACATCAGGACTTGCTGGACTATTTTTAAGTGGCATACTGCCAAATAATCCAGATTTTAAACGACTATCACGCAGTACTTGTGCAACTAAATTAGAGTTAACTGTATCATAGCCCATCTCTTGCACTGTTCTCAGTAAAATTTGTTTTATTTGGCGAATTATTAATAATGATTCTGTATTAATAATTAGAAAATTATTATCTTTTTTAATTTCATCCATTTTATAAATGGAATTTTTTAATAAACAACTATTATTAAACATATAATTAAATCCTTTTATTTATCTATGTTATACAAGAGCATCTCCACATATCAAGAATTACATTTTATAAAAAATAATTCCATTAACAATCATTAAACAAATAATAAAATAAATATAATAGCTATCATTATCTTTTACAGGGATTATATAAGCAATAAGAATACAACTTTCTAAACTTAATATCTTAGCCGATAGAACTGGGGGAAAATACCAAGCTATTAGGCCGGTTCATTTCATTTGAGAGCTATCAATATCAGTGTCAAGACAGTTTTCTTTAGCTTCAAAATACCATTGATATCAAGGTGCTGGTACAAACAATGAATTTTTCATTACGTGGCGACGGTTATTTTGTATATATGTAGCACAGATAAAATACAGATAGGGGAAAATCAATTTAGTGATATTTCTAGTTTATTCTCAATAGCCTATTAGATTTACTACCAAACATAATATGTTCGGTATCAGTCTGATACCGGTCATTAGACTAGCATTTTTTATTTGGTAATCTTTGTAATCTACGCCATCACTACATTATCAAAAGGAATCGAACTATTAATTCTCCCATCATAATAGACCCGATAAGTTGTTTCATTTAGTTCAGTAACGATCACAAAACTATCAGAAAGTGTACGTGTAAATAAAAATTTTGCTTTAGATGAGTACTTGGGTATATCGATATAAACGAGCGATTTTTTACCTGATGATTGCCGTTATATCCTAGTAAAACGAATTGAACATCAACTTTATTATAAATTGTAGGAATGTGACTTAAATGATTTAATATCTACACTTGCAACTCTATTTGTTACACTTACCCAACTAATCGTTGTTGATTTTAATTTTTCATCATTAAAATTTAAAATAATTATTTTTATAGCATCCATGTTAAATTTTAATATACTAATGAAAAATAAAATAGATTATATTTAATTACACCTATTAGGGTTATTATTACAAGGAAACGTAATGAATAAAAAAATGCAATTTATCTTTCTAACAAACTCTTTTTTATCATGTTTGAGTTTTTCTTCCTTTTCTCAAGCCGATGTATCTAAAGCAAAATTAATTAATATCGAAGCTCCTCTAAAAAATCATATTTCATTTAACTCTTTTGAGAGTTTATCTTCTAATGATCATGGTCTCATTTTTAATAATGATATTAATGATAATAATCAGCTTGCAAACAAAGCTGCAAAACTAATATTGGCTGAAGTGACAGGAACAGAAGAAAGTAAAATTAAAGGTGTCCTCGGTATTAAAGGACAAGCCGCGAACCTAATTATTGCTAATCCCAATGGGATCTCATGGGCTGATGGCTCCATAAGTAATATTAATAGCTTATCTTTAATTGCAGGTAAGTTAGAAAAACAATATGTTAAAAATAAAGAAACGAAGCAGCTTGAAGCAAAAGCACTAGATGAATACAGTCAATTGAAATTCTCAGTTAGCCCCGCAAGCCAAATCAACATCAGCCAACAGCATGCCAGTCCGTTACAGCTTTCTAAACTGAATGTGTTCGCCGATCGAATAAAACTACAAAATGCACTAAATATTACGGCTGCGGTTCAAAACTATCTGAGTACATCCGGAAGTGCTTCAATTTCCCCACGAGAAGCAGTCATTCACTCAGGCTCTAAATTTAAAACGGATACACCTTATAGCCAAGGCAGCCACCTAGAACTGGGAGAAAATACCAAGCTATTAGGCCGGCTTATTTCATTTGAAAGTCATCAATATCAATGTAAAGACAGTTTTTTTTGCCCTCAAAATACAATTGATATCAAAGGTTTGATACAAACAATGAATTTTTCATTACGTGGCGACAGTGATTTTGTAATGCACGGCACAGGTAAAATACAAATAGGGAAAAATCAGCAAGTGCTTGTCGCACAGTAATGAAAAACGGGCTCATTTTTAATGAGCCCGTAGGTCGTTGGGAAAGTGAGATAAAATGTGTTTCTCTCACTTTATACTTTTAGCTAAAATCAATTTAGTGATTTTTCTTGTTTGCTTTATAGCCAAAAGAACCAAGCAAATAGAGAGATAACAATAATACATGCTACGTTCAGAACTGCACCGACCCGTACCATTTCAATTTGCCTGATATAACCAGAACCGAATACAATCGCATTTGGCGGAGTCGCAACAGGCAACATAAACGCACAAGAGGCACCAATACCAATAATCATAGTTAATACAATAACTGGCATACCTAATGCTTCAGCAACAGTAGCAAAAATAGGAACTAACAGGGCGGCACTTGCAGTATTACTCGTAAATTCAGTCAGGATGATAATAAAGGTTGTTACCGCTAAGATAATAACAAACCAATGACTTGTCCCAAATGTCATTTGCATCCAGTCAGCCATAATTTTACTGGCACCTGAAGAACTTAGAATTGCACTGAGAGTCAACCCCCCACCGAACAGCATCAATACGCCCCACTCGGTATTTTTTTGGATTTGTGACCAACTAGCAACCCCTGTTATACCAATCAAAATTGCAGCAATCATAGCAATAATGGTGTCGAGATCCTTCACACCACCAAGTGCTTCACTAATAAACGTACTGGTGATCCAGCAAACTACTGCAAACAGGAAAATCCCCATTGCTGTAATACGTTTGCCATTCCATTTAACATGCTCTAATTCAATTTCAAAGCGGTGTTTCAGATTTGGGCGTAACATCATGTACATCAATACAAACATCATCGGTAGTAAAACTACCATGATTGGAATGCCGTATTTCATCCACGATAAGAAATCTAAACCTAATGCAGCAGCCGCAATTGCGTTTGGTGGGCTACCCACAATAGTTCCTAGACCACCAATACTGGCACTATAAGCAACACCTAATAAAACAAACACAAACGTATTACGTTCATGACGTACATCGAGGTTAGATAAAATACCTAATACAAGTGGTAACATCATTGCAGCAGTTGCTGTGTTACTAATCCACATTGATAATAGCGCGGTAACACCAAACAACAGTAATACTGCGACTGATAAACGACCACGTGCAGCCATTAGTAAGCGGTTAGCAATTAGACGGTCTAAGCCTTGAATATGCAAAGCCGTCGCTAAAGCAAAGCCACCGAAGAATAAGAAAATAATTGGGTTTGCGAATGATTTAAGCGCTTCCCCAGTATTCATTAATCCAAGCCCAACCGCTAAGATAGGAATACAAAGTGCAGTAATAGTGACATGGATAGCTTCAGTTAGCCAAAGCACACCAATGAAAACCATCATTGCAAGGCCTGCATTTGCCTTGTCATCAAAAGGCAAATATTTTAAAAGTAAGATCAGAAGAACAATATCAACCGCTAAAATGATCCAACCCCGTTTATTGGATGGGGTCGGGCTGACCGCTGGTTGTAGGGATTCGGAAGCGTCCATGTAAACTCCATTAGCTCGGAAGCAAATTATTTTCGAGTATTATTGTTAATATTTTTTTGCAAGAGCTGGAATATAAAGTTAATTGTATGAAATTAAAATGTGGAGGAACTAAAAGTGCGATCTACACCGTATAATTTCATCGTTTTTCATGTAAACTCCAAAAAACCTACCCATTTACTCGTAAAAATCGAAGAATTAAATACTAAAATAGCCACTATAAATTAGCATATTATTTCTAAAGAGACGTATATCAATCAACTATCTAATTGATTGATTTTAAATTGATTATTAAATATAAAGTGAGTCAATAAAAGGCTGACCAATCATTAAGCTTACTAAAAATCCAATCAAATTTATTATGATACATTAGAGATAATCATAAATTACTGGGAATATATAGTAAAAATGGCTTCCTCAGCAAAGGTTTCAGTCGAAAAAAAAAGGAAGCCATCGGCTTCCTTTCGTATAAATTGGTTAACGAACTAAAATTACGCTTGGCCTTTAACTTCTTTTAAGCCATTGAATGGTGCATTTTTACCTAATGCTTCTTCAATACGAATCAGTTGGTTATATTTAGCAACACGGTCAGAACGGCTCATTGAACCCGTTTTGATTTGGCCTGCAGCTGTACCGACTGCTAAATCTGCGATAGTTGCATCTTCAGTTTCGCCTGAACGGTGAGAGATAACAGCTGTATAGCCTGCATCTTTCGCCATTTTAATTGCAGCCAAAGTTTCAGTTAAAGAACCAATTTGGTTGAATTTGATCAGGATAGAGTTAGCAATGCCTTTATCAATACCTTCTTTCAAGATCTTAGTGTTCGTTACAAACAGGTCGTCACCAACCAGTTGGATTTTGTCACCAAGAACTTTAGTTTGGTATGCGAAACCATCCCAGTCAGACTCATTCAGACCATCTTCGATAGACACGATTGGGTACTGTTTAGTCAGTTCTTCTAAATAGTGAGTGAACTCTTGTGAAGTGAAGGTTTTGCCTTCGCCTTTCAGCTCATAATTGCCTGTTTCTGCGTTATAGAACTCAGATGCTGCACAGTCCATTGCCAGTGTTACGTCTTTACCTAACACATAACCTGCTTGCTCAACCGCTTCTTTAATTGCTGCTAATGCCGCTGCGTTTGACTCTAAGTTAGGCGCATAACCACCTTCATCACCTACAGCAGTGTTCATACCTTTAGATTTCAGTACTTTTGCTAAGTGATGGAAAATTTCAGAACCCATACGAACAGCTTCTTTCAGCGTTGGTGCGCCAACAGGCTGGATCATGAATTCTTGGATATCAACGTTGTTATCTGCGTGCTCACCACCATTGATGATGTTCATCATAGGCAGAGGCATAGAGTATTGACCGTGAGTACCATTCAGGTCAGAAATGTGCTCATACAGAGGCATACCTTTCGCTGCCGCAGCTGCTTTTGCATTTGCTAAAGATACAGCCAGAATTGCGTTTGCACCAAATTTAGATTTGTTCTCAGTGCCATCGAGATCAATCATGATTTTATCGATGTTAGCTTGGTCTTTAGCATCTTTACCGATCAGCGCTTCTGCGATTGGACCATTAACAGCAGCAACTGCTTTCAGAACACCTTTACCCAGAAAACGTGCTTTATCACCGTCACGCAGTTCCAGAGCTTCACGAGAACCTGTTGACGCACCTGATGGTGCTGCAGCTAAACCAACAAAGCCACCTTCTAAATGAACTTCAGCTTCTACAGTTGGGTTACCACGAGAGTCAATGATTTCACGACCGATCACTTTAACAATTTTGGACATTAGGTTTTCCTCAGTACAAGTTAAATTTTGGGAAGTTGGTGCACCTGCGCCGACTTCCCCATATCTTATTTCAACTCACCTTTCTGGTACTTACCAGCGGCTTTAACAAAACCTGCAAACAACGGATGACCATCTCTTGGTGTAGAGGTGAACTCTGGGTGGAACTGACAAGCCACAAACCATGGATGATTTGGGTTTTCAATAATTTCCACCAGCTTGTTATCTACTGAACGACCTGCAATTTTCAGGCCCGCATCTTCTATGCGTTTCAGCAGTAAGTTGTTCACTTCATAACGGTGGCGGTGACGTTCAATAATGGTTTCTGAACCATACATCTCACGTACAAGGCTACCATTCACTAGGTGGCATGGTTGACTACCAACACGCATTGTTCCACCAAGGTCGCTCTCTTCTGAACGCACTTCAAGGTTACCCTCTTCGTCACGCCATTCTGTAATCAGCGCAACAACTGGGAATTTACAATCCGCTTTAAATTCTGTTGAATTTGCATCTGCCATATTGGCCACATTACGTGCAAATTCAATCAATGCAACTTGCATACCCAAACAAATCCCTAAGTAAGGGATCTTGTTTTCACGTGCATATTGAGCAGTCAGAATTTTACCTTCAATACCACGCTCACCAAAACCGCCTGGCACTAAAATAGCATCTAAATCTTTTAGTAACTCAACACCACGCGTTTCGATGTCTTGTGAATCAATCAATTTGATATTCACAGTTAAACGGTTTTTCAATCCACCGTGTTTTAATGCTTCAATTACAGATTTATACGCATCTGGTAACTCAACATATTTACCAACCATTCCAATGGTGACTTCACCAGCAGGATTAGCTTCTTCGTAAATAACTTGTTCCCACTCAGATAAATTAGCTTCTGGCGCATCAATGCGGAAACGGTTACAAATGTACTCATCCAAACCTTGTGATTTTAACAAGGCTGGAATTTTATAAATTGAATCAACGTCTTTGAGAGAAATAACCGCTTTCTCTGGCACATTACAGAACAATGCGATCTTTGCACGTTCATTTGCTGGGATCACTCTGTCTGAGCGACAGATTAACACGTCTGGCTGGATACCAATTGACAGCAATTCTTTCACAGAATGTTGAGTTGGCTTAGTTTTCACTTCACCAGCTGCTGCAAGGTAAGGCACTAATGTTAAGTGCAAATATAAAGTACGCTCACGGCCGACTTCTGCAGCCATTTGACGAATCGCTTCAAGGAATGGCAATGATTCAATATCACCCACTGTACCACCAACTTCAACCAAAACAACGTCATGGCCTTCGCCACCACGGATGATGCGGTCTTTAATTTCATTAGTGATATGAGGGATAACTTGAATTGTAGCGCCTAAGTAGTCGCCACGGCGCTCTTTGCGCAGAACTTCAGAGTAAACACGCCCAGTCGTAAAGTTATTACGACGAGTCATTTTAGTACGGATGAAGCGCTCATAATGACCCAAATCTAAGTCAGTTTCAGCGCCGTCTTCTGTAACGAAAACTTCCCCGTGTTGGGTTGGGCTCATTGTGCCTGGATCTACGTTGATGTAGGGATCCAGTTTCATAATAGTCACATTGAGTCCACGGGCTTCGAGTATAGCCGCCAAAGAGGCTGCGGCAATGCCTTTACCCAGAGAGGATACGACCCCGCCGGTCACAAAAATATAATTAGTTTTCATGCTGAACCTGAAAGTTTAGGTTTAAAAGATGATGGATATAACAGGACGGGAAAACAGTATACCCGAACCTTAATTTCGCTACAAATGTTCTAAGCATAATAAGGCTAAATTTCATCAATACTCTAATATTATCAGCAAGTTAAAAGCGAAAATTATTTATCGCTTCAAAATTAGTCATCTTTGTCTATTTTCATAGATTAACACAGTTCAAATGCAAAAGCTAAATCCTTTCAGCTCATTGTGTGGTATAAAAAATGCGATTCTGCACTAACTTTGATTTTGAATAACTATTTACTCTACTTGTCGCTATTTAACACCTCAATATTTCACGTCACCCATTATTTTTGAAGCTTTGTTTGGTGCTATTGAATGAAGTGCTTTTAGAACAAACCAACAACCGCCAGATTTTAAAACAACTAATGGTTTAAACAATTGCAGACAAGGTCCGCATTACAGCTAGGCGGCAAGAGAGGATATCTCGGGGAACATACACTAAGTATGTGACCCGTGTAGCCGAACGCAGCCAACAACGCTGTAGTGCGAGGCCCGACGAGAATTGGCTCTATATAGTTCGTGCTACAGCTAGGCGGCAAGAGAGGATATCTCGGGGAGCATACACTAAGTATGTGACCCGAGTAGCCGAACGCAGCCAACAACGCTGTAGTGCGAAGCCCGACGAGCTTTGGCTCTATGTAGTTCGTGCTACAGCTAGGCGGCAAGAGAGGATATCTCGGGGAGCATACACTAAGTATGTGACCCGTGTAGCCGAACGCAGCCAACAACGCTGTAGTGCGAAATATGACGAGCCATTTTATTCTTGGCTCTTAACCTGCTGCCAAAGTGCCTCCATCTCATTAAGTGTAGCACTTTCTGTCGTTTTACCACTTTCCGCGAGGCTTTTTTCGATTTGGCGAAAACGACCTTCGAATTTGTTACACGCTTTTTGCAACGCTATTTCAGGTTTATAACCTAAATGGCGTGATAAATTCACGGTTGCAAACAATAAGTCGCCAATTTCCTCTTCTAAGCGCGCCTGGTCAACAACCGCCTGAGTGGCTTCTTCCATCACTTCTTCAAGTTCTTCATGAACTTTACCAACAACAGGGCCTAGCGTATCCCAGTCAAAACCAACTGACGCACAACGTTTTTGAATTTTATAGGCTTTCATTAGTGCTGGGAGTGAATTTGGAATATCATCTAGCACAGAAAATTGCGATTTTTCAGCTCGCTCTTTGGCTTTTCGTTTTTCCCATCCCTCAATCACTTCTGTGCTACTCAGTGTATTATTTGCATCGAAAATATGAGGGTGGCGATGTTCGAGCTTATCACTAACAGATTGGCAGATATCGCTAAAATCAAAGAGTGATTTTTCATTCGCCATTTGCGCATAGAAAACCACTTGGAATAATAAGTCTCCCAACTCACCTTTTAAGTCGCTAAAATCTTCACGTTCTATCGCATCAAGCACTTCATAAGTTTCTTCAAGCGTATAAGGCGCAATAGTTTTAAATGTTTGTACCTTATCCCATGGGCACCCTGTTTGAGGATCGCGTAACTGTGCCATGATGGATAATAAACGTTCAATTTGAAGATTTGTCTGACTCATTGTATTAACCTTTAATTTTTTTTGTTTCTAGTTGTCCTTTATCCCAAACTTATCAGAGTTGATGAGCAATCGACAAATTTTTCCCAAAAAAATAAATTTTTGCTAACTAACTCATGAAGAAACAGAAGTTGTATAGAAAAGAATAATTAAAAACATGAAGAGAGGGATTTTTAGAATATAAATATACCGATTTTCAAAATAGTTTGAATTGTAGGTAGGCGGCAAGCGAAGATATCTCGGGGAGCATACACAAGTATGTGACCCGAGTAGCTAAGCGCAGCCAACACCCCTACAACTCAAAATATGAAGAAAATCACTGAGAATGACGCTTTGCTTCTATAACATCCGCCAACTGATTCAGCTTAGCTAACACCCGACTCAGCACCTCAATGTTATACAGCTCAATAGTCATATCTATCGTTGCCAGTTGCTGTTTTACATCGCTGCGGCTACTGACACCAAGCACATTGACTTTCTCATTTGCTAATATTGTCGTGATATCACGCAGCAGGCCGCTGCGGTCATTAGCAATAACTCTAACCACAAGAGAATAACCACTCGAGTAGTTTTCTCCCCAAACTGCATCTATTACGCGTTCTGGTGCATGGCTTTGTAGTTCAGCTAATTGTTCACAGTCTGCACTGTGAATGGAAATACCTCTTCCTTTCGTGATAAAACCGACAATTTCATCCCCTGGAATTGGCTGGCAGCAGCGTGCAATATGGTGCATTAGGTTACCAACCCCTTCAACCACCACTCGGCCGCTACTATGAGATGGTGCTCTTGGGAGTGAAGACTTACTTTCTAATGTCTTCATTGCCGCACGGTCTTCTTCTTCGGCAGTGGCTTTGTTAAATTTGCTCTGCAGGAAATTCACTAATTGGTTGATACGGATATCACCGCCGCCAATTCCTGCCAAAACCTCATCCAATGAATGAACATTGTAGCGTGCGATTAGCAGTTTTTCTGCTTCACGAAGGCTTATATCAAGCTGTGATAGTTCGCTATCTAAAATTTGACGCCCTGCAAGAATATTTTTGTCCCTATCTTGTTTACGGAACCAATTTTGGATTTTAGCTCGCCCACGGCTGGTTGTGACATACCCTAAGTTAGGGTTTAACCAGTCGCGGCTTGGATTTGGATGCTTTTGAGTAATAATTTCAATTTGATCGCCCATTTGTAATTGATAGCTAAATGGGACAATACGCCCACCTATTTTTGCACCAATACAACGATGGCCGACATCACTGTGAATATGATAAGCAAAATCAAGCGGCGTCGAGCCTGCTGGTAAATCCACCACATCCCCTTTTGGGGTAAAGACATACACTCGGTCATCAAACACTTGACTACGAACTTCATCTAGCATTTCGCCAGAATCTGCCATTTCTTCTTGCCATGCAATCAGCTTACGTAACCATGCAATGCGGTTTTCGTAACTACTGCCTTTACCAATGCCAGTCGCGCCTTCTTTGTATTTCCAATGTGCCGCAACTCCCAGCTCTGCATCTTCATGCATTTGGCGAGTACGAATTTGAATTTCAAGCGTTTTACCGTTTGGCCCTAACACTACTGTATGAATAGATTGATAACCATTAGGTTTCGGGTTCGCCACATAGTCATCAAACTCATCAGGAAGGTGGCGAAAATGGGTATGCACAATCCCTAATGCAGCATAACAATCCTGCAAGCGTTCAACAACAATACGCACCGCTCGCACATCAAACAGTTCATCAAATGCCAATGATTTTTTCTGCATTTTACGCCAAATACTGTAAATATGCTTAGGCCGGCCATAGATATCTGCTTGAATATTCTCTTTTAACATGTACTTACGTAAGGTTGTTACGAAAGTATCTATATACTCTTCACGGTCAATACGACGTTCATGGAGGAGCTTTGCAATTTTCTTATATTCATCGGGATGCAAATAACGAAAACAGAAGTCTTCTAACTCCCATTTTAACTGCCCAATTCCTAGGCGATTTGCTAAAGGAGCATAAATATTTGAACACTCTTTAGCCGCTAAAACGCGCTCATCTTCCGTTGCATCTTTGACTTCACGTAAATGGGCAATTCGTTCCGCTAACTTAATAACAACACAGCGGAAATCCTCTACCATTGACAGTAGCATACGACGAATATTATCGACTTGTGTCGAGCTCGTTTCACTCGATTGCGTGGCTTTAAGTTGACGAATCGCATCCATTTCCAGCACGCCTTTAACGAGTTCGTGAATGGATTTACCAAATTCATCAATAACTTCTTGCTCTTCCAACTTCCCCTCTTCCACTAAGGGAAAAAGTAAAGCTGCTTGTAAGCTGCCGATATCCATACTTAATGTCGATAGGATTTCGGTCATTTCAATACCGCGCCACAGTAACAGAGGGGCGATTTCTTGTCCGGCTAGTTTATCGTGACAATATTGCCAAGTATGGATGAGCTTTTCTTCTGATTGTTTATTGCTCAATCCCAGACCGTTAACCCACTTTTCTGGGGCAAACTCACCTGCTGGGGTAAGATGCGCACTTCTTACTGCAACCATATATTCTCCCTACCTATTAAACCTCTGGGCGACGGATAAATAACGCCATTGACTCTAAATGGCTAGTATGCGGAAACATGTCTAGCATCCGCAACTGTAATAACTGATAGCCCCCATCAAGTAAAACTTTGCTATCTCTTGCCAATGTTGTGGGGTTACATGAAACATAGACAATTTTTTCTGGCATCAGTTTAATTAAATGTTCCATAACACCAGCGGCTCCAGCTCTAGCGGGGTCTAATAATACTTTATTAAAGCCACGAGCCGCCCAAGGTTGTGTGTGTATCTGGGCTTCTAAGTTTTCATTATAGAATGTCGCATTACAAATAGTATTGAGCTGTGCGTTATTTCGTGCCTGTTTGACTAAATTTTCCACACCTTCAACACCCACAACGGATTTCACTAACCGTGCGATAGGTAATGTAAAGTTACCCATTCCACAAAAAAGGTCTAATACCCTATCTTCACTGTTTAGATCTAACCATGCTAAAGCTTGTTCTACCATCAACTGGTTAACTTGCCCGTTCACTTGAATAAAATTTAATGGGTTAAATTTTAGTATTTCCCCAGCAACTTGATACTCAGGTTGTGGCGAATTTGGTGACAGAGCTTGTAAGTTTTCATCATTACCCGCTAACCAGATAGACACTCCATGCTGATTTTCAAAATTGCTTAACTTTTGAGTATCTGATAACGAAAAAGGTGTTAAGTAACGAATCAATACAATTTTGCTATTGTCTGCGTGAATAAGCTCTACGTGGCCCAATTTCGCTTTATTACTGAGCTGGTTAATGCATTCAGAAAGTGGTTTTAATAAGATATCCAAATCAGGAGATAATATAGGGCAATTTTTTATATCAACTAATGTGTTAGATTGAGATTGACGAAACCCCATAACGACATTTTTACTTTTAGGCTGATATTGTAGCCCCAACCGAGCTCGGCGACGGTAGCCATATGACTCACCATAAATCACCTCGGCACAGGATATATCTTGCAATGTTTCGCGTCGCATCAGATAAGCTAAAGCATGAGCTTTACTTTCTCTTTGTAGTGCAATGTCAACATGTTGCTGTTGACATCCCCCACATTGGTTAAAATAACGGCACCGTGGCTTTACTCTTTGAAGGCTCGTGCTCAAACGTTTAATTACCTTCCCTTTAGCAAACTGCCGTTTCTCTTCCGTCAATTCAATTTGGGCTTCTTCTTCAGGCAATAAACCTGTTACAAAAATGGTTTTTCCTTCGATACGAGCAACACCTTGCCCTGCGGCATCAAGGCTATCAGCTACAACCGTGATCTGGCGGCGTGGAGTGGTACGGCGATTAGGAGAGTAAAATTGAGCCATAAAATAGTCACTACAGAATATTAAGTTATAAAAATCATGATTGCCGAGTTTTCAATTTTAATGCGTTTTTTTTTCGCTAATTAATCAAGGAAAACGAGCAGACTATTATACCTACTTTCCTATCATTTGATTGACTACTTTTCTATTTTTATTACGCTATTCAGTTATTATATCAATTGCTAACCATAAATTTACGGTATTCTTCATAGGCATAGTGGTCTGTCATACCGCTAATATAGTCTTGAATCAAACGAGCTCGATAATAAAACTCAAGAATAGATTTATCTGCTTCATTCGTTGCAGAAATTTTCTCAAGTGCTTCTGTGTAAGATAATCGATGCTTATTAGATAATTTATGGAATAACCTCGTTTCAATGAAAAAATGCTTGTGGTAATTTTTGTCCACGAGGTCAGCAAAATCACTTCTATCCATCATCAGTAGTGGACTATAAAAATCTAATAATCCACTGATAATTCGATAGCCTTGTAACTCTAACTCTTCAACTTCATGGTGATTAAACACATGTTTAAAAGCCACTGTTTTCAGCACTTTCAATAACCTATGCTCTGGACTTTTATCTTCTAACAAAGCGCTATTAAAAGTGCCGTTATAAATTTCGGGCAGATTCTTAATAAATTGTTGCGCGCTGTAATGAGATAATTTTCCTGTGATATTTACGCGCAAATACATAAAGAATTGGTCTTGCTGAATGCGCCTTGTGTGGTTGTCACTGATATTATTGAAAGCTCGCATAATGGTTTGATCGAATAAATCATTTTGTTCAATATTTCCCCACTCTGCTTTTAAATACTCAATTAACTGCTCAACAGTAAAAATTCCTTTTTCCGCAGCGTCATCCAAATCAGCAATGCAATATGAAATATCATCAGCCGCTTCCATAATATAGGACAGCGGGAAACGGCAATATTTTTCCATATCGAGCTTTTTGGTTAGCTCACTTACAAAGTCCATCTCTGACCAATAATATCCTGGTTTTTTCATTAAATAATCAAATTCAGGGGGAATTGGCTCCAAATCATAAGCTCCACGCGTATATTTTAAGATAGAGCCAACTTGCGCATAGGTTAAGTTTAGTTTGAGTAAGCGATGCGCCATACGTAGCCCTTGCGCGTTACCTTCAAATGAGCATAAATCTTGCTTTAATTGACGGCGGAATAAATCTTGCTTTTCATTTCCAGTTAACTGTAATGCAGGGATTTGGCATGGATCAGGGGAATTGGGTGTATATAAGTAACTAGGCGATAGTAATTTAGTAAACCACCGTTGAATTGCAGCCTCACCAAAGTGCCCAAATGGTGGATTGCCAATATCATGCATTAAGCAGGCCATTTCGACTAAGCTCTCAAAAGCATCACACCGTTCATCTAGCCCATAAGGTTCAAGCAATTTTTTCTTTTTTAGTTCGCCTAAAACCGTTTTACTGATGTAACGGCCAACCTGCTGTACCTCTAATGAGTGAGTTAAGCGACTGCGAACTGCTGCATTTTGCTCTAAGGGAAAAACTTGCGTTTTTTGTTGCAAACGGCGAATGGCAGCTGAATTAATGATCCGCCCACGGTCACTTTCAAATAAGCGATTAACCGCGTCTTCATCTTTAGGTGAAATTTTTTGGTTTTTCGCACTGCTCATGTAGTTACGCTGAAAGTTTAACTTCTTAACAAAATTAATCTCACCCACTCTGCCCCCCCTCCCTATCTCGATTGATGCTTCATTATATAGCCTAAATATAGGAAAAAAACTTCACGACTCACCTTTCAATGTTACACTTCGTGCATCTTTGTAATTTCGTTGTCTAAATCCGAGTTGTTGCAATTAAAATTGCGAACCCACTCGAAGAATACAGCAATAACACAATAAAACATTATCGTCCCTAGTCAAAATATTGACACTAATAGTGCAAATTGAGCAGGGAAAAGGAGACAAAATGAAAGTTGGAATAATTGGTGCCATGGAACAAGAAGTGGCGATTTTGCGCTCGCAAATTGAAAACTGCCAAACTATTAACCGCGCTGGCTGTGAGATTTATACAGGTCAAATTAATGGCGTTGACGTTGCGTTATTGAAATCAGGTATTGGTAAAGTCGCTGCCGCAATCGGCACAACATTGTTACTGGAGCATTGCCAACCAGATGTCGTGATTAACACTGGCTCCGCCGGTGGGCTAGACCCTCGTTTAAATGTCGGTGATATCGTGGTTTCTACTGAAGTTCGTTACCATGATGCTGATGTGACAGCATTCGGTTATGAACCTGGCCAAATGGCACAGTGCCCACCCGCTTTCGTCGCGGATACTAAACTGATTGAAGTTGCTGAGCAGTGCATTCAGCTATTGGATATGAACGCTGTTCGTGGTTTAGTTTGTAGCGGCGATGCTTTTATTAATGGTGCTGAACCACTGGCTCGCATCAAAGCGATGTTCCCGCAAGTTGCGGCAGTAGAAATGGAAGCCACCGCGATTGGCCAAGTGTGTCACCAATTTGGTACCCCGTTTGTCGTTGTCCGCGCCATTTCAGATGTGGCTGATAAGGAATCCCACACAAGCTTCGATGAATTCTTACCCGTTGCTGCCCGTCAATCGTCATTAATGATCACTGCAATTTTATCCAAACTCGCTTAATAATTCTCATAAAAAGTATAACTAATTGTTAGTTATACTTTTTTAATGTCACGATGAATTTTGTTATGAAAAGAATAACGCATTATTTCTCTCTTTCTATTACCTTGTTATGTGCTTTATTGGTGGCTTTTTCTGCTCTAGGAGCGGCAAAGCAACGCGTTATTAGCTTATCACCTGCCAATACTGAGCTTGCTTATGCAGCAGGGCTTGGGGATAGCTTAATTGCGGTCAGCGCTTACTCCGATTACCCAGAACAAGCTAAAAAACTAGAGCAAGTCTCTGATTGGCAAGGATTAAATGTAGAACGTATTATCGCACTAAAACCTGATTTAATCCTCGCATGGCGAGGAGGCAACCCCCAACGCCCTCTTGATCAGCTTGCGAATCTCGGCATTCCAATTATTTATTTTGACCCTCAAACCATTGATGATGTCATTAATTCAGTCACTGAGTTGGCACAATACAGTCCAAACCCAGAGCTTGCACAACAAAATGTAGGAATAATGCGCGCTAAGCTAGCGCCTTATCAAAATACAAAAATTTCTAATAACAAACCTAAGAGAGTGTTCATTCAGCTCGGCTCTCAACCTCTATTTAGCGCTGGTAACCACACGCTGCAAAATGATGTCGTCGAGTTTTGTGGGAGTGAAAATATTTTTGCTAATAGCTCAGTTCAATGGCCACAAGTCAGTCGTGAGCAGGTACTCACTCGCAAACCAGATGTAATAATCATGACGGGCTCAGCAGAACAGGAAAAAGCAGTGAAAGAATTTTGGCACGCCCAGCTCAATATCCCAATAATCCGATTAAATGAAGATTGGTTTCACCGAGCAGGCCCAAGGATTGTGAACGCGACCGAACAACTGTGTGAGCAGTTAAATTCACTATCCAATTGATAATTAAGAATTAAGAATTAAGAATTAAGAATTAAGAATTAAGAATTAAGAATTAAGAATTAAGAATTAAGAAAATTTTCTAAATAGTTCGAGTTGTGGCAAGGCGGCAAATGAAGGTATCTCGGGGAGCATACATAAGTACGTGACCCGAGTAGCTGAATGAAGCCAACACAGCTACAGGTTGAAAAAGAACTCAATAATTCTCTAAATCATTCGGCCTGTAGCAAGGCGGCAAATGAGCTAGAACCTAGGAGCATACAAAAGTATGTGACTAGGTCTAGTGAATGCAGCCAACACAGCTACAGGTTGAAGGATGACGAGAATTAGACGCTAAAGGACGAACCACACCCACAAGTAGACTTAGCATTCGGATTAGTCACAATAAAACGCGAACCTTCCAAACCTTCGGTATAATCAACACTTCCGCCGACTAAATATTGTAAACTCATTGGGTCTACGACAAGAGCAACACCTTGCTTTTCAATTGTCATATCGCCTTCGTTGATTTGGTCATCAAATGTGAAACCATATTGGAAACCGCTGCATCCGCCACCAGTGATATAAACACGCAGACGCAGATTTGGGTTGTCCTCATCAGAGACTAGATCTTTAACTTTAATTGCTGCCGCATCAGTAAATTGCAAAGGCAGAGCTGCATCATCACTCATTTTTTTACTCCAAACCGGTGACCGGTAAATTCATGCGTAGGCTAAAACCTACTCAGATCAATTAACCTAATTATCCGCCACTTGACTAAATGGTTCAAGTGTTGTTAAGCAATTAGACACATTGTGCATATCTTCGTATCAATATTTGGTTTAATTGGTGTGGTGCTTTAGAATGAGAGCAATTTTTTTCTTAGCCTCTTTCTGGAGCCCTGCGATGTCACAATCTGAAAAACTTTACGCACAAGCAAAAGAACAAATCCCTGGTGGTGTAAACTCCCCTGTTCGTGCTTTTAATGGTGTTGGTGGAACCCCATTATTTATTGAAAAAGCGGATGGCGCTTATATTTATGACGTTGATGGTAAAGCCTATGTGGATTACGTTGGCTCATGGGGACCGATGGTATTAGGCCATAACCATCCTGAGATCCGTGATGCCGTGATCAAAGCTGTCCATAAAGGGTTAAGTTTTGGTGCACCGACTGCCGCCGAAGTTGAAATGGCTGAATTAGTTTGTGAGTTAGTCCCCTCTATGGATATGGTACGCATGGTGAATTCAGGTACTGAAGCGACCATGAGTGCAATTCGTCTGGCTCGAGGTTACACAGGCCGCGACAAAATCATCAAATTTGAAGGCTGTTATCATGGCCATGCAGACTGTTTATTAGTCAAAGCTGGTTCTGGGGCGCTTACGATGGGTGAACCAAACTCTCCAGGCGTCCCCGAAGATTTTGTAAAACACACATTAACTTGTACCTATAATGACCTAGCTTCAGTCCGCCAAGCATTTGAAAATTATCCAGAAGACATTGCCTGTGTGATTGTTGAACCTGTTGCTGGAAATATGAATTGCGTACCACCAACGGCTGAGTTCTTACCGGGTTTACGTGCATTATGTGATGAATTCAATGCCGTACTCATCATTGATGAAGTCATGACTGGCTTTCGCGTCGCATTAGGTGGAGCACAAGATTACTATGATGTTCAACCTGATTTAACCTGTTTAGGTAAAATCATCGGTGGTGGTATGCCTGTAGGTGCCTTTGGTGGCCGCCTTGAAATTATGGAAAAACTAGCCCCAATTGGGCCTGTTTACCAAGCGGGAACCTTATCTGGTAATCCTGTCGCGATGGCTGCTGGTCTTGCTTGTTTAAAAGAAGTCTCTCAACCGGGTGTGCACTCACGTTTAAATGAATTAACAGAAAAGTTAGCTCGTGGTTTAAAACGTGTTTCCCAAGAGCAAGGTATCCCGATGGTTATCAATCACGTCGGTGGTATGTTTGGTATTTTCTTCACCGACGCACCAACAGTGACTTGCTACCAAGATGTGATGAAGTGCGACGTTGAACGCTTTAAGAAATTCTTCCACTACATGTTAGAGCAAGGCATTTACCTCGCACCTTCTGCATTTGAAGCGGGCTTTATGTCTATTGCTCATAGCGATGAAGATATTGAGAAAACTATCAAAGCGGCTGAAACAGCACTTGCGAAAATTAAAGCGAATTAATTCACATTGAAATTACGGAGGTGAAATGTTACCTACTTTCACCTCTATTCTTTTACATCGGTAGCGAAAGATTGGATAGCCACCAGTTGCAGCCTTACACCACAATTTTCTAGCTCATTAATTCTCTAAATAATTCAGCCTGTAGCTAGGCGGTCAGCGAGCTAGAGCCTAGGAGCATACAATAGTATGTGACTAGGTCTAGTGAGTGCAACCAACAACGCTACAGGTTGAAGTATGACGAGAATTTAGGGATTATTGCCAAACATATCCTTAACCCAATCCGGTGCATCATCTTGCTGCTCGCCATTATTACCATTGAGATCCCAAATTGGCGCTTCGTTTTCAGACGCTTGGCATAACCCTTCTGGGTTATCCGTCCAAATCGGCAACATTCTACCGCCGCCGAAGTTTGAGCAACTTAATTGGCCATCAGCTGTGACTTGCATCTCAACAATGCCCTCTGGCGCACGGTTGATGAGTGCCAATGGCGCTTGGTTATCTAAGTAACGTTGGTACACTTTTAGTGCCCCTGTTGCTCCTGATAACTGTGTTGGGCCATTATTGTCACGACCAACCCACACAATTGCGACCTCTTTACCATCAATTCCTGCATACCAGCTATCACGCAAGTCATTCGTTGTTCCTGTTTTACCCGCTAAATTATACTTGGCATATTTGGTCAACAACACTCGCCCCGTACCTTGTTTAACCACTTGCTGCATACCATACAATGTGAGGTATGCTGCTTGGGAAGGTACTGCTCGCTCTGCAGATGGATAGCTTTGGTAAATTTCATTGCCATCTCCATCAATAACAGAACGCAATGCCGATAATTTCGCACGATTACCGTTACCACCAATAGTTTGAAAAACTTGTGCGACTTCTGCCGGTGTTAGGTTAACAGCCCCTAAGAACATCGAGGGCACTTTTTCCATCGCCGCTGCGGGAGCTCCTAAGCGTACAAAAGTGTTAAACACTTGGTCTAAACCGACCTCTAGCCCTAAGTTTACCGTTGGAATATTTTGTGATTTTGCCAATGCATCAACTAACATCATACGACCGTTGAAGTTACGGCTGTAGTTTCTTGGGCTCCAATTTTGATTCCCGACTTTTACTGTTAGTGGCTCATCTTTTAACCACGTATTTAAACGAAAACGATCTGGTTCACTTAGTGCAGCGAGGTATACCGGAGGTTTTGCCAGAGAACCAATACTACGCCGTGCATTTAACGCACGGTTAAACCCTGAAAACTGTGGTTGAGAACCGCCAACCATCGCGCGCACTTCCCCATTAATGCGATCAACAACTACCATTGCACCTTCAATATCATCTAATTTACGAGATTTACGTAAATCAGCGACACCGTTCTCAACTGCATTTTCAGCCGCAGTTTGAGCCACTGGGTCTAAAGTTGTAAAAATTTTCGCACCAGAGAGTTCTTTAACTTTATCGCCCAATTTTTCATTGAGTTCTAAACGAACCATTTGCATAAAGGCAGGTTGAGAAGCCACCAGCCCTTCTTTGTTTTTCACACCGAGAGGCCTTGCGCTTAGCACTTGATACATTTCTTGGTCAATTACACCACGCGTTTCCAAGATTTTCAGCACGATATTTCGGCGTTTAATCGCATTTTGTGGCTTAGTCCAAGGGTTATACGTTGATGCCCCTTGCACCATTCCCACTAATAAAGCCTGTTGGTCAAAGCTTAACTCATTGATTGGTCTACCGAAATAATACAGGCTCGCTAACGGGAAACCACGAATTTCGTCATTACCGTTTTGGCCTAAAAAGACTTCGTTTAAATACAGTTCTAAAATGCGCTCTTTGCTGTAATTATAGTCCAGCAAAACCGCCATATAGGCTTCATTGGCTTTACGCTTTAATGTCCGTTCATTGGTCAAAAACAGATTTTTGACTAACTGTTGGGTTAAAGTACTTCCCCCTTGAACGGAGCGCCCTGCACTTAAGTTAGCAACAACAGCACGGCCAATAGAGTATAAACTGACGCCATCGTGCTCATAAAAGTTGCGATCTTCGGTTTCTAATAAGATTTTAACTAGAGATTCAGGAAAATCAGATAAGGGTAAAACTAACCGTTGCTCATTATTCGCCGACTGCATCATCGTGATCAGTTTCGGGTCTAAACGGAAAAAGCCAAATGAGCGACCGTTTTCCATGTTTTCAATCTTGCTCAACGCGTTATTTTCAAACACCATGCGCGCAAGGATTTGCCCTTCTTTTTGATCAGGGAAATTAAACGGCCTACGTAAGATTTCGATGCTATTACCACGCACCACAAATTCGCCCGATGTCGTTATCTTACTCACCTTACGGTATTGCATACCTTCAAGTAGGCGAACCATTTCTGCCTGGCTGTAATCCATCCCCGGCTCAAGGTTGACCATTCGGCCGTATACTGCGGCGGGTAAATCCCAAACCTTACCATCAAGGCGTTCTTTAATTTGTTGATTTAAATAAAAACCATATGCCGCAAGTAAAACAGCAAACACGATCATCAGTTTGACTAGCAGCCAAAACCAACGCCATTTACTTTTTACCTTTCGAGGTTTGTTATTTTTTGAGCCTTTTTTAGCCATTTGCTCTTCTTCATCTTCATCATCGAGATATTGTTCGTCAATATCATCATCTTCGAATAAATCTTCATCGTCATAGTCATCGCGGTCTCTACGGCGGCGGCGGGATGAAGACTGTTTTTTCCCAGCAGTTTTTTTGTTACGTCTGCCGATTGGTTCAAAATCTTTACCTGACATGGTCACTCCATATCACATTACAAAATAACTTAATAACGCACTAGTAATGTCAGTTTAGTGGTTAATTTTGGCCTAGAACCCCAGAGATTTCACCAAAGAAAGCTCTTAATTACATTTCCTTACTCAGTCGGCTCATTGATAGAGCCAATGAGGAAACCCGCTATTAGAGCATAAAAATAGATTATTTCGCACCCATCATCGCTTTTTTTGTTTGTCTCGTTGGCGCAGTATTTACAGGGTCATCTGGCCATAAATGTTTTGGATAGCGCCCTTTCATCTCTTTTTGTATCTCTTTATAGCTGCCTTGCCAAAAATGCACCAAGGTCTTGCGTGATCTGTAACGGCCGCATGGCAGGAGACAACAGAGATACTGTTACGGTTATTTTTCCTTGTGCAACAGTCGGATTCGCTTTTTCCCCGTACATTTCTTGCATACGAATCGCTATGACTGGTGGCTTATCTAATGCGTAGTGAATGCTTACATCATGTGAAGATGGCGCTCGATAGGTTACCGGAAACATGCGTTCTAACCACTGTTGCTGCTGCCAATCTAATCGATTAACCAATAAAGAGGCTAAATCAATCTGCTGTAATTTTTGCTTATTTGTTATGCCATCAAGATAAGGTTCTAGCCATTCATCCAGTGAATCCAATAGTGCCGCTTCATCAAAATCAGGCAAATTAATATCAGGAAAATACTGCTTAGCTAACGTGCAGCGGATACACAGTTGTAGAGCATTTTCCTGCCAGTTTAATTGCTGCAAGCCATTTTGCTTCAACCAATATACTAGCGCTTGGCGAATCTCAGTGTTATCAGGGTTGCTTAAACGCTCTGATTTCACCACTAATTGACCGCATTGCAAGCGTTTCCAAGCTAGTAATGTCCCTTTTTGATCATCCCATTCGACCGTTTCTTGTTTATTAAACAGCGATGGGCAATCTACTTGTAGTCTGTCAATCTCGACAGGATAAGCCAAGGAAATACGCGCATCCGCCATATTTTCGGGTTGCCATAAGGACATCACAATTAGCCATGGAGAACCAATTAATCTTTCAGATTCGTTCAGCATCGCTCCTAAACCACTCGCTAATTGATAGCGTTGTTGGTTATCTCGAGATTTCGCAATGCGGTCGGGAAAGCCCGTAGCCAACAACGTTGGTAACCACTCACTAATGAGTGCATCTTGCTTACCAATGGTACTCGATACTCTTTGTTCACAAAGCACTGATGCTCTCTTACACCATCCCTCTGTTGGCCTTTCTATGTAATAACGAAGATCCGCATCTTGTTGCCGAGGAGGCTCCTCGATAATCGCCACCAGTAGTGCAGCTAATTGAATAACATGCTGATTTTTACTTTGTTGTGCTTTACATAGCATGGCCGCTGTTCGTACTGAACTGCCTAACGCCGCCATCTGCTGCCCAAAAGGCGTTAACTTACCTGCGGCATCAATAGCACCTAGTTTGCCAAGTAAATTTTTTGCCGAGGATATTGCCGGTTTCGGGGGTAAAGTCAGCCAGTTTAGCTGTGCGGCATCGTGACAACCCCATTGTAATAAAGATAACCATAAGCTGCTCAAGTCACTTTGCGCAATTTCGGCCTCGCTAAATTGTGCCGCACGCTCAGCCTGCTCTTCACTGAATAAATGCCAGCAAACACCTTCTTCCAAACGGCCTGCGCGGCCTGCACGTTGTGCCATCGACGCTTGGCTAATTCGCTGTTTAACTAGTTTTGTTAGTCCTGTTCGTGGATTGAATTGCCCCACGCGTTCAAAACCACTGTCTATCACAAGGCGGATCCCTTCAATCGTCAAGCTAGTTTCCGCAATATTGGTGGCTAATACGACCTTTCGCACTCCTTCTGGTGCTAGCTGAATCGCCTGTTGCTGGGCTTGTAGGGATAATGCACCGTATAAAGGACATAAAAGTATGTCCTCACTAACCATCAAAGCGAGCTCTGCTCTTACTTTCTCTATTTCCCCCATACCTGGAAGAAATAATAATAAAGACCCATGTTCTTGCTGCAATAACTGCCAAGCCGCCAATGCGACTTCTTTATGAAAGAGTTTATTTGGGTTAATTGGATGATATTCACGTATTACGGGGAATGTACGCCCTTGTGACGTGATAACCGGAGCATCAGGAAACAGCTGAGACAGCCCTTGATTATCCAATGTCGCAGACATCAATAGAATACGTAAATCTTCACGTAAGGCTTGCTGTGAATCAATTAGCAAAGCGAGACCAAGGTCTGCCTGTAAATTTCGCTCATGGAACTCATCTAAAATGACTAAACCAACCCCTTCAAGCTTGGGATCATTTTGCAGTAAGCGAGTGAGTACGCCTTCGGTAACCACTTCAAGACGCGTGTGGCGGCTAACTTTAGTTTCAGAGCGCATGCGTAAACCGATGGTATGACCGATATCTTCACCGAGTTGCTGTGCGAGGCGAGCAGCTACTGAGCGTGCCGCTAAACGACGAGGCTCTAACATGATAACCCGCCCGTTAATAACCCCACTCTTTAATATTTCTAACGGTAAAACTGTTGATTTACCAGCACCTGTCGGTGCATGAAGCAAAACTTGAGGAGAAGAGGTTAATGCGGTAAGTATGTCCTCACAAACTTCAAATATCGGTAACACTGGGGTTATCACTCCATGTATTTAACTTTTACTGTTAGACATTGTAGCATTAGCCTCTTTTGCCAGTAAGCATATTACCGACAACGATAGCGGAGACCCCCATGGAATTTGAACCCGCCTTACAACCAGCTACTTTAATTAAGCGTTACAAGCGCTTTTTGGCTGATGTCACTTTACCGAGCGGTGAAGAAATTACCATTCACTGTGCAAATACAGGCGCTATGACAGGTTGTGCTACCCCTGGTGATACCATTTGGTATTCGACTTCCAATAATACAAAACGCAAATACCCGTATAGTTGGGAGTTAACCCAAACCGCAGACGGCCATTTTATTTGCATTAATACCCTTCGTGCGAACCAATTAGTTGCACAAGCATTAACCGAAAAACACATTCCAGAATTATCTGAATATAGTGTAATAAAACCTGAAGTTAAATATGGCACAGAAAATAGTCGAATCGATTTTTTTTCTAACGCAAAATGGATTGCCAGATTGCTTTATCGAAGTAAAATCAGTAACTTTACTCGAAAATAATCAAGGATTCTTTCCTGATGCAGTGACACTTAGAGGCCAAAAGCATTTAAGAGAGCTCATGCATATTGCGAAAGAAGGAAAAAGAGCCATACTATTGTTTGTTGCTTTGCACACAGGTATTCACGTAGCATCAGCAGCGGCTCATATTGATAAGCAATATGCGCAATTATTAGAGGTAGCGAGACAAAGTGGTGTTGAAGTGCTTTGTTATCAAGCTGATATAACTGTTCAACAAATGGTGTTAAGTAAGCAGATTCACTTTAACTCTATTAAATAAAGTTTTTTTAACCGATTTTTATACGAGGCCGCAGAGTTCTGGGCGCTAAAAAGGGAATAAACACGCTCGCCCTCACAGCATTACAAAACTCATTGCAGGAACGATTGCCAAGAGAGCAGTCTTCTGCTATTTATAGCGACCTTAATTTTTCCCCCTTGGGGTTTTTGTAAAATTTGCGTGTGTAGGAGAAGCATTATGCAAGAAGGGCAAAAACGTAAGACATCGTCCTTAAGCATTCTCGCCATTGCTGGGGTTGAACCCTATCATGAAAAAGCTGGCGAAGAGTACATGAACGAGGCCCAGTTGGCGCATTTTAAGCTCATTCTCGAAGCATGGCGCAATCAACTCAGAGATGAAGTGGACCGGACTGTTACTCATATGCAAGATGAGGCAGCTAACTTTCCAGACCCCGTTGATAGAGCCGCTCAGGAAGAAGAATTCAGCCTTGAATTACGTAACCGGGACCGTGAACGTAAACTGATTAAGAAAATCGAAAAAACGCTGAAAAAAGTTGAAGATGACGACTTTGGCTATTGTGAATCATGTGGTGTAGAAATTGGTATCCGTCGTTTGGAAGCCCGTCCTACCGCTGATTTATGTATCGACTGTAAAACATTAGCAGAAATTCGCGAAAAGCAAATGGCAGGCTAGTGTCTATATGGAGTCCTGAACGGCGCATATTACTGCGCCGTTACAAGGGAAACGCTTCATGCTATTATGTTCCACTCCTGACATGTTCCGCTCCTGACTTTTGATTTACATTAACCATCAAGTCAACCCCATCCTACTCCCTATTTTCTGCCAGTTGATGGCCACGATCGCCTCTCACTCACCTTTAAATAAGATAAATATTTACTTTCACATAATTTTTTACGCAAATAGATTATGTTATTTTTTTGCTCTACAGTTTGAGCTTAAATAATTAACTGACAACAAAAAATCGCTTAAAATAAGGCTTCTAATCGTATCCGCCTATAGCGAGAACGCTTTTCTGGCTATTATTTTACGTAAATTTTATTGGTAACGTTTATAATTAGAGGTGACTTTTATTCGTTTAACCATTCTCAAAGAAACTTCTGTGAGCTATGATTAGCCGCTTATTTTGTTTAATGAATATTGGTAATGACATCGAGGTGTACTATTTTTAACCGAGTAGCAAATTTCTGCCGTAATATTTTATCTCGCAATACAGACGCATCCCCTGAAGATGCAGTACAACATCGTGATCCTTCGCGAGATATACAGGCAGCCGGTAAAAGGCCAGTCACTCATTCTGCTCATGCGCAAACCGCATCTAAAGAGCAGAACACAGCTCAACCCCATAAAACAACCCCTATTAAAAAAACGGTTCGTCAATCTCAACGTGCCGATTCAACACCTGAGAAGCGCCCTACAATGACAACCGTAAACGACGAAAACATTACTGTTATCCCGCGTTCCGAGCACCCTATTTCACGCAGTGATATTAGTGACAATGCATTAAAAGTGCTGTATCGCTTAAACAAAAGTGGCTTTGAAGCCTACTTAGTGGGTGGTGGTGTGCGTGATTTGCTTTTAGGTCAAAAACCTAAAGACTTCGATATTACGACAAACGCAACGCCTGAACAGATCCGCAAATTATTCCGTAACTGCCGTTTAGTGGGTCGCCGTTTTCGGCTGGCACATATTATGTTTGGCCCCGAAATCATAGAAGTTGCAACTTTCCGTGGCCACCATGACCAAAATGCATCAGATGACAAAAACTTATCTGCACAAGCACAAAACGGCATGCTATTGCGCGATAACATCTTTGGCTCCATTGAAGAAGATGCGATTCGTCGGGACTTCACCGTTAACAGTCTATATTACAACATTGAAGACTTCACATTACGTGACTACGTCAATGGCTTGAATGACCTCAAAGCTGGCGTTATTCGTCTAATTGGTGATCCTGAAACGCGCTATCGTGAAGACCCTGTTAGAATGCTAAGAGCGGTACGTTTTGCCTGCAAATTAAATATGAGCATCGAACCAAAAACCGCTGAGCCAATTTACCAACTTGCTCATTTATTGAGAGAAATTCCATCTGCTCGGTTATTTGAAGAGTCTCTCAAATTACTCCAAGCAGGCCAAGGTTACGCTACCTATAAAATGCTCAAAAAGTATGGTTTGTTTGAGCAACTTTTCCCTGTTGTCGCAAGCCGTTTTACAGATAACAGTGATTCGCCAATGGAAAAAATCATTGAGCAAGTTCTTAAAAATACTGACTTCAGACTAAAAAATGATAAGCGTGTTAACCCTGCTTTTTTATTTGCTGTTATGTTATGGTACCCAGTTACAGAGCATGCTGAGAAGTTATCTCAAGAAGGCGGGTTGGCCTATTACGACGCCTTTGCGCTGGCAATGAATGATATTCTAGACGAGCAGTGCCGTTCAATTGCTATCCCAAAACGCATTACAACCACAATGCGTGATATTTGGTTATTGCAGTTACGCTTACCTCGCCGCCAAGGCCGTCGTGCCAATAAATTAATGGAACACCCAAAATTCCGTGCAGCGTTTGATTTATTAGAATTAAGAGCTAATGTCGAGCACCGCAACGAGTTACAAGAGCTAGCGTTATGGTGGACTGATTTTCAGCAAGCAAATAATATCAAACAGCGTGAAATGATTTCGGAATTAGGCAATGCACCCACTCGCCGCCGCCATCGTCCACGTTCATCACAAGGCGGTTCTGGGGCACGTCGGTCAAATAAGTCATAATAGATAGAGAGAATATAATGGAACAAGTCTATATTGCTGTAGGAAGTAACCTTGGTGAGCCACTATTACAGGCACAGCAAGCTATTGCAGCTTTAGATGCGATACCCAATAGCCGCGTTGTTTCTACCTCTTCTGTTTATCGAACTAAGCCTCTAGGCCCGCAAAATCAGCCAGATTTTCTTAATCTGGCTGTGTTACTTGAAACAACTCTTGAGCCCGAAGTTCTCCTCAACTATACACAAAAAATCGAACTTGAGCTGGGCCGTGTACGCAAAGAGGAGCGTTGGGGGCCACGAACGCTGGACCTCGATATCATGCTTTTTGGTAACCGTATCATCAATACTGAACGGTTGATCGTTCCACATTATGGGCTAAAAGAGCGTGAATTTATGTTGTATCCGCTTAGTGAAATCGCCCCTTCTCTTGTTTTTCCTGATGGCGAAAAGCTTTCAGAAAGACTCACACAAGTCCCTCGAAATGGCCTAACGTTTTGGGATATTCCAGCCTGAAATGTTCAACCTCTTATGAGGTATGGTCGCAGGGAGATCATTTCCGGAGGTTATTATAATGAAACCAATTTCTCTGGCTGATTTATGTCAGTTTAAAAAAGACAAACACAAATTTGCAACTATGACAGCCTATGACTCAAGCTTCGCTCAATTATTTTATGAGCAAGGTATCCAAGTGATGCTCGTTGGAGACTCACTTGGAATGACGATTCAAGGTGAATCCTCCACCTTACCCGTTACTGTCGAGCAAATTGCTTACCACACCCGATGCGTTCGCAAAGGCGCGCCAAATGCCTTCATTATTGCAGATATGCCATTTATGAGTTACGCCACACCAGAACAAGCTTGCGCCAATGCGGCTATTTTAATGCAGGCAGGCGCAAACATGGTCAAAATTGAGGGTGGCAGTTGGTTATGTGATACGGTAAGAATGCTAGGAGAACGCTCTGTTCCTGTGTGTGGCCATCTAGGTTTAACGCCACAAGCCGTCAATGTCCTTGGCGGTTATAAAGTCCAAGGACGTGATGAAGTCACCGCCAATCAATTACTCAAAGATGCGATTGCACTAGAAAATGCAGGCATCCAATTGTTGGTTCTTGAATGTGTCCCAACCACCTTAGCCAATCATGTTACGGAAGAGCTACTATTGCCCGTGATTGGTATTGGTGCGGGAAATGGGACTGATGGACAAATTCTTGTTATGCATGATGCGCTGGGTATTACCGCACGAGCCCCTAAATTCGCAAAAAACTTTTTAGCTCAAGCGGGCAACCTTCATGATGCTATTCGTATGTATATCCAAGAAGTGGAAGATGGCATTTACCCAAGTGAAGCCCATTCTTTTTCTTAATTGATGTCAGAAATTATAAGGAACACACGTATGCTTATCGTTGAAACGGCGCTTATCTTACGCCGTGAAATCCGCCGCTGGAAACAAGAAGGCAAACGTATTGCACTTGTCCCAACAATGGGTAATTTACATGATGGTCACTTAACACTTATTGACCAAGCGAAAAAACAGGCTGATGTTGTAATTGCCAGCATCTTCGTTAACCCGATGCAATTTGATAGGCAATCTGATTTAGCTAATTACCCACGAACGTTGCAAGAAGATTGCGAAAAACTAAAACGTCGTGACATCAATTTGGTTTTTGCACCTTCCCCTCAAGAATTCTACCCAGAAGGGATGGAAAAACAGACTTTTGTTGAAGTTCCAGAGTTATCGACCATATTAGAAGGCGCAAGCCGCCCTGGGCACTTTAAAGGTGTCGCAACGGTTATTACTAAGTTGTTCAACTTAGTACAGCCAGATATTGCCTTGTTTGGTGAGAAGGATTACCAGCAATTACAATTAATTCGCAAGTTAGTTGCTGACTTATCATTTGATACACAAATTGTTAGCATCCCAACAGTTAGAGCCAAGAATGGCCTAGCACTGAGCTCACGCAACAATAATTTGTCAGCGGAAGAGCTAAAAACAGCGCCTAAGCTGTATCAAATTATGCAACAAGCGGGTGAAAAATTAGTGGCTGAACCTGATGCATCTGAAGTTATTATTGAAGAGATGAACAATAGCTTACGAGAAGCCGGCTTTACTCCTGATGAGCTATTTATTCGCGATGCAGATACATTATTACCACTTGGTGAGTCCAGTAAACGTGCGGTTATTTTAATGGCGGCATGGTTAGGTCAAACGCGTCTTATTGACAATTTACAAGTTGACCTACCAAGTAATATTGCATAAAAATAAATCACTTATAAAAATAAAATAACACATTGCAATTACTGTGTTTATAGCGTTAATTAAAATGCTGTGCTCTGAATGACTTTTATTTTTCAAACTCATTTGATTCACAGCTAGGCGGTAAGTAAACGAGACCCTAGGAGCATACATAAGTATGTGACTAGGGCGAGAGAACGCCACCAACAACGCTGTGAGCCAAATGAGGAAGAAAAAATGTTAAGAAGAATGTTGCAAGGCAAACTCCATCGCGTCACAGTCACACAAGCAGACTTACACTACGAAGGCTCATGTGCGATAGATCAGGACTTTATGGATGCCGCTGGGATCCTTGAATACGAGGCCATTGATATTTACAACGTTGATAATGGCGAACGTTTTTCGACTTATGCAATTTCAGGCGAACGGGGCTCAAAAATCATCTCGGTTAATGGTGCTGCTGCCCGCCGCGCTGCGGTTGGTGATAAGCTGATTATTTGTTCTTATGTACAAATGGAAGATGAAGATGCGCGCCTACATAAGCCAAAAGTGGCTTATTTTGATGAAAACAATAAAATGAGTCGCATCGCAAAAGCAGTCCCTGTTCAAGTGGCATAATGTTGGATTTTATTTATCCAACAATTTGATTAGTATTGCCATTTATATACATCTCAATAAAAAACGGCTTTTGATTACGCTAAGTACCAAAAGCCGTTTTTTTTACACAATTTCAGCCCAAAATTTAACTTCTTAAGCCTCTACCTTGCTCAATCAAAAACCATGTTAATGCATAAAAGACGACTAAGAAAATCATTAAGACGCCTAACGTAATCGCGATAGAAACATCGGCTATTCCCAGAAAACCATAACGAAAGCCGCTGATCATGTACACAATTGGGTTCAGTTTAGAAACGGCTTGCCAAAACGGTGGTAACAGCGATAGTGAATAAAATACACCACCTAAATACGTTAATGGTGTTAAGACAAAGGTTGGAACAATACTAATATCATCAAATGACTTAGCGAAGATGGCATTTAGTAAACCAGCAAGTGAAAATACAATTGCGGTTAGCAATAACGTTATGACTACCATTGCCCATGAATGCACTTGCAATGGAATAAAGAATAACGATACCAATGTAACAAGAAAACCCACTAAAATCCCTCTAGCAACACCACCGCCGACAAAACCTGCGATAATAATATGCGTCGGAACGGGGGCAACCAGTAATTCTTCGATATTTTTCTGAAATTTAGAGCCAAAGAAAGAAGAACAAACATTTGAATATGAATTAGTGATCACCGCCATCATGATTAGCCCAGGGACGATGAATTGCATATAATCCACACCACCCATATCACCAATTCTAGAACCAATTAAGTTACCAAAAATCACAAAATACAGTGACATGGTGATCACCGGTGGTAATAGTGTTTGTATCCAAATACGACCAAACCGCGTGACTTCTTTTATCCAAATGGTTTTCAATGCGACCCAATATAATGAGATCATCTTGCAATCTCCTTCTCGGTTGCATTACTTTCTCTTTTAACTAAGTTAACAAATAACTCTTCTAATCGGTTTGCTTTATTTCGCATACTTAAAATCTGAACACCTTGCTCACTAAATTGGCTAAAGACACTATTTAGACCTTGCTCCTCTTTTAACATCCACCTCAAGTGTTGAAGTATCTATCAAACGAGATTCATACCCTAATAATTGAGGGATCGGACTTTTTGGCATTAAATCAAAAATAAAGGTTTCTGATTCTAATTGGCTCAGTAATTGCTTCATACTAGTATTTTCAACTAATTCACCATGTTGAATAATGCCAATATTACGGCACAACATTTCAGCCTCTTCCAAATAGTGAGTTGTTAAAATAATTGTCGTCCCCTGAGCGTTAAGATTCTTTAAAAATGTCCACATTGAGCGACGAAGCTCAATATCAACACCCGCCGTGGGTTCATCCAAAATTAATAGCTTTGGTTGGTGCATCAATGCACGGGCTATCATTAAACGGCGTTTCATACCACCGGACAAATTACGTGCCCGCTCATCACGCTTTTCCCATAAATCAAGTTGGGTTAAGTACTGCTCCGCTCGTTGTACCGCAACAGAGCGCGTAACCCCATAATAACCGGCTTGGTTAAGGACAATTTGTAATACCGTTTCAAATGGATTGAAATTAAACTCTTGAGGCACTAATCCAAGTTGCTGCTTTGCTTGCACAACTTGCTTTTCTAAATCATAACCAAATACTTTTACAGACCCGCTTGTTTTGTTTACCAGCGAGCTAATAATCCCTATTGTGGTTGATTTACCCGCGCCATTTGGCCCCAACAATGCGTAAAAGTCACCGTCTTCAACGCTCAGATCAATCCCTTTCAGGGCTTTCACACCACCTGGGTAGGTTTTGGTTAACTGCGATAACTCAAGTGCATATGTCATATGTAAAAAAAACCTTTATTCTTAGAACGGTTTGAAGGCAATATATCACCATGATGCCACTTTTTTCTGCTCTATGTTATGCAGAAAAGAGATAATTAGTTTATACAATATAATTCAATATGTTATAAATTTAGGGTTGTCTTGTCTAAAAGACAGGTTCATCATAAGGGCATTAAAATTAGTATAACTAATTATTAATTAATCAATAAATGTTGTATAAGATTTTATCGCAAAGTAACACAACTAGGCTATAAGTCATGATGAGAAAAATCGAAGAGCTGTTTGCTAACAATGAAGCATGGTCAGCATCAGTCAATGAACAAGACCCCGAATTCTTCAAAGAATTATCAAAAGCACAAAAGCCGAGATTCTTATGGATAGGCTGCTCTGACAGCCGAGTACCTGCAGAAAAACTCATTAACGCGGCACCTGGGGACCTTTTTGTGCACCGTAATGTTGCCAACTTAGTCATTCACACTGACCTAAACTGTTTATCAGTCATTCAATATGCGGTTGATGTCTTACAAGTTGAGCACATTATTATTTGCGGCCACTATGGCTGTGGTGGTATTGAAGCGGCGGTTGATAATACCGAACTTGGCTTAATTAATAACTGGCTATTACACATAAGAGATATTTGGTACAGACATAGCTCTATGTTGGGTGAATTAAAACCTTGTGAGCGTCTTAACCGTTTATGTGAGTTAAATGTTGTTGAGCAAGTTTATAACTTAGGGCATTCAACGATCATGCAGTCTGCATGGAAACGTGGCCAAAAAGTGATGATCCACGGCTGGGTATATGGGATTAATAATGGTCGATTACAAGACTTACATATTACTGCCGATAGTCGAGAAAAACTTGAATTGTGTTACCGTGAAGCCATTTCTACTTTAACTCAAAAAAAGTAATTTAAAATATAAATTGGAGGCTCTTATAATTAAGAGCTTCTTTCTTATTAATCCCCAAATCAGCATAATTAAAATATAAAAAACTTTCCTTTCAATTGACTAAAAAAAAGAAAATAAAATTCAATTAAAGCAAATTTATCATTAACAACAAATGAGAGTAAACAATTAAAATTAAGATATAATGTGTTGTTAATATTATATTAAAACAAAAGGACAGCTTACGCTGTCCTTTTTATTCATGCTATTCTAAAGTTTTATTCTTCAAGTAACGTTACATGGCCAATATAAGGTAAATGGCGATATTGTTGAGCGTAGTCAATACCGTAACCCACCACAAATTTGTCTTCGATAGAATAACCAATCCACTCAACAGGAACCTGTACTTCTCGACGTGAAGGTTTATCCAGCAATGTACAAATAGCGACAGATTTAGGGCCGCGTAATTCGAAAATCTCACGTACTTTATTTAAGGTATTACCTGAATCAATAATATCTTCAACAATTAAGACGTGTTTATCGCGAATATCTTCATCCAAGTCTTTGACAATTTTAACATCACGGCTTGATGTCATCGCATTACCGTAACTTGAAACAGTCATAAAATCGACTTCATGGGGAACATCAATCTTACGGCATAAGTCGGCCATAAAAATAAATGAACCTTTTAGTAAGCCAACAAGGACTAACTCACCATCAAGTTTTTGATAATGAGCACTAATTTTATCGGCTAATTCGCTGATTCGCTGAGCAATCTCTTCTTCAGAGATCATCACTTCAAGGGTATGTTTCATCTTCTATTACGCATCTATGGGAATGGAAAGCGCGTAATTTTATCATAGGCAGCACGCATATACTAATAAAGGAAAATGCAGTGCTAAAATTTCACACTACATTTTCTCTGAAAGTAAATGTGGCTGTTAACTCACAGTGAAGCCCAACATCATCCCTGTATCTTCATGCTCTAAGAGATGGCAATGAGCCATATAAGGGTGCTGTTGTGTTGCAGGGTGTTTAAATTCAACTAAAATTTCACTCACCTGCCCTTCTACTTTGACAATATCTTTCCATCCTTGACGATGAGGCTCTACGGCTTGGCCGTTTTCTTTTAGGATACGAAAACGCGTGCCATGAACATGGAATGGATGCAACATCATATCGCCACGCCCTGAAACGACCCAAATTTCTTGTTGATTCATAGGAGCGTTGAATGCAGGATGCGTCATTGAGAAAACTTGCCCATTTATAGTATTCGCATTATGAATATCCAAGCCATCAGAACCTGTACCACAATGGCCGCCACTTCCCATTTTGCCATTCATATTTCCATGGTTCATATTACCGTGGTTCATATTCCCCATCATTGCACCATGACCGCCCATATTCCCCATCGCCTGGTCGCCATATTTTTCACGCAACATCATCATGCCTTGCATATCTAAGCGCATATCCATCATTAAATGGAAACGACGGCGATTTAAGCCAGCAAGAGAAGGAATAGCGGGTATGGCTGCTAGTGTTGATGGTAAGTCACCTTCCCCTTTCGTCAACGTTGTTTCGATACGCAGCACTGGCAAAGGCTGGTCAAATGGTGCAATCGTCATTCCCATTTGCCCGACAGGTAGCGTTACCAAATCAAATACGCGGCCATCGGAGGCGTCAATTAATACCTCAAAACGCTCTCCCATCAAGATAGGTAATTCGGTTAGCGCAATCGGCTCAGCTAATAAACCACCATCACTCGCAACGACATACATTTTACGTCCATCACTGGTGGAAATATTTAAGCTTCTAGCATTACAGCCATTTAATAACCTTAATCGTATCCAACCTTTCGGGACAACATGTTTAGGATAAACAGCACCATTCGTTAGCATGATATCGCCAAACCAACCCACTGCGGCACTCATCACATCAAGTTGATAATCAATTTGGCCATCATCTTTTAGGCGTTTGTCTTGCAAAATGACTGGAATATCATCAACCCCCCAATCGTTTGGTAAGCCATGCTTTGTGCTGTCATCATCTTTAATTAATACAAGGCCTGCTAACCCCATAGCCACTTGATAGCCGGTTTTTCCATGAGTATGAGGATGGAACCAACATGTCGCTTCACTTTGGTTTACCGTAAAATTCACTTTTCGGCTTGCGTTTGGTTGGATTATTGCTTGGGGGCCGCCATCTTGTTCACCTGAAATTTCTAAACCATGCCAATGAACTGTCGTGTCTTCTGCCAGTTGGTTAACAATATTGATATTAACATTCTGTCCATTTTTCAAGCTAATTGCAGGGCCTAATAAATTGCCGTTATAACCCCATGTTGTCGTTTGCTTTCCAGGAACAAATTGTGAAACGCCCTTCTGGATAACCAACTGAATGTTACCTTGCGCATCAGGCTCCAATAAGGGGGGGGATCGCTAATGTTGGATAATTTCCCGCTGCGACCGCGATGCGGCTCCAAATAGGCAGCGCACTTGCAGCATATGTGATAGCACTTAATTTAAGAAAATCGCGACGTAGCATTGATAACCTTCCTTTTATTTATCAAATCGATAATCATCTGTGGTGTGATTTATGACAAATTACACTTTCGAAGCAAAACATGGTTTAATGACGGTATGATAAAGCTTCCCCTTACAGGAAGGTCAATAAAACCACTCCATAAATGTGGGTTTATTACATGGATTTAAGAAAAATATAGTTGACTAACAATTCTATTCTTATGCTAACGTAACTTGACATAGAAAACAGATAGAATAACGAATGCGCAAATTTATATTGATGTCATGCTTAATGACTCTGTTAGGGATAACCAATTCTGCCAGAGCTCTTTCCACCAACGAAGCTGAAGATCTTGCTGATCTCACGGCCGTTTTTATTTATCTAAAATATGATTGCGGGTATTCACAAATCCCAGATAGAGAAATTGAACGTGCTATTGTTTACTTTGCGAAAAGTAACAAATGGGATCTTAGTAACTATAATGCGGAAAAAATGACCGTTCTTAACAAAGAAAGTTATAGTGATCTAAAAGGGATACCACTCACCACCGAGTTTAAATGCCAGTCTCTTGCTCGCGATTCACTAGGCCTCTTTGCTTACGTCAAATAAGCAGATGAAAAAAGCCTATCAAGAAAACATGCCAAATATCGCCTGCATGTTTTCTTTCTTTACTTTAAATGACTATTTCTTTTTTGCCTTCTTTCTTGCCAAAACAACGCTATCGATGGAATACTTTGAATAATTACCATCCTGATAATGTGGTTTGACATAACAAAGCCCGCGTCTAAATTCATGGTGATTGCTGCGAATGTCATCGCTTCCATACTCCCCGGAGCCCACGCTAACAATAGTACCGAAATATCATAGCCTGTAATCCAAGAGGCAAATACCGTGATAAGAAAAGTCAGCACGATATTAACCACCACAACTTGGGCCGAAGAGTATATATTTTTAATTAACGATGAAAGTGGAAACACAATGAAATGGTTACCAATGTTCATCCCAATTAATACCATACTGAGTTCAGTCAACATCAACGGGAAATTTAATGGGATATCCGCCCAACCTTGAATGAGAGTTGCTGCCGCTAATGACGTTAACATAAAAGGTGCGGGGACTTTTAAACGCTATAATATTGCCCCTGAAATTACCCCAACTGCAATAATGAGCACTAGCCATCCCGTTGCAACTAATGTCAATTCTGGAAATTCTATTATCGGTTGAGGATCTCCATCGCTCCCCACAACAATTCCTGCTAATAAAATAAGAATAATTAAGCGAATTGTATGGGAAATAACAATTTTCTGAGGTGGGGTATGAGTATGGTCAGTTAATGCCAGAATAGCTGCCATAGCACCGGGCACAGAGCCAAGCATCGCTTCTTGTTTTGTCCAACCGACTTTGCGGTAAAACCAAAAAAAACTAAATGAAAATTGTACAGCCAAACAGACAACTAGCATCAATAGTAAAAGAAATAAATTGTCTGCTTCATTAAGTGATACTTGATTGAACATCAAGCCCACAGAGGTCCCGAGCGTGACTTGAACAAAGGTAATAGTATGTTTAGGGATGGCAAACGAAATACCAAAACGATGAAAAATGATAATGGCAATGATTGGGCCAAACATCAATGCAAGGGGAACTCCGAGGTAAGTCAGCCCGCCACCAATCAAGGCACAGATGGAAATCCCACCTAACATTTTTAATAATTTCATCATATGGTATTAACCATTAAGTCTTTTTATAGTCCTAATTTATATCATATTATTTTAAGTCATATGGCTTTAGTTTTTATTTATTTATTACCCTAGTGGTATCCACCAGAATTTATCTATTTATTAGGTTTTGATCTTATTATTTTGACTTGGTTTGAAAAATTTCTCTTAACTAAAATTAACATAACGTAGCCATAAAATTATTTTTTCCGTTTTATATTATCAGCACGAGCTTGATTCATTATTGCTTTGGACATCCATTGAGCTAACGCAGTGACTTGGGCATCATCCATTTTCCAAATATCTTTTAATACTAAAAATATTTCGGAACCATAAATAACAGAAAAGGCTCTAATCACTTTATCTATAATTTCTTGCGGATATTCTGATTTCATTGGCGATGTCACCATCGCAAGAATTTCTTTGCGATTTCCACGTTCTAGGCGTTTATCCTTAATACTTTGAGGAGCAGCTCGACCCTGAGCCCACTGCTGCAATGACGCTTGCAATGCGGCCCGTAAAACACCTTCATGTTCAAACATACGCGGAAATGCATAGGTTAATAACTCGTCAATACGATCTTCAGTTTGCTCACTTTGTGGGCGCCAAGTTAAAATTGGCCCTAAACTCTCATTAACCGTTGCAGTAATTAAATCGGCCTGCGTCGGAAAATAACGATAAGCTGTCGCACGAGAAACTCCCGCTTCAAGCGCTAATTCAGAAACAGAAGGCATTGCCCCTTTTTCAAATAAATCTAAAGCCGTCGTAACCAATAATACATAGGTCCGTTTTCGTGCTCCTTTGTATTCTGAGTATGAATTAGTTTTAGACATTAATTTATCCTTAAAATACTGTCACTTACTATAAATCGAGTTAATACTCATGAAAACATATAAGTGTGAATAGGTAAACATACTTGATTGATAATTTGTAAAAATTTATCCATAAAGATGATTTTAAAAGTAATAACAAAAGACAGAATAATTATATTTAAATATTATAAATTTCCACATCCATTCAAAATAATTCAAGACTCTTATTGAGAATTTATTTCTATTAATCAATAGGATATATTACCTAGACACCAATACTCTTCACCATAAAATGTAAAATGAGACTACAATCTCATTTTACAACCAAACAAAATGATACTATAGTCTCATTATGATGAAAAATTCAACGTTAGTTTTACTCTGAAAGGGTTTTTCTATGAAAAAATATCCGAGTTTTATTTATATTGTAACAACGCTTGACACGAAAAGTGCTGAACTATTTTATGTCAGTGAATTAATCAAAAACGCCGGATTGGCGGTACGTACCGTTGACCTGACAACACAACCAACGCAATTAGATAAAAACGCAGATATCAGCGCGCATGCCGTTGCAAGTTTTCATCCACTTGGCGCTGAAGCCGTTTTCTGTGGTGATCGCGGTAAAGCCATTGAAGCCATGGCACACGCTTTTAGCCTTTACCTTGCCGCACAAACAGATGTTGCCGCTATTCTTGGTTTAGGAGGGTCAGGCGGAACCGCACTCATTACACCCGCCATGCAAGTGTTGCCTGTAGGTATTCCAAAATTAATGGTTTCTACGATGGCATCAGGGGATATTTCCGGTTATATCGGCGCCAGTGATATTTCGATGATGTACTCCGTCACTGATGTGTCTGGTTTGAATATCATTTCCCGTAAAGTATTAAAAAATGCAGCCAACCAAATTGCAGGAGCGGTTTGGTTTGATAGCGAAGAACAACCTCACGACTTAAAGCCTGCGATTGCCCTAACCATGTTCGGGGTAACGACCCCATGCGTCCAGCAACTTACAACACAGTTAGAAGCCCAATATGACTGTCTAGTCTTCCATGCAACAGGCAGTGGCGGTAAAGCCATGGAAAAACTGATTGATAGCCAGTTATTGCATTCTGTTTTAGACATTACAACCACTGAAGTGTGTGATTACTTATTTGGTGGCGTACTAGCGTGTGATGAAGACCGCTTTGGTGCCATTGAGCGTACTCAAACCCCTTGCCTGATGTCTTGTGGAGCCTTGGATATGGTGAATTTTGGTCGCCCTTCCACTGTGCCTGAACACTATCAAGATCGCTTATTTTATCATCACAATGCTCAAGTCACTTTAATGAGAACGACCAAAGAAGAAAATCAGCAAATGGGTCGTTGGATTGCCGAAAAGTTAAATCGTTGTCATGGTGAAGTGCGCTTTATTATTCCAACAGCAGGTTTCTCAGCTTTAGATGTTGAAGGTGCTCCATTTTGGGATCCTATCGCAGACCAAGCCTTCATTGATGCTTTAACCGCAAATTTAATAATAACAGAGAAAAGACAGCTTATTTTGAGTCCTTATCATATTAACTCCTCAGAGTTTTGTGATCAGGTTATTCAGCTTCATCAGGAAATTTTGAACAAATAATAGAGGTTAATTATGAAACATAACCGCACAGATTTATTAAAAAAATTTAGAGACATGATTGCTCGGGGAGAACCAATCATCGGTGGTGGCGCAGGAACAGGACTATCGGCGAAATGCGAAGAAGCGGGCGGTATTGATTTAATCGTTATCTATAACTCAGGCCGTTACCGCATGGCGGGTAGAGGCTCCCTTGCTGGTTTATTAGCTTATGGCAATGCGAATGAAATCGTTATGGATATGGCAAAAGAAGTTTTACCTGTAGTAAAACAGACGCCAGTTCTTGCGGGTGTGAATGGAACAGATCCATTCTGCCAATTCGATAAGTTCCTTGATGATATCAAAGCAACAGGTTTTGCAGGGGTGCAAAATTTCCCTACTGTCGGTCTAATTGATGGTAATTTTCGCGCCAACTTAGAAGAAACAGGTATGGGTTATGGGTTAGAAGTTGAGATGATCCGCCTAGCCCACGAAAAAGATTTACTTACAACGCCTTACGTTTTTAGTGCTGAAGATGCCATTGCGATGACTCAAGCTGGTGCTGACATTATTGTACCACACATGGGGCTAACGACTGGCGGAATATTGGCGCAGAAACGGCACTGACGCTCAAAGATTGTGTGCCATTAATCAATGAATGGGCAAAAGCGGCAAAAGCAGTACGCGAAGATGTGATTGTTCTGTGCCACGGTGGCCCAATAGCTACCCCAGAAGATGCTGAATACATTTTAGCCAACTGCCCTGATTGCCATGGCTTCTATGGTGCCAGCTCAATGGAACGTTTGCCAACAGAAGTGGCATTAACCGCCACCACACAAAAATTTAAATCAATTACACGTTAGTTTTTTACTTTATATTTTGCCAACACCAGGCGCCTACTTTGGTAGGCGTTTTTTTATCTTTCTAGCCACAAAGTTATTTCCCTTTTTCCTGGTAAATAGAATGCCCTTTGCATAAAAAATGTGTTAGGCAAGCCATAAATATAGGCATACCAAAATAGAGCACGCCAAAGGCAAAAGCCACATGGGGTTTATCTGGAAACTCGCCCCCCGTAGAAATACTCGAATAATAGTCAATCGACCTTAAATATTCAGGCGTTAATCCGCCATAAGGTACGAGAAAAGATAAAATTAACACCGAGAAAATACAGAACATAAAATTGAGTGCCATTAACGCTGAATAGCCCATATTTTCAGAGCGTTCTTGCTCTGTTCGACTGGTTAAACCAAAAAGCATTCGATTTGCGACAGTGGCACTATACAAATATAAAATTAATGGGAATCCCCTAAGACTGACATATTAATAGCCAGAGCAAAAAGGCCATAGAAAAGGGCAAATAACGTTAATATTCGCCAATCACGAAATACCGCCATAAAGACGCCTGAGTGAACTAAAATAAATTCAAAAATCAGGATCAGTGTCAGGTTATAAATAATTTCTACTGTATAGTATTCAGGAAAAAACCATACCGATAAAATAAAACCGACATAAAATAATGAAAAGCCATAATTTATTATTTTAGAAAAAGCACGAATAATGCTGAAAGAATGCGGAGTTTCCTTCACACTTTTTACTGAAGATTGTTTTGGGAAAAAACCTTGGTTGTTATCTTTCCCATTCCTTGGTGGCTTTACCATTACCTCACTCCATGTCATCAATATCACTTTACTAATAAGCTACTTGATAACACAAAAAATAAACAGTGGCTAAAGTCCGAATGGCGGATTCAGGATAAGATAAAGTGTAAGGAATATCGACAAGATGGCATGAACGTACACTCGCCATGCCACAGATAGATTAAATTGAAATTAAACCAATTTGGCGATCAGCGTATCTAAATCACCTTGTAAGAAATTCACGGGTGGAATTTCAATCACGGTATATGCACCTGCAGCTTGTTTCATGGTCGCACGTGCGGCAGAAACCATAAACTGAGAAGTGAGTGCGGGATTATTAATACGCATTGAATATTCGAATAACTGGTTATGTGTTGCCCCTGAAACCCCTTTATGGGTCATGTGCACACCATGCCCAACATCTTTTAATGCATCAATGCTATCGACTTGACGAATATGTGTTTCATCAGAAGAAAAATAGCTATCTGCTTTAATTGCTTGAGTCACTGCATCAAAATTCACGCCACTTTCTAATTCAACATAAACCATACGGCGATGAACCCCAGTCCCTAATGGGATTGTGACAGAAAGTGCATCTTTGACGCCATCAATTGCTTTGGCAGCCACACTGTGCCCCATACTCATCCCTGGTCCAAAATTAGTAAAAGTTACCCCTTTTGGTGCCATCGCTAACATTAGAGTTCGCATAATCGAATCCGAACCAGGATCCCATCCAGCAGAAACAACTGCCACGCTATTATGTTGCTTCGCAATATCATCTAAGCTGTGTTTTAAAGCGACAATATCTGAATGAACGTCAAAGCTATCAACCGTATTAATTCCCAAACTTAAAATTTTTGCTGCTAATGGACCGATTGCACGCGTAGGTGAACAGAGTAGCGCAACATCAACTTCTCCTAGTTTTTCAATATCATCAACCACTTTGTAGGCTGAAAGTTCAGCGGGAATATCTTGTGTATTGCGACGAACTACCCCGACTAACTCAAAATCTTCAGCGGCCAGAACAGCTTCTAGTGCATAGCGGCCAATATTACCGTAGCCCACTATTGCTGCTTTAATTTTTGTCATTTTTACTCCTATACCGTGCTGATGTTGCTTATTAAATTATTTATACCCGTAATCCTTCAAGTTGCAGCGCTTTTCGTTGAGGTATAAGTGACTACGCTCAGCTCGCCGAGTCACATAGTTTATCTATGTTCCCCACCTATCTTCCCTTGTCGCCTACCTGCAACTCGAATTATTTAGGGTATATAGCGAAATTAAATTTAACAGAATAATTAAAAGTAAACAAAACATTAGCCTAATTAAATCAGATGCATTTTAACCCTATTTTCATTGTTGAAATCCATGTAGAATTAGCCACTCAACAAGCTTTCCCTAACATTCATGAATATATAAAGGTTCTCAATGCATCAATCTGATGTGACTGAGCGGTCACTCTTTTCGCTCAGCTGGCCAATTTTTATCGATATTTTTCTTCATTTGGCCACATTATTAATTAATACCTATATGGTTAGCCACGTTTCTACTGCCTACCTTGCTGCTATGGGGGTGGGAAACCAAGTGTTTGACCTATTTATTACTATTTTTAACTTTATAAGTGTGGGGTGTAGCGTTGTTATTGCCCAATACTTAGGAGCAGGCCGCAGAGAAAAAGCCAGCCAAGCAATTCATATTTCAATCGCGTTTAACTTTATTCTTGGTTTTTCTAGCGCGCTAGTCGCATTATTTTTTGGCTATAGCATTCTAACTATCATGAATATGCCATCACATTTAATGGCTGATGGTTATACTTATTTACGTATTTTAGGGATATGTTTAATTCCTGAAGCGATTTCAATTATTTTAGCCGCATGCTTGCGAGTTTATGGTAAAGCACAGCCTGCAATGTGGGTCACATTAATCGCTAATGTGATTACCGTGTTTGGTAACATCATTGTTCTTTATGGTTTCTTTGGGTTACCACAATATGGCCTTGAGGGCGTTGCTTGGTCAACTGTCGTTGGGCGTATTGTTGCCGTTATTTTACTCTTCTGCCTACTGTTTTATGGGTTGAGGATTAAATTTGTCCCAATGATGCTAATACACTGGTCGCGAAAAATGTTGGGTAAAATTTTACATATTGGCTTACCCTCCGCCGGTGAAAACCTCGTTTGGATCCTCCATTTTATGACCGCATCTGCGTTTATCGGTCTCATGGGAGAAACATCTCTTGCAGCACAAACACTCTATTTCCAATTGTCATTATTTATCATGCTGTTCGGTATCTCTATCAGTATTGGTAATGAAATTATGGTTGGCCATCTTGTTGGAGCAAAACGCTTTGAAGATGCCTTTAGGCGCGGAGTAAAAAGCCTCAAAATGGGTTTTTACGTAACAATTGGTGTCGTTATTGCCTTTTGGTTATTCCGTGATCCTATCCTAAATAATATTACGGACGACCACGGTATTATTGAATTATTGCTGCCATTGTTCTTACTTTCGGTGTTCTTAGAACCCGGCAGAACAATTAATATCGTGATGGTGAATGCCTTACGTGCCTCAGGTGATGCCCGCTTTCCTCTGTGTACCGCCATTATTTTTATGTGGGGCGTCGCTATCCCATTAGGCTACTTCTTAGGCATAAAAATGGAGATGGGTCTCTTAGGTATTTGGCTAGGTTTCTTTGCTGATGAATGGTTACGCGGCTTAACGAATGCATGGCGCTGGCGTTCACGTAAGTGGCAAAGTAAACGTCTTGATGTAGAAAGCTAATCTGTTCCGTTATCACTCAGTCCTGCCGAATTTTATAGGCAGGACTTTTGTGACCAGGCTCAAAATTAGAATTTTTTCATTTTTATAATTCAAATTAGAGATAATATTTCTCTTCACTCTCTTTAAATCCCCTAACTTAGTGAAGTTTTTCTCCAGACTGTTGTTTAAAATAATAAAATCGAAAAAGATTTTATTAAGGGGACTTGCCATGCATGCTCAATCACAACCACTACTTTGGCAATATTTTATCAAAGCAGTAAAACAAGAAGTAAAACCTGCCTTAGGTTGTACTGAGCCAATTTCATTGGCATATGCTGCTGCTAAAGCTGCTTCATTTCTTGATGGGCAAGTGATCCGTGTCTGTGCTTTTGTCTCTCCTAACCTCATGAAAAATGGCATGGGTGTAACCGTCCCCGGGACAGGTATGGTAGGTCTACCTATCGCAGCTGCGCTTGGTGCTGTTGGGGGCGATGCCGATGCAGGTTTAGAAGTTTTAAAATCAGCGTCCGCGGATGCCATTGCTTTGAGTAAAACCATGTTAGCGCAAGGAGCTATTACTGTAGATATCAAACACCCTTGTGATGATGTTATCTACTCTGAAGCCACGGCATACACACAAACTGAATCCGCAACCGTCATCATTGCAGGGTCGCATACCAATATTGTTAAAATCGTTCATAACAATCATACCGTATTTGATGCCACAACAGCTCAACCTCACCATGAATCGCCCGTTGACTGTGCGGCTGATGTCCCTCTGCCCCCCGTCACCGCTAAGTCTGTTTATCAATTTGCTACCGAAGCACCTTTAGAGGATATTCGTTTTATTCTTGAAGCCGCACATTTAAACGAAGCTTTATCTCAAGAAGGCTTACGCAACGTTTATGGCTTACATATCGGTAAAACATTACAAACCCAGCGAGACCGTGGCCTGCTTTCAAAAGACTTAATGTCAGAAATTATGATCCGCACCTCTGCCGCCTCAGATGCGCGCATGGGCGGTGCCGTATTACCCGCAATGAGCAACTCCGGCTCAGGCAACCAAGGTATTGCAGCCACCATGCCTGTTGTTGTGACTGCTGATTACCTACAATCTTCAGAAGAACAACTGGCTCGTGCATTGATGCTCTCCCATCTGATGGCAATCTACATTCATAACCAGCTTCCTGCATTATCGGCATTGTGCGCTGCGACAACAGCGGCGATGGGAGCTGCCGCGGGCATTGCTTGGTTACTAGAATCCCGCTATGAAGTCGTTGCAATGGCAATTTCCAGTATGATTGGTGATGTTAGTGGTATGATTTGTGATGGCGCATCAAACAGTTGTGCAATGAAGGTGTCAACCAGTGCGAGTGCCGCTTATAAAGCCGTGCTAATGGCATTAGATAATAGCTGTGTTAGAGGGTCGGATGGTATTGTGTCTGATGATGTCGACCAATCTATTGCCAATTTATGTTCTTTAGCCGCGGGTTCAATGAAACATACTGACGTGCAGATTATTGAAATTATGGCCGCTAAAGCACGCCCTTAACGCCGTCGCGTTGTTGGCTACATTCGCCAACCCTAGTCACATACTTGTGTATGCTCCTAGGGATTATTTCTTTTGCCGTCTTGCTACGTCGCTAATTCTTCGCCCTTAACGCCGTAGCATTGTTGGCTACATTCGCCAACCCTAGTCACATACTTGTGTATGCTCCTAGGGATTGGCTCTTTTGCCGCCTTGCTACGCCGCTAATGACTTTGAATTTCGTTTTGAATTTCGTTTTGAATTTCTTTTTTGAAATTATTTTTTTGAATTGTTCTATTTTGAATTAACTTCTAGGGCTGCGAATTTTTCACGAATTATATCTTCTGGTAGGTCAATACCAATAAACACTAATACACTGCGGCGTTGTTCATCAACTTCCCAGTCTCTATCCCAATCCGCACTATAGAGGCGTTGAACACCTTGGAATAATAAGCGTTTTGGTTCACCCATAATGGAAAGAATTCCTTTATAACGCAGTAAGTTATCTGCAAAACCGAGTAATAGGTCTTCCATTACTTGAGAAACGGCCATCAGTTCAACAGGATAATTAAATTCAAGGACAATCGAGCCGACTTCATTTTGTTGTTTAGGCGCGAAACGGAATGTCGGTTGTTTGACATTCAACTGTGAATCCAATAAAAACCCTTCGATATCCAATAATAAACTCAGGTCGATATCACCTTGAATAACTGGGTAAATCGGTGCTCTCGCATTAATACGTTGTAAACGTTCAATTAAAGCTTCGTTATTCGGCTCAATATCTGTTTTGGTCAATAAAATGCGATCTGCATAGCCAATTTGCGCTTGAGCAATGGCAAAATCATTCAATTGTTTATCAGCGTGAACAGCATCCACTAGTGTAATAATGCCATCTAACACATAACGTTCGCATAGGACTTCATGGGAAAAAAAAGTTTGAGTGATCGGGCCTGGGTCTGCCATTCCAGTGCACTCAATGACGAGACGCTCAAAGTCTAATTTTCCATTATCAAGGCCATCTAATAGGTCTAATAAGGCATTTTCTAATTCATTCGAACGACTACAACAAATACAGCCATTACTTAATGTGGTAATTTGTGTCGCACGATCACCAATTATTGCGTTATCAATGGGGACTTCACCAAACTCATTTTCAATCACTGCAATTTTATGACCGTGCTCAGCATGAAGAATATGGCTAAGGAGAGTCGTCTTACCAGCCCCGAGAAAACCGGTTAAAATTGTTACGCTAATAGGTTTCATTATTGCCCTCACACTTCATTGATTAACAGCAGCGAAATCCGCCTTTACCGCTACCACCATACCGTGCATCTTGTCTTTCGCGAAAAAATTCTTTGTAGGTCATCACAGGTTTATCTGGGTGATTATCACTCATATGCTGCACATAGGTATCATAATCAGGAATACCAATTAGCATGCGTGCTGCTTGCCCGAGGTATTTTCCTGTTTTGCCGAGATTTCCAAACATCAGCCTCTCCAATACAAATGCCCTACATCATGAACACACAATGTAGGGCGACCTTTCATTTACCGAACATCTTCCGATGTTCAATTTCGTTGAAGGGTGACTTAATGTGAAGATGAAACTTTCACGCCCTCTTTAGGTACAGGAACATAAGGTGTTTCTTTGTCTGTACGCTCTGGGTTTTTGTGCGCTTTCATCCCAACGCGAATACCATAGAAAATGATACCGTAGACAACCACCAAGAATAGAATACTCAGCCCTGCGTTGGTGTAGTTATTAATAATAATATGATTCATATTAGTAATTTCTTGTGCAGTTAACTCTGCACCACCTGCCGCAATCTTATCTTTATAAGATTTCGCTAAGTATAGGAATCCTTCCAGTTGTGGGTTATCACTGAATAATTTCAGTCCCAATGCCCAAGTTGTACAGATTAATAGCCATACTGCAGGTAATACAGTCACCATAATGTATTTACTGCGTTTCATCTTAATCAGCACTACTGTACTTAAGACTAAAGCAACCGCTGCTAACATTTGGTTCGAGATACCAAACAGAGGCCATAAGCTCTTAACACCGCCCAGTGGGTCAACAACACCTTGGTACAATAAGTAACCCCACAGCCCAACACAACCAGCTGTACCTATGATACCAGCAACCAGTGAATCTGTTTTCTTCAAGAATGGAACAAAGTTACCCAATAAATCTTGCAGCATAAAGCGGCCTGAACGAGTCCCTGCATCCAATGCGGTTAAGATAAACAGAGCTTCAAACAGAATACCAAAGTGATACCAGAAGCCCATATTTGCCGCAGGCATGATTTCGTGGAAAACAAACGCAATACCCACCGCTAATGTTGGCGCACCACCTGCTCGGTTTAATACCGACGGCTCACCAATATCTTTCGCAGTTTGCATGATTTGTTCAGGTGAAATCACAAAGCCCCATGAACTCACTGTAGCTGCTGCATGAACAGATACATCTTTCAGTTGAGCCATGATAGCCGCGCCATCTGGCCCCCCCAGCTCATGCAAGTTAGGCATGGTAATACCTAATGCGGCTGGCGGCGTATTCATTGCAAAATACAGGCCAGGTTCGATAATAGAAGCCGCGACCAAAGCCATAATCGCAACAAATGACTCCATTAACATCGCACCATAACCGATGTAACGCGCATCTTTTTCATTTGCTAATAACTTCGGAGTTGTCCCTGAAGAAATGAGCGCATGGAAACCGGATACCGCACCACAAGCGATGGTAATAAACAAGAATGGGAATAGAGTACCTTTCCAAACAGGACCTGAACCATCAACAAATTGCGTCACTGCTGGCATTTTTAATTCAGGGTTTAGAATAACGATACCAATCGCTAAACCAACGATAACCCCAATTTTCAAGAATGTCGCTAAATAGTCACGAGGCGCTAAAATTAGCCATACAGGTAATAATGCAGAGACAAACGCATAACCTACTAACGCGTAAGTAATCGTCGTGTCTTTGAATGTCAGTGCTGGGCCCCAGTATGGGTCGTGAGCAATCACACCACCAAACCAGATAGAGGCAACTAACAAGACGATACCAATGACAGAAACCTCACCAACACGCCCTGGTCGGATATATCGCATATATATCCCCATAAATAAGGCGATTGGTACCGTTGACACAACAGTAAAGACACCCCATGGGCTTTCTGCCAAGGCTTTCACCACAATCAATGCTAATACAGCAAGGATAATGATCATGATTAGGAAGCACCCAAAGAGTGCCAGCGTTCCCGGAATTGGGCCTAGCTCTTCTTTAACGATTTCCCCTAATGATGCACCATTACGACGTGATGAAATAAATAACACCATGAAATCTTGCACTGCACCGGCTAACACAACCCCTGCAAGTAACCATAAGGTGCCGGGTAAATAGCCGACTTGAGCAGCAAGAACAGGTCCGACTAATGGCCCCGCCCCTGCAATCGCGGCAAAGTGGTGACCAAATAGAACGTTTTTATTTGTCGGAACATAGTTTAACCCGTCATTATTAATGACGGCTGGAGTCGCACGTGTTTCGTCCAGCTTCATCACTTTTTTAGCGATATATAAGCTGTAATAACGATATGCTATGAGATACACCGCCACAGAAGCGACGACAATCCAAAGAGCACTGATGTGCTCACCACGCCTGAGTGCAACTACCCCCAGACAGACCGCACCGATTATCCCAAGGATCATCCACGGAATGTGCTTTAAAATACCATTTTTGTTCATAGAACACCCTTCTGAGGTAAAACGAACATGCCATTGATTTTGTATTAGCCATCATAAAAAACGATATCGCTGTGTTTTCATTGCTTATCATTTATCGTTGATGGGTTTTTAATTGGCAGTGGTTGAACTGTATTGAATCAAAAAATTGAGCTCTGCCATGGTCTATATGGTATGAAATTACACTCAGCAAATGACTAAAGTTATGCTAAGTGGTGCCATATGGAATTAAGCGGTTTGTTTTTTACTTTGAATGGTTTTTAGGGAGGTCAAATGAGCTTAAAAACGTGATCTGCATTACAATTTCAATTTGTTTTCAATAAGTTAAAAAATGAAGTATGCATGGTTAAAATGACGTTTATTGTGAGTAAATTTCACTAATAACGTAAAAACCTAAAGCTGAGTTACCTGAAACCTTATGATATCTATATACGTTTATCGTGTAATCGTAGTCCAATTACCACCAACCCACCAACTGTGCTCACCATCAGTTTGTGTTTCACATCCGATACCGACTTTCGCTTTCCCTGCTTCAAAGGGATATGCGCAATCATAAATTGCATCAATCACGACTTCCCCTGATATCGCATCTGCAAAACCAATTTTATTTTCTTTACGAATTCGATATACCCCGTCCTGTGCTTCATCTGGCCAGTTGTCAAAATAATAAAGCTGGTAAACTTCTTGCCCTTTCTGGTCAAAAACAGCCAAACCGCTATTTGGTCGTTCACCTAAGCAATACTTAAATGATGATTGCGGTTCAAAACACTCGATTTTATCTTTTTTATTTTCCACCCATAAGCTAAATTGCTGTTCAAGATTTTGTGCTGTTGATAAAAAAGACATTAATCCTAATGACATTAAGCCAGCGACATAACGAATCATCATCACTTTCCTTATTCTACTTTTACGCCGGATTATAGTAAGAAGTGGAGCGCACCAATCTTACTCCAATAAATACTCGCTTATTAAAGATAGCGGATATCTCTTTCAATGAAACTAGGAATAAGGGTAAATAAAATCTTGTACAAGAATAACCTTAAGATTCAAATTAGTAAGAATTCAGCCCCAAGAAGATGCATTTAAAAATATTTACGTAACTCAAAATGCTAATGGGGTTAAGTTAGTCAATAAGCTACCTTACTCTATCAATCTGGCTGGATTAGCGATTAATAATAATTTCTTTAATGACGAGCACTCTAACGGGGCTATTGGCATTCAATTATTAGGTGGAACCCCCGTTATTAGTGCCAATCAAACCCCATTAGCCAAGCCAGATGTAACCTCAATTATTTGGGATAATATAAAAAGCAGTAGCGAAACAAAAATGTTCAGCACTAACTTCATTAAAATCAACCAGAAACACACACTGTATTAGCGGTTTTTTGCGCCAGCTCTAATGCACTTTCAATCGAATCTGCAATTGCCAAAGCAACACCTAACCGGCGAGTTCCTGCAATTTCAGGTTTACCAAATAACCGTAATTGAGTATCCGATCCCAATGCTGCACCAATATTTGAAAAAATCACATTTTGGCTTTGTAAACTAGGTAAAATAACCGCGGACGCACTTGGTCCATATTGGCGGATCACACCGATTGGGAAGCCAAGAAATGCACGAACATGTAAAGCAAACTCAGATAAATTTTGTGAAATCAGCGTCACCATGCCTGTATCATGGGGACGAGGCGAAACTTCATTAAAAATAATATCGTCACCGCACACAAATAATTCAACACCAAATATTCCGTAGCCCCCCAGAGAGGTAACAATTTTCTCAGCAACATCCTGCGCTTTTTTCAACGCCACCTCACTCATGTACTGTGGCTGCCAAGACTCACGATAATCCCCTTTTTCTTGTCGATGCCCTACTGGCGCACAAAAGTGAATCCCATCCACTGCACTGACCGTTAATAATGTAATTTCAAAATCAAAATTAACCATTTTTTCAACAATTACACGGCCTTGACCTGCTCGACCACCTTCCTGTGAGTAATCCCAAGCTTGATTTAATTCGTCTCGAAAGCGGATCACACTTTGCCCCTTCCCTGACGAACTCATCACTGGCTTAACAATACAAGGAAAGCCGATTTTTTCTGCTGCTGCGATAAAATCGAGTTTACTGTCTACAAATTGATACTCTGATGTTGGCAATTTCAACTCTTCTGCGGCTAAACGGCGGATCCCTTCTCTATCCATAGTAAGAACAATTGCTTTCGCAGACGGAACCACTTTTTGTCCTTGTTGTTCCAGTTCCATTAATACCTGTGTCGCAATCGCTTCAATTTCAGGCACAATAATATCGGGTTTTTCAATTGAAACTATTTGCTTCAGCGCTTCGCCATCAAGCATGTTTATTGTATAGCTACGGTGTGCAATATGCATCGCTGGCGCATTATCATAGCGATCAACCGCAATAACTTCGATACCCAACCGCTGACACTCAATCGCAACTTCTTTGCCTAGCTCCCCAGCACCTAACAACATGACTTTTGTTGCAGATTTACACAGCGCAGTACCTAATTGATTCATGATTGATAACCTTACCGACAAAAAAGTTACTGCCAATTATATACGCAACCGTTTGCTTTTACTATCAAGGAAAAAAACCATAAGACAAAAAATTTATAATCTGTTGATAATATGATTAATTATTTTAATCTAATGGTGTTTTGTCACGCCCTGTAATAAAGGGTTCTTTATGAGAAAATTTAATATACTGTTTGCGTATGATAGCTAACACACAAAATATTAAACCAATCCAAATAAGTGAAAAACTAATTCCTTTGACCCAATCAAATAGCTCATTAAATAAAAATACGGCTAATAAGAATTGAATTGTTGGTTCTATATATTGTGCTAAACCTATCACCGTTAATGACGTTCGTTTAATTGCCGCAGTAAAAAAGAGCAAAGGAATGATCGTGACTGGAGCCGCTAACATATAAAGAATTTTAATTTGCCAATCCCCTTGCGCCACAGCGCTTAAACCATTAGAAGCTAACCACCAAGAGATCGCTATTGCAATGGGCAGCAACCAAAGCGCTTCTAGAAATAAAGACGTAATCACATCAAATCGAATAAATTTACGGATTAATCCATATACCGCAAAAGCACTCCCCATAACTAACGCTAAAATAGGTAATTCACCATACTGCCAAATTTGGTAACCAACCCCCGCACAAATAAAAATAACAGCCATTTTTTCTGCAAAAACAAGCCGTTCGCGAAGGAACAAAACACCAAGTAGAATAGAGAATAATGGGTTAATAAAATACCCAAGACTCGCGGCTAACACCTGTCCATGAGTTAATGCGTAGGTAAATGTTGTCCAAGATATCGCCATAACAGACGAACTAAATAAACACAAAATTATCGACCGTTTATCAGACCATACCTCGAGCCATAAAGATTTATTTTTAATAATTAAGCGAACAAAAAAAAGTATAGGCACAGACCAAATAAGACGTTCTGCAAGTAGCTCTAAAGGTTCCGCTCCGGGAAGTAAACGATAAAATAATGGTGTGATTCCCCATAAGATATAGGAAAAAATAGCAAGAGCTACTCCCGAGCGAAGCAACATAATTTATCCACAATAAAATCTGATTAAATAATATTAGCTACTTATCATACGCCAAAATGCAAAAAATAAAACTTATCAACATCATAATATAGGTTGAATTATATCAAGTATTCTTAAAATAAAAGGTAACTATATCGCTACCTTTTATTTACTCGCTGCATATATCTTCATCAAAAAACATCACGCTGATGTAATGGTGGTTGCTGCTGCATAAATGCACATAATTCCTCTTGTGTCGGCGCTGCGGCAATAGCACCTTTTTTGGTTGTCGCCAATGCACCACAAGCAGTAGCTTGCGAAATGACCTTCATCAGCCCCTCTTTTTCGTTGACTAGACCATATTGTGAAATGGCCGCCAATAACCCCGCCATAAATGCATCGCCAGCCCCTGTGGTATCAATACTTTCCACTAAATAAGCACTTACGGCCATTTGAATCGAAGAAGTGAACACCTGACAACCTTTAGCCCCTTGAGTAACAATTTTTAATTGGGCAGGATAGCTTTGCAATTTGGCGATTGCATTTTCAAAACGACTTTCTTGCGTTAACCACAGCAGCTCATCATCAGAAAGTTTTAAAATATCCGCTCGTTTTGCAAAATTATCAACAACTTGGTGCATTTCATCGGGATCAGACCACATTTGTGGACGAATATTAATATCAAAACTCAGTAACCCACCAGCGAGTTTTAGTTGTTCGATAGCTGTTGATAGAGACGCTCTACATTGGTGATGCACTAGAGCTAATGAGCAAAAATGCAAAATATCATGACCAAATTGCGGTAAGTTATTTGTCGTTAAAAATTGGTCAGCCGAAGGAGAAACTAAAAAAGAAAATTCACGTTCTCCGTTTTCATGCAGTGAGACGAGAACAGTACTTGTTTTGTACTTTTCATCAAACTCCATCGCACTAGTATCAACCCCTATATCAAATAAGGTTTTTTGCATGAAATGCCCGAAAGCTTCTTCACCGACTCGTCCAATAAAACCACTATTTTGCCCTAAGCGTGCAACCCCAGCGGCGACATTTACAGGCGCACCACCAGCACAAGCTTCATATTGCATGTTTTGAAGAGGAATTAAATCAATAACTGCATCCCCTAATGCCCAAACTTTCATTATATCTCCTTTGCGAGTTTTATATTTTTAACCTTTATTCTTATTCATAAATAACACATTACCAACTCATGAAAATAAAACTAGTAAACGCAAACTGTTAACGTTAACATTAAGTATAAAGAAGCCAGCAAATAAACGCACCTATTATTGAATTTCATGTGCCCATTTTGTTATCGCGATCGAAAAATGTTCAGGAAGCCATAATGAAAAAACAACTTGAATTAGCCAACGAAACCATCAAAACAGCAAGAAAAAACATAAACTTGCAGTTCTACCCACAATACCACCTTGCCCCTTATGTAGGCTGGATGAATGACCCTAATGGTTTGATCTATCACCAAGGACAATACCACGCTTTTTATCAACATCATCCATTTAGTGCGATTTGGGGTCCCATGCATTGGGGCCATGCAACAAGCACTGATATGGTCCATTGGCAACACCAACCCATTGCGTTAGCACCAAGTGAAGATTATGACCGAGATGGTTGTTTCTCAGGCTCCGCAATTAGTTACGATAACAAATTGTATTTGTTTTACACAGGCCATATCTGGTTAGCAAATCCAGGTGATGACAGCCAAATCATCCAATCACAGTGTGTTGCAATCAGTGAAGATGGTATTCATTTCGAAAAGAAAGGTGTTGTACTCCCTTCCCCTGATGGCTATATGCACTTTAGAGATCCTAAAGTTTGGCAACAAGATGGTAAATGGTGGATGGTGGTTGGTGCAAGAGACTCTCAAGATCAAGGGCAAATCCTCTTATTTAACTCTACTGACTTATTAAATTGGGATCAAAACTATCAAATCCTAGCAAAAACTGACGACAATAATGTTTATATGTGGGAGTGTCCTGATTTCTTTCCATTAGGCGAAAAATTTATTGCCCTTTTTTCTCCTCAAGGAAAAAAAGCAAAAAATTATCAATATCGAAATTTATTTCAAAATGGCTATTTGGTTGGTAATTGGTCACCTAATTTACCTTATCAAATTTCACATTCATTTACTGAGCTTGATTTTGGCCAAGACTTTTACGCACCTCAAACCTTTTTAGCTAAAGATGGCCGTCGTATTGCTATCGCTTGGATGGATATGTGGGAAAGTCATATGCCCACGCAAAAACATGGGTGGTCAGGGTGTTTTACTTTACCTAGAGAGCTAACACTGAATGAGCAAGGTAAAATTATCTCTAAACCTATAGAGGAATTGAAATCATTACGCCAGTCTGCAAGTCATTTTTCCGCAACAATGTTAGCCAAAAACAGCACCATGGTGTTGAATGAAAATGCGACAAGTTGTGAAATAGAACTTATTTGGGATTTACAGCAAAGCCCAGCTGAAAAATTTGGCTTTTGGATAGGATACGGCGTGCAGTTCTATGTTGATAACCAAAGTCAGCAATTAACCTTAATGCGTCATTACCCTGAATATACCATTAGTGATAATCGCTGTGCCCCAATACCGCAAGGTCATCAACTTAAAATAAATGCTTTTATCGACCACTCTAGCTTGGAAGTATTTATTAATGATGGTGAACTCAATTTTAGTTGCCGTATCTACCCACACCAAAGTGAACGAGATTTAAGATTATTTGCAATAAATCACCAGGCTAAGCTAGAAAAAGCGATTTATTGGGAACTCAAGAAAGCGATTGAATAACTGTCTATTCGATTTGCCTTCTCGGCGAAACTAAAAAGAATTACGTTCTAACAAGTCGCAAGCAACATATTCAACACTATTTTGCTGCCGTTCTTCGATGATGTGCAAAGCGGCTTGTTGACCTAACTGATAGTGCGGTAACACAACCGTACTTAATGGTGGATAAAATAGTTCTCCAACACCTATCATATTATCGTAGCCAAGTACTGCGATATCTTGTGGGATACGTAAACCACGGCTAAGTAGTACTTGGTAAGCTAAAAATGCAATACGGTCATTTCCACAAATAATGACATCAAAATCCGGCTTTTTATTCTTAAAGTGACTATTAATTAAAGCTATAACATCTAAATAGTGTTCATCACCTAACTCTAAATGGTATTGCTGAAGCGATTCTAGCGGTAAATTAGCCGTTGCCCACGCAGATTCCACCGCTTCACGGCGCGTTTTTCCAGCAAGTGTTTCTTGCGGGATATAAAGACAAAGAGGATTCCGATACCCTTTCTCTATTAAGCGATTAACTGCATTCAATTGACCATTAAAATCATCTGGTACATAGGCTGGAAACTGTCCTTTTTTATCTATACAATTGGCAAGAACCAAACGATTATTATGTAATCCTTCAGGAATAGTCACTTCTCGAAGGCCCATCGTAGTATAAATAATACCATCTGGCCGCTGGGATAATAATTGTCGGACAGCTCTTTCACTATCTTCACTGGAGGTAATATTAACAACAAAGCTACTCCAGCCGAATTGCCTCGCGGTTTGCTCTATTGAAAGAATGATTTCCACAGAAAACGGAGTTGTTGCTGTATCAAGGGCCAAAACGCCAACTGTGGAAACCCTAGAACTTTTTCCCCTAATCTTACGAGCAGAAAAATCAGGAACATAATTGAGTGACTCAATAGCTTGTTGGACCTGTTTCAAGGTTTCAGGCTTGAGTAATTCAGGACTATTAATTGCCCGTGATACTGTCATCAATGAAACATTTGCAAGTCGAGCTACGTCCTTTAAAGAAGCCATTAAGTATATTCACTCATCGAAACTAGGTTAGAGTAAATTTTAACATGTTAGATATAAAAAGCACTTAATCTTCGTCAATTCACAAGTTAAGTACTATCACCTAAGAAAACAGCATAAAGTGTACATCTAAGACTTTTTATGACTAATGATTTAAGATATTATTGATTAGCTTTAACAATATTTCTATCTATTAATTTATGTTAAAAAACACATTTAATAAGTAAGTTCACCTAACATGTTACACGTCATTAATCGAATATTACCCAATGACACAAACTTTAACTATTGTTTCTATTTTTATATTAAATTTAACTAGATGATGTTTTTAATATAAATTAAGGTCAGTAATACACTAATAAAAAGAACAACGAACAGTAGAAAATATTATTGTGAAATTTTAATTTCACTTTATTTATCTACGTATTTAATCAGATTGGTATGAATATCAAATCAGTTCAACAGGAGTATGGTGATGAATAACACCATTCACGTAATCGTAGAAAGTGATAATGTCTTTAAGAATAAACTGAAACTAATGATGGAATCTTTTGGTTTTATCTTTAGATTCTATAATAACGAAGAAGTGTTTATGAGTAGTTATACTTACCCTGATGAGGATAATGTAAAAGAATGTATTTTATTATTCTTAAACAATGATGAAAGTCGTATTAGTCGATTAAACAATATAAATAATTCATTTGGTATTGTTCCATTCATTGTGCTTGCTGAAGAACCTTCTATCAGTTTGTGCCGTGAGAGTTTTAAAGCCGGAGCTTTTGATTTTTTCACTTTTCCTTTCAAGGACATTGAAATTTTAAACTCCATTAGTAACGCAACAGAATTATTTTTAAATATGTATAAAAAGTATAAGAAATATACCTACCTCTCTGATAAATTTAACCGTCTTTCGGTTAGAGAACGAGAAATCATGGATATGATATTAGAAGGTAATACCAGTAAAGAAACCGCTGAAAAACTGTCACTATCACCAAGAACTGTAGAAGTTCATCGCTCTAACATTTATACGAAACTAGGTATTAAATCACTGCCACAACTTATTCAAGAATACGAATACATTAATACCTACCCTAAATATATTTAATTTATATGATATGTTCATCTTGTTATAGCGTAATTAGTTTCTGGTGGTTTGACTCTAAGCCATCAAAAACTAATTACCTAAAAAATGCCGAGGGCACTATAATTTAGATAAATATAGATAAAAATCCTGTCAATTTTAAAATAATAACTTGTTTTTATAAGTGATAAACAATAGTTCTACTCTATCACAGATTAAAGAAACCTAAGTGAATTGATAATTCCACTCGTAATAATAACTACTAATACTTGTAAAATAATACTTTTTTGTGTTACTGAAATATCATTTAAAATAATAGTGCACCTATCACACCATTTTTTAGTAAGACAATGCGCTTTCTCATCGATATTTATCCATCACAAATCTAAAAAAATAGGGCTGTAAACGACATACAGACTTACCTAACTCAAGCATAATAAGCACCGTTTTCATTTTCTTTTCTCGATGCATCAAGTAACGACACAAGCAGATAGATTACGCTTTATTTATCTATCGACTGTCGTTCAAAATGTTGGTAAATTTTTCGCGCTTCGCTGTTTTTATGTGTTGTTGTTGTCCACAAAAACATGCGAAAGCGCTTTTTTTACGCTCCAAAGCAAGCATATGTGAGAAGCTATTTGTAATCTTTAATGTTAATTTCATACTGCTTTAGTTTGCGCCATAATGTTGTCCGTCCCATATCAAGGACTTTATGCATTTTTTGAATTTTACCTTTACAAGCCTGAGCCACTTCAATAATCAAAGCTTTCTCAACTGAATGAATATCCAAGCTAGCGAATCGTTGCTCTACCTTATTTTCCTTAAAAATTTCTTGTTCATAATAGTGAAATTTCAATTTCCCACTCGCTTCCCTTGCTAAAGCCTGCGTGAGTGCAAACAAAATATTGCAGCTATTCTGAGTTGAAGATAAAGCGACAACTAGAACTGGCTCTCCAGCATGTGAATACACTGGAGCGAGATAATAAAAAATCCCATGTAATTCGATTGGCGCAGCATACAACTTAGCCTGTGCTCCATAAGTTAAATTATCAGATAATAAAGTTGCTATCTCAAAATTGCCACCAAACTCATGACTAAGCCAAAGTGTTTTTCCATCAGGGCTAATTAAAGAACTTCGAATATTATTATCATGTAGTGAGGCTAATCCGCCTTCAATAGTTGTATAAGCAAGCTCTACAATATATTTATAATCATCTGAATTATAAATACTTTCTTTTACAGGTGTTGTAGTTGGAAATATTAAATGAATCGACATAGTTTTCCTTATTCTTCGATAAGAGTTATCTGATTATGTCAATTTTGCATTTAATTATTATATTCTAGATCAAGTTATTAATTGATAGATTTAAATCACTTGATATATATCAATTTCCCACAATTAAAAGCAGTAAATCAATGAGGTAAAAACAAAATGGCTAACTTAATTTACCTAAGTTAGCCATTTGCACTTTTAGAGCGCTCCGATTAAATTAAGAAGTGACAATATTTCCCCACAGGTCATATTCATCTGCATGCTCAACAAATACTTTCACTATATCCCCAGCGTTAACACCAAATTCACCATTAAGATAAACCATACCATCAATTTCTGGCGCGTCTGCCATACTACGCCCAATAGCACCTTCATCATCAACTTCATCAATAATGACTAAAATTTCCTTACCAATTTTATCTTGTAAGCGCTGTGTAGAAATTTGTTGTTGCAATTGCATAAAACGATGATAACGTTCTTCTTTAATTTCCTCAGGGACTTGATCCGCCAGCTCATTCGCTTTCGCTCCCTCGACAGGGCTATACTTAAAGCAGCCTACTCGGTCTAACTTAGCTTCCGATAAGAAATCGAGTAGCATTTGAAAATCGTCTTCTGTCTCACCAGGAAACCCCACAATAAATGTTGAACGTAAGGTGAGTTCAGGGCAAATTTCACGCCAACGCTTAATTCGCTCAAGTGTTCTTTCTACAGCGCCAGGGCGTTTCATTAACTTTAAAATTTTGGGACTTGCATGCTGTAATGGAATATCTAGGTAAGGTAAAACTTTACCTTCTGCCATCAAAGGGATGACATCATCAACATGTGGATAAGGATACACATAATGTAAACGTACCCATACACCCAGTGAAGCAAGTTGTTCACATAACCCCACCATGCTAGTTTTTACCGGCTGCCCATCCCAAAAACCCGTTTTATTTTTAACATCAACACCATACGCAGAGGTATCTTGTGAAATAACCAGTAACTCTTTTACCCCTGAAGCGACTAAACGCTTAGCTTCATTTAACACATCTCCAATTGGACGGCTATCTAAATCCCCTCGCATAGAAGGAATAATGCAAAAAGTACAACGATGATTGCACCCTTCGGAAATTTTTAAATAGGCATAATGCTTTGGAGTCAGTTTTACCCCTTGTTCTGGAACTAAACTCAAGAAAGGGTCATGTTCAGGTTTTGGAACGTAGTGGTGCACGTGGTTAAGTACTTGCTCATAGCTATGTGGACCAGTGATTTCTAAAACTTTTGGATGTACTTCGCGAATTTGGTTCTCTTTCGCGCCAAGGCATCCTGTGACAATCACTTTGCCATTTTCATTCAGAGCTTCCCCAATCGCTTCTAGTGATTCCTGCACCGCGCTATCGATAAACCCACACGTATTCACAATGACTAAGTCAGCATTATCATAGCTTGGAACGACTTGGTAACCATCAGTGCGCAACTCAGTTAAAATGCGTTCTGAATCAACTAGGTTTTTCGGGCAGCCGAGTGAAACGAAGCCAATTTTTGGCACCGGATTAGTATTTTGCGACATAACTCACTTCTTTTATTGTTTTAAAAAATGGGCGAAATTTTACCTGAAGAATTGAGGGAATTGTATAAATTTTTATCGAAAATAATCTGTAATTAACGCGAGGATAATAGAAAAAGCTTATGTTAAATAGGTGATTTCTACAAACCATTTTTGTAAAAATCACCTAAAAATGTCAACTAGCGATTAACCGAACGAGCAATACGTGAATAGGTGTGACGAACACCACGGATAACAATACTATAATTTAAAATATTCTCAGGTAATGCGATTCCGTTATAACCCGAATCACCAATATGGTGTAAATCTGTCCCGGCCATTTTGCACATTAATGCAATTTGCCGAATAGTTTGTAAATCTGCACCTTCTTGAGAAGTGCCAATCGCCGTCATTGTCATCACGCCTTGGGAATGGCAATAACCTACCATTTTTTGCACAAATTCTAATGAAATCCCAGGTACCGTTCCCGGAGCTGGGAGCAAAATAATATCCGCACCATTGTTAATAAAGGTACGAATATCATCATCTGTGATGAGTTGCTCTGCGGAAGCATTTAAAACACCAGCAGCGTGCATTTTTCCCGTAATAAGCACAATATCTTCACCCACAACAGCTTTAAGCTCTTTAAGGCTCTGGTTAATTTCCTGATTAGTTACTCCATTGCCAGGGTTCCCCGTTAGAACAATAATATCCGCACCCATTTCTTTTAATTTAAGAGCATTTTTTACTGTTGCTAATCGCCCTTCTGACATTTTCCATTGCGCATCTTGTGTCGGATTATTAAAGCCCTCAGGTACAGGCTCTAAATTAACACCGATTGCTCGTCCTGTTAAATGCTTAAGTGTGCGAATGATTTCCTCAGGTTCAACCCCTTCGGGTAGGCCTTGCATAATCGGTTGATTAACATCAAAAACATTCAATAATAAAATGTCTGCACCTTGGCTTGCGGCTAATTCAGCATTCGTCACTGTCATTAATACGGGTTGAATTGTGCCTATGGTTTCAGAAACCAAAATTCGCCCTTCACTTGCTTTAATTGATTCTAATAAATTCTTTTTATTGAGTTTTACAATTTCTGAAGCAGAGCAGTCAAGATAACGTCGTTGCATGGCTATACCTTTATTTTCAACAAAATGAATGAAGTGTTCTTTCGCAGTAAAATTCACACCTTCAAAATATATCATGTAGACAATAATAAACTGCCTAATAGAACACACTATTAGCAAGTTATTTTTCAAAGAATAATAACTTTTTCTAACACTTAGATTTTTATATAAAAACAAACATTTTTAGCGACGAGTAATTTACTTATCGTAAATTACCACTTGTTTTTTAGTAATAGTAATGATTATCATTACAGCTCTATATCACTTATGGTAAGGACGAAAATAATGAAACTCGTCTATAAAGCTGCTGTTTCAGGTCTCGCGTTGTTTTCAATCTCAGCATTAGCTCAAGAGTACCCTCTCGGTCACCCTGTGATCAAAAACGGAATGGAAATCCAAGGTGTTTACCTACAACCAATTACAATGGATACCGAAGAAGGCCATCATGCAATGTCTCACTTAGCTGCAGATAAAGCAGATGTCCACTTAGAAGCAGATATCCACGCTGTTGAAGATAACCCAAATGGCTTTGCAGAAGGTGATTGGATCCCTTACCTAACCATTGAATATTCAGTCACTAAACTTGGTGATAAACCACAAACTCAAACAGGCACATTTATGCCTATGGTGGCAAGTGATGGCCCTCATTATGGGGAAAACATCAAATTAGATGGCAATGGTAAATACCGTGTCACCTATAAAATCTATCCGCCATCACACAATAAAGATGTTGCCTTTGGCCGTCATATTGATAAAGAAACGGGTGTGGCTCCTTGGTTCCAACCTTTCGAAGTCTCTTGGGATTTTGACTACGCAGGTGTTGGCCGTAAAGGTAGTTACTAATTTTTTAACCTAAATTAGTTAAGGGCTTAACCAAGGGAATTTTCTTGCGTAAGCCCTTTTTTGTTTGTCGTTATAAAAGGATAAACCAAGCCAAAATGAAAACATTACTGAGCTTTTTACTGGTTATCACTTGTACAATAATTCCCCTATCTTCATTTGCTGCAGAAAAATATACTGTCGAATTAGAAATGAAAAATGGTGATCTTATCCCGCGAGTTCTTGAAGTCCCTGCAAAAACAATTATCCGCATTAAAATTACCAATACAGGCACTGAGCCCGCAGAATTTGAAAGTATTCAATTAAGAAAAGAAAAAGTTTTAGCCCCCGGAGCAAGCTCTGTTGTTGTTATCGCACCATTGAAACCTGGCACATATACTTTTTTTGATGACTTCCACCTTTCTCACCCCAAAGGCGAGATCATTGCGAAATAAAAGGATTTAGCATGGGACAAGTTCTGTTTGTTGTGTGGCGTGAAAGTTTTGAAGCGTTGCTTGTCATTGGTATTATTTATGCATGGATTAAACGTCACCCTGACGCACATAATGGTATGAAATACCTTTGGGCCGGTGTCGCTATTGGGGTTATTACCTCCATCTTACTCGCACTTCTCATCTATGGCGTATTTAATGTCCTTGATGATACAGGGCAATCACTGTTTATGATTTTTATGGAGCTACTCGCTTGTATCCTGATTGTCCAAATGGTGTATTGGATGAACAAGCATGGCAGCTCAATGAAATCAGAAATTGAATCAGGAATAAGCCGTAATGCGGCTCACCATAACTGGTGGGGCGCCGCATTGATTATTGCCATTGCCATTGCCCGTGAAGGAAGCGAAATCGTCGTCTTTTTATCTAGCTTTATTATGTCGTTAACCGCGTCTAATGCATCGGCTTTCTTTATTGAAGTCGGTGGTGGAATTGCAATTGCAGGCCTTACACTCTATGCATTCTTATTAACAAATCGTTTAGTTTCATGGTCTATCTTCTTTAAGGTTACCGGCGTTATTCTATTATTCCTCGCGTTATCTCTCCTACTTAAAGGGGTAGAAGAAAGCGCTAACTTACTGATTGAATATGATTTTTCCATCCCTGATTTTTTAATTTATCCCGCTTGGGATACAACTGCATTTCTTGACGATTCGGGTATTGCTGGTAATTTTATCTCATCTTTCTTTGCCTATCGTTCACAGCCTATTTGGCTCAGTGTCATTACCTTTATCCTTTATTGGGCTATTGTGATCCCATTGCTTACTCGGAGCAAAAAAAATGTCTAGCTCACTGAGGCATAACATCAAATGGGTCTCGATTAGCTTAATACTCAGTATGGCACTACCTAACTTGGTTCAAGGTAAAGCACTGAGATCCCCTGTACAAACAGGGGATAACATCATTATCGCTAAAGGGGATATTCCTACTCCTGAAAAATATCAACATGCTATCCAAACCTATTTAGCCTTTGCCACTGCTGAATTGGCAGAAATGGTGACGCAATTGGAATTGTTACAACAGAGTTTACAACAAGGAAAGCTAGAACAAGCCCAAGCCGCGTATATTCAGGCTCACCAACATTATGAAACAGTACGCCCGATTATTATTTTATTTGGTAATACGGATAGAACAATTAATCCAAGAGCCGATTACTTCCTTGATAAAGAAACTGATTACCGCTTTACGGGGTTTCATCTTGTTGAATACCAATTATTTATGCAAAAAAATACTGAACTTGCCTCAACGGCAAACCAAGAATTATTACTTAAAGGGCGTGATTTGTATAAACGGGTAGCAACTGAAACCATTGAAATTCCTAAGCTCGTGCAAGCCTCAGCTGATTTTATTGAAATGATCTTAGAAACAAAATTGGGCGGTAAAGAAAATATCTACAGTTTGTCTGATTTAACTGATATTGCTGCTAATTTAAAAGGGTCACAAAAGATAATTGAAATTATTAAGCCTTTTATCAAGCCAGAGACCCTTGAAAAAATACAAAAAAATGACCAACTGATTAACCAAATAATGCAGTCATATCAACTATCAAATACGACATATCAACCTTATAGCCAATTACAACTCAAAGACAAAATGGCGCTTTATTCATTACTCACTCAGCAAGCCGAAACTTTAGCAAAATTACGTGCTGAGCTCGATGTCGATGTTTACTATAAATATTAAGGCATACATTTATGCAAGCTAAACTGAGAAATATATTGCAAACCAACGGAATGTCCCGGCGTAATGCCCTAAAAATGCTCGCAATTAGTAGCGCAGTTTTAGCCGCCCCAGCATTAAAAGCACAAGATAAAATCGCCGATTGCCAACTCACTTATGACAAAGCAATCAATTATCTTGGGCCACACCAAGCCGGTGTTTTGACGCCTGAACCCAAAAATGCCTCCTTTATCGCATTTAATATGACGGCAAATTCCATCGAAGAATTACAGACTGTTTTTACTCTACTGACCCAACGCATTGCTGATTTAACCCAACCCCAAAAAGCACCTTCAATCAATAATGATAAAATGCCTCCCGCAGAATCCGGTATTCTGGGAACGCAACAACAACCTGATTCACTAACCATCACCGTTGCTTTAGGTAACTCTCTGTTTGATAACCGGTTCGGATTAAATAAAATCAAGCCTAAATATCTTAGTGAAATGACCAGTTTCCCCAACGATCGGTTAGAGCAGAAATGGTATGGTGGCGATCTTCTTCTACAAATATGCGCGAATAGCCAAGAAAGCGTTATCTATGCATTACGTGATATTTTGCGTCATATTTCTCCATATAGCTTTCCTCTCTGGAAAATCGACGGCTTCTTACCGGCACGAGATATTGATAACCATTCCACTCCTATCAATCTTTTTGGTTTTAAGGATGGAACGGGAAATGCGCCCGCTGATGACAAATTATTGATGAACGAATTAATTTGGATAACAAAAGGCAGTCAAGAGCCATCTTGGTGTGACGGAGGGACATACCAAGCAGTACGTCTCATTCGCTTTAATTTAGAATTTTGGGATAGAACGCCATTAGAAGATCAAGAAAATGATTTTGGTCGGCATAAAGATTCAGGAGCCCCTATCGGCATGAAAAAGGAGCACGATGATCCTGAGTTTGGCCAAGACCCTCATGGTGACCGTATTTTATTTGATTCCCATATGCGCCGTGCAGAACCCCGTAATCCTGAACGTTATACCGCAAAACTAAGGCGAAGAAGCTACAGCTATTCACTCGGGTTAACCGAAACAGGGGCTCTCGATATGGGGTTGATTTTCGTCTCTTTTCAGAAAAATTTAAAAACAGGCTTTATCGACACTCAAAAGCGCCTTAATGGTGAACCGCTTGAACGCTATATCAAGCCCTTTGGTGGTGGGTACTACTTTGTATTACCAGGAATCGAGTCGGCACAAAACATACTTGCTGAAAAAATGTTTACAGCCTTAAAGCAAACTAAATAATGATATGAATAAAAGCCCCTATTACCTTTGCTATAGGGGCTTTACTTGCAGCTCTATCATCAACTATTAGGCATTTTAAATAATAAAATACTGCCTAGATTTGAACATATTATTATTTTTTTCGTTCCTTCACATCCGCTTCAACTTCTTGTTTCCAATCCTCTGATATTGGCGCAGACTTTTGTTTAGCTTCCACCGCTTTATTTACCGCACGGTAAGCCTTGTCGTATCCAGTCCCATCTTGGACATAACCAGTGGCATTTGAACTTTTAATTCCAATATTTTCTGCTTCAGAAATGGCATCAATATTCGCTCCCAAGAAAATAAAATCCCATTTATCTTCTGTTTCTGCGGACTTAATCATGGCTTTAATTTTTGCTTGAGAATATTTACGGCTACTATTTTCTTGTCCATCTGTAATTATCACAAAAAGAACATTATTATTTTTTGTAACCTTTCTATTTTCTTGCATTTTTTCAATGCCGTCTCCTATCGCATCTAATAATGCGGTATAGCCACCAACGGGATAATCATCAAGTGTTAGATTAGAAACCTTTTCAATGGGTTCTCTATTATGAAGTAAACTTGTTTTGTCATTAAATAAAATAGTTGTAATGTAGGTTTTTGCTTTTTTTCCCTTATTTCAGTTAATACACTATTATATCCACCGATTGTATCGGTTTCGAATCCTGACATTGAACCACTTTTATCTAGAATAAACACTAAATCTAAAATATCGGCATCTTTTTTAGTATCAATAATAGTAGTACTACTAGCAATAGAGGAAAATAAAAACAAAAATGCAGCTGATATGACGGTGAAAACGGATTGTATGGATAAATTCATCGCCGAGTTCCTTGGTGTGGTTAATATAAATATAACCGCACCAATCTCGCTTTTTCATCAGTTATTTAAAATAAGATTACTCTGTATACTTAATAAGCATTTTCTTAATTAATTTCAAAGATTATTACTTGAAAATAATTTTCCTGAGTAAGTATATAAGTAGTATATCCCCTTAAACAATTACTGTTTTAACCAAATACCATGTTCTCTTACTACATTAATTTCTTGAATAAAATTATTATACTTTATATTTTCTGTAACAGAGTTTGATGAAGCGCTTCGAGCCTGCTCATGTACTAACGCAGTAATAGCATGGTGAAATTCTTGGTTTAATTCTTTATGGATATCAACATCATCAGTATTTTTTAATCGTGTAGCTAACTGAATTAATTTCTCGGCTTTTATCTGTACATCCGTATTATCAAAAGTAACAGTTGGAACTTCATATATAAATGCCATATTGATAGAATCTGCAGCTTCATGATTAGCAGGATCCGGTAATAATTTTTGCCCATATTCATTATCTAAATAGGCAATTAATTCATGTTTATCAAAGCATTTAGATTTAATATTTCCATCTAACTTATCATCATAGAGTGTGATTGAGTCAGGAAAGCTTTCTCCTACTGGGTAGCTACACCTAAATATATTTGCATCAATAAGCGTTGCGTTAGAACTGCGGGCCGGTAGCTCAAGTTCGTGCCCATTAATTGTAATGGGATAGCTAGCAGGTTTAAACCTATCTTCTTTACCATCAACAGCATAAACTTCAGACAAGGTGTAGTAAACAAAATGATTTGGGTTAATAATCCCGCCAGAGTTATTTTCAAAAACAAAGAAATCCGTCACGTCACCTTCACCACTAACTAATTGGTGTGGTCCACTAGAAAGTAAAACAACGCCTTTATCATCCGGTAAAACATCATAACCTTTGCCATCTAGCTTAAACGTAATCGTGTTTGTACTTGGATTACTATAATAAAACTTACCCTTACCACTTAAAAGTTCCATATCGTCACAAGCGGAAAGTAATATAGTTACAGTTATAAAACAGCTATATTTTAGTATAGTATTCATAATGTTATTCCAAAAATCATTAACCCTGACTTATTAACTAAAAATTAGAGCTATTGTATGACGCTCTTTAAAATATTATTTTCGATATTAGAAACCATTATTCAGTTATTCGAATAAAATAACTTTACGATAAATGCGGTAGTTACCAATTTAATGGATATAACTTATGCGTTATTATCACGCAATACTTTTAACAATACCTGAAAAACCTCATCCATTAACGGCGTCGTTTGTTGGCTATTGCGAATTAAGGCTACTGTACGAGTTAACTCGGGTTGTTGTAATTGTAAAACTTTCAATTCTGGATCACGTAAATGTACAGTATAAAGCTGTGGTAAAATCGCAATCGCGAGTTTTGAGCGAACTAAGCCATATAGCGTTTCAATGTAATCCACTTGATAGCGAATCTTTAATTTTAAACGGTGACTTTCCACTGTCGCAGCGACCAAGCGTTGAATATTACCCTTCGAAAATACAGCCACATCACGGTTATTGAGTAGCTTCCATGGCATATGAAATCTATTATCCGCTACTGCGTCATCATTATGGATAACAGCCACAAAAGGGTCATCTTGTAGTGGAAAAATAGCTAAATTCTGAGGTACTGAACTATCTAACACCCCAATACCGAAATCAATTTCATGATTGATAAGTTTATTAATCAAAGCGTCATTCGTTTGGTCATAAAACTCAATATTAAGCCTCGGAAAATATTGATTTAATAGTTCAGGCACAGCAGGAAATAACAGAGAACTTACGGAAGGAACTAAGCCAATACGTAATGTTCCATCCCCTCCTTCCGCGATTATTTTTTGAATTTCACTAAATGCGCGATGAGAAACACTCAGTATTTGCTGTGCATGTGGCAAAATTGCAGCACCTAGCTCCGTTAATGTTACGGATGAAGCTGTGCGATTAATTAGCTTTCCTCCGATAACCGTCTCTATTTGCCGCAAAGCACTACTCAAAGCAGGTTGACTTACCGCTAGACGATTAGCGGTCTCGGTAAAATGACGAAGTTTCGCTAACGTCACAAAATACTGTAGCTGTTTGAGCGTGAGTGCAGGCAGCCTCTGCCAAGGTTCTATCATAATAATGTTCTTTTACTTCTATTGGATTAGCCAATATCTCGATTCATTATAACCATTTCTTATCACATGATAAATTTTATCATCTTGGCAAACGTTTGCGTTGCTCATAAAGTAACAATCATAAATTGTAGGAATGGTATCTTTATGTGCATAACAGAACAAAATAGGCGTCACGTCATTCAATCTGCTAAAGGCGAAAAGCCTTTTGACCTTTTACTCGCTAATGCCAATATTGTTGATATGGTAACCGGTGAAGTTCGCCTTGCAGATATCGGGATCACCGGCAACCTAATTGCTAGCGTTCATCCTACTGGAACCCGTACGGACGCAAATGAAACCCATGATTTATCAGGCTATTTCATTTCACCTGGCTTAATAGACACTCATGTCCATTTAGAAAGCTCACACTTACCCCCTGTACGTTATGCCGAAATAGTTCTAGCTCAAGGAACAACGGCTGTATTTTGGGATCCCCATGAGCTTGCCAATGTATTAGGCCTAGAAGGTGTACGTTATGCTATTGATTCTAGCCGAAATTTACCGCTAGATGTCATGGTTGCAGCCCCTTCGTCAGTGCCATCAACACCTGGCTTAGAAATGTCTGGAGCAGACTTTGCTGGGAATGAAATGTCAACCATGCTGAGTTGGCCGGAAGTTCGTGGCGTAGCCGAGGTCATGGATATGTTTGGTGTGCTCCATGGCAGTGACAGAATGGAAGAAATTCTAAATGCAGGAATTACATCAGGCAAGCTTATAGAAGGCCATGCAAGAGGTTTAAAAGGAGCTGATCTCCAAGCATATCTGGCTGCCGGCGTCACCTCTGATCACGAGTTAACCTCGGCTGAAGATGCCCTTGAAAAGCTACGTGCGGGCCTTACATTACAAATTCGTGGCTCACATCCTTACCTCCTTCCTGATATTGTTGCCACATTAAAATCCTTACCGCATTTGTCATCACAAATCACAGTATGCACGGATGACGTGCCTCCCGACATATTAATTGAAAAAGGTGGCATTATTGCGTTATTAAACCTGTTAATTGAGCATGGAATGCCAGCAACGGACGTACTACGCTTTGCTACATTTAATGCTGCAATACGCATGCAACGCCATGACCTTGGCCTAATTGCTGCAGGGAGAAAAGCAAATTTAGTCATCTTCGATTCATTGGAAACGTTGAAAGCACAAGCCGTGTATATATCCGGCCAAAAAATTGCAGAAAATAACCAACTTATCAATGCATTAAGTGCACATAATGATATTTTACCACCGCGAGACACCATGCAACTCTCGCCAATCACCCCAAATGATTGCACGTTAAAAATTGATGGAATCAATAATGGTAGTGCGCGTTTACGTCATATTCGTGGGGCACGTTTTACCCAATGGGGCGAAATTGACGTACAAATCAAAAATAGCGTGGTACAAGTGCCGAATAATTTCAGCCTTATTCGAGTTCAACACCGTCACGGCCGCCACGATGCTTTACCTCAGATAGCCTTACTTGAGGGTTGGGGGGAATTACGCGGAGCCATTGCGACTAGCTATTCACACGATTCACATAACCTCGTTGTCCTTGGTCGTGACCCTGATGATATGGCCATCGCCGCTAATTTATTAATCGAGAGTGGCGGAGGTATGGCGTTAGTACAAAATGGTCAGGTTTTAGCTCATGTCGCTATGCCAATTGCCGGTATGCTATCAGATTTACCCGCAACTGAGCTGGCTGCTCAATTTCGCCAATTGCGTGAATTAAGCAGTGAAATCGCTGATTGGGAGCCACCTTATCGAGTCTTTAAGGCTATTGAAGGAACCTGTCTTGCTTGCAATGCAGGCCCACATTTAACCGATTTAGGATTAACGGATGGAACAACACGTCAAATCGTTGACGCTGTCATCCATACTGCTAAGCACGCATAGAAAATTAATAATAATGATAGGAGAGCCAATTAATGGCTGACAATTCAATAAATACGCCAACATCAGGGAGTTGGCTAGAAAGGCGCTTTGCTTTACGTGAGCGCGGCAGTTCAGTAAAAACAGAGTGTTTAGCTGGGGTGACCGGTTTTTTAGCCGCAGCTTACTTGCTCGTGGTGATCCCCGGTTTACTTGCCGTTGGAGGGATGGATAAAGGAGCCGCAACCACGGGAACAATTATTGTCTTCGTCATTGCCAGTTTATTAATGGCATTCTATGCAAACTTACCTTTTATTGTTGGCCCTGGTATTGGAGGCTCAGTCCTTGTCGGTATTACACTTGCAGGCAGTGAAGGTATTGACTGGCAAATAGGGCTCGGCATTGCTTGTTGGTCAGGGATCTTATTTTTTCTATTAACTAAATTTGGTTTGCGTGAAGTTGTTACGCGCTCTGTCCCACAATCAATTAAACTCGGATTAACTGCATCAATTGGCCTTTTCGTTGCCGTATTAGGCTTTCGAAATGCAGGATTAGTACTCGCTAACCCAAAAACAAATGCATTAATGCTTGGTGATTTTCTTTCCCCCGGAGCATTAGTTGCACTTGCTGGCTTTTTCGTTGCAATTGCACTACAAGCTCGCAAAATACCGGGCGGAATTTTATGGGCTATTTTATTTGCAACCCTCTTAGGCATTCCTTTTGGTGTCACAAAATTACCTGAAAGCTTTATTGGTATTCCACACTCTGTAGCTCCTGTATTAGGGCATGTAGACTTAATTGGCGCATTAAATATCGCGTTTCTTCCTTTCTTATTTGTCTTTTTTGCTGCTGAGTTTTTCTCAACCATGGGGACAACATTAGCGGTTGGCGGAGAAGCTGGTTTATTAGATAAAGAAGGTAATATGCCCAATATTAACCGTCCCTTTATCGTTGACTCAATTGCTGCAGCACTAGGCCCATGGGTCGGTATTCCAGCCGCAACCGCACTTATTGAGTCCTCAGCGGCGGCAGAGGCTGGAGGTAAAACAGGCATGACAGCTCTTGCTGCAGCCTTTATGTTTTTATTAATGCTGTTATTTACACCAATCGCATTAATGATCCCAGCACAAGCCACGGCTCCTGCTCTGATTTTAATTGGACTAAATATGTTCAGTGGTTTACGAAAAGTAGACTTAGGCAATTTTACCGATGGCTTACCCGTATTAATGATGGTGATGATTACGCTAATCGCTAATAGCTTTGGTACGGGTATCGCCGGTGGGTTGTTATTCTATATCTTAATTAAAGCCGTTGCTGGCAAGTGGAGAGAAATTCCAATTAGCTTGTGGATACTTGCGGTACCTCTTGTTTATTATTTCTCAACACTAGTGAAACACTAAACCATTAGTGCCAGAAAAGCCGATTTTTCCACTGTCGGCTTTTCTATTCTAATTAATAATGCAGTATAAGCCATTTGCTTTTTGATTCATTAAACATCAAGCAAACGTCATTTGATTGGTATTAAGAAAGCATCAAAAGACACATTGATTTAAGCTACCTAAGAATAAATACGAATACGCTCAGCTAAATAATTCGCGCATTGCGTGACACTCATCAACTGATTTTCCCAATCAACAGAATCCCCTGTTAAATAGGCGTTTTTTGCTACCACTAGGATCGAAGTCAGTTCCACTGGCATTAATTCAGCTGCCCAAATAGCGGCCTCACTCTTTGAAGTAAATAGCCCCTAATTAGGAGCCATTTAATCAACGATACATAGTTAAATCAGTGGAGGAATTGACGGTAAAATAGGCACTTCAATCACTGTCGGCCCATTACGCCTAAATGCCTCTTCACAGGCTTGCTTAATGTCTTCTATCGTTTCGGCTCTCACCGCAGCACAACCATATCCTTTTCCTAAAGCCACGATATCTAAATTTGGAATATCAAGCCCCGGAACCCCTGGTGTTTCCTCCAATACTGCAAATGATTTTAAAATGCCATATTCATTGTTTTTTGGAATGATAAACACAATAGGTAAGTTCTGCTGCGCTGCACTCCATAAGCCTTGAATTGAATACTGCATAGAGCCATCACCAATAATTGCCATCACTGGACGATGGCGCCCGCTGTCCCTTTCGGCTAATGCAATTCCCACACTTGCTGGTAAATTCCAGCCTAATGAACCACTTGCAAAAGTATAGAATGAATCAGGAAATTCAATTGGCCATTCACGATGAAGTTCACCGAGGTTTGAAGGGGACTCTTCCACCAAGACGGTTTCTTTTGGTGAAACTTCCCTCAAGGTGCGAAATAATTGCGTTGCACTCAGTGTTGGGCTATTACTGCTTTGTTCAGCTGCAGCTGGGTACGGTGCCATTCCATGAGGTTGTTTTTCCACCGTTTTTGTCCCAGTACGAGGCGCAACCAAGTTAATTAACCCTTCTAGTGCGAGTACAGCATCACTTAACAAGCTATCTCCAATAGGAGCTCTAGCCACTTCGATTGGGTCATCTGTAATGTGTAGTAATTTCAGTCCTTCAGGGATATAACTGCCTGCAACATAAGGGTAATACCTAAATACAGGAGCTCCAATAACAATGGCTAAATCATGTCCTTCGAGTTTTTCAGATAACGGTTTTGTCGCAAAAGGTAACCCACCTGCATACAGAGGATGAGTTTCTGGGAATGGCGGCCGTTCAGATGCAGGCGCAGCCCACACTGGAGCATTTAATTTTTCAGCAAGTTTAATGCCGATATCCCAACCTTCCCCTCTTGCAATGGCGGAACCATAAATAAGTACAGGATTCTTCGCATTCGATAGTGCTGAAGCAAACTCTTGTAGTCGAGCTGGATCATAACCAATGCGCTGCGGCACAGAACGAACAACAGCTTCTTGTGCTAGTGCGGGCTTATCCCAATCATCCAGTGGGATAGATAAAAATACTGGCCCAGCAGGTGGTTGCAGAGCCATTGCATACGCTCGCATAAAAGCAGCGGGGACGTCTTCCGCACGCACTGGTTGATAGCTCCATTTTACCCAGGGTTTTGGCAACGTTTCAGGCTCAATGTTGGTTAGCCAAGGCTCCATCAATAACATTTCTCGTGTTTGATTTCCCGCCGTAATAATTAATGGTGTTCGGTTCATATAGGCAGTCAAAATATTACTCATGGCATTACTTAACCCTGCGGAAGTATGCACATTCACCATCGCAACTTTACGCATTCCCTGCGCGTAACCATCTGCGGCGGCAACAGCAGAGGCTTCCTGTAATGTTTGGATATAACGAAAATCACTCGGAAAATCTTTTAAAAATGTTTCTTCTGTCGAACCTGGATTGCCAAAAATGGTTGTAATACCCAATTTACGTAATAAATCATAGGTGACTTGACGGATCGTTTTTTGCATTTAAAACACTCCATAAATAATCTTCAAATTATCTAATAAATAAAAAATTTAGATTTGAAACACCCTGTTAAACTTACATGCCATCTTATTATTAAATAATCAAAATATAATCTAACCCATTGTAATTAGGTACTATAGCAAAAAATTAATTAACGATATATTCAGGTGAATTTTTCTTTTATATTTCTCAAAAAGAAAGGTAATGACAATATACTTATGAAAACAAGCTATTAAATAACATCCAAATTAGACAATCTCAATAAGATGGTAAAAAAAACCAAATATAAACCTAAAACAAAATTATCAAATAGCGTTTAATGATTATATTTGTACTTATTATATTCAAAAGTAACCATCAACGATTTGCTATTGATAAAAGGTCGTATATTTAACGCTAACGGCAACGCCGTCCCCTGATCTCTGAAGATTGTCCTATCTATAGGCTAGACAATATTTTCACTCATTATCCAATAATGGATTATTTACCTCATTTTTCACTCTAATCTGTCCATTTTCTTTTATGTTGTACATCACACTTCTTATAATTACTTGGTAGCATAAGCCTTCAGTTACATGAGTTCCCAAAAAAAACAATTTTATCCTTACATGCCATCTTCAAAATGATCCCTTTCAACAAAAACCTGCTGTTCATGCTGTCTCTCGCTATTTTTAGCCAAGAAAATTTGCATATAAGACCTCGTTGTCACCCATTTAATACTCAGGCTAGGGTTAACTAAAAGTTATAGATACCCAAACAAAACTCATTGTTAAATAAAAGTTGCACAAAGTAACTTAATTTATCGCTAATGTTAAATAACAACAGTGAAAGTTCTGGTAAACTAACTTGAGGTAAAATAATGATCCTAGATGCCAGCTACACTTTATTAGTCGCTTGTTTGGCGCTGTTGATTGGTATGTTTGTTGTCAAATACACACCTTTTCTACAAAAAAACCATATCCCTGAAGCCGTTGTTGGCGGCTTTATTGTTGCTATCATTCTATTAATTGTTGATAAAACTGCAGGGTATTCATTTACTTTTGATGCTTCACTACAAAGCATTTTGATGATTACGTTCTTTTCATCAATTGGATTAAGCTCAGATTTTTCGCGTTTAATAAAAGGTGGTAAGCCACTTGTCTTATTAACGATAGCAGTGACTATATTAATTGCTATTCAAAATACCGTTGGTATGGGAATGGCTGTCATGCTTAATGAAAGTCCATTTATTGGTTTAATTGCGGGTTCAATCACACTTACGGGTGGCCACGGTAATGCAGGGGCTTGGGGACCAATATTAGCTGATAAATATGGTGTGACAGGTGCTGTTGAATTAGCTATGGCGTGTGCAACCTTAGGCTTAGTCCTCGGTGGGTTAATTGGTGGCCCTGTTGCTCGCCATTTATTGAAAAAAGTTGCGATCCCTAAAAGTACTGAACTCGAAAAAGAAACCATCGTTGAAGCTTTCGAACAACCGAGTGTTAAACGTAAAATTAATGCCAATAATGTTATTGAAACCATCTCAATGCTAATTATCTGTATTGTTGTTGGTGGCTATATTAGCGAATATTTTAAAGATACCGTCATGCAATTGCCAACCTTTGTTTGGTGCTTATTTGTCGGTATTATTATTCGCAATGTCTTAACACATATATTTAAACATGAAGTTTTTGAACCAACCGTTGATGTATTAGGTAGCGTAGCCTTGTCATTATTCTTAGCAATGGCGCTAATGTCCTTAAAATTCGGTCAACTCGCTAGTATGGCAGGCCCTGTTCTGATTATTATTGCAGTACAAACGGTGGTTATGGTTTTATTTGCAACATTTGTTACCTTTAAAATGATGGGCAAAGATTATGACGCCGTTGTTATTAGTGCCGGGCACTGTGGATTTGGAATGGGTGCAACACCAACCGCTATCGCTAACATGCAGACCGTCACTAAAGCATTCAGCCCTTCCCATAAAGCCTTTTTAGTGGTGCCTATGGTGGGTGCATTTATTGTCGATATTTCAAATAGTATCTTAATTAAAATCTTTATCGAAATCGGCACGTATTTTACCTAGTACACAACCATAAAGGCTGGGCTATAACCCAAGTATATAGTCTGGCCTTCACTTTTTATCTCTATTTAATTTAAACCACCTAATTTCCTTTCACCATTTTCAGCACAAAATGAATAGTTGTTCAGATTAATTTGTATTATTTCGGTAGAATATGCGAATTAATACCAATAGTCGGTTTCTATGAATAAAGGCAAATAATAGGTTTCTGAAAATGAAGTTAAGGCATCTCGATATTTTTTATGCGGTCATGACCTGCGGTTCTCTAACTCGTGCAGCTGAGGTTTTACATATCTCACAACCTGCTGCCAGCAAGGCCTTAAAACATGCAGAACAACAACTTGGCTTAGTATTATTCCAACGGATAAGGGGGAAGTTAATTCCTACAGCTGAGGCAAACCTACTATTTGAAGAAGCGAAGGAAGTTTATCATAATTTAGATAAACTCAGAATTTTAGCGCAAAACTTATCACGTGATCCGCAAGGCAAATTAGCCATTGGTTGCTTACCTAGCTTAGGGCTAAACTTAGTACCTGAAGTGACAGCTCAATTTATTAAAAAGCACCCCAATATCAAACTTACGATCGGTACACATCATACAACCGATATTCTGCAGTTATTAACCCAACAAGATCTCGATATTGGTATTGGCTTTAATCTTGAAATTGAAGGTGGTATTACCGTTTTACCTATTGCAGATATCCCATTAGTTTATGTGGATAGCAAATTACCATTACACTCACCTGTCTCGCTCACTGATATTGACCAAGAGCGTTGGATCCACCCTGGTTCTGATTCTTTATCTCAGCTATTACAAAAACGTCATGAGTTTGCAGAATCGAATATTAGTGTGCATACCTATCATATGGCTGCAGAATTTGTCCAGGCAGGTTTAGGTTGCAGTATTACCGATATTTTTTCAGCCGAACACACATTACCTGAATCGATGATTTACCCATTACAAGAAGGTTTACACCTTGCCGTATCCGTTTTTCATCGCGCAGATAAACCATTAACCAAAGCTGCACAGAATTATGTTAATACCTTGGCATCCACACTTGAGAAAAGAAACAAAGTAGTTAACCAAAAGTTATACTCTAGTAATGAAAACTCAATTGTTTAGTTAGCTTATTCACCGTTAAATAATAATATCTTGGTAATTATAGGTTACGGATTATTATGACTAAACATGTAGTGGTTATTGGAGCTGGTGTGATTGGTTTAAGCACCGCCTATGCATTAATTAAAGCAGGCCAAACCGTAACATTAGTTGAATCAGATACAGATGTCGGTATGCACACCAGTTTTGCTAACGGTGGGCAACTCAGCTATCGCTATGTTTCTCCCCTTGCTGATGCAGGCGTTCCTTTACAAGGCCTACGTTGGATGGGGAAAAATGACTCCCCCTTAAATTTAAAAATAACGCCTTCATTACAACAGTGGTCTTGGCTAGCGCAATTTACATTAGCTTGTAACCGTAATACCAATAAAATTAATGGTACCCATCTTTTACGTTTATCACTCCTGAGCCAAGAAATAATGAATAAATGGCGTAACAATGGTGATATTGCCGATTTTGCTTGGGAAAAATCAGGGAAATTAATTATCCATCGTGATAATAAAAGTTTTCATAAAGCCAGTGAAACGGTTGATAAACAATTTCAAAAAGTATTAACACCCACTGAAATTATTGAACTAGAGCCTTCTTTAAAAAATATACAGTCTCAACTAGTCGGGGCAATATATGCTCCTGATGATGAGAGTGCAGATTGCTATTTATTCTGCAAAAATCTATTGCAATATTTACTCATGCAACCGCAATTTAAGCTTTGTTTGCAGCACAGTGTTGAATCTTTCATTACACAAGATAACGACATTACAGGAATAGCCACTCACCAGGGAACTATCCAAGCTGATGATTTTATTGTTTGCGCAGGTAATGGTAGCCGCGAGTTATTAAAACCACTGAATATTAATGTCCCTATTTTAGGGTTAAAGGGATATAGTCTAAGTGTCGAATACCCGCAAGCTGAGCATATTGTTCCGAAAATTAACGTGACTGATTACGGCAATAAAATTGTCTATGCCAAACTTAATGAGCAATTACGCATTGCTGCGATGGTTGATATTGGTTATGACAAGCATGGTTTACGTGAAAATAGAATACAAGCTCTTAAGAAGATTATTAAACATACCTTTCCTGAACTACCTAAAATTGACGATGCTGAAAGCTGGTGTGGGTTACGTCCTTCAACACCAAAAGGCCCACCGATATTAGGAAAAACAACCTATAAAAATTTATGGCTTAATGTTGGACATGGCAGTTTAGGGTTTACTCTTGCCGCAGCCAGTGCGGAAATATTGACTCAATTAATTACAGAACAAAAAACGCCAATTTCTTTAACTGGATTAACGAGGTAATCATGTCCATCAAACGTAACAATCCGAAACCACGCTTAGCTGACAGTGTTGAATATGCAGGGATAGTTTATTTATCAGGGCAAGTACCTAATGACCTAACAGGTGATATTACCCAGCAAACTGAAGATGTTTTAGCTAAAATTGATACGTTATTAGCAGCCAGCAACAGTAATAAAACACAAATTTTATCTGCTCAAGTTTGGATTAAAAATATGGCGAGAGATTTCTCGGCCTTTAATGCAGTATGGGAAAATTGGATGCCTGTGGAAAATAGCCCAGCTCGTGCAGCAGTTGAAGCAAATATGGCTCGTGAGCAAGTTCTTGTTGAAATTATGGTGATTGCGGCTCAATTTTAATTATATGCATATTCTAAAAAGCAGTTAAACCTTAAAATAAGGCCAGCTGTTTTTTTTGCTCTGCTATTTGTTTATTCCTAAATCTCATTATTAAAAAAACACCAGTTTAATAAAATTAATTAATCTTATTATAATTAATAACCTTTTACTCTTTACCCACTTGAATAATATTATTTCAATGAACTTTAAAATATACACATAAATATTATTACTAAATAATTTACAAGAGGTATTAAATGAAAGAAAGAGTGGTTGATTATATTTTATCAAAGTTATATGACTTAGGTATTGAAGATATTTTTGGTGTTCCTGGTGATTATTCATTTCCTATTAATGACGCTATTTGTGTTAGTTCTCAACAACGTTGGATTGGTAACTGTAACGAACTTAATGCAGCCTATGCCGCTGACGGATATGCACGAATAAAAGGCGTCGCTGCATTATCAACTACATTTGGCGTTGGCGAATTAAGCGCACTCAACGCAATAGCGGGTTCCTATGCAGAAAGGTTACCGATATTTCATCTTGTCGGAATGCCACCAAGCCAATCAAAGAAAAAACGTCTAATTAACCATCATTCTTTAGGTGATGGTGATTATGATGTTTTCTATAAAATGAGCCAGCATATTGTCTGCGCCCATGCCATTATAACCCCAGAAAATTGTATTGAAGAAACAGAGCGATTAATCACTTGTGCCTTACACGAGCGTCGCCCAGTTTATTTTGGATTACCTGCTGATTATGCTGTAAAAACTGTAGTTAAGTCACCTCATAATATGGTTCCATTAATACCAAAAACCAATCCAGAAATACTAAAAAACATTATCCATCTCATCTTAAATAAATTAATAAATAGCCAGCAACCCTGTTTATTAGCAGGGTCAATATCTCTACGTTTAGGATTACAAAAAAGCTTACAAACTATTATCGAAAAAACCAATATTCCCTATACAACCTTTTATATGGATAAGAGTGTTTTAGATGAAACTAATACACAATATATTGGAATGTATGCGGGGGAGTTCATCAATCCACAAGTGACTTCATTTGTAGAAAACTGTGATTGTGTTTTAAATATCGGCACTATAATGTCAGATTTTAATACTGCTTGTTACACCTCTAATATTGAAGAGGGAAACATAATACACATTATGGATAATTACGTTGTGATTAGTGGCCAACGCTACGATGAGATTTATATGAAGGATGTCATCTCATCGTTAAAAGATAAATTGACATCAACTTCTAATTATTATTTTTATCATAATAATTACCCTAAAGCACAATCACTTGGTACACCAATAAGTTCAAAAACACAAGAAATAACGGAAACATTCTTATACCCTCGTTTAGAAAAAATGCTCAAGCCTAACGATATTATATTTGGTGATACAGGAACATTTACCATGGGCTTATCATTTGCACTTTTACCTAAGGGGGCATCATTTCATTCTCAATCTTTATGGGGATCAATTGGCTGGGCCACTCCTGCTGCATTAGGAGCAGCTTTAGCATCTCCCTCCAGCCGTCTTATTTTAATAACTGGTGAAGGTGCTCACCAATTAACAATACAAGAAATTAGTCAATTTTCACGATTTGGGCTTAAGCCTATTATTTTTGTTCTAAATAACGACGGCTACCTTATCGAACGACTATTTTGTAAAGAACCTGAATATTATTATAACGATGTTACTCAATGGAATTATGCACAACTGCCTTCGGCATTTGGGTGCGATGATTGGTATTGCCAAAAAGTAGCAACCTGCGATGAACTCAATGATGCCTTACAACATATTGAAACTCTCGATAGCGCAGCTTACATTGAAATAATGACAGACAGGTATGACGCATCAAAGTATTTAGTAAAAATGGGAGAAGCTATTACTTCTACATACTAACTATATTGTTTGTAGCTAGCTCCGCCATCTAAAATGGCGTGAGCTATTAGAAATAAAATTACATTGTATTTAATTTATACTCACTAACTTTTTCGTTTTACATGTGATCTCTGATGAGATCACGCCATTTTTATAAGCAACAATGTCGGCCATTATCGCTAAAGCAATTTCTGGCGGTGTTTTACTACCAATTGGAATACCAATCGGAGCATGAATGCGTTCTATTTCCTCTTCCGTCATCCCACCGGATGCTATAAGCCGTTCACGACGGCGAGCACTAGTTCTTACTGACCCCATTGCACCAATGTAAAAAGCATCTGTATTAACCGACTCCATCAGTGTTAAATCATCAATACGGGGATCATGGGTTAAGGAAACAATGGCAGTATTTGGAGAGCACCCCTGTTCTTCTAAATAGCGGGCGGGAAATAAAGAAATAACCTCAACTTGAGATGGAATTTGTGGTGCAAACCGCGCTATTTCTTCTTCTCGGTGATCGCAAATAATGACCTCAAAACCCAATGTTAACGCAAAATTAGCGCAATAAGCCCCCACAGTGGAAATACCTGCAATGATTAGGCGAGGAGGAGCCGCAATGTATAACTGAATTTTATCGCCATCACGTTCTATCTGTGTTGGTTGTTCTGACTTATTAGCTATATGAATTTCACCACTCTGCGGCAATAGAACTTTTTTGATAATGGCAGAATAACCTAATAACGCATTTTGGATCTCAACGAGATAATTAAGTGATTTTTCATTATTTGGTAGATATTCAATCAAAACATCTAAACTACCATCACACGGTAAATTAACTTTAGTCTCAATCCCGCCTCTTCCATAGCGAACAACTTGGCTACTACTCACATAATTATTATTTTTTATGCGCTGAATAAAATCCTCTTCAATACATCCACCAGAAAGTGAACCTATATATTGACCGTCCTGTTTTGCAACCAACAAAGAACCCGGGCTTCTCGGCGAAGAACCATAGGTATTTAATACGGTACATAACCAAATTGGTTGCTCTTTTATCCAAGCAACGGCTTGAGAGATAACAAAAACATCTTCACGCAACATATTCATCCCTTATTCGTTATCAACACTTGGATAATCAATATCTTTCACAACATTTTCATCATTTATGTCCAGTTTATAGACAAAATTATCCTGTAATATTGATTTTGCCCCTTCATCGCCGGACAATTTAATTAAATCTGAATAATATTTTGCAGATATTCCCACTGGATGCCCCGGTAAACTATTATATACTGGCCGTACTAACGTATGTTGTTTTAATTCATTTGCTATACGTATAAATAATCTACTATTGATGTATGGCATATCTGCTAAATGAATTATCCACCCATCTAAATTTGAAGTATTTTTAACACCAAATGCGATTGAATCACCTAACCCAGTACTATTTATCAATGAGTATGGAATATTAAATTGTAAACAATTATTAATGACGCCTTCATTCTCAGGCCGAGTTACTACATGAATAGGAATTCCGCTATCTATTGAATTAAAAAGTGTTTTTTCAAATACCGTGCTTTTCCCTAGCCCAAAATTTAATTTACTGCCTTTACCTCCAGCGTTTTGAAAACGCTCACTTTTTCCTGCTGCCAATATCAAAATACAAATATTCATGGTTTTTATTCTAAATCGATATACTGATTGCGTATCTCATAAATAAAGTATATTCAGTAAGATCACAAGAACTACCTATCATTAATTTGAAAATTATTAAGAGAAGTATAATATTAACGTGATACAAATAATTTTTTCGATATGACTATAAAAATAAAAATACCGATGTAATAAAAATAAGTGTAAGGGTGTATTATGAGCAAAAGCAATGTCGAACTCTCCCGCAGACACTTTCTAAAATGTGCCGTTATAGCGGGAATATCTGTTTATTTAGCCCCTTTGTATAGCCGTGCTTTTGATGTGCTATTCGAAGAAAAAATCCTTCAATCTCCTGACTGGAATCCAGTCGATAAACAAATCAAATTTCGTATTGATGGGTTTGCCAAAGTCCAAGGGGAGAAAGTCTTTGCCAGAGACATTCGCGCACGCGATATTCCTCACTGGCCAAAACAGCAAGGTCATGCATTTTTACTACGCGTAACTCAAGCCGATAAAATTTACCAAGGCTTTAATCTTGATCTGCTGAAAGATGGCCTCATGCCTGACCGCATCGTAACCGCGAGCGACTTAGAAAAAGATGGTGTCGCTTTCCCTGAATTTTATGGCGATGATTTATTGCTTCCGGAAGGGAAAACCCCCGCTTACCTTGGCCAAGCCGTTGCATTATTGATTTACCATGATTTTGCTAAATTCCGCTTTGCCAAAGAAACCCTAAAATTCCGTGACGATGTTATCCAATACGGTGCATTTACCGGCCCACTGGAACGGGACCCATGGGGAAGCTACCGTGGCGTGCGAATTGGCAGTGAAAATCCTTATGATCCTGATATTTACTCAAGCCTAAAAGATATGCCAATCTCCCCTATTGGCATGAAAAAACACTTGCCCGTTTGGCCAGAAGGCCGTGAAGGTGGGAAATTAGATCAACAAGGCATGCTATATGCTGATGAACTCGCCAAACAGTTGGAAAATCCGCCAGAAGACTGGCTCGTAATCAAACGAAAATACTTTTCTCAATCGATTGATACTGCTGCCTTAGAGCCTGATAACGCTAACGGTTGGTACGACGCTAAAACACAGTCATTCCATCTGGTTATTCCTACGCAGTCCCCTCAGGAAGTGGCGGAATCATTACCCGAGATGCTGGCAAAATCGCATTTCCCAATTAAACAAATTTTCCTACACCCTTGTTTTACCGTTGGTTATGGTTCTAAAGACCATACCCCATTCCCGTATTATGGTGCGATGGCAACGTTATATGGTGACGGAGTTCCTATTCGTCTGGCTAATGACCGCTATGAACAATTTCAATCCACCATCAAACGCCATGCTTTTGATATGGATTACACCTTAGCGGTGAATAAGAAAACACAGAAAATCGAAGCCCTTTCAGCGTCTTTTATTGGTGATGGCGGTGGTCGCTGTAATTTCACACCTTCCGTTGTCATGGTTGGCGCAACAGGCGCCCAAGCTATCTATTACATTCCGCGTAGTGATTTATCTGCGGTCGGTATTGCATCACGAGCCGTGGATGCGGGTTCAGCCCGCGGTTATGGCACCTTACAAGCCATGGCAGCAACCGATATGTTGATGGAAGAAGCTGCAAAACTACTCAAAGCCGACCCCATTGAGTTCCGTCTTAAAAATATCATAAAGTCTGGGATGAAAAATACCCAAGGGGCAATCCCTGGCGGTGCAATTCGTGCCGATGAAGTGTTAACCCGCTGCGCTGCCCATCCAATGTGGACTGACAGAACCAAGCGTAAAGCTGATTTTGAAGCAAAAAATAGCGGTAAACTATTCGGTACTGGGATTTCTTGTGTGCAAAAAGACTTCGGGACAGGTGCGGAATCCTCCTTTGCTCGTGTAGAACTTACCCCTGAGGGTAAAATTGCTATTTACCATAGTGGTGCAGAAATTGGTACGGGCATGTCCACGTCCCAATCGGTGGTTTGCGCTAAATGGTTAGGAAAACCTGCGGAACAAGCTCATTTTTCGGTTGTAGATTGGTCAATTTTACCTATGGTGTCGACAGGTAACCCGTTTGCCATGTCACAAGATGAGCAAAACCACCTCGCGCAAAACCCATTATGGACACCGAATTACTGCTCACCGGCAAGCGCCAGTAATTCAGCCTATTATTTCACTCACAGTACAGACGCAGCCGCACGCCTTATATTTGAGCATGGGTTATGGCCCGCTGCCATGTCAATTTGGCAAGAAGGCATTGGTGGCGGACAAGCTGCCCCTCTAGTTGTTCGCCGTGAAGATGCACGTTGGGTTGCTGAAGGCTTAACGGCTGATGGGCTTGAGGTGCTTAGCTTACCGCGCTTAATTGAACGTACTTTTGCAATGGGCGGGGTAACTGGCGCAGTGTGCCACGTATTTAACCGCTGGCAATGGGCTGAAGCCGATTTCCCTATTCAAGGTGAAACTCGCCGTTTACCGATTGACGGGCTATCACTACGATTTGCCGATAAAGAATACCAAGTTTGCCACCGTGAAAAAGCCTATTACCCTGATACCCAAAGAAATAATGCCGGAGTCACTTACTACAGTGCAGTCGCTACCGTGAGTGAACTATCCATTGATAAGGCAACTGGACAAGTCGAATTGCTGAATCACCATAGCGTAGTGGAGTGCGGTAATCTTATCGTGCCACAACTGGTTTCAGGGCAAATTCAAGGTGGTTTAGCAATGGGGATAGGTCATGCCCTCCATGAATATTTACCTCTCTACGAAGATGGTCCCGGTAATGGGACGTGGAACTTCAACCGTTATCATCTCCCTCTAGCCAGCGACGTTGCCGTTTGGCAGCAAACCAATGAAGTCCTACCAGGACTTTCGGATACAGACCCGCCAAAAGGCGTTGCTGAGGTTGTTATGATCCCGGTGGTTTCATCCATCGTCAATGCCATTGCAGATGCAACTGGTCATCATTTCTTGCATTTGCCTGTACGCGCAAAAGACATTTTAGAGGTAATATCATGAGCCTAAATTTCCTTCCCCTCACTTTAACCATTAATGGCCAACAGTATGGACCAATGGACGTGCCTGAAGGCCTCATGATGATCGACTTCCTTCATGAATATGTTGACCTAACGGGTTCTCGTCTAGGCTGTGGCCAAGGGATCTGCCATGCTTGCGTCGTTATCTTAGATAACCCATCCGGTACCAGCGAAGAGATCCGCACCTGTATTACTGGCGCGCATTTTTTCAATAATAAAAGTATTCGAACTATCGAAGGGGCTGCCACCAAAGAAGAAAACGGGGAAGTAAAATTATCCCCAGTTCAGCAAGCTTTTGTTGAACATTTTAGTTTTCAGTGTGGCTACTGTACCCCAGGGTTTGTGAATGCGGCTACCGTGTTTATTGAAGAACTTCAGCGAAACCCCATTGCAGAAGCGGACTTAGAAGATGCTATCAAGCAAGCCCTAAATAACCATATTTGCCGCTGCACAGGCTATGTACGCTATTATGAAGCGGTACGTGACGTTGTTCTGGCGACTCCTGGTCTTATCAAGGAGGCAATAAAATGATCAAACGAATTATTTTATGGTTGATAGCCATCGCTATCATCGTTTGGGCGGTGCTGTATTGGTATGAAAGCCGTACCTTAGATGGTCCGGTACAAAAAGTGACAGCAACATCTCAGGAAATTGAGCGAGGCCGTTATCTCACCCTTGCCAGTGACTGCGCTGCGTGCCACACCAGTGCTGATGGCGCGCCATTAGCCGGTGGTTTTCCACTCGATACCCCATTTGGTACTATCTACAGCAGTAACTTAACCCCTTCAGCCGACTTTGGTATCGGTCGCTGGACAAAAGATGATTTTTATAAAGCACTGACCCAAGGTATCTCTCCACCGAGTAAAAATCTTTATCCGGCAATGCCTTATACGTCTTACAAAGGGATCACTCGTGAAGATTCTGACGCTATTTACAGTTATTTGATGAGCCAACCAGCGGTTGATGTCGCACCACCTGAAAATTCATTGCCATTCCCACTAAACCAACGTATGGCCATGATTGGCTGGAATTTATTGTTTTTTAATGATAAACCACTCCCAAATAGCTCACAAGGTAGCTCTCCTGAATGGTTACGTGGTCGGTATTTAGTTAACGTATTAGAGCATTGTGCTGAATGCCATACGCCAAGAGGAAAACTGGGTGAAATGGATTTAGATAACTTTATGCAAGGCGGTGCTTTAGGTCGTTTTGTGGCGCCGGATATTACCCCAAAAGCGCTTGCAGAACGAGGATGGACAAAAGAAGATTTACAGCAGTTTTTCATGACTGGGCTCGCACCACAAGGTTCCGCCTACAGTGATATGCACCCTGTAATTTATCTGAGTTCACAACATTTAACCCCAGAGGATAATAGCGCTATAGCCACCTATTTAATGGGCGATAACCCACCAGCAACTTCGCCATTAAGAATGGGGGAAGGTAACGCTCAAGGACGCCAAATTTATTTAGAAACCTGCTCAGGTTGCCACTCCTATGATGGCAGTGGTAAACCGAATGTGGCGGTGGCAATGAAAGGAAATTCGACATTGCGTGATGCGGATAGCACTAACCTAATTAATGCGATTTTAGATGGTTTGCCTGAACAACCATTCCCTAATAACCAAAACATGCAAAGTATGCCCGGGTTTGCCAATAAGCTAAATGACCAACAAATTAGCGACTTAGTGAACTTCCTTCGCGTTCAATGGGGAGGACAACCTGCGGATGTCACCCCAGAGCAGATTAAATCTTTGCGTCAATAATGACGAAAAATGAACTATCTGGCTTGTTAATATTTAACGAGCCAGATAATTCTCTAATTAATGTCCATATAATAATATGCTTTATATAATAAAATACATATTGATTTAATTATTCATTAATAAGAACTACTATCATTTAAATAAATTACATTTGAATAAAACTCAGTTATTTTATTCAATACTGTCATATTAAGATGACTCCAACAGTATTATTCACTTTCTTGTCTAAATCCCTTTACTCGTTCTTGATATATCAATACAGATACCCATACTATTTATGTAACTTACTGAGCTATCTGATATTAGTCATCGAATTGTGAGCCAATTTAATCGAAATAAAACAATCTTACAGTGCATGGCTAAAAAGTATTATTTATCTCCATTGTTCATAATAAAAAACCCTAAAAATATAATCAGGGAGCACACTATGTCGGGACATATATCTAGACGCAATTTTATCAAATTAGGCACTATTGCGGGCATTGCAGTGATGGTCGGCAAACTCCCTTTTGCGATAGCAATGGAGCTCGATTCTGACTCTCCATCAACTGATTGGATTGGTCAAAATGGTAAAGCACGTTTTCGCTGGGATGGCGTTGAAAAGGTCACTGGCCGTAAAAATTTTGCTCGTGATTACCGCGCTAAAGACATCCCTGGCTGGCCTAAAAAACAAAGCTATGCCTTTATGTTAAAAGCAACAGAGGCAGATAAAACCTTTGAAGGCATTGATATTTCAATGTTAGGTCCAAATTTACAGCCTGATAAAGTTGTTTTACAAGAAGACCTTATCCGTGATGGCTTAAATATCCCTCAAGACACCAGTATGGGAAAAGGCTTCTATGGCACTAATATTCTAGTGCCTCTAGGGGATACCCCGCCAATTATTGGCCACCCAGTTGCTATCTTGATTTATCATGATTTCGATAAATACAGTGCAGCGCAGCGGATGTTACGCTTTGCGACAAATACCGTAAAATATGGAACGGTGACAGGGCCAAAACCGCCCGCTAACTACGGTGCAGCGCGATATGTGCGTATTGGTGGTGACACCCCACTTTCGCCTTCTATCTTTTCCCCTTATCAAGATTCAGGTATTAAAGGCGGATTCGATGGCAATACGCCTATTTGGCCACCTTATGACCCAAAACACGCCATTTCTATTCCGCCAGTGATCCGTAAAGATCGTGGTGGTGGTTTTATTCAAGCCCTTCATCAGGCAGAAAAAAGTCCTGATAAACAAGAAAAAGCGATGGATTACGCACGACAAATTGAGCAAGAAATCGCAGCCGCTCGTCAGGATCCCGATAAGTTTGTGATTGAGCGCCATGGTTTTTCACAATCCATTGACCCTTGTGCAATGGAGCCTGATAACTGTAATACTTGGTATGACGCTCAAACCAAAACACTGCATATCTTAACCGCGACACAGTCTCCTGCAGGCGTCGTCAACGCCGCTGCTGAGTTATCGAAGCACAACAAACATTTTTCCGTCGAGAACATTGTGCTATTAACTGGTTCGACCGTCGGTTATGGCTCAAAAGATTATTCGGTTTTTCCTTTCTATTCCATGGTCGCCAGTTTCTACGCTGATGGCTTGCCTGTTCGCATGGCAAATGACCGTTATGAACAATTCCAGATGGGAATGAAACGCCACTCCATTGAAATGGATGTCACCATCATTGGTGATAAAAAAACGGGTAAATTTGATGTATTAAAAGGCACTTATAACTGTAATGGTGGCGGCCGTGAAAACCTCTCCGTTGCCGTATCACACGTTGCGGTACGTGGCGCCCAATCTATTTATTATTTCCCTAAATCTGACCTTACCGCTCTCGCCATGGCCACTCCGGCTGTCGAAGCGGGCTCAATGCGTGGCTTTGGTTCCTTACAATCGATGGCAGTCACTGAATTGATGGTCGATGAAATCGCTCATAACCTCAATATTGACCCGATTGAACTGCGCCGCCGTAATGCCATTTTAGAAGGTTACCCGAATACACAAGGGGGTGTAATAGCCGGTGACCCACGCAATGTCGAAATGTTAAATCTTGCGGAAAAACACCCAATTTGGGTCGATCGTGAGAAAAACAAAGTCGATTATGAAGCGAAAAACCCCGGTAAGTTATACGGCGTTGGCTTTGCACAAGTGCAGCAAGTTTATGGTTCTAGCGGTGTTCCAACGATTCTTTCTCTTGAATTTGATACCAATGGTAAACTCACTATGCGCCATTGCATGCAAGAGATTGGTACAGGTGGTACAACCGCACAGCAAGTGATGGTGTGGCAAGCACTCAGCAAAGCCCCTGATGTGGTTGAGTTTGGGGTCACTGAATTTGCAGAACTGCCACTCAAAACCAGTTGGGCAGACCAGAAAAAACAAGACGAACTGTCAAAAACGGATCCCTATTGGACACCTGCTCTGATCCCTGACATGAGTTCATCGAGTGGTGTTTATTATATTGGGTTTGGTACACGCCAAGCGGGCCATTTCTTATTGGAAAATACCCTATGGCCTGCAGCCAAAAGCATTTGGAGCGAAGGCCCTGGTGGCGGTGCTTTCAACGGCTTAAATGTTGAATTTGCAGACATTCGTGTCGGGCCAGATGGTATTGGTGGCGGCGGAATGAAACCCATTCCTTTTGACATTTTAGCCAAAAGAGCCCATGAGATGGGACTCATCACCGGGGTTGCTGTTCATGGCTATTCAAGCTGGCAGTGGGCTCGCGCAGAGTTCGATATCCCAACTGTCGGTTTGAAAAACCTCCCTCTTGATGCAATATCCGTTCGTTATGGTGACGGTGCGCCGCAGGAACTGAAAAAACAGATGACCACTGGCGGTTACCATTTTATTAAACGTAAAATTGCCTATTACCCACCAACACAACGCGCAAAAGCGGACCCAACAACGGTCACACCCGCTTCTTGCCTAGTCGAGCTCAATGTCAACACCATGACGGGTGAGGTCGATGTCATGCGCCATCATATGATTATGGACCCCGGTACGATGATTGTCCCTGAATTGGTTTCAGGCCAAATTCAAGGGGGGACCGCGATGGGTATTGGCCACGCATTGATGGAAGAATTACCACTGTATGAAGATGGGCCAGGTAACGGAACATGGAACTTTAATCGCTATGTCCTGCCGCGAGCAAAAGATGTTGCGGTTTGGCAGCAAACCATTGATTACTTACCTCCGCTATCAGAAACTTCACCACCAAAAGGCATGGCTGAACTGGGCATGATCCCAATCTTACCTGCGACGAGTAACGCATTAACCCATGCGACAGGCAAGCGTTTCTATGAATTCCCTATTACGGTAGATAAAATTAAAAAGGCACTCTCATGAAAATCAACAATGCCGTTCCGATTATTGAGCGCAAGCCACTCACACTGACTATTAACGGCCAAAAAATTGGTCCTATTGATGTCCCTGTTGGGATGCCAATGATTGAGTTTCTACATGAATACCTTGACCTCACCGGCACTCACTTTGGTTGCGGCCAAGGGATCTGCCATGCTTGCACCATTATGGAAATTCAGCCCGATGGCACAACGGTTGAAAGTCGCACTTGTATTTTTGGTGCCCATTATTTCAACAATAAAAATATTGTTACCATCGAAGGGCAAGCCAAACTGGATGAACAAGGCAAAGTCGTTGAGTTAACGCCAATTCAACAAGCTTTCATCGAAAACTTTTCATTCCAGTGTGGCTATTGTGCTCCCGGTTTCGTCACAGGTGCGACAGTATTTCTTGATAAACTGAAGAAAAACCCAGTGAAGCGAGACCAACTCGAACATGCGATTGAAGAAGCCCTCAATGAGCATATTTGCCGTTGTACAGGTTATGTACGCTATTATGAAGCTGTGAGGAAAGTCGCTCTCGACACTCCCGGCTGCGTGATCGACTAGGGAGAAACATCATGGCTAAATCCAGCTCTCTACGTAAAAGCATTTATATTATTATCTTATTATTTATCGTATTAATGCTTGCGATCCTATTTGGTGCTTTTCGTACTTCCAGTATCGGCCCTAATTTAGATAAACCACTGACTTCAGAAGAAGTCGCCAAATTACTGCCAAGAGGGCAAGAATTGGCCACCGCTGGAGATTGCTTTGGTTGCCACTCATTACCTGAAGGGCCATTGGCTGCGGGCGGGCGCGCTATCGGAACCCCTTTCGGCACCATTTACTCCACAAATATAACGCCTGATAAGCAATTTGGTATCGGTAACTATACCCGTGCTGATTTCCATCGTGCTTTGAAAGACGGAATTGGTAAAGAAAGAGGTAATCTCTACCCTGCCATGCCGTTTGTATTTACCCATATGACGACATCGGATGATATTGATGCCCTGTATGCTTATGTGATGTCACTTCCGCCAATCAATGTGCCAAACAAAGAAAATACAGGTGTATTTGTCCTACCCGTTCGCCCATTTATGAACTTCTGGACTTTGCTCAATTTCCCTAAACAAAATGCGCCTCATGACCCACAACGTTCTGCCGAGTGGAACCGAGGTGCTTATATTGTTGAAGGTCTAGCGCACTGCGGCGCTTGTCACTCACCACGTAACTTAATGATGGGTGTCGAGTTTTCACGGTCACTTCAAGGAGGGGAAGAAGCCGGCTTAGCGATCCCTGATATCACGGCCGAAGCGCTTTCCAAACATGGATACAATACCGCCTCCTTGAGCCAGTTTTTACTTACAGGTAATGCCCCGCAAGGCTCTGCATTTGCAGATATGAGCACAGTGACTCATTTTTCGACTAGTCAGATGAAAAAAAGCGATGTTGATGACATGGCGATTTATTTAATGACGGATAAACAAGGAAAAATACTTGGCGCCAAAGCTTCGCCTGCTCCATTGCCAGAGGCAAACTCATCAGAAGTGGGTGATGTCAGTCAAATCATGGAAACTGGCCGCTTAATGTATATGTCTACCTGCGCAGGCTGCCACGGGATCACCGGAGAAGGTGTACCTAATGGCATTCCAGCGTTAAAAGGTAACGCCATCTTAGCGATGGACAGCCCTGAAACCTTTATCAGTGTAGTGTTAACGGGTATTCCAACCACCACTTTCCCAAATGGGCAACGTATGTATGCGATGCCAAGTTTTGCTGATGATTTAACGCCACAAGAAATGGCAGATTTAATATCATGGGCGCGCGCCGAATGGGGGGGACAAGGTAAACCCGTCACCGCCGAACAAGTTGAGAAACTGAAAAAAGCGGCGCAGTAATCATTCGTCGCTTCTCTTCAAATAACTTATTTATTGAAGGGAAGCGACATTATTATTTTCATTGATACATTCAAGTGAAATATATCAACGCACCCCACATTAAATAAGAATTTCAAATTAAAGATATCCGCTTATTTCTATTAAAAGAAAACCAATATATAAACTGGGTTTCCTCTCACTTCGCCTGACTCAAACATTCACGCAATCCATGAGTATTTTCCAATATTAACCTTCATTAATAAGTACTTACTAAATACCTAACAAAAATTTCCCTTAGCACATACAGTCACAATTCAAATTAATAACCTATGTTATAGTTAACATACAAATAATAACATTAGATTATCATTTATTGTAATTAGCAATGTGAAAGGAAAATATATGCAACTAAATATCAATGGAAGATGGATTGAACTAAGCAATATTTCTCCATCAACACCACTTCTTTACGTATTACGTAATGATTTAAAACTCAATGGCCCTAAATATGGCTGCGGTTTAGGCGAATGTGGCGCTTGTAGTGTACTTATCGATGGCAAAGTCGTTCGCTCGTGTTCAACACCGGTATCAACAGTAGAAAATAGAAAAATTACCACGCTTGAAGGCATTAGTGATAGCGAGACACTCCATCCTGTGCAACAAGGATTTATTGATGAGCAAGCAGCACAATGTGGTTATTGTACGAATGGCATGATAATGACATTGGTTGCTCTGTTTAAACGTAACCCTAATGCAAGTGAAGAAGAGATAAAAAAAGAACTCGCTTTTAATTTATGCCGTTGTGGAACCCATGTAGAAATATTAAAAGCAGCTAAAAAAGCTAAAATGATCATCGCACAAGGTGGTAAAGCATGAGCATTTTAGATATCACTCGACGCCGTTTGCTGCAAGCTGGTGGGCTCATCGTTGTCAGTAACATGTTGCCTTCCATTTCATTTGCAGCAGAAAAGATACCAAACAAAAATGCGGCTATTCCTCTGAATTATGTCGATAGTTTTATTGCTCTTGCCGCTGATGGTTCGGTGACTGCATTTAATGGTCACGTGGATTTAGGTACAGGAATTCGTACCTCACTTGCACAAATTGTCGCTGATGAAATTGGTGTCTCTTTTGAATCAGTAACAATGATACTTGGGGATCCACAAAGTACACCGGATCAAGGGCCGACTATCGCCAGTGCGACCATTCAGGTCACGTCTATCCCCTTACGCCATGCTGCTGCTCAAGTTCGCATGCAGCTAACATCTCTTGCTGCCAAAGCGTTAAATGTGCCAATGGAAGCCGTTCGAGCACAGCATGGATATGTTTTTGTCACCGCCCAACCTGAACGTCGTTTGAGTTATGCGCAATTGGCAAAAGGACAAGATCTCCATTTTGAATTAGATGAAAACGTAACCTTAAAACCCGCTTCTGAGGCTATTTATGTCGGAAAGCCGATTCAACGCGTAGATATTCGTGCAAAAGTAACGGGTGAGTTGACTTGGGTACATGATATGCGAGTACCTGATATGTTACATGGCAGAGTTATTCGCCCCCCTTATGCAGGTGCAGACAGTAGCGCACCACTTGGAAATAGTTTGCTTTCGATTGATGAAAGTTCTATTGCTCACCTAAAAGGCATTGTAAAAATTGTACGCATTAATGACTTTGTTGGTGTCGTTGCCGAACGTGAAGAACAAGCGATAAACGCTATGCGTCAGTTAAAAATTCAATGGAAAGAATGGCAAGGATTACCCGATTTAACCCTCGATAAGCTTCATGACACCCTTGATGCATTACCCAGCCAAGATAGGATATTGCGAGATGATGACGGTGTTGACAGCGCCTTAGCCAATTTACATAAAACCGTAAATGCAGACTATGTTTGGCCATACCATTTACACGCATCAATTGGGCCATCTTGCGCTATCGCGGATGTCCGCGGCGATAAAGTCGATGTCTGGTCAGGCACACAAAACCCTCATGACCTGCGAAAAGATTTAGCACTACAACTCGATAGAGAGCTATATCAAATACACATTCATCGCATGGAAGCATCAGGGTGCTATGGTCGTAACTGTGCTGATGACGTGGCAGCCGATGCCGTTTTACTGTCTCAAGCGACAGGACGACCTGTGCGAGTGCAATTAATGCGAGAACAAGAAGCGGGTTGGGAGCCAAAAGGCACCGGGCAATTGATTAAAATTCGAGGGGGAGTTGATCAAAATAATGATGTCAGCGCTTACGAACTCAGCACTCGTTATCCATTAAATAATGCCACTACTTTATCGTTGATTTTAACTGGGAAAAAAGAAAATAAACCGGATATTCAACAGATGGGAGACCGCACGGCTATCCCTCAATATCGATACCCACATATGCGCGTTATCGCTAAAGATACCGCGCCTGTTGTTAGGGCATCATGGATGCGCGGAGTTTCAGCACTTCCAAATGTATTTGCTCATGAATCTTGGATTGATGAAGTTGCTTATTTAGCACAGCAAGATCCTATAGCATACCGCTTAAAATATTTAGATGATCCTCGAGCTATCGCTTTAATTAGTGCCGTGAAAAAACAGGCGAATTGGGTTGATGGGCCGATGCATCAAAGACCATCCCCTGTCACCGAAGAAATTGTGAGTGGTCGAGGGTTTGCCTGGGCGCGTTATTTCCACAGTAAATTTCCGGGTTTTGGTGCTGCATGGGCAGCTTGGGTCTGCGACTTAACTGTTAATCGCCGAACAGGACAAGTACTTATCAAAAAAGTCTATGTCGCCCATGATTGTGGCCAAATGGTTAACCCAGATGGCGTTAAACACCAAGTCCATGGAAACATTATTCAATCCTGTAGCCGGGTATTAAAAGAGTTTGCCACCTTTGATAAATCAGGCACAACCTCCCTTGAATGGGGCGGATACCCTATTCTACGTTTCGATGAGTTACCCGAAATTGATATTCAATTAATGGAATATCCCAATGAACCCCCTATGGGAGCGGGCGAATCTGCATCAGTACCAAGCGCTGCCGCGGTAGCAAATGCGCTATTTGATGCATTAGGTGTGCGTATGCGAGAAGTTCCATTTACCCCTGAACGTATTCTGCGAGCAGTAGGTATGGCAGCCAAGAACCAAGGAGTGGCTCATGAGTAAGGCAAAAAAAATATTTGGCTACAGTGCGCTTGCTATCGTTATTGTTGCGGTGGGGGGACTCGCACTGAGTTGGCAATCTGCCATTGAGCCATTACACACCAATTCAACACAAAGTTTTACTGACGCTCAAATTACCCGTGGTGAAAAATTAGCGGCACTAGGCGATTGTGCCGTTTGCCATACGCGGCCTGGCGGTGAAACAAATACCGGGGGCTTTGCGATGGAGATCCCCTTCGGCACGATTTACACCACAAATATAACACCTGATATAGAAACAGGCATTGGCAGCTGGTCATATGAAGCGTTTGAACGGGCTATGCGTTATGGTGTTGATCGTGAGGGGAATTATTTATACCCTGCGTTCCCTTACACGGCTTTTACTCATACTTCCGATGATGATTTATATGACCTCTATGCATGGTTAATGAGCCAAAAACCTGTTCGTTATCAACCTCCAAAGACATCATTAAACTTTCCCTTTAATATCCGCCAAGGAATTTGGGCATGGAATCAGCTGTATTTAACCGCTGGGCCAATAAAACCAAACAATTCACAAACTGATGAGTGGAACCGAGGTGCATACCTTGCCGAAGGGCTCGGCCATTGCAGCGCTTGCCACTCCCCACGTGATATATTATTTGGTGAAAAAGGCGGAGATAGCCACTTGATGGGTGGAGATGCTGAAGGATGGAGTGCACCAGCGCTGCGAGGTGACCAAGCCTCACCTGTTGCTTGGAGCCATCAGGATATGGCGGAGTTTTTGCGTACGGGATTCTCAGCTAACCATGGTGTCGCAGCAGGCCCGATGGCACCAGTCATCAGAGAAGGAACCTCTCAACTAACCGAAGAAGATAGACAAGCTATTGCAACTTATTTGACTTCTGAAGTTGAGCATCCGCAGGTCACATCGCAAGCCGTAACAATCGTACAGCAAACAGAAGATAAAATTGAACCTCTCTCTTCTGAAGGGGCAAGGTTGTATTCAGGGGCTTGTATGGCATGCCACGCTCAAACGAAAGGTGCGCAAATGTCAGGTGTACGACCCGCTTTAGCCTTAAATACGAATCTTTATGCAGATACCCCAGATAATGCCATTCGCGTTGTATTAAATGGAATTGAGTATGAGGCAACAGAAGGGCTCGGCAGCATGCCTGCTTTTCGTCATAATTTAAGTGATCAGCAAATAGCAGTACTCTTAAATTATCTAAGAACAACGTTTACTGACAAGTCACCATGGCCTAATTTGAAACAACAAGTTAGCCAACTACGCGCGGAAACAGCAGCTAAATAATCCGTTCATCTTTAGCGTAAATAACGGTCATATCTATGACTGTTATTTACGCTATTTATATCTACTCAAGAAAATGAGATATTCCATCTCAAAAAAGAAATAACTAAAAGCACGACTTATTATTTTCCGTAATGCCTAAATAACTCTCAAGCTAAGCAGATATCTACCAATTATTATTTAGTGGTTATCGTGAACCTATTTTCTAGATGAGGAAAAAACATACACTCTACTTAACAATATTTCAGACTATTAATGACCAAACACACATTGTCCCTGTGATAATCACGTCATACTATAGAGAATTGCATGGCTAACACGTTTGCCTACTCTCATTTGTTGCGATTTGTGGTATTTTAGTCTCTGAAAATAATCGTCAAATACACTCACAGAATTTAGTTAACTCAATACGTTAGAACAGACAACATTATGACTGATAAGCAAAGCTTCGAATCCCACACACCAATGATGCATGGGTGTGTTAGTATTGATATATAACGATATTTATTAATTTTTCAGCAAAACCTATAATTTAACCTACACTTAATTAATCCGTTGATTTATAGGTAGTTATTATTTATTTGATGTTTTTAGCATTATAACGTACAAAATTCATACCCACACCACAAGAACACGCTTATATGAATAAATACGATGTGTTTAACAGCGAAGGAAAATTTGCTGATGGTTCTGATGAAGAAGTGCTAGCTAACAAGCTAGGGCTTTCAAACGTTGATGATATCAATGATGCTGAGCTTGTCCTGTTAGAAAAACTGTATCAAGTCATTTTTGAAAAACAATTTCCCACAGAACAAATTACCGTATCACTTATTCAGCGTTGGCATCGCCAATGGTTAGGAAATGTTTACGAGTGGGCAGGTCAGTTACGCACGGTGAATATTAGCAAGGGTGGCTTTATGTTTGCCCCTGCGGGTCGCGTTGCAAAATTACTTGCTCAATTCGAGAAAGAGTTTCTAGCGAAGTACACGCCTTGCACCAATATGAGCCGAGAACAAGTCATAGAGGCTATTGCCACGGTACATGTGGAGTTGATTCTGATACATCCATTTAGGGAAGGTAATGGGCGCTTATCGCGCTTACTTGCCGATGTAATGGCAGTACAAGCTGGTTTCCAGCTGTTGGATTATGAAAGTTGGACTCAACACCCCGAGCAGTATATTGCAGCAATCCACGCAGGGTTAAACCTTAACTATGAACCCATGAAATATTGGGTTAACGAAGCCTTGAAAGCGAACTAAATCGCAAGTTTCAAATGTCCAAACTTCTCACGTTTCGCTTTCATTTCTTCTTCAAGGCGACGGGACTCCTGCCCTGTTTCAATCGCTGTAGAGGTTGCTACCGAACGAATAATGCCTGCACGAGATGGCCTAGCGTAGCTGGCCTGAATTTTTTTACTGTTGCTCACCATGGCTCCTTACCCCAAGATTCAATCACATTATAAATCAATATCATTACATTATAGCAATGTTTCATGCTTTAGATATGCCATTTTAGCTGTATAGTTACTTCCTAACCGTATTAACACTCATGAGTGGACTATTGTATAAGTTACACTGTAGATATTAAAAATCGCCATTAGCGAATTTTGTTGACAAATAGCGAACAATCGACATATAGTGTTTTCGCCATTACTGGAGAGAGAAAACGCCAGAAGTACATGAATAGCTGTTTATTTGGTTATTCGCGGAAGATATACGTATTTATCTTCTACCGTTTGGCCCCACATGTTTGCCGATGATCGTAGCTAGCAAAGCGCGCTTAGCAATGTCTCGACGAAATAGGTATGGGGTTACTGATTGTGATGGGCGACATCACAATCATATTGACAAAGGTTTACTGCTAAAAAACTCTCAACCTTGATTAGGGCGAACCGATTGACAATTCAGTCATCGGGAATCAAGGAGAAAATGTATGAAAAATAGTAATGGTTTTTGGCAGGCACTTAAGGCTTACATTGTTTCGAAAAGGACTCGTACTGTTTGGAAAATAATAGTATGGATCATAAAATTAGGATAAATGATTTTTAAAATCTTAAAATTCTTTGAAAAGCATAGTGAGTCTTAAGTGTGCCTAAGTTAAAATTAAGGTAATAATATGATTAATAAGGCATTAAAAACAATTAGACTTTATCATAACTTAAAGCAATCTGAGTTAGCAGATAGTTTATCCATATCAAAATCTTACTTATCTGAAATTGAATCAGGAAAAAAAACTATCAGTTTTGATATGCTTGAAAAATACTCACAAAAATTTGACATTCCTATTTCATCATTAGTTTTCCTCTCCGAAGAGATGGATACCCCCTCCCAAAAATCGTTCTCAGAAAAATTTCGAGCTGTCTTTACTGAAAAAATACTAAAAATCATGGAATGGAGTATTGAAAGAAATGAAAGCAAAAAAGCGCAAAATAAAAACTAAGGGAAAGTCATATTCCTTACAAGAATGTGTATTTTATAAATTAACATCAAAAAAAAATTAGAAAAAATCCTTTTCTCTTCTATTCAGGAATTAAAATTACTTTCTGATGATCGTAACTATATACTTTTCTATGAAAAGTCCGACATAAATAAAAAACGTTTAATTGAAAAACCCAATGAAAAACTTGATATTATACATACCAGAATAGCTAGTCTTATTTCTAGAATTATTCAACCACAGTACATGCACTCTGGTTTAAAGGATAAATCTTACATTTCTAATGCGAGAGCTCATTTAGGGAAAAAACCAGTTCTTACAACAGATATCAAATCCTTCTTTCCATCAACTACTCGCCTAAAAGTTTTTAATTTTTTCTACAAAAAATTACGCTGCTCTAGTGATATTGCAGACTTACTATCACATTTATGCACTGTAAATAATCATATTCCTACAGGTAGCCGTATTAGTATGCCTTTAGCTTACTGGGCGAATGCTGATATGTTTAATAACCTTTATGCAATATCTCGTGCAAACGGTAATAAAATGACTGTATATGTCGATGATGTTACCTTTTCAGGCGAAAAAGTTAATTCTAAATTTTTGAGCAGTGCAAAAAAAATTATTGCCTCAGAATCTCATATTATGCACCCTACCAAGACCATTCTATATCGTAGTATACAAATTAAAAAAATTACTGGCGTTATTATTTCCAGAGATGAATTAAAGTTCCAAATTCATTACATAATAAAATTTACATAGACATGGAAGCGTGGAAACGTTCCAATAATAAAAATGATGCAGGAATAATAGAGCGATTACTTGGAAGAGTGCACGCAGCTGCAAATATTGACAATCGCTTTAAGGATAAGGCAAGGACGATAAAAAACAAATAGTATATTAATTTCGAAGCTAGGTGCTATTAACTAATTCAAGGTGATATTAAATGAATTGCTATGGGAAAGAAACTCGTGAAATGTTAGTTAAAAAATATGAAATTTCTCCTGTCGCTTATGTGAAGCTCCTGTCTGGACAGAAAAAACTCAGCTGCACAGGTAGATTATTAACTGACAGCTATTATTGTTTTCAATATATAAAGAAGAATAACAAGGAAAAACACGGAACTTTTTTCTGTGGTTTACCAACGGCAAAGCATTTTCTTACACTGACCGAAAATGCTGAGTTAGCTTTATTTAACCCCCTTAGCTCAGAAGCTAATTCAAGTAAAATCAGTTCTAATTCATCAAAAAACTCGGATGATAAACAAAAACCTATAAACCCAATAACTAAAGAACTATTAAATGCTATAAATTTACTTATTGTTGCATGGAATACAATCCCTTACGGCAGATTAGCACAAATAAAAGAAGCAAAGAATAAATATTACTATCGCCCACCTTTTGAAAACGAGATTTCTTACGTAAATAAGGTTATATCTTATGATAAAGACAAAAGAACACTAACTGAAATGTTAGAAGAACTTAGCCAGTTAAATAACCTTAAGCAATATGATTTTAGTTTATTAAACGAAGTATTGGATAACCTAGGAGAGAAATCCTTCTTTGGTTATCCAAAAATTTATGATTAATCAAAAGGGTACTCAATCATTGACCCAGCTTGAGATATACTAGTATTTTAATTCTTCAACACTATCTCCAAGTATGGATGCTTCCAATCACAGTCTGACAGCTCATGTAAGCTCACGAATCCATCATGCTCTAGCGCACAAACTCCATGGTGCGATCTTACATAATCATAGACTGCGCGGCTTTCTAGCCCTTGAATCATGTGGGCAAGCAATTTTCGCTTCATCTTTTTACTATCTTTAGTCCATTTTTTCCACTCACCGCTATGTAACTTCCTCCACGTTGTGTTAAATGGATGTCCTACCGCATTTGTAACACATAACCCATATCCGTTTTTCTTTCCTGTCTTTAGATACTCGTCAAGAAGCAGGTTTAAACTGTCACAAAGTTCTTTTGTTTCTAATTCCCAATGTTTCAGCATTTCTGATACATAATCGTCGGAATAAAGCTTTTTTAGCTTTTTCACCATATTCCCCTTAGGCGAAAAATTAACTATTCCAGCATTAAATATAGTGCCGTAGCGGATAGTTTTAACGAGCGCATCATCTACCCCTAGCGTATCTTTGATAAAGTCGGTTTCTAATACAGATAGTGAATCGGTGCTAATTCCATATTTCTTGAATTCTTGCTCTAAGATAGCTAACTGACAGCTTTTAATATCATAATTATACCCGTTGGCTAAACATGCCCATTTCATCTTGCTGGGTAAATATTGAAATCCTGTACCTATTTCAAAAGAACGGCTACCCACTTTGGCGGTTTTATACGCTTGTCGATATTCAATAATCAATGGCGTTTTGCTAATTATCTTGACCCCCACATCCATCAAATGAGAGATGAAATTAAAATAAAAGCTCTTATTCTTCGCTGTAGGATGGTCATTACAATATGCTTGTAGTTTATCAAGGTTGATAGGTAATGCTTCGAGTTGTTGATAAACACCGGCAATACGATGTCTAAAATGGGGATTTGTAATCGCACGTTTCGATGTTTTATGCTTAGGCGGCTTTACGTTGTAAGAGCTTTTTAACATCAGTTTATACAGTGTTTCGGGTTTCTCGCATTTATCAAAAATATTCGTCAAATAGGTATAGCGATCTGTACGTTTAAGATAATCCTTTCGTTTACCGGGAAATAAGGCTTTAAGGACACTTTTAGATAAAGCAAATTCTCGGCACTTATGGGTTCCATAGCTATGTTGGATAATTTTAATAATTTTAGCTTGTTCTAAGCACTCTAAACCGCGTTCTAAGCCTAAATCACGACTTTGCTTAAAAATCATAGGGAATTTATCTTTCCCCAGTTCAGCAGGAAATGGCACAGAGTAAGTCCATTTTTTATTTCCTTTAAACCTCGCTTTTTTCTTCGTATTTTTGCTAACTGTCGCACTACAGATAATATGCTGTAAGAACAAGGCAATTTCACAGTTATATTGAGTTTTTTTACGTTGATCGACGGTCTTATCAAAGGGAACGCTCAAAACAATCGCTTTATAGGCTTCAACTGTAGCTTCTGTGACAAGAATGTTATCTTTGGTGATATATGCTGCTGTCATTTCAATTTACCACGTTGTTAATAGTAAATTGAATTACGCAAATGCATTTTTAATGGGGTTACCGCTAACCCCATTTTTTAGTAGGTGATTAGAAAAACCGAGAAAGCGTCAAATACCCGTGCCAGCTACTCAAAACGATCCGTTAAGACGAACAACTCGCGGTCTAGGCGAAAATAGCTACCCCCCAATATCCCACACTATAGCCCATATTAGATAGCGTTATTATTCACAGCCATTATGCTTATGATGCTTGCTAAGCTATTGTTATGCTGGTAACCAGCATTGATATATACATGATATTGTTATATGTTGAGTCGCCACACTATACCGCCGCAGCGACCCAACACCATTACCCGTGATACAGGCTACTAATAACCGTGTTTGCGAGCCCATTCTTCACGCAAACTCTTCTGCCAAAGAGCTGGAACGCCAAGAATGCCGAGCGTCTCAACCAATAAATGAAAGTCGCACCAAATTTCATCTTTATCGAAAAGATCAACTTGATTGTTTTTCAATCTATTATCTAGACGTTTTAAGATCTTTTTAGCCTCCTTTGGGTTGGTTTTATTTACATAATCGCGTAGCTCAGGTAATATCATGTCCGACAGTAATAACTCCCAATCTAAATCCCCTTCTTTGGTACACAGTGGCTTTTTATAGAACCCAATACGTTCCAGCAAATTGTGAAGATTGCGAATATCTCGTAATAAAAGCGCCTTACTTCTCGGTTTATAACGCGTCTCTATGCGTAGGAAGCGACGGTAATCCTGTATTTCGCGCCAATTAGTAATTATCAGTTGTAATTCTTCATCACTAAGAGACTCTAAGTCATCACCAACATCCAGCTTCTCATAACAAGCGGCATGATACTCTGATTTATTGCTACCAAGCCGTTGCCCTTGAAACTCGCCTTCACTTGAGTAACGTTCGCCACAACATGCCCTTTAAATCCAATATGATAGTCTGAGAGACGCATATCATATATGTCTAAAGCATAATCAATGCGAGTCACCCATGCGCTTTTCAATATTTTATATAGATACTTACCTAGGCGCTTCTTCTTTCCTAAATAAAGAACTAATTTATTAATATCATCAACAGTAAAATGTTGAGGACTAAATTCAAACCTAACAGCACCTCTTCCTTCATATTTATCTGTTTTCTTAAAATCCATTTCCGTCGGCTTATAATAGATCATAAATGCTTGCTTCGGATTATATTTGTTTTTCACCTTAACTTGATAGCGATAAAGTTTCTTAATATATTTACTTTTCGTTTTTCTTCTTCTAATTGAATAAAAACGACTGCCTTTCATCTTATTTAATCTATCGAACAATTCATCGGTATCATCAATTTCAAGATCACCTACAATACTAAGTTTATCAATTCTATGCATCATTTCGTAATGACCTAATTCATGAGGAATAGCAATTGATTTCTTCAAATTATCAATATTAGGTTTAAGGGTAGACATAGCTACCCCCATCACTTACTTGAATATTATTATTCTCTATATAATCATATAAAGGGGTTATAACAGGCTTATAGAACCACATAATTATTGCTCCCCCTTTCTGACGCACTCGTCGATCCACTCTTGCACTTCGAGCGCTTTCCAACGAACCGAGCGCCCAGATGCAGTCAATGAATATTGCGCAGGAAAATCCCCCGCCTTAATCCAACGGTATAAGGTCGCGCGTGAGACTTGTGTGATTTCTAAAACTTGCTTAATCGTTAAAAAGTGTTCGTGTTGCATGAGACATAACTCCTGTCAGTTTATGGAGTTACTCTCTTTACAATCATAAAAAATGATCGATTGTGATAGTCACAATAGCCAAAAAGGTAGATTAAGTGACGGTCACAGTGATTTTTTGGACTAAACCTGCTAAAATTCTTTAAAATATTAGTGACGGTCACATATAAAAATCACCGTGATGTATGACCGTCACAATTATTGGGTGTTTTTACTAAACTCATGAGAACTACATGACTGTCACAAAATGGAGCATCTAATGTCTGGAAAAATAGGTCAGAGAAAGAAGATAGAACAAGAAAATAAAAAGGAAGATAATTGCAAAAGGGCAAAAACAAGCAGAGAGAATAGACTGAAAAAATTAGGCGCACCATTCACCATTAACATGCATGATAAAAATAAAACAAGATTGAGAGAAATCTGTGTTCATTTTGGTCATGATGACATGATGGAAAGAGAAAAAGCCACAGGACGAATTTTCAGCCAAACAATTATGAATGTTATCGATTATTATTATATTACCGCAGTTATTGAGTCTAAAAATGACAATGCAAAATTATTAATAAATACGTTTAAAACCATTTGGAAAGAATGTGTTTTAAACAAAAACATTTTCATTCTTAAAAACGAATTTGAAACACTTCCTGATAATAAAGAAAAGAAAATAATCGAAGGAGAACTAAAATCAATTGCCAAATCCATGACTAAAACAAAATGTTTCATTCCTCCCTATATATTCAATAATAATTTTGATGAAAGAAATATTACAACATGGACACCGTTAGATATTTTATATTTGCTAGATACTCAATCGGTCATTAATAAACTTAAAAAGTTAAATACATTGAAAAAATAACCTATTTATAAAGGTGATATTTCAACAAAATAAACAGATTCACTATACAACCGCCGTACTTTGTTACCTCTTAATCCATAGCTGGTGCGGCTCACTTTCTCTTGCTGGTGGCTATCAAAGAAATAGAGATATTCACTGTCCATATGCTCCACCAGCGACCAATGCCACTGATCACCCAGAAGAATAAGCCGACGTGACGTTGTATGAGTGTCTAAGAACACCTGACAGGCAGACAGTATTTTTTGTGTTGTAAGTCCATCTTTGTAACGAAATGGCGTGGTGACGCGTAGAGGGGCTTGTGATGGGTATTTTGAGGCTAGGCGCTTAATCAAGTAATCCATTTCAGGAATATCAATACCTTGAGTTAAACACTTGTACAGTGACCAGTATTCGCTGTATTCACGCAAAAGATAATTAAATAACGGGCGGGGCTTAATGCGGTCGCCATAGAACCATGTACTCATATTCACCAGACTGTAAATCCCACAGAGGCAATCTAAATCCCCTTGCTTGGACGGTATCAACATCAACTCAAACCTTCTATTGATTGTACTGTACTTTATGGAATAACCAGCGCTGGTATTATTTTTTACTTAATTAGTGGGTTTCCCACTGAATACTGACTTCATAACATTTCATTTTGTGGTATTGAATAAAATTACGTTGCCACAGTTCAAACATTGCTCCGCCCTCTTCTTCATCAATATCCCCCATCATAAAATGATAAACATAACCTTGCGACCAACAAATATCGAGTTCCTTTTCAAGCTCAGGATAATAGCTCCCCATGAATGAAAAATCTGTCACATAATCAAACTGCCATTGCTCATGCAGCCGTAACAAACGTATTTCGACAGGATGGAAACCGCCTGTTTCAGCACTATACAATGGGTCTCGAAAATTTAAGGTAACCGCCCTAACAGTGGTTAAATCAATCGCGGAGTTAATCACTGAATTATTCAGTTCATGTAATAATAATTGGCTAAAAGCTTGTGCGATAGGCAAGCGTAGCCCTGACTGATGAATAGTCATATAAAGTTGCCTTTAAATAAAAAAGTGGAAATAAACTGTATAAGCACAACCCAATCATATTTTGGGTATAGTGCCATGCATATATTTTACCATAACTACTAGCAAAGTAAAGTGTTTTGTTGTTTATAATCAGATAGTTACATGCATTTAGCCATCATTGCTATTTTGATATACCTACCGTGATTTTTATTTATGGCGGGGAATATTGATGTGGAAAGTGAATGAAAGAATAGAAACGTCAAAGGGAAAAATGCCAACCTAATAATAGGCTGGCATAGCGATTAACCGTTAAGTAACGTAACTACAAAACTTTTTTTATCATCCGTGAGCTGCACGGAATAAATTACCGTGACAGAACCCGCTTTTCCTGTTGCTTCGGCAGCACAGAGATAAACGCCTCGTTGTGTATTTTGACGTTGCGTTCGCACATTCACAAGCTGCTCATACATCGCCCAACCGACATGTTGATTGACCACTTGTAACGCTAATGCTTTTGCACCATCACTGTTACAATTAACGGTACTCTCATTACATCCCGTTAAACCAACCATCACCGTTAATATGCTTAATTTCATCCACTGGTTAAGTTTCATGTTCGCATTGTCACCTTACAGCAGAAAATTTACGGTTATTCCTGCTAATATATCGAGTGCAATCACAACCAACGCCACGTAAGACCAAGCACGACGATCCGGTATTTTAACGATAAAGTAAAAACAGCAAACATCCCAAATGAGAATCAATGCTTCCACTTTATTTAATGTCACCTTTTTAGTAATAAAAAATTCAACGATATTTAAGAATAAAATCGGTAAAAACCAAAATAGCCAAAAGGTTTTTGCTAATCCAAAGCCACCGTTGAGCAAACGCTGTTTAAATAAAGCCGGATCATTTAATCCTTTCGCTTCGTTTTCTTCTCGAATTTTTTGCAATTTATTTTTGATAGACATAACTGTTCCTTCAATTAAATGAATTAAGGGTTTTTCCATGGTGTTGACGCTAGAGTGGGTGCAATGCCTTACCGATAGGCAAGGGTAAATATTTAGGCTATTTCAATGACCGCCCATGATTATTAGAGGGTGGCTTATTGATATAACGACTCGGCCATATTGTTTCGGGAGCCGTGCCAATCACATCCGCAATGATCTGTTCAGCTTTTGGGTACGCTCGCTCTAGCGCATTATTTAACGTCCGAGAAGAAAGACCATGCTCACGAGATAATTGCGCTAGTGTGACCCCTTTTTTATGCAAAGCCGCCACAATATCCGCACGGTGCCAATCCGCAGCGCTTCCTTTTCGGGGCTTTTTTTGAGATGCTACAGGGTTAGACATAGTAATAACTCCACTGTTTAATTCCTCGTCTATTAAAAACCAATTAAAGGGAATTATCAATAGATATCTTTATGATTTTAACATCTTTCTAGTGCGGTTATTTTATCCTTTTGATATGTATGAGATTTATAAAAATCATGACTGATAAAAAACAACTAACTGAAATGGATAATGCGCCTAAGCTCTGGTTTACCAGTGGGGAGCTTGCGGCTATAGGAAAAGAAAAAGCTGGCGACCCAACACGTTACCCTGAATATAAAGAGATGGATATCCCTACCACCGCGAAAGGCGTTAGAGTCCGTCTAGAGTCAATCACAGCCCTTCACCCCCCACTTTCGCAAGAAGAACCCTAATAAGCGTGGCGACCTCTATCATATTGATGCCTTTAAAGTCATCCTAAACACGGATGAAAAAGAACTCATCAAGCAAAACACGCTATCTTCTGAAAGTGCAGATCTTAACCTTTTACTTGAAATTTACAAATCACTGTCAGTTGAGAAAAGAAAAGCGTTATTAAAGAATGCGCTCACCATGAAACAGGAAGATTTAGATTAGTATCTTTTGATATCTTTTGTTATTTTAATAACTGTATTTTCGTCACTGACTCAGAGGCACTATGCAGTTATCTCACCACAACACGCTAGACAGCAGCTATGACCCATTGACAGTTAAAGCCATTGATTACGTCATTCTCATTAACAGAGCGTCACCGAGACGTTTACAGCACCATTTTCGGATAGGTTTTCACCGTGCTGAGCGGATTATTCATCAACTGGAGTATTTGGGTGTGATTACGCCCTTGAACCAGTATGATTGTCGTGAAATACTTGGATACCCAACTCACTACCGACCGTTTGACGCATCAGCCTTTGCTACACCTATTGAGACAGCACAACCCCCATTATTCACTGAATTACCACTAGATACGCAATCCCTAGAATACCGTTGCTTGATTCAGGCTATCGTCTGGCAACGTATTGTCGTTTGGGTTGAAGAAATCGAGATTGAAGGCGGTACAGTCAATATCTTGAAATCTGTTTCTCCATTTGAATACCTGATAGACACCCACAGCGATGACATTTATCAGGATACTCTTCGCAACAATGCCAGTTCTTATCGCTTTCTTGCCACCCTGCGCCCTGAAACCCATTGGATGTGTTACGGCAACATGGGCGCATTAGCTATCAGCCCTGTTGGAAGCTACCTCGAATAGCACAAAAAGAATGGCAAGGTTTATGGGTACCGAATGAGGATGGATGGGAAAACCTATCAGAGGAAAATATTCATCAGCCAAGAGGGATTGGTGAGTGGCCTGATTTACCTCATAAAAGTATGAAGCCATTGGTGCACGGGCTGCAAGAAGATGGCGGGGATTATTTGCGGTACTTGATTTATTGGAAAAGTCAGTGTCAATAATTAAAAATATAACACCTCACGGAAAACACACCTATTCCCCCAAGGAAGTCTAACCGCTTCCTTTTTTATTCTTTGCTGAATCCGACTAACGCTTTATCTCACCCAGATAAATCCTATTCACCACCTATTATTCAATATTATTTCACATTTAATTTGTCTTTATGCGCAGCAATCCGTTATCTTAACGTAAATTACTTAATATTAAAGTGGGTAACCTCACTCGCGGCTTATTGTACTTTCGGTTACCACGGTGGACACAAAGGAAATAAGATGAGCTTAATGGATACTGCACTACGACCTTTTTTATCCCATAACCGCTATCAGCTCACGGTGCAAGGTTGCCAAACACACTTGGATGTCGAGTCTTTCATTGGGCGAGAAGCGATTAGCAAAACGTATCGTTATCAGATTACCTTTACTTCCGTAGAGAAAAACCTGCAAGCGCCACAGTTTCTTCGCCGCAGTGCTGATTTTACCTTTTCGTCAGCCACCCTACCACTGGCTGCGCTGAACACACTGAATGAACCGCAAAAGCGGGTTCATGGGGTTGTCACCCACTTTAAGCGACTGTCAGGCTCGACCGATGAAGCGCAATACCAAGTAGTGATTGAACCGTTTGTCTCTCTGTTACGCCATCAAATGCGCTCTCACCGCTTCTTCTTAAATAAATCCGTGCCAGACGTCATTGACCTCATCTTACGTGAGCATGACATGAAAGGCTGGGAGTTCGAGTTTCACCTGCAGCGCCAATACCCCAAGCGAGAGCAAATCAACCAAATCAATGAAAGTGATTGGCAATTTATTGAACGGCTGTTAAGTGAAGTCGGGATTTTCTATTCTTTTAGTCTTCAAGCCGACACCAAAACCGAAGTCATTCATTTTGGGGATAGCCAACGCGCCTACGTGTATGATTTACAGCTGCCCCTCAATAGCCCTTCTGGCATGAATGACAATGGCGTTGAAAGCGTGTGGGGGCTATCGCTACGTCATCAAGTGGTGGAACACAGTGTCGTGACGAAAGATTATAATCACCGGCAAGCGATGCAAACCTTGCTATCCATTGAAACGGACATGACTCGCGGAGATGGGGACGATATAAACTATGGCGACGTTTACCACTACAAAGCCCGCCATCTTGAGCGCGGTGAGAAATATCAACCTGCAACAGAAACCGCCCATTTTTGGTCACGGCTAGACCATGAACGTTTTCTCGCACGTCAAACACTGCTGCGAGGAAAAAGTAATTCACCCGCGCTAACGCCGTTACTGGTGCTCAAAATCACTGATAGCCAGCACCCGTCAACATTACCGTCCGACTTCCAATCTGAAATACTCCTGACCCGCCTGCAATTGTCAGGCAGCCGCAGTAATGCATTAGAGATTCAGTTTGAGGCTGTACCGTACACCGAAGCGTTGTGCTGGCGACCAGTTCTAAAGCCTCGCCCTGTGATTGCAGGCACATTAATGGCGCGCATCACCAGTGCCAAGCCTCATGATATCTACGCCCACCAGAATGAACATGGCTTTTATTGGGTAAAATTCGATGCCGACCGGGATGAAAAGCCCACAGGGTATGAGAGTATGCCCGTGCGACTGGCTAAACCGTATGCAGGGGATACCTACGGAATACACTTCCCCTTAATTCAAGGGACAGAGGTTGCTATTGCCTTCCATGAAGGCGACCCGGATCGACCGTATATCGCCCATGCGTTACATGACTCCCATCGCACAGACCATGTGACGGATAAAAACAATACCCGTAACGTGATTCGTACCCCTGCTAATAATAAACTGCGAATGGAAGATAAGCGCGGACAAGAGCACATAAAACTCAGCACCGAATACGGTGGCAAATCCCAACTCAATTTAGGGCATTTGGTTAACCAAGGGCGTGAAAAGCGCGGCGACGGCTTTGAACTCCGTACCGACAGTTGGGGGGCAATACGAGCCGGTAAAGGGCTGTTTATCAGTACCGATTTACGTACCAAAGCGTCTTCTGAACAGCTCGATATGCGCGAAGCCAAGCAACAGCTGGACGATGCACTCAACTTGGTCAGTTCGCTACGCGAAGCCGCCGAAGTCGCCAAAGCCGAGCTTGCCGATTTAAACGCTCAACAAACACTATTGACCCAATCGATTCACGAACTGCAACAAGCCGCCTTATTACTCAGCGCACCGGCGGGTATCGCGCTAACCTCCCCCAAAACGGTGCAGGCTAACAGTGGCGAAAATATCACCCTGACCGCCCATAAACAGGCAGATATTTCAGTTGGTAAAAAAATCACCTTAGCAGCAGGCAAAGCCATCAGCTTGTTTGCTCACACGCTAGGCATCAAAGCCTTTGCGGCAAAAGGCAAGGTCGAGATTCAAGCCCAAAGCGATGAAATGCACCTCACCTCACTCAAAGACATGACCGTCACCAGTACAGGCGGTAAAACCGTGGTTGCGGCTAAAGACGAGCTATTGCTGACCTGTGGTGGCGCGTATATTCGTTTAAAAGGCGGACAGATTGAGTACGGCAGCCCCAGCAACCAAATGGTAAAAGCCACCAACTGGGTGGTTGAAGGCGCCGCCTCGATGGATGTGAGCCATCCGCAATTCCCACAATCGATGCCAAAACAAACCTTGCGCTTTCAACTGAGTTCATCACCACAGAGTCCGATGAAGGCACGCGCTTTTGAGCCGTATGAGCTGTATGCCAATGGGGCACTGATTTTAAAAGGTATGAGTGATGCGCAAGGTAATGTCCAAATTGACCATGATATTCCCACAGATAGTTACCAACTGCGTTTACTGAATGGAGATCGTTACGATATCGATGTTCCACCTTCTGAGCTACAAGATGAAAGCCTGAGTGAACCAACACATGCGGGTTTCCGAGCCAGTGCACCAAGCCAAGAGCGTGAAAGTTCACGAATAGGTCAAGCGTGGAGTGACGGACTTTCCCAATTTATGACTGAATGGAATAAGAGAAAATAACATGTCAGGAAATCAATTTGGGGGATTCCCCGCCTCAGTGCAATTGCCTATTCCGGCAACCGAACAAAAATTACGCTTACCAGTATCAACGTGTATGGTGCTGCAAATGACGCCCAGTTGGATCCCTGAGCGCACCAAATACCCCATGAGTTTATTTGTGTATACCCCGCTCGTGAATGGGAAACAAACCTTTGCGGCAGTGGCGGAGGCGATCCGCCATGCCAAGCACAGCATTGAAATTATTACATGGGGATTTCAGCCCTCCATGTATTTTGAGCGTTCAAGCGGTATTAATGAAGGTACATTCCCGACGATTGCAGAGCTTCTTGAACAAAAAGCGAAAGAAGGAGTGAAGGTTCGTATTCTGGTGTGGTTTGATGAACTAGCTAAACTCGGTGAAACCAGTTTGCCCGGTTGGCGATTATCGACCCATTACACGCCAAGGCAAAAAATTGAGTTTCCGATGGAAAAGGCTATCGCGGCAGGGGCTAAATTAGACTATGAATCTGATAAACAATACCAATTTGATAAAGCGTGGTTACATCGTGCGAAAACCAATCAAATTAAAAATTTGTCGGTTCGTACACGCTCGATGGCGATAAATAACCCCTCATCTCGCTTGACCAAAGTCGCTGAATTAACCAAACACCAATTTGGCAGTGATGACATCGAACTCAGTTTACGTATGGCTGCGCTTGCCGTGGTGCCTACCCATCACCAAAAAGCGGTATTGATTGATTATGAAGAGCCCACACTCGCGATAGGCTTTGTCATGGGGCATAACATGCACTCACAGTATTGGGATGATGATAAACACTCCATAACTCAACATAAAGAGATGTCATGGCTAGGACGCGATGGACCCACCGCATGGCAAGATACCTCTAACTGTGTGTATGGTGAGGTGCTGTGTGACTTAAGTGATAATTTTGTCACGGCATGGAAAAACACCGAAGGCTTGTTTACACACGGCAGTGAAGGTATCCAGCTGACAGAAAGACGTAAAGCAATTTCACGCAGCCAATACACGCCGACGTTAGAGCATGTTGAAGACTTAAATAAACGTTATGCATTTTTAGCTCGACACCCATTAACACCGACGGCGGGAAAAATTTGTCGCACCCATCCTGAACATGATGAATACGATATTTTAAAGTCCTACGATCATGGTGTTAAACATGCACGTAACTACCTTTATTTTGAAAACCAATATTTCCGTTTATCGTCAATTGCGAAGGATGTCCGCAATATGGTGGAGGTGCGAAATCAATGTTTTGCCGAAGCCGCAGCCACTGACCCCAAACTGCAAGGGCAAAAAATTCCACCGTTCTATTTATTTGTGGTAACAAACTCAACCACAAAAGCAGAGGTGGGTGACTCGAATGAAGTCGGTGGGTATCAAACCTACAAGATGCTAGAAACGCTAGGTCGCCGTGATTTGATGCGGGAGCATGCTGCACATCAAGATACGATGAATAACGTCATGGCTGCCACAAAAAACGGTTGGGTGTTAGCCCCCGTCGATGTAGTCAAGCCGGATGATATTCAGGAAGAAACCATTGAGGGATTTAAGAGCGTGATTTGTACCTTGGTTTCTCCTGATTCTAATCTCTGGCAGTCGGTGTATGTCCACAGCAAGCTAACCTTAGTGGATGACACCTTTTTAATCCAAGGCTCTGCCAATATCAATTTACGTAGCATGGCATTTGATACTGAAATTGCGGTGATATTGCAAGATACGGATATCTTTCCGATAGTGAAGCCCTTACGGGAAAAATTGTGGGGGCTACATAAAGGAACGGGAAGTATTTTTTCAGATTTGACAGAAGAATTTAATGATTGGAAAAAAACCATAAGTAAAAACAAAGAGCTTAAAAAAGATAAAAAAATGCCCCAAGGTGCCTTAATTCCTTTTGAGGATAAAACGATTGGGTTAGAAAATACGGATTAAATTATGTCACTGATTAAACCTTGTTTATTACTGTGTGCTCTAGTGCTACTTGTTAGCTGCAAACCTGTAGAAGAAAAAGAGAAAGCGATGCCTCAAAAAATAGAATCTGATTTAACCTTCACCTGCGTGTATGAAAAAGACACATTGCCTCCCGTTGACCCTGAAGCGGATGTTTGGTTTAAACAAGCCCGTGAGCTTGAGAAAATTAATAAATATCAACGTGATTATGCCAAAATTGGCGCGCTCTACCGCAAAGCGGCCGAGCGTAATCACCCCAAAGCCATGCTTAACTTAAGCAATTTAATCAGTTACGGCAAAGTCCCCCCGATTGAGGGTAAAGGTCCCGCCCAAGAGGTTTGGGACATTATTCAAAAAATGGCAAAATTAGACATCAGCTATGGTTATTACCAAATGGGGCACTATCTTGATACGGGTTATGGTGTTGTAGCCAACCGCACCAAAGCGTTAGCTTATTTTCGCCAAGCGGCTGATTTAGGTAGCCCCGAAGCTCAATATGTCATTGGCGATATATTTGTTTCCCAGCGTTTATCGGACAGAGATAACCCAGCCTATCGGCCCGAAATAGGAAAAAAGATGTTGGATTGTTCTGCAAATCAAGGTAATGGAGAAGCTGCATATCGTCTGGCAAATTACTTATGGAATGTTGAAGAAGATACCGGTGGAACACTAAAATATTATCAGCTATCTATAAAAAATGGGTATCGACATTCAGCGTCAACTTTAACTGGTGCTTTTGACCCAAAAACAATATTAGGAAGTATTGATTATCTTGACGTAAAACCTGATAAAGAACGTTCATTACGTTATTATGCAATAGTCAAAGAAATAGATGCTTCTGATGAAACAGCTAAATTCCCCGATATCGATAAAATCGTCCCGCTCCCGCCTGCCGAACTCCCTGAATGGGATGGCACGTTTGAATATAAAAAACAACAGGATAACCAATAAAAGGATCTTAACATGCGCGCACTTGTTCGATTAGGAGACAAAACTACTCATGGCGGTGAAGTGATTTCCGCTTCTGGCTCTATGATGTACGGCAAACCGATTGCTTTAGTGGGCGATAAAGTCAGTTGCCCGAAAAAAGGACATGGTGTCAATGCCATTTTACCCGGTTCAACGCGTATTTTAATATCCAATCGCCAAGCGGCATTGAATGGTTTTCAAACCGAATGTGGCTGTACCCTCATTGCGAGCCTTTCCTCGTCAGGTGAACAGTCATGATGAGTTGGAAAATCCCCTCTTTAGAGCATCCACCAGAGCCTCCATTACCGCGTGTGAGGCTTTGGTTGTTTTTGGTAATTCTCATTGGTATTGCTGGATTTGGTATTGGTGTGTATTTATCCTCAATTGGCGTATTGTCTAGCGAAATCAGTAACAATCAAATAATCGCTTTATTTGTTGTTCTTCCGGTGATCATTATCCTGTTCATCCGATTACTTTTTTATTCAATCACGGCTTATCGTTATCAACTGTTTACGAATATGTTAGATGACGCACACAATGAGTGGCGTTATTGGGCGGGTAAGCATCTTGGGTTGTTAACGCATTCACGATTAACTCAAATCGATGAAGAGAAACAAGAGGGCGTACCGTTATCTTCATTACCAATCAATAAAGATAATATATTGACACTAAACGCTTTGAAATCCCTTTCTTCATGGGAAAAACAAGAAACGGCGATACAAAAATTGATTGCCCCAATCGCGGCATTTTATCATCAACACGCTCTCACCCAGCCGATAACACTGTATTGGCAAGCAGAAGAAAGTGGAGCTAATTGGACGGAACTTATTGAACAAGAAGCCACGCGCTTATCATTGGCGCTTGAGTCTGTTGAGGTATTACCATACGAATCATTCAGTGAATGGTTATTAGCGCTGTATGAAAATCCCTTTGAACCCAAATTATATGCCATTTTAGCATTTCAATTAGACGCAACGGCGAGCGAGGAAGCCGTAAGTCTATTACTCGCCCCTCAAGGATTCTACGAGAGTCTAAGAGCACCTATCAAAGCGAAGCTCTTACGCCCGATATCCACCGAGGTAAAATCCTTCGCAGATGCATTAAAAACACAATGTGAATTTCAATTAAGTGGTGAGCAATTAACTGCCATCTGGCATAGTAATATTAGTGATAAAGGGGAATGTATTCAAGGTTATACTCAACAAAACATGACTTGTCTTTCTGAACATTTTTATGATTCAGATGCCTTGTTAGGAATTGGTGGCTTAGCAAGGTATGGAGTGGTGCTGTCTCTGGCAAGTGAATCACTACAACCTACACTCATTACTCATCAAAATGGGAATAATTTATTATTACAACAATTATTCATCTAACGCCACATACTGAGAAATAGATATTAATGGATAGTCTATGCTCAATAAACTTCAAGTTGCATTTTTGAGCAACAGCGCAGCCCGAGCCTTAATGGCATGAAGCAACACTGGCAACATGCAACTTCAAGTATCGCGAGTATAGAGCTGCCCCTCTATTTAGGTGCACCTATTATGGCAGCCTTTATACTGATATACTTTTACTTAGACAATGTTATCAGTACTCGTTTTAATGCGGTACTTTACTCTAAATGAGTACACCACTGAGTACAAATCTAGAAAACAAAAACATTAAAAATCAACAAAATAATAGATTAATTCACAGTTTAATATATCATACCAAATTTCCCATATGATCGGCCCACTTCTGCAACCACACCTTACATTCACTCTCATAACTGTATAAATCATACGTTCCTGCAATACCGCTGCGCGAGTGCCCAAGTATCGCCTCACCCACTTCATTAGGGCAACCTAGTTTAGCCAGCCCAGTACGCACCGTTCGACGTAAATCATGGGGAGACCAATCAGGAATATCCAACATATTGCCTTCCTTACGTAAACGCCATGCACATTCTGTCAGGTATTTTTGTTGAATAGGTAACTTTGTTACTTGAGATGGAAAAAGATATTTATCAGAATTCATCCGCATTGATTTCAAGTAGATGATGGCTTGATCAGGTAATTGCACGTAACGCTCGATTCCCGTCTTGGTTTCTTTCAGATGGATAGTGCCTTTTTCAAGATCCACATCATTCCAAGCCATTGCGCACACCTCTCCTGTTCGGCATCCTGTCCAAAGCGTCAAACGGAAAACATTTTTCACGACATTGGTATAAACTGAACTCGGTAGCCACGCTAAAAACTTCTTTAGTTCATTATCATCTAGATAGCGAGTTCCTTTGTTGCTGGTTAATTTAAATTTTGCTTGCTGTAAGCTCGATTTAGCCAACAATGCAGGATTAGCAAAATTATCATCAAAATACTCTAGACCGATTGAAAATTCATAGGCTGCTGACAGTTCACGTAATACATTACCCGCTTGAACTTTAGCTCCTCGACCATCAATTTCACGCACAAGTTCAATGACATCTTTTCGAGTAACTTCATTTGCCATTCGTTCACCTAAGACACGAATAACATCGGCTTCAAGCATACGGCGGACTTCTATTTGCCCTTTCTTCTTTCTTGAGCCTGCAATGATTTTACCATCTTTACCTTTACGATCTTCAATACGTTCAATTAAGTAAAGCTCAATAAGATCTTTAACTGTCAATTTCGTTTCTAGTGGTTCTAACTGAACTTGTTTTTGGTGCTGTTTTTCTTCTTTTAATTCTGTAGCAGGACATCGTCCTAATTGACGTAATTGTTTTAATTCTTGTAGCTTAACTCTCGCTTCACTCAACGATATTTGAGGAAAATTACCGATTTTTATCTGTACAAGTTTATGTGTAACTGGGCTACTATATCGATAAATAAATGTCTTAATACCAGTCGCACCACAAGATACTCGTAAACCTGTGTTTTCACCTGTATCAGTCCTAACATTACAGTTAGGTTTCATCGCTTCAATGGCTTTGGTTGATAAGGGCTTTGCTGGTTGCTTTTGGCTCATAAGTGTTACCTTGTTTAGCGCTGAGTATAAGATAATTAAAGATTTTTAGTGAAAAGTGTAGGTTATCAGTTTTGTTATGCCCATTATACCATATCACCACCAACAACCTACACTTTAACCTACACTTATATATGGGATTCTGTGATATTTTATAAGATATAATGAGATCTTATGAGACAATGAAAAAACATAGAATCAAGTTAATTCAATAAGTTAATATAGATAACCTCATGACTGACAGCCAAAACTTCGAATCCCACACACCAATGATGCAGCAGTATCTAAAACTAAAAGCACAACATTCAGACATACTGCTATTTTATCGCATGGGTGACTTCTACGAACTGTTTTTTGATGACGCTAAAAAAGCTTCTCAATTATTGGATATTTCCCTCACTAAGCGGGGGCAATCTGCAGGGCAACCGATCCCTATGGCCGGTGTTCCCCACCATGCTGCCGAGGGTTACTTAGCCAAATTAGTACAAATGGGGGAATCCGTCGCCATTTGTGAGCAAATTGGCGACCCAGCCACCAGCAAAGGGCCGGTTGAGCGCCAAGTAGTACGTATTGTCACCCCGGGAACTATCACCGATGAAGCGCTATTAAATGAAAGGCAAGACAACCTGTTAGCCGCAGTATGGCAAGACCAACAAGGTTTTGGTTTCGCAACGTTAGATATCACCTCAGGGCGTTTTATTATTAGTGAAATCGCCGATGAAGAAGCACTGCAAGCTGAGCTGCAACGCACCCGCCCGGCTGAACTTCTGTATCCAGAAGACTTCGCCAGTATGGCATTAATTGAACACAATAAAGGCTTGCGCCGCCGCCCATTGTGGGAATATGAGCTTGATACGGCAAAACAACAGCTCGGTTTACAGTTTGGTACGAAAGATTTAATCGGTTTTGGGGTTGAAGATGCCCATAAAGCGCTCAGAGCTGCGGGTTGCTTATTACAATATGTGAAAGACACACAACGCACATCACTGCCCCATATTCGCAGCATTGTGATGGAAAAACAAAATGATAATGTCATTTTAGATGCAGCAACTCGTCGCAATTTAGAGATCACCCAAAACCTTGCAGGTGGCACAGAAAACACACTCGCCGCCATTTTAGATAGGTGTGTGACTCCGATGGGTAGCCGTATGCTAAAACGTTGGTTACATACCCCATTACGTAACATTCAAATATTAAATAACCGCCAACAAGCTATCAGTGCACTGCAAGAATGCGGCTTTGAATTACAACCATTTTTACGTCAAATCGGCGATTTAGAACGGGTATTAGCGCGCTTAGCGCTGCGTTCCGCTCGCCCACGTGACTTAACCCGTATGCGTTACGCATTCCAGCAATACCAAGATATTCATCAAATACTGAGCCAATCAAGTAGTTCGTATTTACAAGCCCTTCAAAATCGTATTGGCCAATTTGATGAGCTACAAGACTTACTTGAAAAAGCCATTATTGATGCACCACCTGTGTTGGTACGTGATGGCGGTGTTATCGCCCCAGGTTATAATAGTGAGCTTGATGAATGGCGCGCCCTTGCTGATGGGGCAACTGACTACCTCGATAGGCTCGAAATACGCGAAAGAGAAAAATTGGGGATCGATACCCTAAAAGTTGGTTATAACGCTGTTCATGGCTACTATATTCAAGTTAGCCGAGGACAAAGCCATTTAACGCCTATCCATTACGTCCGTCGCCAAACGTTAAAAAATGCGGAACGCTATATCATTCCTGAACTCAAAGAGTATGAAGATAAAGTATTGACATCAAAAGGAAAAGCGTTAGCCATTGAAAAAGCACTGTATGACGAATTATTTGACATGCTATTGCCTCATCTTGCTGCGCTGCAAACTAGTGCCGAAGCTCTCGCTGAGTTAGATGTCCTAGCCAACCTAGCTGAAAGGGCACAAACTCTAGGTTATGCTTGTCCACAACTCACTGAAAAGCCAGGTATTCAAATTACTGAAGGTCGCCACCCTGTGGTTGAACAAGTCCTTAGTGAGCCGTTTATTTCCAACCCGTTATCACTATCGCCACAACGTCGTTTATTGATCATCACAGGTCCAAATATGGGCGGTAAAAGTACTTATATGCGCCAAACAGCATTGATTACCCTGTTAGCGTATATCGGTAGTTTTGTCCCTGCAAGCAAAGCGGTGATAGGCCCAATCGACCGTATTTTTACCCGTGTAGGGGCCTCTGACGACCTTGCATCTGGCCGTTCAACCTTCATGGTCGAAATGACCGAAACTGCAAATATTCTTCATAATGCGACAGAGCATAGCTTAGTGCTGATGGATGAAATTGGTCGCGGAACGTCAACCTATGATGGTCTTTCTCTTGCTTGGGCTTGCGCCGAAAACTTAGTAAATAAAATCAAGGCAATGACGTTATTTGCAACGCATTATTTTGAATTAACAACACTACCTGAAAAACTCGAAGGTGCGGTCAATATTCACCTCGATGCTATTGAACACGGTGATACCATTGCCTTTATGCATAATGTTCAAGATGGTGCCGCCAGCAAAAGCTATGGCCTTGCTGTCGCTTCCCTTGCGGGTGTACCAAAAGATGTGATTAAACGCGCAAAACAAAAGCTTAAAGAACTCGAAGTTATCTCAAACAATGCCAATGCGAGTCATGTAGATAGCGCTCAGCTTAGTTTTTTAACCACCGAAGACACTGAGCCATCGCCAGTATTAACCGCGCTAGCTGAAATTGATCCCGATAAACTCACACCCCGCCAAGCTCTAGATTGGATTTATCGGTTAAAAGATATGGATAACTAAGATGGATGAGTATACACAATTACTCGCACCAATCAGGCAGTTTTTGCAATGTGAAACGCCTGATTTGTGGGTAGAAAAAGCCAGTTTGCCTGAAAACTTGCCCATTATTTTAAAAGATCATCTGTTATGTGAATTAAAAGCTGCGCAAAGTGCCATGTTTTTAATTCGCAAGTATGCTGTCGATAAAGAAAGTGCAGCAGTGCTCCTTGAATGGTTTAAACCTTATGAATCATTTGCTTATGACAGGGTTGGTGACATCCATACATTAAGAAACAAAAATCAGGTTTCTAAACAAATATTGGCGAAAAAACAATCACCTTATAGCCAAGATTTAATTGATAAAATGGTCTTGCTGATCAAAGAAGAACTTCATCATTTTTACCAAGTTTTAGAGATTATGCATGAACGTAATATTCCATACGATGGCATCACTGCAGGCCGTTATGCAAAAGGGCTGTTAAGTCATATCGACCCTCACGATCCAAAAACCTTAGTTGATAAACTAATTATTGGTGCTTATATCGAAGCACGTTCTTGTGAGCGCTTTGCTAAACTAGCCCCATTTCTTGATGAACAGCTGGCAAATTTTTATATTTCGTTATTACGCTCAGAAGCTCGCCACTATCAAGATTATTTACACTTAGCGCAATTAATTAGCAAACAAGATATTACTGAGCGAGTTAATTATTTTGGCATTATAGAAGCAGAATTAATTTCGACGCCTGATGATGATTTTAAATTTCATAGTGGAGTCCCCACTAACTAAGCTCCCTCTCTAGGATTTACAAATATAATAAAACCCCTATAAACCTTAGCTTATAGGGGCTTTTAGCTATCTAATAAACACTCTACATATTAAATAGCGACTCTAGGGTCAACTCTTCACCATGTAAAATATCCTTTAATCGCTTTAAACCTTCAACTTGGATCTGGCGAACACGTTCTCTTGTTAACCCAATTTCACGGCCAACTTCTTCCAGAGTTTCAGCTTCATAGCCTAAAAGCCCAAAACGTCGTGCTAAAACCTCCCTCTGTTTTGGGTTCAATTCATATAACCACTTAACAATATTATCTTTTAAGTCATTATCTTGAATTGTATTTTCTGGACCTGAATCATTATCATCAGACAATACCTCAAGCAAAGATTTCTCTGAGTCCCCTGCAATTGGTGTATCAACAGATGTGATACGTTCATTTAAACGTAACATCCTACTGACATCTTCGACAGGTTTATCTAGCTGCTCAGCGATCTCCTCAGGGCTTGGCTCATGGTCCAACTTTTGGGCTAATTCACGTGCAGTACGAAGGTAAATATTGAGTTCTTTAACGATATGAATAGGAAGGCGAATGGTTCGAGTTTGGTTCATGATAGCGCGTTCGATCGTTTGACGGATCCACCACGTTGCATACGTTGAGAAGCGAAATCCTTTTTCAGGATCAAACTTTTCAACTGCGCGAATCAACCCAAGGTTCCCTTCTTCAATCAAATCGAGTAATGCAAGGCCTCGATTATTGTAACGACGTGATATTTTTACAACGAGACGAAGGTTGCTTTCTATCATACGCTGTCGTGATGCAATATCACCACGCAATGCACGTCTTGCATAGAAAACTTCTTCTTCTGCTGTAAGGAGTGGTGAGAACCCAATTTCACTAAGATAAATTTGAGTGGCATCCAGAACACGTTGATTCGTGTTCTGGAGTAAATCCATTTCGTCATCTAGCTCAGTAACCAGATCCTCTTCTTTAAACTGACTCTCGTCAAAAGTGTCATTTAAATTACTTTCATCGAGGTCATTATATAACTCGTTAACTTTCAGCGAACTTTGGCTCATCAGTGACTCCTACCCTAGATAATGCGGACAGAATGTCAAAGCACTCTGCCCAGTTTATCGTTGCGGCAAATAGCGCAACGGGTTTACTGATTTTCCCTTGTAACGAATTTCAAAGTGTAATCTAACTGAACTGGTTCCAGTACTACCCATAGTAGCTATTTTTTGACCTGCAGTGACGTCCTGCTGATCACGCACAAGCAATGTGTCATTGTGGGCATAAGCACTTAGGTAGTCATCGTTATGTTTTATAATTATTAGATTTCCGTATCCACGCAAAGCATTACCTGCGTAAACGACTTTTCCTGGCGCAGCAGCGAGCACAGCTTGACCACGAGAACCGGCTATGTCTACCCCTTTGTTCCCGCCTTGAGCGTCAGAGAAACCTTCAATCATTTTCCCATCAGCTGGCCAACGCCATTTTATTGACGAATTATTCGTGCTACTGACTGCGGTAGAAGCGGTTGTTGTCGAGGTTGTTGTTGTCGTTGAAACTTGCGTTGCAGGTTTCTTATTATTAGGCAACATTTTACCTGAAGTTTGACCACCACTGTTTGCAGGATACTCATTAGTTGTTCGAAGATCAACCGCTTGCTGATGACTATTTGATGAATTTGCAGCTAATTGAGTGTTCGAGTTCACATTTGTGTTACCAATATTAATAACCTGCCCTACATTGAGGCTGTATGGTTCTGGAATATTGTTTCGCGATGCTAACTCACGGAAATCATTACCTGTTAAGTATGCAATATAGAATAGTGTGTCACCACGCTGCACCGTATAACTATTACCGCTATAACTACCTTTTGGAATACTGCCATAGTCACGGTTATAGACAATGCGCCCTTCACCATTGGTTGTTACTGGTGCTGAACTACGACTTACAGGCTGTGTATTTGAATTATTCGATATATTAGGACGAGACGACGGCATTGCCGTGCTCATACCCATATTTGGTGACGAGGCCGGTGTCGTCCTTTGCACCGTTGGCTGGCTAGATTGGCTATCATTCACACTCGAAATAGGTGCCGCGGTATGATACGGTGTAGAACAACCTGCCAATAGCGCTCCGCTAAATGAAAAGATGACGGCCCATCGAATTCTGCTTATAGGGCTAACAATTTTCATGCTTCTTCTCCCGTGAAGAAAAATCTGACGCGACAATTCAAAACAATGTCAGCAATAGAGTTATCATAAAATATTTCACTTATTAAAGCAGAAATACAAAATAGTGAACAAGTTAAATATATTAAAAATATAATAAATTGAGAGTATGACCTAACGGTTTAAGCTATTCTCTCAAATTCAGTTGGGTAAAGTATCATATTTGGAATGGTTTTACTGCTATTTGAGTTAATGAAACCTTTGCAATGATATTTTATTTAAACCCATTATAAAAATAGTCAGGCTTTTATTAAATATCATTGCAAGTAGATTAAAGAAGATCACCCGCGATCAATGGGACAAAACGAACTTTTTCGATAACATTAGTATGGTAATCATTACCTCGTCGGGTAATTAGCTTTAGTGCTTGTTCTTTATCACCGACAGGTAGAACCATTCGCCCACCATCTTTTAATTGCCCTAATAGTAGAGTTGGTATTTCTGTTGGTGCTGCAGTAACAATGATGGCATCAAAGGGGCCTTTTGATTGCCAACCTTCCCAACCATCACCATGACGAGTTGAAACATTATGTAAATCAAGCTGTTTCAAGCGTCGTTTTGCGGCCCATTGCAAGCTCTTCACCCGCTCAACAGAAAAAACATGCTTAACCAAGTGAGCCAATACTGCGGTTTGATACCCTGAACCAGTTCCTATCTCAAGAACGTGATCATCCGGTGCTAAAGCCAATAGCGCTGTCATTTTAGCAACAATATAGGGCTGTGAAATAGTTTGCCCATGACCAATAGGTAATGGGATATTGTCATAGGCTTTATGGGAGAGCGCTTCATCCACAAACCGTTCCCGAGGAACAAGTGAAATGGCATCTAATAGGCGCTCATCGTGAATTCCCTGTTGGCGTAATTGAGCCAAAAGTTCTTTCATGAGCCCTGTTTTCATTTTACTGACACTCCTGATTTTTCGAGCCACTCTTCCACTAGTGAGTGTGCTTTATAAGCGGTTAGGTCAACTTGTAATGGCGTAATCGAAACGTACCCATTTTGTACAGCCTCAAAATCCGTTCCAGGACTGGCATCACGGATCTCCCCAACTGGCCCTAGCCAATACAATGTATTCCCTTTTGGGTCCTCTAGGCTATACACCTCAGAAGCGGCATGACGACTGCCACAGCGAGTGACTTTGATACCTTTAATTTCTTCGTACGGGATATCCGGTATATTTATATTCAAGATATTCCCTGCTCGCAATGGGTTCTTCTGTAAGAGCGCAAGAATATCGCATGTCACTTTAGCCGCACTTTCGTAATGCGTTTCCCCATCTAACGATACCGCAATTGAAGGTAAACCTAAATGGCGGCCTTCAGTTGCTGCTGCAACAGTACCTGAATAAATAACATCATCCCCTAAATTAGGGCCACAGTTAATACCAGAGACAACAATATCAGGACGTGGACGTACTACTTTATTAACCCCAATATAGACGCAATCTGTTGGTGTGCCATCTTGTACAGCAAGATCACCATTACTTAGCGTTTGAATTTTAAGTGGTTTATCTAATGTTAATGCATTAGAAGCCCCACTACGATTGCGATCAGGCGCAATCACCTGAACATGATAATATTGGCGTAGCGCTGCCGCGAGGGTTTGAATCCCGGGCGCATTTACCCCATCGTCATTACTCAATAAAATCTTTAGCATCGACATTATCCTGCCCATTTTGATTAATAATTTCTCTCACAACACTGGTTGCAAAACAACCTGAGTTTAAGAAAAAATTCAGTTTTACCGTCGAGTCGTCCAACCATTCCCACTGTAAGTTTTTAGGTTTAGTTATCACCGCTCGTCTAGCTGGAGAAACTCGTTCACGCTGCATTAAAGAGATAAAGGGTTGATAATCCGCTAAACACTGAGTTTCAAATGCCAGTGCTTCATCCTGAGTTCCCAACTCCCCATCACCCGGTAATGGCGCGGTAATGCTTAATTCGTTGGATTCCAAGCGAGGTTGCAATGTGGCAAACTCATCTTGTGTCGCGACAAACCAACTCCCTCTACCAGTTAATTGCAATGCGTCTCCCAACATCACGTGTTGAGCGATATTATTTGCAATACGTTCGCTTGCCACATGGTTAAACATTGCACTACGAGCAGCAGAAAGATAGAAGCTACGTTTGTTGCGTTCACGTACGTTAATTTCTTGGTTTGCCCAACGTAACGCTTGCGTTAAATTTTGTCCATCACGCCCAAAACGTTGTTCACCAAAGTAATTAGGCACCCCTGTTAATGCAACTTTCTGTAAACGCTGTTCAACATCTTTTGCATCCGAAATATCACGCAACGTTATTTCAAACTGGTTTCCTTTCAAGGAACCAATACGTAATTTGCGTTTTTGCCGAGTGACAGCCAGTATTCGGCAGCCTTCGAGTTGCCAAGTCGAAAAAACAGGTGTTTCTTTACCCGGCATTTGCAGGCAAAACCACTGCTCTGTCACTGCATGCCTATCTTTTAAACCTGCGTAACTGACAGCTCTCGCTGAAATTTTAGCAAATTTTGCTAGTTGTTCAGCAACAAACACGGTATTACAGCCTGTTTTTTCCACACGAACCATAACATGTTCGCCTTCGCCATCTAGCTCAAAGCCTAAATCTTCTTTGACGATAAAATCTTCAGGGACACTTTTTAACGTGCCAGAAGATAATGGCTTACCATGCAGGTACTGAACATTCATTACTTTCATTACTATTATCTTTTATTAAAAGAACAACCGCAGCACAGGCAATGCCTTCTTTACGCCCCACAAAACCGAGTTGCTCTGTTGTGGTCGCTTTCGCATTCACATCATCCATGTGGCACTCAAGATCTTCGGCAATATTCACACGCATCTGAGCGATATGAGGCAACATTTTTGGCGCCTGAGCCATGATAGTAATATCAATGTTACCAATGCGATACCCTTTGGCACGCACATGGCAAAATGCGTCTCTCAATAAGACTCGGCTATCCGCCCCTTTATATGCAGGGTCCGTATCAGGGAATAATTTACCAATATCCCCCAGTGCAGCAGCGCCGAGAATTGCATCGGTTAACGCGTGTAAGACCACATCACCGTCAGAATGCGCGAGCAAACCTTGTTCATAAGGGATACGCACGCCACCAATGATGATAGGGCCTTCGCCACCAAATTTGTGTACGTCAAAACCGTGTCCGATTCTCATTTTTTTTCCTTAGTTGTTCATTCTTGAAAGATAAAATTCCGCTAAAGTGAGGTCTTCTGGGCGCGTCACTTTTAAATTATCAGCACGGCCAGCAACTAACACAGGTTGGTGGCCGCAATATTCTAGCGCAGAAGCTTCATCGGTGATCACTGCGTTTTCTTTCAAGGCTTTACTTAGACAATCCCGTAATAATATTAACGGAAAAAATTGTGGTGTAAGGGCATGCCATAACGCTTCACGTTCAACGGTATGGTCAATTAATTGGTTGGCTGTTGAACTACGTTTCATGGTATCACGCACTGGGGCAGCGAGGATCCCACCACAACAATTTTGTTCCGCTGCTAATTGAATAATTTCATTTAAATCTGATTGATGAAGGCAGGGACGCGCTGCATCGTGCACTAATACCCAGCAATCTGAAAATTGGGGATTAGCAATTAAAAAATCCAGCCCCGCTAATACTGAATCGGCGCGTTCTTTGCCACCAATAACCGTCGTCACTCGAGGGTCATTAGAAATTTCAAGTTGTTGAAAATAATCATCTTCCGCACTCAACGCAACCACAATTTCTTGCACTTTATCATTTTCTATCAATGCGCTGATGGTGTGCTCAATGATTGTTTTACCTGCAACCTGCAAGTATTGTTTTGGGCACTCTGCATTCATACGGCTACCTACCCCAGCAGCAGGAATCAGTGCAACAATTCGCGGAAGATTATTTTGTGGGGCATGGTTTGGATTTGTCATTGTTGAATTCTTACATCAGAAATTATCAGGCTAATGGGTATACTATTTTGACATCATATTATTGTGTCTATTTCTGGTTATTACTTTCTTTAACCATTCGATAAAATGACTCTCCAGGTTTGATCATCCCAAGCTCTGTTCGGGCTCGTTCCTCAATCGCATCTTGGCCATCATTTAAGTCGTTGATTTCAGCGAATAGCTGTTCATTACGCATTTTTAAGCGCGAATTTACAATTTCCTGAGCGGCGACATCATCTTTGACTCGTACGTAGTCATGTATGCCATTTTTGCCTAACCATAAGGAATACTGTAACCAAGCTAATATCGCAATTAATAGTAGCGTTAATTTACCCATCTTGCCCCCTGAAATGATTTGCTAATCATCCCATAACTCAACGATTGACGCTACTGTGATACTAAAATTGTGATAAAAAGTCAGATTAAGTCGGGTTTGAATACGCAAAATACCGCCTTATTTTACCATCAGATAAAATAAAGGAGGTATTTAAGCTGTATTAATAATCTAGCTGAATGACATGATTGCGCAATAAAAGCGCAATGATTTGGGAAAGGGAATCCGAAATGGGTTGTTGTCCATCCAGACGCAGCTCAGGGTGTTGAGGTATTTCATAAGGGGAATCAATCCCCGTGAATTGTTTTATTTTTCCTTCCCGCGCTTGTTGATATAACCCTTTGGGGTCTCGCTGTTCACAGATACTTACGGGTGTATCCACATACAACTCAAAAAATTGCTCGGGTTCAAACAAGTCACGAACTTTCTGTCTATCCGCTTGGAAAGGTGAAATAAATGCGGTCGCAACAATTAATCCTGCATCGACCATTAACTTTGCCACCTCACCTACTCGACGAATATTTTCTTGCCTATCGGCCTCATTAAAACCTAAGTCACGGCATAAACCATGGCGAATATTATCACCATCTAACAAATAGGTTTTCATTCCCATGGACGTCAGTTGGTGCTCTATTGCCCCTGCTAATGTCGATTTCCCAGAACCAGATAACCCAGTGAACCACAACACAGCACCTTTATGGCCATTATTACTCTCACGTAATTGGCGAGTTACTGCGTGTTGGTGCCAAACAATATGGTTTTCTTTTGTCATCCGTATTATTTCCCACCCAAGACATCACGCGCACCCCAATGTGGGAAATGGCGGCGCACTAATTTGTTTAGCTCAATTTCAAATTCACTAAAATCACTGGATTGTTCAAAGATAGGAGCTTGTGTTTCGCGGACTAAACCCGCGCCAACCGTCACATTTGTGAGCCTATCAATAAAAATCATTCCGCCAGTGTCTGCATTGCATTGGTAGTTTTCCAGTAACAATGGCTCATCAAAAGAAAACTCCACTAAACCAATCCCATTCAACGGCAGCGCTGTCGCCACTTTCTGGGTTAAATTATTGATATCAACTTGGTATTGAATATTTTCCACTTTCGCCCGACTGCGTTTTCCCGCAATTTTAATATCAAGTTGTTGGCCTTGAACTAACGGCTGTTCAGACATCCACACGACATCGACAGAGGCATGCTGCGTCGTTTGTAAGGTTTCATCTTGCGCAACAATTAAGTCGCCACGACTAATATCAATTTCATCCTCAAGCACTAATGTAATCGCTTCCCCCGGTACAGCAAAATCTTGTGCCCCTGAAAAAGTTACAATTTCTTTAATTGTTGAGGTGGCGCCTGATGGCAACACTTTGACCTTTTGGCCCACTTCCACGATCCCTGCTGATAATGTCCCGCTGTATCCGCGAAAGTCTAAATTTGGGCGGTTCACATATTGCACAGGGAAACGCAAAGCTTGCTCCGAAGCTTTTTGTTCCACTTGAACATTTTCCAATATCGATAATAGCGTATCACCTTGATACCACTTAAAATTATCGCTAGCATTTACGATATTATCGCCATCTAGGGCTGAGATCGGTACAAACCAGACCTTTAAATCCACAGGCAATTCCATTGCAAACTTTTGGTAATCCTGCTTTATTTTTTCAAAAATGGCTTCACTGTAATCCACCAGATCCATTTTATTGACGGCAACAATAAGATGGCGGATCCCAAGCAATGTACTAATAAAACTATGGTGACGCGTTTGTTCCTGTACCCCTTTTCGAGCATCGATCAACAAAATAGAAAGTGAGCAAGTTGATGCCCCTGTCGCCATATTGCGCGTATATTGCTCATGGCCGGGGGTGTCCGCAATAATAAATTTACGTTTTTCTGTTGAAAAATAACGATAAGCCACATCGATGGTGATCCCCTGCTCACGTTCAGCAGCAAGGCCATCCACCAGCAGAGCAAGATCAAGTTTTTCCCCTTGAGTCCCTATCCGCTTACTATCACTTTGCAAAGTTGACAGTTGGTCTTGGTAAATTTGGCGAGTATCATGCAGTAAACGGCCGATTAAGGTACTTTTACCATCATCCACATTACCGCAGGTTAAAAAGCGTAATAATCCTTTATGTTGCTGCGCCAATAAATAAGGTTCTACACCACCTTGCTGTTCGATTTGATGAGCGATTGATTCATTATAAACGGCTTGTGCCATGATTTTTCTCCTGACTTTGCGTATTAACCTTGCCCACTAAAAATAACCTTGGCGCTTTTTCAACTCCATCGAAGCGGATTGGTCGCTATCAATCAGCCGGCCCTGTCGCTCACTCGTCGTAGAAATCAACATTTCTTCTATAATCTCAGGCAGCGTTTGTGCTTCTGATGGCACAGCTCCCGTCAGTGGCCAACAACCTAATGTTCTAAAACGCACTTTTTGCTGACTAATGACTTCACCCGCTTGTAGATCAATACGGTTATCATCCACCATTAACAAAGTACCGTCCCGCTGAATAACTGGCCGTTCTTTTGCAAAATACAGGGGAACAATATCGATGTTTTCCAAATAGATATATTGCCAAATATCGAGTTCTGTCCAATTTGATAGTGGGAAAACACGAATACTTTCCCCTTTATTGACCTGCCCATTATAGTTATGCCACAGCTCAGGCCGCTGGTTTTTAGGGTCCCAACGATGAGATCGGTCACGAAAAGAGTAGATCCGCTCTTTTGCGCGTGATTTCTCTTCATCACGACGAGCACCGCCAAATGCAGCATCAAAACCATATTTATCCAAAGCCTGCTTTAAGCCTTCGGTTTTCATAATATCGGTGTGCTTAGCACTGCCATGTACAAACGGATTGATCCCCAGCTTTTCTCCTTCAGGATTACGATGAACAAGTAGCTCAAAACCGTATTTTTCTGCTGTTGCATCACGAAACTCGTACATTTCACGAAATTTCCACCCCGTATCAACATGTAAGAGAGGAAATGGCAGTTTTCCCGGATAAAATGCCTTGCGTGCTAAATGGAGCATCACAGAGGAATCTTTACCAATAGAGTACAGCATGACTGGGTTAGCAAATTCGGCGGCAACTTCACGAATAATATGAATACTTTCTGCCTCTAACTGCTGTAAATGAGTCAATTTTTTGTCGTTCACGATAGCCCCTTACTTAAGCCAGTTCCAATACGGCACTGCGCCATCTGATGTCTTCGGTTTGAGAACCAAACCACGCGAGTTGTTGGTGCAATGCAGCTACTTCACCAACCACTATCAAAGCAGGAGCGGGTGCCTGCTGTGCTAATACTTCAAGCTCGTTTAATTTGCCAGTCACTACTTTTTGTTCACGCCTTGTACCACAGCCGATAACAGCAACAGGGGTATTTTCAGCACGGCCGAATTGAATCAACTGTTCGCTGATTTTTGCGGCCTTTACGGTGCCCATATAGATAGCTAGCGTTTGGTTCCCTCGAGCAAGCGCCTGCCAATCAAGTTCCATTCCATTTTCACGACAATGACCTGTAATAAACGTAATACTCTGTGAGTGCTCGCGGTGAGTCAGCGGAACCCCCGCGTAAGCGGCTGCACCAATCGCCGCTGTTACACCAGGAACCACTTGAAATGGGATCCCCGCTTGTGCCGCAACTTGTAGCTCTTCTCCCCCTCGCCCAAACACAAAAGGATCGCCACCTTTCAGGCGCACCACTTTTTTACCTTGTTGAGCAAATTTCACGATCAAAGCATTGGTTTCTTCTTGGGAAACACTGTGATTTCCTGCGCGTTTCCCAACACAAATTTTGTCAGCATCGCGACGAACCAATTCGAGTATTTCTTCACTTACCAGATGGTCATACAAAACCACCTCTGCACTTTGTAAAACTCGTAACCCTTTTAATGTGAGTAGCCCTGCATCACCCGGCCCAGCACCGACTAAGGTTAATTCGCCATGGTTATCCGGCTCATACAATTGACGTTCCAATTGTTGTTCCGCTTCACTGAATTGCCCTTTTTCAACTAGCGAAGCAAAACGCCCACTGAAGCTTTTTTCCCAGAAGCGCTTTCTTTCACGCATACTCGTTAGTGTTTCTTTGACTTTATGACGCCAGCGGCTGGCTATTTTTGCCATTTTTCCCAAGGAAGTTGGTAGCATCGTTTCCAGTTTTTCTCTAAGTAAACGAGCCAAAACAGGTGCCGTCCCTCCTGAAGAGATCGCCACAATCACCGGGGAACGATCAATAATAGAAGGTACAATAAATGAACATAACGGCTGGTCATCAACCACGTTAACGAATATTTTCCGTTCATTAGCGTCATAGAAAACGGTTTCATTGAGTAACGCATCATCTGTTGCAGCGATAACTAAAAAAGCATCATCTAAATGAATGGATTGGTAATCCTCAGCTAACCAAACAAATTTATTTTGTTGGTGTTCAGCTTGTAATTGCATACATAACGTCGGTGAGATGACCACTAAGTCAGCTTGTGCTTTTATTAGCAATTCTGCTTTTCGTGCTGCGACAACACCGCCGCCAATTAATACGACCTTTCGCGTGCGGACATCGACAAATAATGGTAAATAATCCATCTTGCTCACCCATCGTTATATAAACTGATTATAAGAAATATAAAATTGACTATATGGCTTCAAACAATAGGTTTGAAATGACAAAAAGCTCTTTCTTGTAACTGAAAGGAATAAGCCAAATAATCATCACAATCCTGATAGAAAATCGATAAATACAAATAAAAAACAAAACTTAGATTAAATTTAACAAGTTAACTAATTACTGATTTAATTTAATGATTAGCTTGAAATACTTTTTTAAATACAAAAGCATTCCTTTGTAATTAAACAAATATTTTGTTTATTTAGTTATTATTTGCTTAACTATTCAATACCCTAAATAATTCGAGTTGCACGTAGCCAACAACGCTGCGGCTTGAATTATGACGAGTATTTAGTTTTCATGCAGCCCGCATTCACGCTTTAATCCAAAAAACGAGTATCTTCTTCATTCATTCCCTCTTCCCATTTGCGAGTTGTATGGGTATCACCAACCGATAAATACCCTTGCTCCCACAGAGGATGATAGGGTAAATCATATTTTGTTAGATATTCATAAACTTGCTTATTATTCCAATCAATCACTGGTAAAACTTTAAAAATGCCTTTTCCGATACCTAGCACAGACAAATTTGCGCGGCTTACTGATTGCTCTCGCCGTAAACCTGAAAACCAAGTTTGTGCCTGTAATTCATGTAACGCGCGCTCCATTGGCTCAACTTTATTCAATTGGTTATAACGCTCAATACCATCAAGCCCTTGCGTCCAAAGTTGACCATATAGCGCCTCTTGCCAAGCAGGTGACTGCTTTGCTCGATACACCTGTAAATTTAAATTCAACTTATCTGTTAACGCCTCAATAAATTGATAGGTCTCTGGGAACAAATAACCGGTATCCGTTAAAATAACTGGGATATTTGGCACAATTTGCGTCACCATATGCAATGTTAGTGCCGCTTGGATACCAAAGCTGGAAGACAACACAAACTCTGCGGGTAAATATTCAACCGCCCACTCAACCCGTTGCAATGCATTCATAGCTTCTAACTGGGAATTAAACTCCGCGAGATAAGCGACTTGTTGGGGCTTATCGAGTGCGGTGAGTGTTGCTAGCTCAAGTCGACTCATACCGCCTCCTTTACCTCATAAAAATCGATGGCTGAATTCAATACCGGTTTTACGACATTGGTGCGAATAAGAAAATCGCCAAACCCTTCGTCAGGCAAGCGTGCCTTTGCCCAGTCGCCAATTAATTCATCTAAAATGGTTAGAATTTCCGCACTGCTAATGTTTTCACGATACATGCGTGGAATACGAGTACCAATGCGATTTCCACCTAAATGTAAGTTATATCTATCAATAGCTTTACCGACCAGCCCAACCTCTGCCAACATCGCTCGCCCACAGCCATTAGGGCAACCCGTTATCCGCAAAACGATATGTTCATTGGCCACTTGATGAGAGGCCATAATACTTTCCACCTGACTAATAAATTCAGGTAAAAAGCGTTCGGCTTCCGCCATCGCGAGCGGGCAAGTTGGAAATGATACACAAGCCATGGAATTTTCACGTTGCGCCGTTATGTCATCACTCATTAACCCATGAGATCTGGCAATCGCTTCAATTGCCGCTTTTTCACTTTCAGGCACCCCCGCGACAATTAAGTTTTGGTTTGCCGTTAAACGAAAATCACCTTGATGAATACGCGCAATTTCGGCCACACCGGTTTTTAATGGCTTATTTTCTAAATCAATTAATCGACCATTTTCAATAAACAATGTTAAGTGCCAGCGATTATCAATCCCTTTGAGCCAGCCAATTTTGTCACCACGTTCAGTGAATTGATAAGGCCGAATGGGCTCAAAAGTTACACCAGAGCGCCTTTCGACCTCTGCTTTGAAAGTATCGACTCCTACACGTTCAAGGGTATATTTGGTTTTTGCATTTTTACGTTCAGTTCGATTGCCCCAATCCCGTTGAGTGGTGACTATCGCTTCTGCAATGGCTAATGTTTTGTCTAATGGAATAAACCCAAACTCACTGGCTAAGCGAGGAAATGTTGCGGTATCCCCATGAGTCATAGCAAGGCCCCCACCCACCAGCACGTTAAAACCAATCAACTCACCGTTTTGGGCAATTGCGACAAAGTTCATATCATTTGCATGCAAGTCCACATCATTTAGTGGTGGGATCACGACTGAGGTTTTAAATTTTCGTGGCAAATAAGTTTGCCCTAAAATTGGCTCTTCATCCGTTGTCACTATCTTTTCTTTATCTAACCAAATTTCCGCGTAAGCACTAGTGCGCGGTAATAAATGTTCAGATATTTTCTTTGCCCATTCATAGGCTTGTTGGTGCAATTCGGATTGCACAGGGTTAGAAGTGCATAACACGTTACGGTTAACATCATTCGCCGTTGCAAGGGCATCTAAACCAACATGACTTAGCATTTGATGGGCAGGCTTTACATCCCCTTTGAGGATGCCATGAAACTGAAATGTTTGCCGATTCGTAATACGCACACTGCCATACAGCGTATGCTCCGTGGCAAACTTATCAATATCAAGCCATTGCTTGGGCGTAATTATGCCGCCCGGCAAACGACAACGCAGCATCATTGCATGGCGAGGCTCGAGTTTTTGTTCTGCCCGCTCGGCACGAATATCACGGTCATCTTGTTGATACATACCGTGAAAACGAATCAACAGGAAATTATCACCCTCAAAACCTCCCGTTAACCCATTTTTTAAGTCATCCTTAATGGTTCCACGCAAGTAATTACTGTTTTGCTTCATGCGTTCACTGTCAGCAAGTTTACCTTCGACAATTAAGGGCTTTTGTTGTTGTTCATTGCTCATTAATAAACATCCCTCTGATAACGGCGCATTACGCGCAGCTCACTTAAAAATTCATCAGCTTCTTCACTATCCATGTTCCCGTATTGGCTGACGATATCTAATAATGCCTGTTCGACATCTTTGGCCATCCGGTTTGCATCACCACATACATAGATGTGCGCACCTTCTTGTAACCATTGCCATACTTCTTCACCTTGTTCGCGAAGTTTATCTTGTACATAGATTTTTTCTTGCTGGTCGCGGGACCATGCTAATGAAATATGGGTTAATAAACCGTCTTTGACATAGCGCTGCCATTCCACTTGGTAGAGAAAGTCATCAACAAAATGTGGGTTACCAAAAAATAACCAGTTTTTCCCTGTCGCACCGTCATTGTCACGCTGCTGTAAGAAAGCGCGAAATGGCGCTATTCCCGTTCCTGGACCAATCATGATCACCGGCGTATTTGGATCTTGTGGTAGACGGAAGTTATCATTGTGTTCAATGAATATGCGAAGTTCATCATCCTCATTTAAGCGGTCAGCTAAGAAACCTGATGCACCACCAGTACGTGCCTTACCATCAATCTCATAGCGGACAACCCCAACCGTTGCATGAACTTCATTTTCTACCTCAGATTGGGAAGAAGAAATCGAGTACAAACGAGGGGTTAGCGGACGCAGTAGGTCAACAAATTCTTGGGCAGTAGGCTGAGATGCCGCTTGGCGTACCATATCGACGATTGGCGTATTTTGTGCGTAGTGCAAAATAGCGGCTTTATCCCTAATCAATGACAACAACGCATCATCTTTTGACAACTGAGCGTATTTTTCAACAATTACTGGGGTATTTTGTGTCAGTTCTAATTGATAAATTAGCGCATCGCGTAATGAATGGCGCTGTGAACCAATAAAGACTTCTTCGTCACCTTGCAACCACAACAAAGCCACCAGCTCATCAACTAAAGCAGGGTCATTATCGAACCAAATACCTAGCGCGTCACCAGGTTGATAACGTAAACCAGAGTCACCGAGATCAATTTCAATATGGCGAACATCTTTTTGCGAGTCTCGACTGGTGATCTTTTGATTGCTCAGAAGTGACGCAGTTAATGGCGCAGTTTTACTATAAGGTGATGAATGAATTTCATTCACACTTCCTGTTTGAGTCGCCAATAATTGGCTATCACTTTGAGCAGGAAGGCGAGCTTTTAAAATTTGTGTCAGGTTTTCAACCCACTCACTCGCAATCGCTTGATACTCAACATCGGCATCAATTCGCTCGGTTAACGATACGGCCCCTAATGATGCAAGTTGCGAATCGAAATCTTTACCCGCTTGGCAAAATTTTTCGTAAGAAGAATCTCCCAGCGCGAAAACCGCATAGCTGGTTTGTGATAAATTAGGGGCTTTTTTAGAATGAAGGTATTTATACAGTGCAACCGCTTCTTCGGCGGGCTCCCCTTCACCTTGTGTTGACGCTACAATAACCAACACTTTCTCTTGGTTGATTTGCTTGAATTTATAATCCCCTGCATTCACTAAGTTCACACTAATTTTTTCAGCAACCAAGCGCTCTCTGAGCTGCTCTGATAGGCGACGTGCATTTCCTGTCTGTGAAGCTGAGATAATTGTGATAGTGTCTTGCGTAACTGCAGGCGTACTGACCGATGCATCAACTTGCGTATTTTGATTTACCACTCCCCACAAATACCCAGAAAGCCATGCGAGTTGATGAGATGAAAAATCATCAACGGCCGTCTGTAAACGTGTTAATTGCTCAACAGATATTGGCAGCGCCGCTAATGGCGGCTGTTTTTTTGTCATTATCTTGTAACCCCAGCGTTATTCATCTTTGATTTAAAAAAACGATGCCATGTCATTACCCCAGAAAAGACCGACAACCTAATACCTGCCCATTCCCCCAAATAATTAGGGTAATAAAGCAAAAAATACCGCAGTACCTGAAACATATAGGGTATGCCGTTAGGTTATAACAACCCTAGATAATGGGATAAGAAACGATAGCCATAATTAATAACTAAAAAGCCTAAAGCAATTAACTGATGGATCATATTGATAAAAGCGGTTAACGCTATTTTAGTAATTAAAGATATTTTCACCTAAAAATGCAGTACAATACGCTGTTTATTCACAACAAGGAGCCACATATGAGCACAACAATCTATAAAGATTTCACTTTCGAAGCCGCCCACAAACTTCCTCATGTACCAGAGGGTCATAAGTGTGGCCGACTCCATGGCCATTCTTTCATGGTGCGTTTAGAAATCACCGGTGAAGTCGACTCACATAGTGGTTGGATTATTGATTTCTCCGATGTAAAAGCCGCTTTTAAGCCTATTTGGGAACGCTTAGACCATCACTATTTAAATGATATAGAAGGGTTAGAAAACCCAACTAGTGAGGTGTTAGCCCAGTGGATTTGGCAACAAACTAAGCCTTTACTACCATTATTAAGTGCGGTTACTGTAAAAGAAACCTGCAATGCAGGCTGCGTCTATCGCGGAGAAGCTTAAAAGCTAATGCACTAAAAAAGCCATTTATCATAGGGATACACGCTCCTCAGACTGCTGACTTAGCGGCAAGCCTAATAGGTTTTAAACATAAATGAGGAGCTAAATCCCTATATCCTTACTTTCGACTTATCACTCATCACCAATATCAATGCCCAACGCTGTATAGAAAGCTTCCTGACTGCCTTTTACAGGCTAAATCCTAAAGATCCATACGTTATTAAGTCGAGATTAAGGCAATAAATCAGTGGCTGATATTCCCCCCTTAACATTAAGGATATAAAAACATTTATTTGACATAGTGCATCAAATTATAACCTGATCTATTATTTATCATTATTTACTTTTAATAAGGCAGGGAAAATGAATCTATTTCAACAAACACCTAAGTCCAGAAGGCGCTATGGGCTGGCAGCATTTATCGGTTTAATTGCAGGTATTGTCTCTTCGTTTGTCAAGTGGGGCGCTGAAGTTCCATTACCCCCAAGAAGTCCAACGGATATGTTTAGTACCGCTTGTTCACCTGAAACACTGATTCGTGCAGCAGAACAAATTGACTGCTCACGCAATTTCCTCAATCCACCTTATATTTTCTTAAGAGATTGGTTAGGAATTGCAGATCCTAACTCTGCAGTTTATACCTTTGCTGGGCACGTTTTTAACTCTGTGGGTGTTACTCACATCATATTTTCTATCGTGTTTGCGGTCGGATATTGCATTGTTGCTGAAATATTCCCTAAAATTAAGCTATGGCAAGGGTTGTTAGCAGGTGCACTGGCGCAATTATTTGTCCACATGATTTCATTCCCTCTAATGGGGCTCACCCCTCCACTTTTCGACCTGCCATGGTATGAGAATGTGTCAGAAATATTTGGCCATTTAATTTGGTTTTGGTCTATTGAAATTATTCGCCGTGACTTACGTAACCGTATTACTCACGAGCCAGATCCTGAAGTACCATTAACCCAACCATTTAGATAATTTAAAGCCCCCCAATAAGCGTTTTCCAGTTATTGGGGGTTACTGCTAGGTTATCGCTATTTTTATTATTGAATATCCAAATACTTATGTGTCTGAATCGATAACCGCCAGTTACGTTGAATGCAGGTTGCAATACACAATTTTGTTGCTGCCGCCTTTTGGCTAATTGGCTGCAATGCCACTGATGGAGAGGGCTCGACAGTACGTAATGCTAAAATTTTCTCAAGAGCCTCAATATCTTTTTCGCGAGCAACAGGATGCTTAATTTCATTAGCACGATTTACTGCTTGGCTGATCACCTGTAACCCTCCTTTCATACCGACTTTTGGTGATACGGTAACCCATGTGTTATCTGTGCATTGAATAGGGTATGTGCCGCTAGTTTCAATTTGGCATTGATATCCGTGTTGTTCTAATATCCCAGTCAGTGGCTGTAAATCATAAATACAAGGCTCACCGCCGGTAATAACAATATGCTGTGCGCTAAAGTGTTTTTCTTTCATTAATTGAATCAATTCCTCACCGCTCGCCATAGCCCATACATCTGAATCAATCGTTTTAAGTGCGATATCCCCTAGGGTCGATTCTTTATCTTGTTCTTTTTCCCATGTTTGTTTGGTATCACACCAGCTACATCCAACTGGGCAGCCCTGTAAACGAATAAACACAGCTGGAACACCAGTAAAAACCCCCTCTCCCTGAATGGTTTGGAAAATTTCATTAATTGGGTATTTCATATCACTCCTAAAATAGTTAGCTAAGCACGCATTATATTGCAGATATCTATCTCACGAACAAGGAAGTTTGTGATAATGTAGCCACCTTAGGGTTCAATAAAGTACGTCCGACTGAATAAACAATACCGAAAGCATATTCGGAACAACATATCGAACGAAGAAAAAGACAGGAAAAGACATGCAAAGTAGTGAACAAAATCAACTCAGAAAGGGGCTGAGTGTTCGGCACATTCGCTTTATGGCTCTAGGGTCAGCGATTGGTACCGGCTTATTTTATGGTTCTGCTTCTGCCATTCAAGCGGCAGGTCCAGCAGTTTTACTCGCTTATATGGTCGGTGGTGCCGCTGTATTTATGGTCATGCGAGCCTTAGGCGAGATGGCAGTACATCACCCAGTACCCGGTTCATTCTCTCACTACGCTAGCCATTACATGGGCCCCCTCGCTGGTTTTTTGACTGGCTGGAACTACGTATTTGAAATGTTAGTCGTGTGCTTGGCTGATATTACCGCTTTCGGGATGTACATGGGGTTCTGGTTTCCACATGTTGACCAATGGGTATGGGTATTAAGTATCGTGCTATTTATTGGTGCGCTCAATTTATGCCATGTTAAAATTTTCGGTGAAATGGAATTTTGGCTGTCTATCGTGAAAGTCTCCGCAATCATCGCAATGATTGTTGGTGGTACCTTCTTAATGTTCTACGGTTTCGGCCAAGAAACTGACCATGCGGTAGGTATCCAAAATCTCTGGGAACACGGTGGCTTTATGCCTAACGGTATTGAAGGTGTTATTGCATCCTTAGCTATCGTAATGTTCGCCTTTGGGGGTATCGAAGTGATCGGTATTACCGCCAGTGAAGCACAAAATCCAGAAAAAACTATTCCTAAAGCAATCAATGCAGTACCCATTCGTATTTTATTATTCTATGGGTTAACACTTTTTATTCTGATGTGCATCTATCCGTGGAATCAAATTGGTCAGAATGGCAGCCCATTCGTCCAAATTTTTGATAGCTTAGGTATTCAATCAGCGGCAAATATCTTAAATATCGTGGTGATCACAGCAGCTGTCTCAGCTATCAATAGTGATATTTTTGGTGCTGGTCGTATGATGTATGGTATGGCACAAGACAAGCAGGCACCTAAAGTCTTTACCAAGTTAACGAAAAGTGGGGTGCCTTGGGTCACTGTGATGGTGATGTCCGTGGTAATGTTACTCGGAGTGTATTTGAACTACCTACTTCCAGAAAAAATCTTTGTGATTATTGCATCAATCGCAACCTTTGCAACTGTTTGGGTCTGGTTAATGATCCTACTTTCTCATGTCGCAATGCGTCGCCAAATGAGCGCTGAAGAAGTTAAAAAACTCAAATTCCCAGTTCCATTTTGGCCGATTGGCCCTGCAATTACTATTGCATTTATGGTCTTTGTTATCGCGCTACTTGGCTTCTTTAAAGATACACAAGTTGCCCTTCTCGTCGGGTTTGCATGGGTCGCTATATTGAGCGTCACCTTCTTTGTAATGCGTAAATTTCAAAAATCTTAATCGACTAAAGTATTCGTAAAGTGAATTTAGGCCCTATATTTATATGATATAGGGCCTTTTGTTACCTATTGTGGTATCAAAAGAGCGCTTGCTTAATATCGGCAATCAAATCATTAGCGCTTTCTAACCCAACTGATAAACGAATAAGCCCATCACTAATCCCATACTGTTTTCGTTCCTCAGCAGTGTAAGTAGAATGGGTCATACTTGCAGGGTGCTGAGCCAATGACTCACAATCACCGAGGCTAACCGCACAAGAAAATAGCTGTAGACGGTTCAGAAACTGCTTACCCGCCTCAAGTCCCCCTTTAAGTTCAAAAGCAATCATTCCCCCGGGTAGCTTCATCTGCTTTTGAGCTAATGAGTATTGCGGAAAAC